>CAZBNV010000028.1:0-9719 GCA_964493335.1 uncultured Nitrospira sp.
AGCAGACCGTTCATATAGTCGCCATAGGCCCCCAACAATATCAGTTGCCGACAGAAATTCGCTAGCGTATAGGTCGTCAGAAGTCGCCTCCCACGGAATTGATCCCAGTCCCGTAACAACCGACATGCGGCGTCTGCATGCTTCTCGCCGCAGCAACATGGAATTGGGAAAAACTCAGAAACAATGTGGATGACGTGCGAAGGAATGTGTCTTCGCACGTCTCCTATGCCATTGCAATGTATTTGAGGAAGGACGAAGAAGCTCCCTGAATTCTGGGAACTCTTGCGGTTGAAATATTCGGCCACGTTTTTCTCGGCTGGTGAACATCCTCGACTGAAGCACTGGCACCAGTAGGAACCCCTCACAAATCGGCTCCTCAAGAGTGTCGAGTCAGGCTTCTAACCTTTCGTATTCTATTCACCACACTGAAATATTTTTGAGACATTCGCACGTGCGACAAAAAATACCATGATAATTATTTCAATGAGTTACACGGCTCTAAAATGGGCCCGACACTTGCTCATTGAATAGCTGTCTCCAGTTCGAGACAGTAATTCGAGACAGTAATTGGAGGATCTGGGCAGATGGACGTCATGAGGAAACCACGATTCGGGCTCTGTACTCTCCTAATCATTAGCCTCGCTGTTGTTGGTTGCCAATCGAGCCCCTCTAGCACCTCTGTCCGATATGATAATGTTAGATTTATGGACGTATGGACCACCTACACGCATTGCTTGTCCAGTGCCGAGGTTCGGTCCTCTATGCTGGACTCGACGAAATTACAAGAGGTGAGCCAGACTCAAGTGAGCAAGTTACCACTAGAAACCTTTCTCCCGGACCAATTCAAGAACTTAGTTGTTCCACCATCTTCCAGACTCGCCGTCGATGTCCATGCCATGGCAGCTTCTTGCAGTCTTTACACTGGTACCCTTGCGCTGTCAGTGGGGGAATACGATCTCGCACGGAATCAATTCCGACAGATTCTGGATAGCCCAACCCAAGCTGATTATCCATACTATGCTGCACAGGCTCGGGCTCGGCTCTCTCATCTCGAACTGGCGCTCCAAGCTGCCCTGCGATAACACAGCCACTCTTCCCAAACAGACAATCCCCAAGACTAGCGCACACCTTCCGAGCCGAGCACATCCTCAAACAACTGCACATAGATCTCCGCGGAACGAGCCCACGAGAGATCCTGCGCCATTCCAGCCTTGACGATGCGCTGCCAGTCCGCCTTCTTCCGATACACCGACAAGGCCAGCAGTAAACAGGTCAAGAGTGCGGTCGCGCTGGGATCCGCGAAACTGAACCCGGTGACACGCGATTCCTTAAAGGCCCGGGGGGTGTAGTTGACCACCGTATCAGCCAATCCTCCGGTCTTTCTCACAACGGGAACAGTCCCATACCTCAAGCTATACAACTGGCTGAGTCCGCAGGGTTCATAGCGGGACGGCATGATAAACAGATCTGCCCCGGCTTCAATTCGATGCGCCAATCCCTCATCAAAGACATTACGTAACGCGACTCTCGCCGGATAACGTTCCGTCAACTCGCGCACTTGCTCTTCATACTGGACATCCCCTGTCCCGAGAATGGCGACCTGAACATCGAGTTCCATAAGCTCCGGAATGACTTCGATCACCAGATCAATTCCTTTCTGATTCGCCAGACGAGCAATGACCCCCAGAAGCGGAACCTTCTGCCGATGAAGCCCCAGCTCCTGCTGAAGCGCTTTTTTACAACGCGCCTTCCCGGACATGTCGGAGAGTGAATAGGAAGCAGCGAGGTGCGCGTCCTTGGCAGGATCCCAGGTCTCGATATCAATCCCGTTCACAATGCCATGGAGGACATGCTTCCGCCCACGGATGACACCATCAAGACCACATCCATATTCGGCAGTCTGAATCTCGTGACTATAGGTCGGGCTGACTGTGGTGAGGAGATCCGCAAAGACAATGCCCCCCTTCAACAGATTGACAGCCCCATAAAACTCAAGCGCGGCAGGGGTAAATAATTGCTCGGGCAACCCAGTCCGAGCAAAATGCTCAGCCGGAAATAATCCCTGATAGCCGAGGTTGTGAATGGTCAAGATGCTACGAATCTTGCTGAACCAGGCCTTCGATTCGTAGATCGTCCGTAAATACACCGCGCACAGGGCGCTTTGCCAATCATGCAGATGAAGAACATCGGTCTGCCAATGGTCTATTTCCTCGAAATACACCAACAACTCCATCACCGCTCGACAGAAAAACACGAACCGGTCGAGATTGTCCGGATAATCAAGACCGGCCTCCTGATACAGTCCAGTCCGAAAAAAATACGGATCATGACGAATGACAAAGACCCGCAGGCGTCCAGGCCCCATGACTCGAGTCGAAGAGCCGGCGAGTTCATGAATTCGAGTCTCGATCAGGCCGTGACCCGTCGGAACCGACAGTCGGGCATAGTCTGTCATCTGATAGCCCCGCTCCTCGACCTGGCGGTAACAGGGAAGGATCACACAGACATCGTGTCCGAGCTTGGCAAACTCAATGGCCAGCGCACCGACCACATCGGCGAGCCCGCCCGTTTTCGCATAGGGCACGACCTCCGACGACACCATGCAAATCTTAAGCGGACGATGGTCCTGAGTCGATTTCATACGTATGAGGGGAAGAACAGCACTTACTTCAAGGCTGGTGAGGATTCGAGTCGCGTCTTGAACTGCGATTCGTACGTCCACGTCTTGCCGACGGCATGGACCTTCTCAGCCGCCATCGCTTCGTGATACACCAGCGCCTCATCAAGGAATACCAGATACTGGCCCCGATCCGCATAGGCTAAGAACAAGGCATCTCCGGCCGCCAATCCTGTCTCCCACCCCTGCGGCGATTCTCCGAGCGCCATTCGTGCCTGCGGGATTAAGCGTCCGTCTTGCATAGCAAAGAAATGCGTAAACTGCTGATGCGTATAGGTTGGCTGCCCCCAGGTCTCCACAAAGGCCCTCGGTGTCAGTTGATGAATTTTGAAGTCACCCGCTTCCACCAGACGTTTCTGCTGGTCGAATGAGGGCAGTCCCGAGCAGGCCACACACAGGGTTCCAATGAGCAACCACCATCCCGCGCCAATGCATTGACCTAAACTCATCTGGTCAGGCCTCCCCTTCTCTCGCCTCCACACCGCGCCCCCTCTTCTATCCGTCAGAGCAACCGTCGGGACTTTGGCTCTACCGGTTTCACCGGCTGACACACATCGCACTGGCACAACCGCCGCAAGAAGGCATACGAATAGAGACCGGTGTCATGCCCATCACTCCACGTGAATTGGAAGGCGTATCGTCCCACTGGTTCCACATCCTGGAGCATGATCACGATGGGCACATCATCAGGTTTCAGGCGAAGCTCCCCGGTCCATTCATCCGTGCAGGCTGCGCAGGGACACCGTTGCCGGAGATACCGGACGGGATAGATGGCCTTATGGCCATCACTCCACGTGATGCCCAACACGCCTTTCTCTAACCACTCCATATCGGTGGGTTCAAGCACCACATCAGTCATCGAAGACACCACTCCCTCTTTCGGATCGCGCACCGCACTTTACGCGGGGCTTCCGTGGGTCAGAAAATCTACCGGCGGAAGTCGCCGCCCAGCCACCACCGTGACATAACTCTCAATGGCTGACTCGACTTCAGCCCGCACCTGACCGACCGCATGCAATCGACTCAGCAATGCAGGCTGCATGTGTAAGGCCTGTTGGAGAAATGCGACGCTTCCGCGGGACAAGGCCGTACACCGAAACGGTTGGCGGCTCGCGCACCGCTCACAGACCATTCCTCCGGCAATCGGCGAAAACTGAGGAAGCGGATTCCGCTGCCCTTGCCCGCAGGTCGCGCATTGCTCGGTTTGAGGCCGAAATCCGGTGACTCCCAGCAAGCGAATCTGGAACAACAATGTGGTCCATGCCGCATCGCGACTCTCCAACAGCGTGCGTAAGCCTGCCTCTAACATCTCAAATACTCGTGGCTCCGCATCACCCTCGGCCATGACCGCACTCACCAAATTAACCATGCGTCCTGCCGCAGCCATTAACGTCAGATCGCTACGAAACCTGGCAAAAGGTTCCTCTTGCGCAACTTGTGAGATTCGATACAGTGAATCGCCGGGTTTCTCGAACAGATCGAGATGGCACAAGGCAAAGGGTTCGATCATACCGCCCAAGCGGCTTTTCAACCGACGCGCCCCACGCGCCACCCCGCGCAATTTTCCCAAGCGCATGGTGTAGAACGTCACGAGACGGTCCGCATCGCCCCACTTCAGACTATGCAACACAATCGCGGCAGTCTTCACCAACGGCATCTGAGCCCCCCATGGTCGAAGAGTGCATTGGAGAAAGGACGCACGCCCCGCAATACTATCGAATTTGTTCAAGGAATACCGTCGCCAGCGTGAGGTAAATGGCAATGCCGGTAATATCATTGGCTGTCGTCACAAATGGACCGGCGGCGACGGCGGGGTCCACTCCCATGCGTTTCAAGATGATCGGCATCACCGTGGCCATGCTGGTCGAGACGAGAAAGGCCGTAATGAGCGACACGCCCACGACCATGCCGAGAAACACCTGATGCCACAACCAGCCGACGACGGTCAACATCAGGCTACAGACAATACCCATCAGGAACGCAATCTTGACTTCACGAAAGAAAATCTTCCAGACGTCCGTGAGTTCCACCATCCCCGTAGCAAGCCCTCGGATGATCAGCGTGGATGACTGGAGTCCGACGTTGCCACCCATGGCAGCAATGACGGGTATGAAACTGACGATGGCGACCACTTCCTGAATCGTGTACCGGAACATCCACAACAACATCCCGGACAACAGGCTTCCCACGAGATTCGTGAACAACCAGGGAAGTCGCACTCGCGCGGCGACAATGCTCGACGACTTGAACATCGAATCTTCTTCGATGGCCCCGGCCATCTTCAGCATGTCTTCGGTCGCCTCTTCACGAATAACGTCCACCACGTCGTCCACGGTAATGATGCCGACGAGTTTCCCGTCTTTCTCCACCACCGGAATAGCCAACAGATTATAACTTGCGACCTGGCGTGACACTTCTTCCTGATCCATGTCCACGGCCACACTGATCAGATCACGCGTCATAATGTTCTTGAGGGGAGTCGCTGGGGGAACGGTCAATAACTGGCGAAGAGATAACACGCCCACGAGCCGGTCTTCCTTGTCCGTAACGTAGATATAGAACACCATCTCAGCGTCGGTTGCCTGCTGCAAGCGGCGGATGGCTTCCTGCGCCGTGGCATCCTCGGAAAGCGCAAAAAACTCCGTCGTCATGATGCCACCGGCCGTGCCTTTGGGATACTTCAACAGGTCGGCGATTTCAGTGGAGTCCTCCGTCCGCATCAGCGCGAGGACATCCTTCGCGCGATCGGTCGGAATCACACTCAAGATATAAGCGATGTCGTCAGACCCAAGGTCTTTCAACAACCAGGCGGCGTCAGAGGGCAGCATATCGGACAGCACCAGGGTAATGCTGTCGCCGTTCAACTCGCTGAGCACTTGCCCGCGTTTGACATCTCCGCGCACCAACTCAAAGATTTCGCGTTTTTCTTTTAAAGAGGAAAGATGATCGACGACGTTGGCAATATCCGCCGGGTGCATACGCGCCAGCATTTTTGCCAAATTGGTAATAGCGCCGCGACGCAAAAGTCTTTGGATAGACACCAACCGCACGTCGGACTTAGCCTGGCCGCCGGCGGCAGGCTCGCGGGACGCATCTTTCCCCAGCGGCTCTTTATCAGGAAGTCGCGTAGGTTCCGACGGTTGGATGGTGATTTCGTTAATAACCTAACTCCGCGAGGGTTTCTTCGTCCTCTCGCCACGATTCCCGAACTTTTACCCACAACTTCAAAAACACCTTCATGCCGAACAGCCGTTCCATATCTTCCCGTGCCGCCGTCCCCACGATCTTGAGACGCTCTCCGTGCTTCCCGATCAAAATGCCTTTTTGTGATTCTTTCTCGACCAGTACGACGGCACCGATCTTAGTCAACTTCTTCGTCTCTACAAACTCCTCGATCTCGACCGCCACCGAATGGGGCACCTCTTCATAGGTCTGCTGTAGGATCTTCTCGCGGATCAATTCGGCCGCCAGCGTCCGCATCGACTGATCCGTCACCACGTCTTCGCTGTAGGTGGCTTCACCTTCCTCCAAGAGCGAAACGGTCACGGTCAACAGGCGATCGACATTATCCGCCGTTTCCGCCGACACGGGGACGATTTCCGTCCAGGGGAAAATTCGCAGATACTGGTCCATGAGGGGAAGAATGCGAGACTTATTGACCAGGTCGACCTTGTTGATGACCAATACCACCGGACGCGCCTGCTTCGCGACCGCTTGTCGCACATGATCGATGACGGCCAGATCACCAGGCCCCGGCTGGGAGGTGGCTTCGACGACGACGTACAACACATCCGCATCGTCAAAGGTGTCCAGCGTCGTACGCACCATGCGGCGGTTCAGCAGGTGATGAGGCTCGTGAAACCCAGGCGTGTCGAGAAATACGATTTGGGCGCCCTCCACATGCGCCACCCCCAAGATCCGCGTCCTGGTCGTTTGCGGTTTGTCCGACACGATCGCAATCTTTTCCTTCAGCAGACGATTGAGAAGCGTCGATTTCCCGACATTCGATCGCCCGATGATGGCCACGCTTCCAAATTTCATGGCGCCTTCACCGTTGGAAACCGTTCTTTTTCTCCGACCGGGGCGAGTTGATACACCGTCTCTCCTTTCCGCACATAGCCTAACCGTTCCCGAGCCAATTCCTCGATGCGAGTCGTATCATACTGGACACGATCCAGATCTGTCCGCAGCTCACTGTTCAGCCGCTGAAGATCAGACAGCTCTTGATCGAGCTGTTCCGCATGGTCGCGCAGATGCAAGTACCGCGAAATACCCATTTCACCGAACAGTAGCGTTCCCATCATCAGCAACAGTGCCCCAAGCCCCACCCACTTCCCCGCAGAACAGAGCCTCCGCTGCCAATCCAACCAGTCGCGACCACGGTTCGGTTTAATCATCACAATGCTTACGTCCTCGCTGGAAGAGCCGTGCGACCACGATACACCGCAGCCGCGCCCAATTCGTCTTCAATACGAAGGAGCTGATTGTATTTCGCCACGCGATCAGTTCGAGACAACGAACCCGTCTTGATCAACCCGCTGTTCGTCGCCACGGCGACATCCGCAATGGTCGTGTCTTCAGTTTCCCCCGACCGATGCGAGATGATGGCCGTATAGCCTGATCGTTTGGCGAGCTCAATCGCGTCAAGCGTCTCCGTCAGCGTGCCAATCTGATTAAGCTTGATCAGAATCGAATTGCCTATCCCTTCGGCAATCCCCTTGGCAAAGATCTCGACGTTGGTGACAAAAATATCGTCGCCGACCAATTGTACGCGTTTCCCAAGCTTTTCAGTCAGGATCTTCCAACCCTTCCAATCGAGTTCGCTTAAGCCATCCTCAATGGACAGAATCGGATAGCGGTCTAACAACCTGCCGTAGTAGGCAACCATTTCTTCCGAGGAGCGCTGGGGATTCTTCTCGGCCTCCAGTACATACCGGTCCTTCTTGTAAAACTCACTGGCCGCCGAATCCAGCGCTAGTGCGATATCCTGACCCGGACGATAGCCGGCGGCCTCAATCGCTTCCATGATCAAGGCAAGCGCTTCTTCGTTCGATTGCAAGTCTGGGGCAAACCCGCCCTCATCGCCGACCGCTGTATTCAACCCCTTCTTCTTCAGAAGCGCCTTCAATGTATGAAAGACTTCCGTCGCCATGCGCAGGGCTTCGCTGAACCGAGGCGCTCCAACCGGCATGATCATGAATTCTTGCAGGTCGAGACGGTTATCCGCATGGGCCCCGCCATTGATAATGTTCATGAGCGGCACTGGCAGCACCCGCGCATTCGTTCCGCCGAGATAGCGATACAATGGTTGGCCCGTCTCATTTGCCGCGGCCTTGGCAACGGCCAGCGAGACGCCGAGGATGGCATTGGCGCCGAGCTTGCCTTTGGTCTTCGTGCCATCCAGCGCAATCATCGCGTGATCGACCGCGACCTGGTCCAAGGCCTCCATCCCAAGCAGCTTCGGCGCAATGGTCTTGCTCACATTCGCGACCGCCTTGGACACGCCCTTCCCCATCCAGCGCTTCTTGTCGCCATCACGCAACTCGATCGCCTCTTTTTCACCGGTCGAGGCGCCCGAAGGCACCGCCGCACGCCCATGCGCGCCGCTCTCCAGCAACACTTCGACTTCCACTGTGGGATTGCCGCGTGAATCAATAATCTGCCGGGCCTTCACGTTCCTGATTCCACTCATGCTTGTCCTCTCCTCCGCAACCGAGTACCGTTAGAAAACCATGACATGATCAACCAGATACTGTGAGTTCTGTTCGACCAGTACCATTTCAGCGACGAACTCACCTTGCTGCTTCGTGAACCATTGCGCCAAACTATAGCCACTGATGCGGGCCGTCTGAAGATGCCAACAAGTTTCCGGTGTGAGAAATAGCCTTTCTCAGATTGGTATTGCCTGCACACCGTCTCTCAATAGCCCTTGGTGACAAGAGATTTCAGTCGGTCCGTGAAATCTCTCACATGCCCCTCATGGTCGAGGTCAGTCGAGGCCTGCATGAGGTTGTCCATAATTGGATCAGCGATCTTGAGGATTTCTTCGTCAGATTTCTGTGCAAGTTCCATGGAGACCAGTGCGTATAGACGTTCTTGGACGGGACAGAGTTACTCTCCACACTGCGCGTCCAACGAGAGGCTTCTGAGGCGTTGCGCGAGCACATACGGAAACCCTGACTCATCCATGCAGTTGTTTCTTCAGAAGCTCATTCACCTTCCCCGGATTCGCCTTCCCGCCGGAAGCCTTCATCACCTGCCCGACGAGGAACCCCAGCACTTGCTGCTTGCCTTCCTTAAATTGCGCCACCTGAGCCGGATTCTTCGTCAAGACGTCCTGAATGATGCTCACGAGAGCGCCTTCGTCCGAGACTTGGGTGAGCCCCTTTTCTCTGACGATCTGAGCCGGGGTCTTTCCCGAGGTATAGACGTCCGGAAAGATCTCCCGAGCCACTTTGAGACTGATCACGCCCTGATCCACAAGCAGGAGCAACTCGACCAAGCGCTCAGGCGTCACCGGTGAAGCATCCGCCTCGATCCCGGCGTGATTCAACTCGCGCAGTAATTCCCCCATCACCCAATTACTCACCGTCTTGGGATGCGGATACAGTGTGACGCAGGCTTCGAAATACAGGGACAAAGCCTTGCTGGAGGTGAGAATTCCCGCATCATACTCCGGCACGTCATACTCCGAAATGAACCGCTGCTGTTTCTTCGAAGCGAGCTCGGGCAATCCCTGGCGGAGTTCGTCGATCCAGGCGGTGGAAATCTCCACCGGAACCAGGTCGGGGTCCGACACGACGGCCCAAACCAGCCGGTCGCCGGGCGGGTCGTGGCTGATGCCGTCGACGATCACCGCGTGGATCCGGTGCTGGGCCATCGCGGCGGCGACGTCGCGCAGGTCGGTCGCCGGGTCGCAGGCGACGACGGGCGAGTGCATCACGTCGCGAGCGCGAGTCTCGGAGAGGGTCTGGCGGAAGCTCGTGGACATGACCGCGACGCTACGAGCGCGGCGCGTCGCCGTCCAAGACGAGGTCGTTAC
>CAZBNV010000028.1:9729-56038 GCA_964493335.1 uncultured Nitrospira sp.
CGATCCATTCGGCCGAAATCTCCAACGGAACCAGATCGGGATCTGGGAAATACCGGTAGTCATGCGCCTCTTCTTTACTGCGCATCACCGCCGTCTCACCGCGATCGAGGTTCCAGAGCCGCGTTTCTTGGCGAATCTTGCCGCCTTCGTTCAGCACCTTGGTTTGCCGTTTTATTTCATAATCCACGGCATCCTTGACGAACTTGAACGAGTTGATATTCTTGAGCTCAACCTTCGTCCCGAAGACCGTCTGGCCCACCGGACGCAACGAAAGATTCGGCTCACAGCGAAAACTCCCCTCTTCCATGTTGCCGTCACAGACATCGAGATACATCAAGAGGTCGCGCAACGTCTTGAGGTAGGCGACCACCTCCTCAGAAGAGCTCAGGTCCGGTTCGGTGACAATTTCCAGCAAGGGTGTCCCGGCACGATTGAGATCGACCAGGCTCATGCCGCTGCCGGCCTCATGCAGATTTTTCCCCGCATCTTCTTCCAGATGCGCCCGCGTGATGCGCACGCGCTTCCGATTTCCCCCGACAGTGATGTCGATCCAGCCCTGTTCACAAATCGGCGCTTCGTATTGTGAGATCTGATACCCCTTCGGCAAGTCGGGGTAAAAATAGTTTTTGCGAGCGAACCGGTTGCGTACCCCAATCGTGCTGTTCAACGCCAGCCCAGCACGCACCGCCATCTCCACAGCCTTCTCATTGATGACCGGGAGCGTCCCAGGCATGCCGAGACACACCGGACAGGTCTGAGAATTGGCCGTGAGGCCAAACGTGGTACCGCACGCACAAAACAGCTTCGACTGGGTACGCAGTTGTGCGTGCACCTCTACGCCGATGACGACTTCGTACGCCACGCTTATCCCTGCTCCCCCTTGGTGAAATGCTCGCGCTCCCGCTTCATCGCTTCCCGCCCGGCATCGAAGGCATCCCGCAGGACAGTTTTCTTGGACTCAATAAAGTCACGGCCTTCCTCGACAACCCCCTCAAATTTCTCCCCGGCTTCCCCGACCAAATCCCGCAACCCATCCTCGGCGCGTCGTGCGTAGCCGCGTAACATCTCGCGCGATTCTTGTCCGGTTCGTGGTGCCAACAAGATCGCCATGACGGCACCCAGTGCCGCCCCGCTCAAGAAGCCCAACAACACAGCCGCTGACGATGGACCCTCATGCTCCGCCATTGTGATGCCCTCCCTCTTTGAGTCGTTCCGTAACCACATGTTTAGCCGCCTTCAGACCCGCAAACACACTGGCCACATTGGCCAGGAGTGAACTTCCCGACCCCCGCACCAGATTATGGACCTGATTTACCGAATCGCCCACATCTCCCATGGCATGCAGTAAGACCGCGGCATGCTCGACACCATCACGTGCTTGCTCCGCCACGTCGTTTAGGTTTTGACTCATCGCTCGCAACTCGGTCACTAGCGTCGGCAACTCGCTATTCAGCTTCGTGACGAGCTCTTCAGCTTCCGCCGCCGTTTTTCGAATTTGAATCAAGAGCGGGACGAGATAGCCGACCAGAACCGCAAAGGCGATCGCAACCAGAATGGCCGCCACGTCAACAATCATAGGCACCCCCAGTCAAACTCATCGAACCGCCGGCTTCTTGGTGCGCCACGTCGTCGCCTGCTCATAGGCATGCGCCCCTCGCAAGAGGGTTTCTTCTTCGAACGGCCGCCCGATCAACTGCAGACCAATCGGTAGCCCGGCCTGGGTGAACCCGCAGGGGAGCGCAATCGCCGGAAGCCCCGCCAGATTTGCCGAAATGGTGAAGATGTCTGACAAGTACATCTGCAATGGATCCTGGGCCTTTTCGCCGAATTTGAACGCCGGCGTGGGTGTCACCGGAGTCACGATCAGGTCCACCGTCTGAAACGCCGCTTCAAACTCTCGGCGAATCAAGGTCCGCACGGCTTGTGCCTTTCCATAATAGGCATCGTAGTAACCTGCGCTGAGGACGTAGGTGCCCAGCATGATCCGGCGTTTGACCTCGAGGCCGAATCCTTCTGCTCGGGTTTTGAGGTACATCTCGAGAAGATCTTGACTCTCCCTCGCCCGCATACCGTACTTCACCCCGTCGTATCGGGCCAAGTTTGAACTGGCCTCGGCAGTGGCAATCACATAGTAGGTCGCCACGGCCGCGTCCGTTGTCGGCAACTTGATCTCGCGAATGTCGGCGCCGAGCTCCCGAAGGGTTTCAATGGCCGTACGAACCGCTTGCTCGACTTCAGGATCAAGGCCGTCGATGAAATACTCGGCAGGGACACCGACCTTCAGCTTTCTCAAATCTTTTCTTTTCAGCGCCTTGAGATAATCCGGAACCGGCACATTGGCCGAAGTGGAGTCGCGCGGGTCATGTCCCGCAATAACCCCCAGCAGAATGGCGGCATCGGTTACATCCTTTGTGATCGGGCCGATTTGATCCAACGATGATGCAAACGCCACCAATCCATATCGCGAGACACGGCCGTAGGTCGGCTTGAGTCCCACCACTCCACAGAATGCCGCGGGCTGGCGAATGGAGCCTCCGGTATCCGACCCCAAGGCTGCGACACATTCATCAGCCGCCACGGCCGCAGCCGATCCGCCACTCGATCCTCCCGGAACGGTCTGGAGATTCCACGGATTACGACTGGCGCCGAAGGCCGAGTTTTCGGTGGAGGACCCCATCGCAAATTCGTCCAGATTCGTTTTGCCCAGCAGTAGATAATTCTGCGCCCGCAGTTTGGCAACCACGGTCGCGTCATAGGGCGGAACGAAGGTCTCGAGCATGTGGGAGGCGCAGGTCGTACGCACACCTTCGGTGCAAATATTGTCCTTCACGGCCAGGGGCATGGCCATCATGGGAGTGGTCTTGCGCCACCCCTTCAAAGCTCGATCGAGCCCCTCTGCCTGCGCGATGGCGGCATCCTGGCATTGTGTCAGGTAGGCCTTCACTTTGGGTTCGACTTGCGTCACGCGCAAAAAGTAGGCGCGGACGATCTCTGTGGCCGTCACATCTCCGGCCGTAAATTTCCGCTGCAATTCCGACAGGGTGAACTTATGTAGCAACGTCAAAGACATCAGCGTTTCGTCACCTTGCGAGCAATCCGATTTTTGGCATCGACGAGGATGATCTTCGGCTTATGCCGCTTGATCTCCTCGTCCCCATAATACTCGTAACAGAAAATAATGATCTGATCCCCCACTGCAGCCTTCCGGGCAGTCGGTCCATTCAGCACGATTTCGCCACGCCCTCGTTTTCCTTTCATGGCGTAGGTCATAAACCGCTCACCGTTGTTGAGATTGGAACAGACGATGGCTTCGTAGGGCAGAATGCCCGCCGCGTCTAAAAGGTCTTCATCCACGGTGAGACTACCTTCATACTCCAGGCAGGCCTCGGTGACCGTCGCACGATGGATCTTCGCCCGCAACATTTGTCGGAACATAGCGTGATCTTATCTCCTTACCTATTTACGATTCCTGGATAATCTTCGGCACTCGGAAACAATGGGCTTCTGCGTCGGGAGCGTTTCTCAACGCCTGTTCGTACGAGAGAGACGGCTGCGTCTGGTCAGGACGAAACACGTTGGTCTGCCCCAGCACGGTCGACGTGGGTTCCACACCGTCCGTGGGAAACGTCTTGAGCTTTTGCACATACGCGACGATCTGATTCAACTGTTGCGAAAACGCTGCCGTCTCACCCTCGGTCATCGCCAGCCTCGCCAACTTGGCTACCTTCTCTACTTCCTGCTTCGTGATTTCCATCCCCGTCCCTCTTTTCTTTAAGGATGTTCAAAATGGTCTTCCAGCAAGGTCGCAGGAAGCTCGGCGACGAGGCGTACCCTAAGGTACGTCGCAGGATGCTGAGCGACCGAGAATGCTGCTGGAAGCCATTTTCAACATCCGACTATTCCACCGTCACACTCTTGGCAAGATTGCGCGGCTGATCGACATCTTCCCCGCGCAGCACCGCAATGTGATACGCCAGTAACTGCAGCGGGATCGTAAAGAGAATCGGCGACAGCAACGGATGCACATCGGGAATCGTAAACACGGCATCCGCAATCTTGCCCAACTCGCGCTCCCCTTCCGCCACGAACGCAATGACAGGGGCCCGGCGCGCTTTTACTTCCATAAGATTGCTGACCGTCTTCTCATACAGACGATCCCGAGGCGCCAATACCACCACGGGCATATCCTTGTCGATGAGCGCGATGGGCCCGTGCTTCATCTCACCCGCAGCATACCCCTCGGCGTGGATGTAGGAAATTTCCTTAAGCTTGAGCGCGCCCTCAAGCGCGATCGGATAATTGATCCCGCGCGCCAGATAGAGGAAATCCGGTTTCTTGTAATACCGCTTGGCAATCGCCAGAATCTCCGCCTCTCGCCCAAGCACATGTTTCACCAAGGCCGGCAGCGTGACTAATCGGTCCAGCCAGGCCTTCCCGTCTGCCACACTGAGCACGCCTCGCACGCGCCCCAAATGCAACGCGAGCATGTACAGCGCCGCCAGCTGACTGGTGAAGGCTTTGGTCGAAGCCACGCCAATCTCCGGGCCACAATGCGTATACAACACACCATCGGACTCACGCGCCAGGGTACTGCCCACGACATTCACGATCGACACGACGCGCGCGCCCTTTTGTTTGGCTTCACGGGCCGCGGCCAAGGTATCGGCAGTTTCCCCGGACTGCGAGATGGTGATGAACAAGTCGTCCTTTTGAACGAGCGGATCGCGATAGCGAAACTCGCTGCCGATATCGACTTGCACCGGTGTTCGGACCATCTCCTCAAAAAGGTACTTGCCGACCAATCCCGCATGCCAACTCGTGCCACAGGCCACAATCCAAATTTGGCCGACCTCGGCGAACTGCTTCGGTGTCAGTCCAATGTCAGGCAAGTCGGCCTCGCCGCTCTCATAGGAATAGCGGCCGCGGATCGTATCCAGAATCGTCTGCGGCTGTTCATGAATTTCCTTCAACATGAAGTGCGGATAGCCGCTTTTCTCAGCGGCCGATGCATCCCAGGTCACGGTCGTCTTTTTGCGCTTCACGGCTCGCCCGTCGAGATCGGTAAACACGCTCTCTCCCGCCGTCACCTCGACGACGTCGCCTTCTTCAAGAAACGTCACCTCCCGCGTGTAGGAGAGCATAGCCATGACATCGGATCCCACAAAGGACGCATCGGCAGTCCGACCGATCACCAGCGGACAACCGGATCGGGCAGCCACTACCAGACCGGGCTCACGACCAGAAATCACCGCGAGGGCATAACTTCCGCGAACTTCCTTGGCCGTCGCGCGCACCGCGTCCGCGAGGCGAAGGCCATGCTTCTTCATATGTGTGTCGATCAAATGCGCGACCACTTCGGTGTCGGTTTCGGATTGAAACTTGTAACCATTTTTGACCAGACGCTGTTTAAGTTCCACGTAATTTTCGATGATCCCGTTATGCACGAGGACACAGCTCTCGGACCGATGCGGGTGCGCATTCTGCTCGGAAGGTTTGCCGTGCGTTGCCCAGCGCGTATGTCCGATCCCGCACGTCCCTGCAAGGTGTTTCTGCTCCAGCGACTTTTGGAGATTGACCAATTTGCCGACACTCCGGCGAATTTCGATCTTGTCTCCCTGCTGGATCGCCACACCGGCTGAGTCATAGCCCCGGTATTCCAGCTTCGACAGCCCGGTTAACAGGATTGGAACCGCGTCTTGATGTCCCACGTAGCCAACGATGCCACACATAGGTCCTCGTTACCTCCGCTTCAAGCGTTGAATCGCCGGTTGCTTTTTTTTCACGGAACCCGTGGAACCCTTCATAGCCTTCGCGCTCTTCGGCCTTTGTGCAAGAGGATCCGGAGCCGCCGTCTCCCCGCGCTGCAACGCCCGTCGCCTCGCCGCCCAGCCTTCACGCGTAACCTGAGGCACCCGCGAGAGGACCAGCGCATCCGCCGGCACATCCTGCGTCACTGTCGTACCGGCCGCGATAATGGCGCCTGATCCGACCGTGACTGGTGCGATCAATTGCACATCGCTCCCGATGAACACCTGGTCCCCAATCACTGTCTGGAATTTTTTCCATCCATCGTAGTTACAGGTGATCGTCCCCGCGCCGATATTCACCCCCGCCCCGATCTGCGCATCGCCGAGATAACTCAGGTGGTTGGCCTTCGACCCCTCACCGAGCTCCGTCTTTTTCATCTCGACGAAGTTGCCGACCTTCGCGTTCCGTCGCACCATCACGCCTGGCCGCAAATGCGCAAACGGTCCGAGATGGGCACCCTCTTCAACCTGCGACTCACGCAGAATACAGTGATCCAGGATCTCGACCTTGTTCCCGATGGTGCAGTCGGTGATACGCGAACCGGAGTGCACGACCGTTTCCTCCCCGATCACCGTTCGCCCCTCGAGCGTCACATGGGGATACAGCACCGTGTCGCGACCGATCGTCACCTCGGCATCGATCCACGTCGAGGCGGGATCCCGCATCGTCACCCCGGCTTCCAGCCAGCGCTCTCGAATCCGCTGACGAATCACCTGTTCGGCCTCCGCCAACTGCACCCGACTGTTGATGCCCAACCCTTCGTCGATCGCGCGCAGCCGCAACGCCGACACGGTCCGTCCCTGCTGCACGGCCATCTGCACAATATCCGTGAGGTAGTACTCGCCTTGCGCATTGCGAGGATCGAGCTTGTCCAGAGCCGGAAATAGAAAATCACCGTCCACGACATAGGTCCCGACATTGATCTCACGCACGCGCCGTTCATCCTCGGAGGCATCGTTGTGTTCGACGATCGTCTGCACGGCATTATCAGCCGCCCCCTGCACCCACTCATCGCGACGACGGCGAAGCACGCGTCCATAACCCGATGCGTCGTCGAGTACGGCAGTCAGCAGGGTCACCGCGGCGCCCTGTGCATCATGCATTGCCAACAGCTCCCGCACGGTCGCCTCTGTCAGCAGCGGCGTATCCCCGTTCAGGATCAAGTAGCGCGACGGTTTTCGCTGAGGCTGACCGGCGAACACAGGACGTGCTTGCAAGACGGCGTGTCCGGTTCCTAACTGTCGGGTTTGCTCGGCAACAGCCACATGCGCACCCGCACCTTCGACCACTTTCCGAACGTCAGCCCCCTGGTGTCCGACCACAACCGCGACACCCTGCTCCGCCAAGCGGCTGGCGATGTCGACGACATACAGCACCATGGGGCGACCCGCCACGGGATGGAGCACCTTGGCCACGGCCGATTTCATGCGTTTGCCAAGCCCCGCCGCCATGATGATGACGCCGAGCCCCGGCAGCGAGGAGTGTGATGCGTTGGAATGGGCCGAGTGAGTCATAGGCGCCTTCAGTCGAAAAGTTGGTTCGGCACGGTTGCCGTTGGTTGCTGTGGGTCGACGTTGCGATCAGCCGACCTGTACGCTTGCGTCAGGCTGCTTGATTGTCGACCACTTCTTCGCACTACCCTGCGATGCGGTACCCGATGGAGGAGCCGGTGTGTAGAGCCCTCCGGAGACAATCAACTTCATTGCTTCCTCAACCGTGATGTCCACGGCGATGACTTCCCCCTCGGGCACCAGCAAAAAATATCCGGAGGTGGGATTGGGCGAGGTCGGCACGTAGACATGGACCAACGGATCCGGCGAGAGTTGTTGCATTTCGCCCTTGGTCACGCCGGTCACAAACGCAAAACAATAGTTGCCGTTCTTAGGAAATTGAATCAAGACGACGCGGCGGTAACTCTCGCGCTCCGCAAACGACAGAATATCCATCATCGACTTGATAGTGGAATAGATCCCGCGCACCACCGGAACACGATTGAGCAAATTTTCCCATTGGCGCACGACCTGGCGCCCAATAAAATTCGCCGCAAGGAGCCCTGTGACCAAAATGAGCAATACCAGCGCGACAATCCCCAAACCCGGCACATAATACCCGGGGGTCACCAGGCGCGCGGTCGCATTGCCGAGAATTCCATCCAGGCTGACAAACAACGTCTTCAAAATCAGGATGGTCCCCCAGAAGGGGATCATGACCAGCAAACCGGTCAGGAAGTAGCGTTTTAATGAGGCCTTCAACATGTGTGGCTGAGGGGTCCTGGGTAGAGCGTCATGATACTGGTCTTTCACCAATCGTCGCAAGCCTTTTCTTGCTATTTTCAATCACTTGGAATAGGATTCGGCCCTTCCTTCTCCATGGATTTTCGGACCTGAATGATGACGCAACGCAGGCGACACCCCCGAGGCCTGTTCATTACGCTCGAGGGCATCGAAGGGTGCGGCAAGTCGACCCAGGCCAGGCTCCTCGGCGAGTTTCTCCGGAGCCAAGGATATGTCACCGTGGAGACTCGAGAACCAGGCGGAACTCCGCTCGCCGAAAAAATCCGCTCGGTCCTCTTGGATCGCGCGAGTGAACCGGTCGCACCCGAAACTGAAGCCTTTTTGATCTTCGCCGCCCGCCGCCAACATGTCTCGCAGGTCATCGAACCAGCTTTGGCAAGAGGCGCCATCGTCATCTGCGATCGTTTCAGTGATTCAACTTTGGCCTATCAGGGGTATGCGCGAGGCTTGAATCTTCCCATGCTCCGATCACTCAACCGCCTCGCCACCCACGCAATCGCACCGGACCTGACCTTGGTTTTCGATCTCCCCGTGGCCACGGGTCTGGCTCGGCGACGATCAACAACCGTCCAGAATCGACTCGACCGTGAGTCCCTGCAGTTTCATCGAAAAGTTCGCGCCGGTTTCCTCGACATGGCGAAGCATCATCCCAGCCGAATGAAAGTGGTCCCGGCAGGCGCCGCAAAAGATGCGGTCGCCCGCACCGTCACACACATCGTTGCGCCCATGCTCAGCCGTCGCGCAGCAGGAGACTCGCCGTCACCGCGTAACCCCTCACCCCGTGCATCACAGGCCCGCCATGCCCTTCGCTGATATCATCGGACATACCGGCGCCAAAGCATTGCTCAGGTCGGCGATCGTGCAGGACCGTGTCGCGCATGCGTACCTATTTCATGGTGATGATCGCATCGGGAAACGTCTTCTCGCCCTGCGCTTGGCGCAGGCGCTGCTCTGCGAAACGTTGCCGGCCGATCAGGAACCGGATGCCTGTGGCGCCTGCCGAGCCTGTCGTCAGGTGGAAGCGCGCACCCATCCCGATTTTATGGTGATCGAGCCGGATCGCGAACAAGCCAATCCTCAAATCAAGATCGAATTGATTCGGGACATCGAACATCAGATGATTTATCGCCCGCTGATCGGCGATCGGAAGATCTGCTTGATCGACGACGCGGATCGCATGACGATCGGCGCCGCCAATGCCCTGCTCAAAACATTGGAAGAACCACCCGATCATAGCCTGTTCATATTGGTCTCAAGTCGACCCTACGCCATGCCGGCCACGATCCGCTCTCGGTGCCAAGCCCTGCGACTCACGGCGCCCGCGCAGACCCAAGTGGAAGCCGCGGTCATCCTGAAACGGGAGCTTCCGCCGGCCGACGCGCATTTTCTGGCCGTGCTGAGTGACGGGCAATTAGGGCGGGCGCTGGAATGCAATCTGGAACAAGCACGGAACAGTCAGAAGGAATTCTCCATCATTTTTTCAGCCAAGGGACTGCAGTCCTTCTCCACCATCCTCGCCACCGCAGAAACGTTAGCAAAGGCGGACCGCGCCTTGGAGGCATTCGATTGGCTGCTCAGATGGTTGCGCGATGTGCTCCTGTTGGCCGTCGGCGCCGGGTCGGATCACGTGCTCAACCTCGACCAACGCACGGACATGCAGGCGCTGGCCGAGGGCCTCGACATCGACGAGCTGTTGGATCTGATCAGCGACCTCGAAAAATTGGAACGACAGGCCAATCGCAACCTGAATCATCAAATGGCGCTCGAGACCATCTTGCTACGAGTCCGTCACCTGCTCACCCCTCAGCACAGCGCCAATGCACCGCGATAAACTAAAGATCTTGATAGCCTCCTAGCGGAGTTGTTCAGAAAGGTCGTCCGCCCAAGCCGCAGCAGCACGACGACTGAGGCATACCTTCTGGGTACGCCGCAGGGAGTGTGCGACCGAGAACGCCACTGGCGGCCTTTATCAACAGCCTGCTAGCTTTCATCGTTGGCGTCTTGCTATCTTCACCTCACGACTCATGAGTCACTCCGACACCTTTTACATCACGACGCCGATCTATTACGTCAACGACGTGCCGCATATCGGTCATGCCTATACCACCGTGGCCGCCGACGTGCTCGCCCGCTACTGGCGATTACGTGGACGCGATGTGTACTTTCTAACGGGCTTGGACGAGCACGGACAGAAGGTGCAGCAAGCCGCCGCGAAGGCCGGCATCGATCCGCAAGCCCATTGCGACCGACTCGCCCCACAGTTCACACACCTCTGGGAACGGTTGAACATTTCCAATGACGCCTTCATTAGAACCACCGACAGCCAGCACCAAACCGTGGTTCAACGATACCTTCAACAGCTTTACGATAAGCAACTGATTTATAAGGCTGACTATACCGGTTGGTACTGCACGTTCGACGAACGGTTTTGGACGGAGAAGGATGTCGTCGATGGCCTGTGTCCCGATTGCAAACGCCCCATCGACCGCCTCAGCGAACACAACTACTTTTTCAAGATGGGGCAGTACCAGGATCGACTGACCGACCACATCCGAAACCACGAAGACTTCATTCGTCCCGCATCCCGCCGTAATGAAGTCCTAGGATTTTTGCAGACGCAGAAGCTGGGCGACCTCTCGATCTCCCGCCCGAAATCCAGACTCTCCTGGGGCATTGAGCTGCCGTTCGATACAGACTACGTCACCTACGTCTGGTTCGATGCGCTGGTGAACTACGTCTCGGCGCTCGAATACTTGCCCAAGGAAAAACCAGCCGGGACGCGCTACTGGCCCGCTGATGTCCACCTCGTCGGCAAGGACATCCTCACGACCCACGCGGTCTATTGGTCCACAATGCTGATGGCGTTGGAACTCAAACTTCCGAAAACGATTTTCGCTCATGGCTGGTGGACGGTCGACGGCGAGAAGATGTCTAAGAGCCGCGGCAATGTCGTCGATCCCAATGTCATGATTCATCAGTTCGGCGCGGATGCCTTTCGCTATTTCCTCCTCCGCGAAGTGCCGTTCGGACAAGATGGGGATTTTTCGCAGAGCGCCATGGTCGGTCGTATCAACAGCGACCTGGCAAATGGCCTGGGCAACCTGTTAAGCCGGACCGTGACAATGATCGAGCGATATTGCGGGGGCAAGATTCCACCGTCCCACTCCGGCCACGAGGAGCATGAAAACACCCTGGAAAATGCAGTTAGGGAATTGGCTCAACAGGTCGAAGAATTGCTGCCGACCTTCCAATTCAATCGAGCATTAGAATCCATTTGGAATATTATTCAAACGACCGACCAATACCTTGAATCTCAACAACCCTGGAAACTCGCCAAAGACCAAGGCCACAGAATCAGACTTGAGCAGGTGCTCTATCGAGCGGCGGAAACCTTACGCCAACTCGCCTATCATCTTTCTCCATTTATGCCGACCACTGCTGAGGAGATGGTGCGTCAGCTCGGCCTTACCGCAGCGGACCTACAGAGAGACGAAGTTCTGACATGGGGGCAGCTCTCATCGGGCACACCGGTGAACAAGGGCACATCCCTTTTCCCCCGCATCGAATCCAAACCACAAGGAGCTAAAAACGTGAGTGACACCCCTGCTTCCTCGCAACCAACTGCCACCGCGCCGACCACAGCCACCGCTGCACCACAGAGCGCATCTCCTGCTGCAGCCGCGCCGGCTCCTGCGTCGCCTGCCCAGATCACCATCGACGAATTCATGAAGGTTCAGCTCAAGACCGCGAAGGTTGTGACGGCAGAGCGTGTGCCGAAATCAGAGAAATTGCTAAAACTTCAAGTCAGCCTCGGCAACGAACAACGACAGATTGTTGCCGGCATCGGCAAGAAGTACGAGCCGGAGGCCCTGGTCGGCAAAACCATCGTCATCGTGGCGAATCTAAAGCCAGCCAAGCTGATGGGCATCGAATCTCAAGGCATGGTCCTCGCGGCAGGCGACAGCGAGGTGCGTGGCCTCATGACCCTGCTGGAAGATGTGGAGCCCGGCACCAAAGTGAAATGACGCGCCCTTGCTTCACCCGGCTGATCGGCACCTGCCTCCTCGTGTTACTGAGCAGTGCGGGTGCGGCGTTCACTCCGGAACCATCCGAATCCGAACTCGAGGCCAAAGCCCATTATAACGATCCCCTGCCCACCACCGTGGTGGTGCGAGTCGTCGCTTACCGTTCCTTGGTCCTGGGGCACGAGGTCGGTGGCGCGCGCGTGACGATCACCGACGTCACGACCGGGCAATTGCTGGCATCCGGCCTACAACAGGGAGAACCGGGCGACCAAAGCCAGATCATGCGCACCCCGCACCTCATGGAGGAACCGATCTATAGCGGACGGTCGGCGGCCTCGTTCACCACCACCCTCGAACTCGCACGCCCGACATTGGTGGAGATTGCCGCAGAAGGTCCATTGGCCTATCCCAGCGCGTTGCAACGGGCCAGCAAGACGGTCCTCCTCATTCCCGGGCACGACTTGACCAACGACGGCATTGTCCTGCAGCTTTACGGATATCTGGTGCAAGTTGAACATCCGAAACCGGGCGAGTCCCTCATTGCCAAGGAAGACGTGATGCTACAGGCTTCGGTGCGCACCCTGTCAGGCTCGCTGGTACGACCGCACAGCGACTGGGATTCCCGAAAAATTCAGATCTATGGCGAACTGCTGATAGGAGACCGCGTGGTCGAGCGTTTGCAGATGTTCTACGCGGGAGAGAAAAGCCGGTTCGAAGCGCCTTTCTTCGTCCCGATTTCCAAGAATGCGCCGGACGGCATTACGCTCCGCGTGATTGCGGCCGACACTGCCAGCGGCAATTTCGGGATGGGATCGGCTCAGTATCCGGTACTGTCCGAGCGCCTTCGTCCCAAGAAGAATTGACCCGTTGGATGCTATGGTGATGTCGTGAAGTACAAACACGGCAGCTGCAGAGCATCCTCTCACCCTTGGACAAATAGGCTACATGGATCCTAAACAAAGACAGTTCTCCATCTGGTACATGTTCATCGCCCTCTGGGTGCTGATGTTGATCCAGATGTTCCTTCCATCCTTCTTCAACCCCACGGAAATTCCCTACAGCGAATTCAAAGAGGCCGTAGCGGCAGGCACCGTGACCGAAATCTCCGTCTCGACACATGTCATTCACGGGAAGATGAAGGACGACAAGAACTTCAATACCATCCGAATCGAAGATCCCGACTTGATGCGGGACTTGGCCCAGCGCCAGGTCAAAGTGACAGGCGTCATCGAGAGCACCGTGATCCGCGATCTCCTGTCGTGGATTGTTCCGATCGCACTCTTCTTCGGCGTCTGGTGGTTTCTCCTGCGCCGCATGGGGCAGAGTCAGGGCTTCATGACCGTCGGCCAGAGCAAAGCCAAGATTTACATGGACAAGGAAACAAAGGTCACGTTTGCCGATGTGGCGGGAGTCGACGAGGCGAAACAAGAACTTGAAGAAGTGATTGAATTTCTCAAAACGCCGGAAAAGTTCAGCCGGCTGGGCGGAAAGATTCCGAAAGGGATCTTATTGGTGGGCCCTCCCGGCACCGGTAAAACGTTGCTGGCCAAAGCGGTGGCGGGCGAAGCCAGCGTGCCATTCTTTTCGATTAGCGGTTCGGAATTTGTGGAAATGTTTGTCGGCGTCGGCGCGGCTCGCGTGCGCGACCTCTTTGAGCAAGCGAAGGGGAAGGCCCCCTGCATCATCTTCATCGATGAACTCGATGCCCTCGGCAAAGCTCGTGGTGTCGGCCCGATGGCCCATGAGGAGCGTGAACAAACGCTGAATCAACTCCTCGTGGAAATGGACGGGTTTGATTCTCGCGTCGGCGTCATTCTTATGGCTGCGACCAACCGTCCTGAAATTTTGGATCCCGCACTGCTCCGAGCGGGCCGATTCGACCGGCAGGTCCTGGTCGATCGACCGGATAAACCGGGCCGATTGGCAATCTTGAAAGTGCACGCGCGAACCATTGTCCTGGGTAACCCCGCCGATCTAGAAACGATTGCCGCGATGACCCCCGGGTTCGTCGGAGCCGATCTTGCCAACTTGCTGAATGAAGGAGCGCTGTTAGCTGTGCGCCGCGGCAAAGACACCGTCGGCATCTCAGAACTTCAAGAAGCGGTTGAACGTGTGGTGGCCGGTCTTGAGAAACGAAACCGTGTTCTCAACAAAATGGAAAAGGAGCGCGTGGCCCATCATGAGGTGGGGCATGCGCTAGTGGCACTCGCGATTCCAGGGATGGATGCGGTCCACAAAATCTCTATTATTCCCCGAGGTATCGCTGCCCTCGGCTACACCATGCAATTGCCGACGGAGGACCGGTTCCTGATGACCTATAGTGAATTGAAGAATAAGATCGCGGTGCTACTCGGTGGTCGCGCGGCGGAAGAGGTCATCTATGGTGAGGTCTCGACCGGCGCGCAAGATGATCTGCGCAAAGCCACGGACATCGCAAAAAGCATGGTCAAGGTCTATGGAATGAGCGAAAGACTCGGCCAGGTCAGCCTGGAGCGAGACCGCCAGCCACTCTTTCTCCAGACCATGCCGTCTCACACGCCGGCGGATTACAGCGAACAGACCTCGCGCGAGATCGATTGCGAAATTCGGGAGTTGATTGATGAACAGTATGCGCGCGCGCGCGGCCTCATCAAAACCCAAGAGCCCCTCCTCCGCAATGCCGCGCAGGTACTGCTCGGGAAAGAGACGATTACCGGCGAGGAACTCAAAGCTCTCGCGGCATCGCTCTAAAGCAAGCCCCGTTCAGCCCGCGACGAGTACGCCGCGATAGGGCGTGACAGTGGCAGAGGAATTCGCTTCCAAACCTGCGGTTAGCGCAGCAAGAGGAAGCCAACGACTTGCCCTTCCCAGAAGCCCGTGAGACACTGAATGAAATGGTTCCGCACACCTATCATGAACTTCGCTCACGACTGAGGATCGCCCTCGCCTTCAATGCGGTCATCATCGTCGCGGAGTTCGTCGGCGGCCTCCTGACCAACAGCATTGGCCTGATCGGAGACGCTGGTCACAACCTCGTCGATCAAGGCTCCCTTTTCTTGGCACTCTATGCGCACGTCCTGACGGCCAAGCCTGCCACCGACGCGCGAACCTTCGGCTATCATCGGGCGGGCATCGTAGCAGCCTTTCTCAATTCCTTCATCCTGATCCTCACCGCCGTCGGCATCACGCTCGTGAGTATCCAACGGCTCATGACGCCGGTTCAGGTCCCCGGCGGATGGGTGATGCTGATCGCGCTGGTCAGTTTTGCCGCCAACCTGTCGATCGCTCTCTTGCTTCAACATGGAGCCAAAGATGACCTCAATATCCGGAGCGCCTTCTGGCACATGCTGAGCGACGCCTGGGTGTCGCTGGGAGTCGTCGTGAGCGGAGGGGCCATCATGCTGACCGGATGGTGGATCCTTGATCCGCTAATGAGTCTTTTCGTGGTTGTGGCGATTGCCAGAGGGGCCTGGCCGCTCTTTAAGGAATCACTTGAAGTTCTACTGGAATCCACTCCCCCCGGTGTCAGCCCTGCGCAGGTCGCGGCCGCCATCGAATCCATTCCAGGGGTGAAGAATGTCCATGACTTGCACATTTGGGCGGTCGAGCCACGCCTCATCATGATGACGACACACGTTCAGGTTGACGGGGATGACCAGGCTCTCACCAGCGATCTGCTTCAGGCGATCCGAAGCCGGATCACGACCGAGTTCGGCATCAAGCATGTCACCATCCAGCTTGAAACCGAATGCTGCCACCCGGATGCCGTCCACTGCGACCTCAACCGTCTGGCCAGTCAGCACCCGCACCAGGAAATCCTGCACAGCCATCACTAGCCCGCGCGCCACCTCAGTAGATACAATAGCGTGCATGACTCAGACACTCCCTGTTCCCTTCTACATCCTCTGCGGGTCGCTGGGCGCGGGCAAGACCACCCTACTCATGCGCCTCCTCGAATTCTGGAACAGTCAGGGCCACAAGGTCGGAGTGCTGATGAATGAGGCGGGGGAAGTCAGCATCGATGGCCCGCGCGCCGGAACGATCGCCGATCAGGTCCTCAACCTGGCCGGTGGCTGCATTTGTTGCGATACGAAAGACGATCTGGCATGGAGCCTCACCCAGCTGGTGCAGGACTACCAGTCCACCTTGATTGTGTTGGAATGCTCCGGCATGGCCGATCCGGCGGAAGTCGTCGATGCGGTGACCGATGCCTACGTCTCACGGATTGCGAAACTCGAACGGATTCTCGCCTTGCTGCATCCCGTACCGCTGCCGGATTCCGGCATGGCAGAACTCGTCACACGGAATGCCATTCGGTATGCCGACGACCTGATTCTCAATAAGCGAGACCTCTATATTCCAGGACATTGGGAGCAGTTTCGTGACACCATCACCCGCCACAATCCCTACGGGCGGCTCTGGGAAACGAATCACGCCCGGCTGGACATTCCGGCCTTGCTCTCTGCGCCCGCGACGCGATCAGTCCCGACCAACGTGGTATTTGGAAAACCAGGCGCACCCGGTGCACGGCACGAATCTCACGCTCCACATCACCCCATGGTCACCACGGTGCGACTCACCAAGCCGCTCGATCGGACCCGCTTCGTCGACTGGACTCATGCCCTACCAGAAGGCCTCGAAAGGGGGAAGGGGTTTTTTCGCTTCGCACAGGAGCCGGAGCTGCAAGAGTTTCAGTTCTTTCCCCCACGCACCAGCACCATCGCCCCGGTGATGTTACTCGACGAACCCGATCATGTCGTGGTGTTGATCGGGCGCGACTACGATCAGGAACTCTGCCGCAAGTCCCTGCTCGCCTGCCTCGCCGATGAATAGAGTTAAGAAATTGATTCGGTAGGAGCCTGAGGGGCAGACCGAGCCGTATCCTGGGCAGAAACCGGACGGAAACGAGACCAATTGCGCAGGAACCAGGCTACGCCGGCTCCGATCAATCCACCCACCACCCACCCACCCAGCACATCCGTGAGGTAGTGCGCACCGATGTATACACGGGATAGACCGATTGCCAACACCAGGGGCCAACTGAACCAGCCCGATCGTGGATAGAGGATGTGAAAGAAGGCCGCCGCCGCCGCCGTATTGGCCGCGTGATTGGAAGGGAAGGAAAATGCCCCACCGCAGCCCAGCAGTTGGTGCACGTCCGACAGCGTGACACAGGGACGCGGACGCTGAACGAGCCCCTTGAGTTGAGTGCCCAATGCATCCGCCGTCCCGATGACACCCGCCAACACCACCGAGCCGATCAGACATTCCCTGCGATTCGTCCAGAACCAATAGGCCGCGGCGAGCAGAACCGGATAGAGCAAATTGCCCGGCTTGGCCAACTCGACCATCACCCAATCCAGCAGGCTGGACCGACCGGCAACACCGTTGATGCTGTGAAAGAGAGTCTCGTCCAAGCCCATGCCGCGACGATAAAGGGTCGGAAGAGATCAGTCAAATGGTTCAAGGCACGGTGAGCAGGAAAACAGGAACGAGCGATGGCCATAGGGCTTTCGAAAGGCCGTGCACGAGGTCTGAAGGTGCCAAAGAAGCGGCGAGCCGCCTAGACACGACCCGATAGCCTGAGGGCTGACCGGGATTGGGGCATCACTCCCAGACGACATTGGTGACGCCCGGAATTGAAGGCACAAGCTCGGCAAGATGGGCGCTCAATCGTTCGATCTCGGGCGCAGGGTCAACACGGTTGAAGAGGCGCTGGAGCACCGTACAGGCGCGATAAGGACGGCCCCGCGCCGTGTGGCGGGCGTATTCTCGGCTGACGGTGCTGGGGGCGCGCCCCAACACCCTCGCCATCGTTCGCAACGACTGGCCGTGGGCCAGTCCCAAGCTCAAGGTCTCACGTTCTTCGGCACTCATGTGTCTGTACGATTTCGTTGACATGGCAACACCGTAGCCCATCAGGGCCTGTAGTGTTGCACTTGGAGTTAGAACTCAAGGAGGTAAATGTGACCTGAGGACCAGGGCTCATGACGTTTAACGTCCTTCCGCGAGTCGGAACTCCTGGTCGGGGGCGGGAGGCCAGAAAGGAAGCACTGCAATCTTTATAGGTCCTCGAATCATGCGTTCGCAGGGATAGTCATGATTCGATGCGGCGAATCCCGGTCAGCCTAGCGTTGCGCGCTCGTGCGAGAGCATGTCATGCCGCCCAATCTCGTTCATCGACGCACAACACAAGATCTGTCCACATTTGCCGTCGGCCACGCATTAGGCGGCGATCTGCTCGAACGAGAAATGGGGGATATCCGCCCGATCTTTTGCGTGCTCAATCGTCATCGCGCAAATATTGCCGTCTTTATCGAGATCGAGTTGGGTGTTTTCATCCAAATCTCTCGTTTCCGCAACCTCAGCAACCCTGAACTCAATGTGGAGCGTGTCGGTATCCTGAAAATACTTGATGGTCATGGGCAGAATCTCCTGCCAAAAAAGGCATTGGGGACCGTCTCACGATCCGGCAACAAGACAACCCGCAAGAACCGGTTTCCCATCTCCTCGATCGACGCCCATCGACGAATCCGCCCATCCTGCTGCACGATTTCCTTCACCGGGTGGTGAATCACCCGTTCAATCCATTCATCACGAATGAGCGCACGATCAGGCCGTCATCGAATGAACTCGAAATACTTGGTAGTTTTCACCGTAGATGATTCATCTCCCGCATTCCAGATTCGCTTACCGGGCAAGTCTACTGAAGAATCGGCAGTATATCTACTACTGAGCGGCGAAAGAATCCGATACAGGCCAATTTAAGAAACACCGGTATCTGGCGCCTTTAGGCCGCCTCTGCCGATACGACATCACGTTCGAATAGGGACAAAAATGGTCTGAGCCATTAAATCCTGCCCCCTTAAATCGCGTTTCATGTCCCGGTCCTGGACGGCCCCGCCCGGCTCTCGTCAGAACGGCGCAACTGACGTACAATCCGATGCCTCACAGCAAGGAGGGATGTCCCATGACCATACGAACGTTTGCGCCGCGTGTCGGGCTTCTGGTCGCGCTGAGTGCCGCGCTGCTGCTGCCGGCCTCCACACCGTGGGCCGGGACGGCTGCCGTGCGGCCGGGAAGCGGCTACACCATTGCCACTAATCCATTGGACGACCGCGACCCGCAGTACACGGTGAACGACTATCGCACCTACGTCATCGCCGGCTGCGTACCAAAGCATCTGCCGATCAAGGGGCCCGTCGGTTCCGTGTGGGTGGCCTGCAACGATTTGGATTACGCGAAGGACAAGGTGGTCGAAAGCCGGTTCGTGTCCTGCCTGGAGATGTTTCAGGACGGCGTGCTGCAAGGGCTGTTCATCAAAGAGGTGAACAACCGGACGTGGGAATCGTTCCGGTTCTCCTGCCGGGAATTGCAGGCCGACGGCACGGTCGGGCCCCGTTGGGAGAAGAGCCCGTTCCTCTTCAACTACGAAAAAGAGGGCGACTTGTTCGAGACCACGGTGCCGACAAACCGCCTTTCCATCGGCCTGTACGAGGTCTACAACAAGCTGCAACTTCGGGAGAGTCTCCTGCAAGTGGGGCTGGAACATGCCACCGCGGAGGATATCTACGAGAACGGATTGGAAGGAAAAGATCCGCAATCCATCCAGGTCAGTCCCAGGGTCCCGGATGCGTTCGGGCTGGGAGGTATATCGGGCACGCACAAATGGGAATGTCCTCCTGGCATGGTGGTGACCGGCGCCGCCATCGGCCACGTGCCAGATAAGAAGGGAAAACACACCCGTCCGGTCTATCTCCTCATGGAGTGCCGGAAACTCTTTCACGGATAGGGAAGAATCGGAGAAGGGGTGATATGCGGGCATGTCTTGTTCCGTGCATGCTCTCTGTCCTGCCGATTCACGATCCGGCTGATGGTCGCATACAAGCCCATCGCCTGCCCGATCTCGGACAAGCTGTAGCCGTGGTCCACATGAGCCAGGCATAGCGCGCTGTCTGCTGCATGCTGTTGTTGGGTACCGCCACACATATCTTCGTTACGTTCGCACGTCTCGAAATATCCCTTGGAAGATGAGATCGAATTCTTTGATAGTTGCCTGAGTGCCCGCGAGTTCGACTGTCTGTTCGCCGCAACAGGAAAGGATTGAATCGCGCGTGGCTACTTTGGAACAGAAGTCCTGAGCACGCGATGGTTTATCCGGTCCCATGATGGTATTGGGATAGTACTGCTCAATCGCACCCCGCTCGAGCACATAAACATCGCCAGCACGAAGCATCTCAAGCAGACAATGCTTCAACCGAATCATCTCAGCATCTGTGCTGAGCTTGAGGACCGCTAGGCGATCAGACTTTCGCTGCCATGCGAAGAACGCTTCTACGGCTTCGTCATGCTCTGCCTGCGTACAGGCCCCGTCCTTGAGCTTCACCTGCGCCTCTCTGACCTTTCGCCAAAGGTGGCGTAGTTCATTCGAACCGTGTGCGTCTCTGGCGTCTTGCGCGCTAGAGCCGTTCACATCGGGCTCGATCAAGTCATCAACCCTTTGTAATAAACTTTCTCTAACGGTCGTCACTGCACCATCATGGGGGATGTGGTCGAAGCCAGTAACAAGCAGGTCGAGGTCGGCGATAACCGGTACCCGGACCCCGAACCTGACGAAGAACTCACGATACCGCCGGATGTTACCTTTGCCGGTGATTCGCGCGAATACAACCGGTACTTTTGCCACATTCCACGAAGGATTAAGCGTCCTTGCGATGTGTGGCATGAGCAGGTAATCGCTGTCTCCCTCGACCAGCACTACAGTATCTGCAAAGAAAGCGGAGTTGTTATTCTCGAAGCAAATGATTTGGAACTGATCCTTAGCGGTCATGTCAGACAACTTGACCGGCTGAACCTGTGTGAATGGCTTAGGAGCCGTCGAGATATTCGACACCTTGCGTAGCTTAACAAACGTCTCAGTGGCCCCAGGTCCAAAGAACATTGGTGAGTGAGTCGTAACGAGAACGTGATGTTCCTTGGAGAAAACCCGAAGGGCATCGAAGAGTATGTGTTGGGCCTTGGGGTGGAGAAACAACTCCGGCTCCTCAAACAACAGCAGGTAGGATGCCGGGGCGGGTTCCACTTGTAGTTGTACCGGTTCGGCAGCCAAAGCCGGTTCCACGACCGACGTCGCAACGGACGCGAGCTTTGATTTGAGTTCCACGTAGGACCGCAGGATGGAGAAGACAATTGCGCGACGCAGCCCATCGCCTTTAGAATCAATCAGGCCGTCAACACCATCGTTGGCGTAAATGCGAGCGGACGAGAATACGGACTTCAATTCCGGCGGCGGGATTGCGATGCGGAGTGCCACTTCGGCGAAACTCTCGCGGACGTATTTCTCTACGGTGGTCTCGATCAGCTTCACCTCTTCGAGCCGCCCATCCACAACCGCTCCGTCAGACTGCTGAACCCGGTTGAGCTTGGCGTTGAGGTCTTCGAAAAGCCGTTGCGCTTCCGTCAACTTGGGTTCGACGGCTTGCAGAAGAATGGCCAGGATTTTACCGAACGGGGTGCTCTCCGTTGTCTTGATGTCGTCAGCAAGGTCTTTCACCGCCGGGATGTAGATCGGATCAGGCAGCATCGGCTCGATGCTCTTGTCGATTCCCGTTGGCAAAGGTTGGTCGGTGGCAGTCTTATGATTATCTGGTAATGAGTCTGCGAGTTCCTGAATCTTTTGCTTCACGGCATCCTGATTCATGGTCGTATCAACGACGCCATTCAGTTCTGGGAATGTTTGGACGACTTTATTGACAAATGCTTGGCCTGGTCTCTGACCCTTTACGATCGAGGCAACGGTGTCTGCTGAAAATCGGGCATCAGTTGGCGTGAGCGTGTTGTAGAGCAGTGTGCTTCTGCCCGCCGTGTCATAAGATCTGACAAGAACAAGCCGGCCATTCTGCACGATTCCCGCAACCCGCAGGCGGTGTTCGTTAGCCAATCGCGCCAAATCTGCATCGCCGATGTCTTCGAAGGTGACCACGATGCGGATAGGATTGGTCTCCTCGAAGAAATGATTGGTGGCCAACTTAGTTCCGGAAAAGAACAAGGACAACGCCTGCAAGAATGACGACTTGCCCGAATTATTTTCTCCAATCAAACAGCCGAACCGCGAAAGGGGGATCGTTACGTCCCTGAGCGCCCGGTAGTTTGTGATGGACAGGTTGGTCAGTCTCATTGTCTATGACGCCCCCATTCAATGCCTAAACCCAAGGAGAAAGTGCCGAGAATCATTGTGGCCTATGAGCAGCGGCAGAAAGGCCAAGCCGTTCGGACTTCCACACGATGGTGTTAGACGACATTTCTGCGGTACTGCTCATCACTGGACTTTAACCAATCATCGAGTGCAGTAAGTGCTGCCTGCACTTCCGGCGTTAGCAACTCCGAAGCCTTTGCTTGGCCGTGTACCAGCTTGTTCCGGACGTGATGGACATATCGGAACTGCTCGAACATCTGTGACGTCATCTTCTGCTCTTCTACAAGAATGCGAGCAGCAGAAAGTACGTTGGGCGTTCGACCGTAGGTATCTGCAACAGACTCTGAGTAATTGATGAGGCCCTTCTCGAACCTTGCCCAACTGAACATGAAGGCACCGATGACTTGAGTCTCCGGAATAGCAGGGACACCCAACTCTTCATCAAACAACCGTAAGAAGAGCAAGCGTGCCAGCTCGGCGTAGACGCTTACTTTGTCTCGCTCGACTGTCAGGCCGTTACCTTGGTGATAAAGCTGATTACGAAGACGGTGATACCACTCAATTTCGCCAAGCTCGATGCCGTCAAGCTTGGTTGGACAAAACTCTTCTAGCGCATCAAGCAGCTTTGGAAAGCTTTCGGATATCTCTTGATAACGCGCTCGCGGCACCTGAATTCCCGTTAGTCGCTTCGGAAGACCAAGGAAGGTTTTGATCGTGAGTTCGACTGCGTTGTCGATGACGATCATGGCTAAGCGACGATCGGCTTCGCCTCCCATACCAAGCAAGTCAAGCCCATGACGCAAGAGTTCACGTGGACCCGACGCCCATGGCGAGGAACAGCGCGGTATGATCATTCTTTATCCCCTTCCCACGTGAGCCGGAACGGAGGCTGCGGATTTTCCGCCAAGCCGGAGGAACTGTCAAATAAATGCGGCCGACACTGGCCGGCCTCCAGACGATGTCGCCTCGCACTAAAGCTGTGTGCCTTGCTCTCTTCAACTAGGGCTCCTCCTAGGGTCGGCCCTGTCGCTCACTGTGGCAATTAGCTGGTGTACACATCGGGAGATCCCAGGATGCCTCCATATGATGACCGAACGCTTCGTACTGATCCCGGTTTGCTCATGCCCCTCGCCGGCGTATGGCCCACTGTCGAGTTGTCGAAGGCGCTTTCCGATGCCACGATACCACTCACCAACGGCACGTCCGGAGCCACCAAGGAGTGTCTCGATCCGCTGAACGAATTTACTTCGAGCACCACTCCCCGTTCGTTAGCGGACAGCCCTCTACTCGGGGCACATCGCAAGGCGCTCGTCTTTGCGATGTGGACCCACGGAAACCTCCGCGCAGACGTCCCTCGTGGCCCGGGAGAATATCTCGCGTCACTGGCAACCTTGACCGGTATCTCGGCAACCATGGCCCGAATTCAGTCAGTATGAAATCGTCACTCGCCACATTGTTGATGAGCAGCTGTCAGCATCGCAATCAAGCGAATGAGTCGTCGATTCTGCCTGGGCACCAAGGCCACGGCAGACAGAGAACCGCAAATCCATAACGCGATCGACAGCTGGCCTTTGACTCACACCTCTCTCGATCAGACAAACAGCCTACTCTCGCCGAGATAACATACGTAATCCATGATGAATACGCGGTTGACAGGTACGGTCGAGCGGCGTAGGTTGCCGGTCGTCCAATGCAGCGGCAGTGAAATTCTCCGCCTGAATTACAACCTTCGTTCAGCCAATGCAGGCAGAACTGCAGAGGTGAGAGTCTATGCCGATAGAACAATCGTTCTTCATGGGCAGCAGCGACATTCATCTCGTGCGAGGTCAAAAATCAGACCGGCTGGATAGTCGCCTTGTGTTCGGCCTTGTCCCTGAAGGCACCAAGCGAGGGGATGAGTATGTCCAGGATCATCAGGACGTGAGCCTTGAATTTAGACCCCTGTTCAAGGGCGTAAAAACCGGAGACCTCATAGAAGGGCATGGCTTGAAAGTCCATGTCAAAACCGGCCAGATCGAGGTCAACAACAGTGCCCCGGTGACGGTCAAGAGCAATTTCATCATCGAAGCCATTGCGAAGAACCTTCCTGATGGTCCCACGTTCACGTCCGTCATTCGGGTACAAATCCATCCTTCAGCTGTCCGCATGTGGTTGACTCCGGACCGATTGGTGGTGCGCCCGGAAGAAGCAACCAGGCCGGAAACCACGTCGTCCAGATTTACGGTGCGCGCCGAGTTTTCTGACGGAGTCGTCGGCGACATCAGCAGAGAACACGGTGTGACCTGGTCGCCATCGGCCAATGTCACCTCCGGTCTTTTTTCCGGCTCGCTGATTATCGCTTCCGGCAACGCTCCAGGCGACGACGTTACAATTAAGGCCAAAGCTCCCGCTGCGTGGGGCAATTTGTCGGCGACTGCGACCATGCATATCGAGAAGGCCTGGTCCGCTGAGACCAACCCGCCCAAGGCCGAGATCATTCCGGGCGGTGGTTGGCCAGGGATTCTCCGGCCGGAGAATGCGCCGAATATCCTGTTTTTGGGTGACGGGTTCACGAAGGACGACAGAACGTCGTTTGAGAACATCACCAATAGTTTCGTCCAACACCTGAAATCGAGCTATTTCACGTCGCCCTACAACCATCTCGCCACGTCGATGAATTTTTGGCGCGCCTTCGTTCCGGCTTCCGCGACAGGCATCTCCGTAGAGAGCGAGGTATTCAGCTTTACCATCGATGGCAAGGTGTTCGCGAGGACTCTTCCCATTGCCCAAAGACCGAGCGACGCGTCCTTGTGGACCATCGAAAATCTGCTCTATGTGGTCGGCCTGCCGATGCCGAAGGATGGCGCCAAATCGGACCAGGATCTGCGTGACGAGTGGAAGAAGTTAATTGACTCGAAAACCATCGACCAGGCAGCCCTGACGGATTGGGAGCGGATAGTCAACCCCGGACTAGATGAGGCAGATCTCTATACCGATGTGATCGCGCAATGGAAGATGATGGGTAGCCGCAGTTTTATCGATCTGATCGACAGCTTTCCGGGCATGACATACGGGGATCCTCCTGCAGCCGAGCGAACAGGTGACAATTTTTCTTTGGGTGTGCGCAATTCCTTCGGATTAGCCGACGCGTTTTTCCCGTTTCTGGTCGCTGCCGACGGGACGAAGCTCGATGCCGACAAACCCATTGGCTTGCTCTGGGCCAAGACCGATCCCAACTTCAAGTTCGACAATACCAGTCTGGTCGTCTACCTGTCGGCCATTCCGGGAGGCCGGGCAAATTCCACGATCGCGATGAGTCTGGGGTCCGGAAACATTGACCTGCCGGTGATTGCTGTTCCCGGCCGAAACTCGTTCAAGCTCGGCACGTTCGTGCTTCCGCAAGAGGCGCCGCCTGAAGCGTGCCGTACTCTCGCCCATGAACTGGCGCACAACTTCGGTCTCGGCGATGAGTATACGGAAGTGAATCAGCGTTTCGCTGCGCAGGATGAACCACTTAACGGATCGGCTAATCTCCAGACAGAAAAGGGCGCTCAGAATCCGGCGTGAAAATTTTCCGGTGATGAGATTAAATGGAATTGGCACCGGATCAGCAAAGCGGCACTGATTGGGCCTAACAAGAACGATCCGACCAAGCCGCCGATCACCGAAAACTCCGGCCAGTTCGAAATTCCGCTGCGCCTTGGCCACGGACTGCAATTCGTCAAAGGCGACAAGGTGCTGTTGCGTGTGCGCAAATGGAACGAGCCGATGCAAAAAAAGCCGGACACCCTTACCCTCGCGCAGCTGCTTGAAGTCGTCGAGATAAAAAAGTTTGAGCCGGGAGTGACGGATCCGCCGCCCCGAGATCGGATCGTCGTGCGGCCGGTGAACGCCGGTGCGGTGACGTTGGCGGAGCTCAAGCGCTTCCAGGAAGGCAGTCTCGTCTATCTCCCGACGCCGGCGCCGGAATCGGTGCGCGATGCGGTGAACTATCCCTTCGCCGAGATGGTGCCGCTCAATATCAAGCAAGCGATTACCAGCCAAAATCGCCCGCTCACGCCGATGCCCTGCATCGATACAACCGGAGCGTTCATGCAGCTCCCCGATTTAACGGATATCGAGGTGAATTTGCGCGGGAAATTCTTCAAGCCATTTATCATGGGCCTCTATGAGGGCGGAGGCAAGGACACCTGTGGAATCATGCGTCCAGCGGGGAAATGCATGATGCGCGCTCACTATGAGGAACATGCGTTTTTCTGTCCGGTGTGCCGCTATGTGATCGTCGATTTCATCAACCCGTTTGTGCATTTTGAGATCGATCGCGAATATGGATTTATCTATCCCCAGTCGTAACGGAAGATTCAGCAACAGAGACTTGTGCGAGACCAACGATGAGTGAACGCTCGAACACTCTTGCCACCCTTGGCCGGCATCTCATCCTGGCGTTGCAGCCGCTGCGTAACGCCATATTGGACAAAGAACATTTCCGTGCGTTGATGTACCAATTAGGATGGAATCCAACTGATCTGCCGGCGAGTTATGCGGCGTTAGCGACGGTCATCGATGAGGCGGCAGCTACACTCGACGCACTCGATGAAGATCCAACGCCTGAGCAGGTCGGCGACTTACTTGCTTCGGTGAAGAAAGCTTACCAAGCGATTCGCAGCATCTCGTCGGCGCCGCCGGGCGTCGATGCCGGCGTGTTTCTTGGCGAGATCGGTGATCGGTTGGCCGAGCATTTGCTCACCGAATATCTCGCCGCAGCCGTGCCACGCGTCTATCGCACGTTGCAAATACTCAACGTCATCGAAACCGAATCGTTGCCGGCGAGTACCGGACGATCCTCATTCATCAGAACGAAATTCAAATGGGGGGAGATTCCGAAGATCATTACTGAGCCGGATGAGTTGCCGAAGCGCGTGTATGGCTGGGGAACGAATGCATTTAATGCAGATCGCGCTATCGACCATATCGCCGAGTTGCTGGTGGCGCTCCACTTCCCGGTGCGCCTCGAGCGTCCGGCCGATCGTTTGGTGCGGGCCTACACAGGGATTGGACGTGCTCCGACGCCGGTCACTTCCGCGTCGCTGATCGCACCCTTTTATTACCTCACTATCGGCGGCCAAGCGCATGAAGCTGCGCTTGTGCTGCATGCGCTACCTGTGAGCGACGGGAAGCTTCCCGGGCTTATCATTGAACCGCACATTCCTTCAGAATTTCCTCTCGTGTTGACGGTGTCGGATGAAATCAGCGTGCGAGTGCGTGCCGGCACAAACCTCGAGACCACCTTGGGCATCCTGATCCGTCCTGGTGATGCGTCGATCAAGTATCCCTTCCAGCCCGGCACGACTCCGCCTGCCGCTGGTATCGGTGCCGGTTTCGATTATAGTCCTCGTGAAACTACGGTGCTTTTCGGTGCACTCAATGCCACTCGATTGGAATTTCAAGGAGCGTCGGTCGACTTCGTTGCCAAGACCAGTGCAGACGACTTGGATATTGTTTTTAGCACTCAGCTAAAAAAATGCGCGCTGGTCCTCGCCGCCGGCGAAGGGGATTCGTTTCTCAACTCTTTGCTTGGTAGCGGCGAAAGACGCGTCGAATTTCCATTCGGCATCGAATGGTCGCGGCGGAACGGCTTGCACTTTCTCGGCAGCGGTGGATTTGAAACCGTGTTGAAGACCAATCTTCGCCTCGGTCCTATCACGGTCGAGACCATCTCTGTGCAGCTCCTTGCTCCTGCGGAACGATCTACAGCTATCACGCTAGCAATCGGCGCCGGTATGACCGGCCAGCTTGGCCCTATAACTTTCGTCATTGAAGGATTGGGGCTCGCTGTGGAGACCACTTTCTCACCCGGCAATATGGGGCCCTTCGACTTGCAACTGGGCTTCAAACCCCCGACAGGCTTAGGGCTGGCGATTGCCGCGCCGGGGGTCGTAGGCGGCGGGTATCTAGGCTTCGATCCCCAGCGGGCCGAATACAGCGGCATGCTCCAGTTGGAACTGGCCGACCGCATCGCCCTCAAAGCCATTGGATTGCTCACCACCCGCCTGCCCGACGGCAGTAAGGGCTACTCGCTCTTAATTCTGATCACCGCTGAAGGGTTCGCGCCCATTCCCATCGGGCTGGGCTTTACCCTCACCGGCATCGGCGGCCTGCTCGGCCTCCATCGCACCGTTGCCACCTCCACCCTGCGCGAGGGGCTCAAGACCGGCACGTTGAATTCCATCCTCTTCCCGGCCGATCCGATCCGGAATGCCCCGCAACTGCTCAGCGACCTGCGCCGCGTGTTTCCACCGACCGCGGGCCGCCATGTCTTCGGGCCGATGGTGCAACTGCGCTGGGGCACGCCGACGCTGCTGACCCTCGAACTCGCGCTCCTGCTCGAACTCCCGTCGCCCGCCCGGTTGATCGTCTTAGGCCGGTTGCAAGTGCTGTTGCCCAACCTGGCGCATCCACTCGTGCAGATCCGCATGGATGCCTTGGGAGTGCTGGATTTTTCGGCCGGGACCGTCTCCCTGGATGCCACGCTCTACGATTCGCGCATCCTGCAATTCACCCTGACCGGCGATATGGCGCTCCGGGCCGGCTGGGGGCGTCAGCCCCAGTTCGTGCTGGCCATCGGCGGCTTTCACCCGCGCTTTGCCGCCCCGCCAGACCTGCCCGCGCTCAAACGGTTGGCCTTGAGTCTGGCCGATGGCGACACGTTGCAGCTGCGCTGCCAGGCCTATCTGGCCGTCACCTCCAACACCGTGCAATTTGGCGCTCGGGTGGATCTGCATGCAGCCGGCGGCGGCTTCAGTTTCGACGGCCTGCTCGTCTTCGATGCCCTCATTCAGCTCGCCCCCTTGGCGTTTCAAGTGGACGTCGGCGCGGCCCTGGCCCTGCGCTATCACGGCCGCTTGTTGATGGGGATCTCCTTCAACGGGAGCCTGGCCGGGCCCACCCCCTGGCAGGTGCAGGGCAAGGCGACGATCAAGCTCCTGTTCTTCAAGGTCTCAGTGCGGTTCGAGCGGCAGTTCGGCACGAAGACCGCGCCGCCCCTGCCCGCGGCGGTGGATGTGGTGGCGCTGGTGGCGGCTGCCTTAGCCGACCGGCGCAATTGGAGCGGGACTCTCCCGCGCCAGGAGCCGCCGGTGGTGACGTTTCGAGACGGTGCGCCCTCGACCGGGCCGCTGCGGGTGCATCCGCTAGCGGAGTTGACTGTACGGGAGCGGATTGCGCCGCTCAATCGACTGCTCACGAAGCTAGGGACGGCGCCGCTCGTGGGCGGCCCCACCACGCTCACGGTGATGGCGACGGACAGCGGCCCGACGGCGCTCCCCTGGCGGACGACACCGGTGCTGGAGCCCTTCGCCCTGGCGCAGTTCGAGGACCTGCGGGAGGACGAGCAGTTGGCGCGGCCCTCATTCGAGCCGCTGACGGCAGGGCTGACCTTCGCGCTGGACGAGGTGGCCACGGACGACGCGGCCGGGCTCTCCGCCCCCATCGCCTACGAGACCTTGCTGATCGATCCGACGCGGCCGCCGGAGCGGCCCAAGCCGGGCTATGTGCTGTCGGCGGCGGTGTTGACCCGGCTTGCCCCTTTCGGCGCCGCCGGCCAGGCCGCGATTCGCCGCCGCGCACGCACGACGACAATCGTGGCAGAAAGATGAATGGGATAAAGGAACATGCCTGAACCAACTGCCGCTACCTACCGATTCTTTTCCTGGCTCCGCCAAGGACTGCTCGCAGGCCACGCCAACAATGCAGCGGCCGGCACTCCCGTGGCTGCCGGACATCTGGTGCTTCCGATCAGCCTGCGGGTCAACAACGCTCCGCCCGTGGGCGTCAACGTGCAGCTTTACGGCCCCGGCGACATCACCGGCGTCGACGCGCGGGAAGTGATCCGAACCGAACCGCATGCGCAGATGACCGATTTCGAGCCGAACTATTTCCCTGCGATCGAGTTCGATCGACCGGATTTTCCCTGGCTCTTCACGCCCGCCAAGGCCGATGCCGCCAGGCGGCTCAGACCCTGGATCTGCCTGATCGTCGTGCGCAGGGAAGGAGCCACGCTCAGCACCGTGCCGCGTCAGCCGCTGCCCGTCGTCACCTGCGCAAGGGAAGAATTGCCCGACCTCGACCAAGCCTGGGCCTGGGCCCATGCGCAGATCGTGACCGGGGACACTGCCGCGCCCAATCCATCGCTGCAACAGATTCTCAAGGACCATCCCGAGCGCACGCTCTCCCGCCTACTCGGCGCAAGGCGGCTCGATCCCAACACGGCTTACTACGCCTGCGTCGTGCCGACCTACGAGGTGGGGCGCAAAGCGGGACTTGGCGAACCGATCAGGACGGCCGATGAGCAGGCCTTGAATCCGGCTTGGTCAGTCGGGCCCGGCTCGCCGGCCGGTCCCATCACCTTGCCCGTCTATTTCCAATGGGAGTTTCGCACGGGACAGGCCGGAGATTTTGAGTCGTTGGCGCGCCGCCTGGAGGCCAAACCACTCCCGGCCACCGTCGGACTGCGCCCCATGGATATCCGCACACCGGGCTGGGGCATGTCGGCGCTGCCGGAAAACGCGCCCGGCGGCCTACTGGACCTTGGCGGGGCCCTCCGTACACCGGAAACCAATCCACGCCCCTGGCCGGAAGCGGCACAGACCTCGTTTCAAGACTCACTCCGCAACATCTTGAATGAACCGGCGGCGCATACCGTGCCGGACGGCGCTCCCGCGGTCCTCGGTCCTCCGTTATACGGACAGTGGTATACCGACCAGCAGACGGTTCCCGCAGCCAATCAACCTCCACAGTGGTTCCGGGAATTGAATCTTGACCCGCGTCATCGAGTGGCGGCCGGCATCGGCACCCAAGTGATCCGATTCGAGCAAGAGCCCCTCATGGCCTCGGCCTGGGACCAACTGGAACAACAACGGCAGGACAACGAGCGCCGCAAGCGGGCCCAGCTGTCGGAAACCGTCGGCGATTCCTTGTTCAAAAAACACCTGAGCCGTCTCGACCCAACCAGGCTGTTGCAACTCACCGGCCCGGCATTCGGCGGGCTGACAGGATCGGCGGCCACGAACACGCCTCTGGACGACTCCTCTCGACTGCTGCGCGGCAATCCTGCCGTCTCGGGAGCCTTTCGACGCATCACTCGATCGCGCGGTCCGATCGGAGCACGAGTGAGCATAGCGCAACCGGCTGGGAGCACTGTCGCGACGGTGCCGCAGATACAATCTGGAACGATGGCCCTGTTCGCCGCCACCACCACCCGGCGCGCGCCGACCATCAACGCATGGACGGCCGAGAAAGCCGAAGTCCTCATGCGCCTCAACCCAAAGGAGGCGGTCCTGGCCGCCGTTCGCGAATCCCAGCCGGGGACGGAGAATACGGATCTGATCCGCTTCGCGCCGACCTTTCCACAGCCGATGTACGAGGCCATGCGGGACTATTTCCCCGATATGCTGCTGCCGGGCATGGGCCTGGTACCCCAGAACAGCATCGCGCTGTTGAAAACGAATCCGGAACTGATCGAGGCCTACATGGTCGGTCTCAACCACGAGATGAGCCGCGAATTGCTGTGGCGGGGGTTTCCCACCGATCAACGCGGCACCTACTTCCGTCAATTCTGGGATGCCGCCGGAGAACAACCCCCGACCACGGACGCGGAACGGGAGTTGCGCCGCGACATCACGCCGATCGCGTCGTGGACACCGGACAGCCGGTTGGGCGCGCATGGCGCGCGCGGCTCAGCGGTCGGACAGATGGTGCTCCTGGTCCGCGGCGATCTTCTGCGCCGATACCCGCGCGCGATTGTGTATGCGCTCGAAGGCGTCTGGTCGGCCGATGGCGCGCGCCGAGAATTGGGAACGACGGAACGGTATCCGATCTTCCGTGCGACACAATCGCCGGACATCACCATGCTCGGCTTTGCGCTCACTGAAACGGAAGTTCGCGGGGCCGACAGCAAACCTGCCGGACATCCGGGATGGTTCTTTATCCTGCAGGAACAACCGACCGAACCACGATTCGGCATGGACGTGGCGAAAACCTTCGGCGGCACGCCCCAACATTGGAGCGATCTGACCTGGGGACATGTTGCGACGGACGAAGCCGGTCTGAAACAGATCGTGTATGTCCCGATCGACGGACTGCTCAAGACCGTGACCCTCGATCAGATCCCATGGGGGAAAAATTCGGCGCACATGGCCTCCATCACCAGACAGCCGCCGTTCCGTGTCGCGGTCCATGCGCGGACTTGGTTGCCGGGTCCGCCGCCGCAACCTTAATTCAGGCCGACGGGAAGAGACGACACCATGCCCTACTTGAAACAAGATACGGCCCGACTGCAGACCGATCTCCAAGCGCTGCTCGCGCAACAGGCGTCACTGAACGCGCAACTCGCTACGCAACAACAGGCGGTGACCGCAGCGCAGGCACAACGCACCGGCGCGCAGAACGGGGTGGCGCAGGCACAGGCGCGCATTCCACCGCTGCAGGCCGCCGCGGCCGCGGCAGACGCGCAGGTGGCCGAAGTCGAACAGGACCTTCTGGATGCGGCCGAACCGCCGGCCGGAATTCCTCCTGCGAGTTGGAGAGCGCGATTGACCGCTCTGCGTAAAAAACTCGTCCTAGCCAAGACTGCGGCGACCGCAGCCCATGCGAAGGTGGCCGAGGCGCAGCAGGGCGTGACGCAGGCCCAGGCACAGGTACAGGCGGCAGAGAAGCAGATCGCTGTAGCCGCAGGCGCAGTCCAGGCCACGCAAACGGCGATCGCTTCGCTTCAAACCCGTCAACGCGACTTGGAACAACGGCTCGCCGAACTCGACCGCTGGGAGGCAGACATTGCCCGCGACCCGCTCGTTCGGCCGGCACTCGAACAGACCGCAGCCGACTTATCGGCCCAGGTCGCCTCGCTCGAAGACGCCCACCTCGCAGCGCGGTTTGAATTGGAAGATGCGGAAGCGCTGCTGGCAAACCTGACGGCCAGGCGTGACCAGTTAGTGGCCCGACTGAACGCCATCAACCAGGAGTTGCCCGGCGCCCAAGCCGCGCAAGCGACGGCGCAACAGGCCCTCGCGAACGCCGAAGCAGAGATCACCACGCACCTCCAAGACGGGCCGTAGCGGGACGAGAGCCCTTATTCTGGAGTCAACTCGCGAACTGTGCAGCGTGGGAGACGATGACGAGGCCGGCGTGATTGTTTACCATCCGGACGACATGACGAAAGGAACGTCCGCGTGAGACCCATCAGTGAAGGACCGGATATCCCGGAACGCGTTCCACCCGCGATATTGCGGGCCTGGGCCACTACGCTCCGCCGACTGCAGGCGGAACATGACCGGGCGGTGGCGCGCGCGCAGGCCGCCGCCCGGCGTGCGAACTCGCTGCTGGCGGAACAGCGGCAATGCCAGGCGGAACTCACTCAACTGCAACCGCAGATCGTCGCCGCGCAGGCGGCGATTGCGCGTGCTACGGCCAACCTCGCCGCAGTCACCACCCGGCTCGGGGAATACCGTGGCGCGCGCGATGCGGCCACCACCCGGCTCCTGGGCACCGATCGCGCCACCGGCATCGTCGCCACCACCCATCCCCTGCTGTTGTTTCCAGTCCGATTGGAAACCAGATTTATGCGCCGCCGCACCGGCGCAGGCACCGATCTCCTGTTGCGCGTCTACCCCGATGATATCCACATCGACAGCCATGAGCCGGGCCTGACCGCAGAGGAGGAACGCTGGGGCGCGCAATTCTGGGCACAGATCGCCGCTGTACCGGTAGGGCCTGAGCATGCGGAACGGAAGCGACAAGCCTGGCAACAACTCACGGAGCACTTCGGTACCACCCGCGCGGCCTGGATCGCCCATGCGCTCGATCCTGCGCGGACCGGCGGCGGGACCCTGCCTCGGCGCGACGACACATGGACACGCGCGCCCTCTACACAAGCCTTGCCCGATCGCTGGATCGCCATCGGCTACCGTGGCAATAGGGTACGCTTCACCACCTGGAGCAAACCGATCCCCGAAACCCTGGCCGTGGGACCGGCTCCGCTCGGCGCTCCGCTGAACGACGGAAACGGACTTCCTCCCATCGACCAAGGCATGCGCTGGATGACCGACTTCGACGCAGCCGAAGCCGCCGGCATGGGTCTCCGCCTGGCTCTGAGCGAGGACGATGCCCGGGCGGGATTCGATCGCATCGTCGTATTGGGAACGAAGGCCACCTGGGACGCAGCCACCACAGCGACACGCCTCGCTGGATTGTTCGAGGCCCATCACTACACCGGCGGCCTGGCCTTCGTCGGGCAGAATGTGCCGACCAACAACAGCGCGGAGGCGTCATCGGGCTACCGGTCGGTCGGACGGGACGCCGACGCCACGCTGACCGTCGAGTTGGGCGCGTCGTTGGTCGAGCCCGGCTCCGACGGAGACGTGACGGCCAAAGCCCTGGGCCTACCTCCAGGTATCTATGCGCATGTGCGTGGCGCCGACGGGCCGGAGCAGCGCCAGGCAGCAGCCGTGAATGCCGCCACACTGTCCCTCTGCGACAGCGCGCTCCTACGGCAGATCACGGGGGAGACCGGCGCGGATTTTCTGCGGGAGCATTTCACGCAATTCGTGCGAGCGCGCGGGCCCTTTCCTGCGCTCCGCATCGAGACCCAACCCTACGGCCTGCTGCCGGTTGCGGCGTTGGACCGCTGGATGTCGAAGACAGCCGCCGATGCGGAAACGGCGTTGGCGGCCTGGTGGCGGACGCAACGCCAGACCAGACGACAACAGGCGCCGCGCGCTTTGCACACCCTCACCGAGTCCAATCCGGTCGTCCTCCTGGCGCAGGAAGCCACTTCCTGCCGGTACACCATGCGCGAATTTCCCGAAGCCTCGACCACCCCGCCCGTTTCTCGCTCGCTGGTCCCCGCCGCGCTGCGCGACTTGTTGCTGAACCGTGCCCTGTCCGCACCCCACGATCCGGCCTTGGACGCGCTCCGGACACTTCCGGATCCGACCCGCCAGGCCTTGCTCGCTGAAGTGATGGATCTCGCCACCTTCCGCGTCGACGCCTGGGGCACGTCCCTGGCGACCAGGCGACTGGCCGCGCTGCGCCAAGCCAACCCCACCGGCATACGACTCGGCGGGTACGGCTGGGTGGAACAGGTCCGACCGGCGGCGCCGCTCGAAGCCGTGCCGACGCCGCCGCCGGGAGTTTCCACGCCTCTCTTCCGCTCCGCGACCAACAAGGGCTACGTTCACACGCCTTCCCTCGGTCATGCCGCCGCCGCCGCGGTGCTCCGCAGCGGTTATCTATCACAAGAGCGGGACCAGACGCAGGGAGAACAGCCCTTTGCCGTGGACCTCTCCTCCGAACGGGTGCATCGAGCCAAGTGGCTGCTGGACGGCGTCCGCCAGGGGCAATCGCTGAGCGCCCTCCTTGGCTACCGTTTCGAGCGCAGCCTTCACGAACGAGGACTCGATCGGTACATTCACCGGTTTCGCGCACTTACCAGCCTCAAGGAAAACCCGTCGCTTTCCGACGTGCACGAGAAAGTTGACCGCGCCGAGCGATTGGCGCGTGAAGTGGCCGCGCTCTATGCGCAACGTGATCAGGCGGCAGGCTTTGCGGCGGACGCGCGAGCGCTGAAGGCCGAACGCGAAGGCCGCGCACAAACCTACCGCCTCGAACTCGATACCATTGCCTCGATTGCGCAGCAGGCCCAGGCGGCGGACGCGCAGGTGGCGCAGACCGCGCAAGCGCTGACGCAACAGCAGGCAGCCAAGCCCCAGGGCCAGGTGACTCAGCCTTCGGCGCGCCGCTTCGCCGTCCAATTGCTCGAAGCACGTGACCTCGATCTGTGGACCGACCGCATCGAGCAATTGACGCAGGTGCAGTCGTCGGCCACGGCCCAGGCGGCCCTGGCGCATCAGGCCTTCACCGCCAAAACCACCGCCCGCACTGTCGCAGAACGGGCCCAAGCGAGGCTGCTCAACGCCAACGACCCGAACTCGATTCCTGCCGCTCAGGTTCTACTCGCCAGGCAGGAAGCGCAGGTGGCCGAGTTCGATCGCCAGGGCCTCGCGAAAGAAGGCGGCCAGCGCGGGAAGGCGGACGTCGACCTGGCCGCCGCGCGGGCGGAGTTGGCGGCAAAGTTGGCGCAACAGTGGAACCAGGTGCTGGAGTCGCTGCCGGCCACCAACGTCGTCGATGGATTGGCGTTGCAGCGCCGATGGACAGCGAGTCAGGAACGGACGCCTCCCCGCCAGCCCTGGGACGCCACGACCATTCCCTTCGGTAATGCGACGCTGGGATTCCCCGCACCGGGCACCAACGATTTCACCGCGCTGGTGACTCAACTCCAGGCGCTGGATGAGCTGGTCGATTCCGTGGGCGACAGCGTGGTGGCCGAGAGCGTCTACCAGCTCGTGCAGGGCAATCCCCTCCGATCCGGAGCGACATTGGATGCCATTGCCACGGGCGAGATGCCGCCGCCGGAATTGGAAGTCATCCAGACGCCCCGAACCGGTGTCGGGCTGACACATCGCCTCTGCGCCTTGTTTCCGGCGACTGCCGGGGCGGCCCCCGCGACCTGGCCGACGCAGCAGCCCTCGGCTCGCGCCCAGGCCGAACCGGTGTTGAATGCCTGGGTAGCGACCATGCTGCCTAACCCGGCGCTGGTTCGCTGCAAGGCCGACTACGTACACCCGCAAGACGGCCAAGTCTATCAGACGGTCGACACGACCCTCACCGCACTCTCCCTCTCTCCCCTCGATGCGTTGTACATGGCGGAAGCCACCGACCGGGCGCAACGGGCTGAATTGGAACAACGCTGGATCGCACATCTCCATCGCACGAGGCCTGCCTCCGTGCCGGCCGACGCGACCGTCCGACTGCAATTCGGGCGCGGGCAGGGCTGGACGAACGAGCTCGTCAGCATCGGAGAATTCTGCGAAGTCGCGCGCACGGTGCGCCGGCTCTTGAGCAACGCCCGATCCCTCGACGGACGGGATCTCTCACTCCCCGAATCACCCGCCGCGTCGGGCATCGATTCCGCTGAATTCACCGGCCGGGTCACCAACGCGAAACAGGCGCTCACCGACGCGCACCGTGGCCTGCAGACCTTGCTCCCCACCGATCCGTCCACAGATGGCAGCGCGCAGGTGAATGTAGAGAGGCTGCATGGCGCCCTGTTCCACCTCGCTTCGTTCGGCATGCCCGGCGCCGTTCCGATAGATCTCGCCGGAACGGGAACCAAGGCCGGCACCTTCCTGCTGACACAAGCACGATCCGTGGCGCTTGAAGCACAACGACGGCTCGATCGCGTGGCCGAATCCGACGGTACCTTCGACCCCGCACAGGTCACCCCGGAAGAACGGTTGGAGCACGACCTCGCCGATTTACGGATCATCTTCGGCAAGGATTTTCTGGCGCTGCCGCGGCTCGTCGCGAGCAATGCGGCGCAACTGAGCGAGGCCTTCGGCGCCAGCCTGTCGCTCCAAGCCAACGACCCGCTCGCCTCTACCACCTGGTTTCAACGCGTGGCCTATGTGCGCCCGGGAGCCACGCGCATGCAAGCCGCGATGCTTTATGCCGAAACCATGGGGGACGGCGCCCGCCTGCAATTGCAGGTGGCGCAACTCCCCTTTTCGCCACAGGACCGGTGGGTCGCGTTGCCCACTCCGCCCGATCAATCGATTCCCAGAGGACGCCTCTCGCTCGTCGCACAGATGCCGACCGCGCAGCCGCTGCGATTCGATCAACCGTTCACGGGCCTGCTGATCGATGAATGGGTGGAAACGGTTCCCAGCCGGCGCGAAACGACCGGCGTGACCTTCCACTACGATCAACCCAACAGCGCCCCTCCGCAGGCCCTGCTGCTCGCCGTCCCCGCCGATCAACGAACGGCTTGGGACCTGAACAGCCTGGAAGCGATTCTGCAGCAGACGCTGGAGCTCATGCGCCTGCGCGCCGTCGCGCCGGGCAGCCGCGCGGAGACGCTGTGGGTGGAGGACGATCTGCCGGAAGGCGCGAGCCCCTTCGGCGACGGCGAAGGCTGGACCTGGGTCCGCTCTCATCCGGAACCGCTCTCGGGCAAGCGGGCGCATCGCTCGATCCTCGCGGCAGGCATGCACCAACATTTTTTCCAGGGCGCCAAGACGCAGCTACTGGTGAGTGTCGGAGACCGGCTGTTCGCACACATTTATCTCCATCCGGCGCAGATGCCCCGCCAGGTCATGTTGCAATGGAACGACGGCACGTGGGAGCACCGCGCCTATTGGGGTGAGAATCTGATTGCCTGGGGAACGGACGGCACCGTAAGCCGCCGGTTCATGGGCCCCTTGCCGCCTCCAGGGCAGTGGGTACGGCTGGAAGTCCCGGCCGCCTCGGTGGGATTGGAAGGACGCCTGATCAACGGCATGGCCTTCACCCTGTCGGACGGCGCGGCGACCTGGGATCGCGCCGGAAAGGTATCCACACAACCGGAGGGCCCGGCGGAGACGGACATGTCCTCTCCCGCCCTGCTCTTCACCGGCGGAACCCTCGACTTCACCAGCGTGCTCGAACCTTCGACGGGAGAATAAGGCATGGCCTCTCAGATCAGACTGGAACTCAGCGCGACCAGCCCCGATCTGCAGGACGGGTTACAGGCGCGCATGCACGATCCCCTCTGGCTCTTGGCCCGCCAATGGCAATTCGGCGAGTTCAACGGCGCGGACGCGGGATCCCCCGCCGCCGCGCAGGTGGTGCTGGACACGACCCTCTTGAACCGGTATCAACCGGGGCCACAGTCGGCGGCCAATCCCTCTCGCCCCTACGCACCGGAAGTGATGGCGCTGGAAACCCTGGTTGAAAGCGAAGCCGTCGGCAGCGGCGCTCGTCCCAACTGGAGACTCACCGCCGAAGCAGGCAACCATCTGCTCCGCCTCCTGCAACAGAACGGCGCCGGGCAGACCCGCACACAGTGGCTGATCAGCGCCTATGTACTTGCGGGTCCCACGGCCGAGCAGGAACGGGACATCGATGCCGAAAGCCTGCAATTCGTGCGCGTCATGAGCGGCCGCACGCTCGACGGGCTTCGGCTCGCACAGCGCCTGCGCCCGCTCCAGGCCCGGAACGCCCTGGCCGAACTCTTTCAAGAATCGCCGCACGACCGGATTGTCGCGGACGATCGGCCCAAAGTGATCGCCGCGTTGACGGCCTGGCTGACATGGGCCGATGCGTTCTTTCAACAGGCTGCACCTCCGGCCGCCTGGATACCGGAACGTATGGAGTATGCGTTCGCCGTGTCGGCCAAAACGGAGGCGGGAGAAGTGGTCTTGGCCGCGCCGGAATATCTGGAAGGCCGCCTGGACTGGTTTTCGTTCGTCGCGAGTCCCGGCCAGACCTTGGGCGCCACCGCGAGTGGCACATCGGTCGACACGGCGTTCCTTCCCGCACCGGTCTCCTTTCGCGGCATGCCGTCCGCCCGCTTCTGGGAGTTCGAAGATGGCACGATCAACTTTGCCAAGGTGGAGGCCGCGCCGCACGATCTCGCTAGACTGCTCCTCGTCAAATTCGCGCTGGAATATAGCAACGATTGGTTCGTGCTCCCGCTGGAACTGGCCATGGGCACACTGGCCCGGATTCGCGGCCTCGTCGTCACCAACACATTCGGCGAACGGCTGGTCATTCCCCATACCAGCCAGGTGGACGGCGCCGACTCGCCCTGGCGCATGTTCAATCTATCGCGCGACAGCCAGCAGCTCTTCTTTCTTCCTCCCGTGCTGGGCCCCGGCTTGGAAAGCCCGCCGGTGGAGGAAGTCCTGTTCCTGCGGGATGAAATGGCCAATGTGGCCTGGGGCGTGGAAAAGATCGTGGAAAGCGCGGCGGGCCGGCCGCTGGATCGGTACGAAGCCTATCAGGAGACGCGCCGAAAACTGGAAGAGGCCAACCCGCCGCAGAACCCAGAGGGAGACGAGCCCCAGCCACTCACCTATCGCCTGGGCACATCCGTGCCGGACTACTGGATTCCGCTGTTACCTGTGATGGACGGCACGTCGCTCAAACTCAAGCGAGGCGCCATTCCCGATTTCAACGCAGGGGAAGCGCCGCGCCTGATCGAGCCGATGGGACTGATACTCGAACCGGGACGCGAGCTGCTGCTTCAGGAAGAAGAGGTACCACGCGAAGGGGCCAGGGTCACGCGTACGTATCAATACGCTAGATGGATCGACGGCTCGACGCATCTCTGGATCGGCCGGCGCCAAGAACCGGGCCGCGGCGAAGGCTCAAGCGGACTGCAGTTCGATGTGGCGGAGAAGAGGGACAAGGGGAATTCGTGAGTGCCTGGTGACTCTTAATCAGCGGGTAAGGAGTCGCTTTAACCTCCTGTCTCAGGCTGACTTTGAGAGAACCTAGCCCATGTTGACCGGATTATGTATAAGGCATGGCCATGCTGGCAGTAAGGACGGTCCAACTCAAAACCTGGAGGATTTCATGCCACTGGTAGAAATCAATGTTCAGAAGTGCATCCAAGACTCCCAAGAATTCGGGAGTACGGACGAGCATATGATGTCTCGCGTGTTCTTTTCGGTCGAGCTCGATGGTGTACCTAAGGGCAATGACTACTGCGATATAAAGCAGATTGTCGGATCTACGTATAGTTCCAGGAATATGGAGGTAGGACGCCCGAAAGAATATCGAGGCCCGTACGATCACAGAGTGTTTTCCGATGAGATAGCGGCATACTTTTCTAGGTGCGTAGGCTCTAACGGTGCAGGGATTTCGTTTGGGAAAAATGCCCAGAACATTCGTATGAGGAACAATACTTTTGCATTCCCATATAGATTCCAGTTCGAGGCTGAGGGGACTGCGGCGAGTTGGTAGCAGGACCCATGGTGGTGCTTGCAGTAAAATCCCCTCAACTCTGACGCGGAGGTTCCCCCCCATGAGCGAACCTGAAGGATTGATACCCGCTACTGTTGCATCAACATCGGCTAGCCCTGAGGCAAAAGAAAAGATAACGGCGTCGTATGAAAACGCTTTGGGCAAACTCACCATCAACTTTTCCTTGCTGCATTTTGTCTTAGAACGATTCGGCCAGAAAATTTGGAATTTGAATGGGCCTTCGGCCATGATCCTTACAAAGGACTTACAGTTGAAGCATCTGGCGGTAAAACTGCGCGCAAGCGCCGAACATGTGATACCTGACCAAACTGATCGAAAGACATTTATCTCGATCCTCAACAGAGCGGAAAACGCAGCCGAGAAAAGAAACGAGTTTTTGCATTCATTGTGGATTTTTGAGGCAGATGAACCCGTGTATTGTTTTAGTAGAAAACGAGGGGCACTCGAAGGTCCAGATGCGCCATCCGTTGACCACATTAACGAGCTAAGTACGACCATCGAAGACATCGTTGTAGATTTCGCTAAATTCAAGAGACGCCATCGACACGGAAGTGTCATCGGGCTCAGCGATATAAAGCCACAGGAAGGTGAGCAATCATTTGGGCTTGGTGCCAGAGTGGTGCCAAAACGCACTGATACACCATGATCCATGATGTCCTGTACCATCATGAATTCTCTCGCTTTGCTGGGGATTGATCGTGCTGACTATCCTGAGGTAGGTCTTCGACGGGACTCTTAATCAGCGGGCCGTAGGTTCGGCCCCTACCAGGCCCACCAAAATCAACCACTTACAAGCCGCAGTCTTCTCCCCAGTCGCCGGTGTAAACGGATGGGAGTGAATTATTTTCTGCCATTGTAGCTCTCATCCCTCGCCATCAGGATTCCCCCTGTCTGAAAGAGTCCTTGCAAAGCCTTCCATCTTTGAAAGAATAATCCACGTTTCTTTCAAAGCTAAAAACGCTTTGAAAGTGGCCTTACATTCATGGTTCCCACACTATGAATCCAAAAGACTTCCGAGCCGCAAGCGCAGGCAAGTCGTCCGGACGCCCACGGGCTATACCGCGTTCATTCCAGCCAAGCTGCCGCCCACGCTTACATACGATGACCATTTTGTGCGGTCGCTGTCTCGGGCCGATGCAGCCCTCAGTGATCTCTCAGGAGTAGGCCGACATCTCCCAAACCCGCGCCTCTTGATCGCCCCCTATGTCCGACGCGAAGCGGTCTTGTCCTCCCGTATCGAGGGAACGAGAGCCAGCCTATCTGCCTCAATGTCCTTGCCAATCCGGTTCCTCTCCCGAAATGGCAAGGATGGCACTAGCGAGTAACCCTGATGATGTTGGAAGGTTCACCTGTGACAGTGCCTGCTCACGACGTGAGACATGCGGTTGCACAGAACTCAAAAGACATGCTAACTCAAAGTGAGCACACATTCCGCATACGTGCCTGGATGTGACCTGCGAGGAGTGCCATGGGCAATATCGCCATTCATGTTGAACACCTTTCGAAGCGGTATCGCATCGGCGCCACAGTCCATCACGATACCCTTCGCGATCGGGTAGCCCATATGTTCGGGGCACGGAAAAAGCCTGGCTCCATCGATCACGATGGAACAAAAGACTTCTGGGCACTTCGTGATGTGTCCTTCGATATCGCGCAAGGCGAGGTCTTCGGAATCATCGGCCACAACGGCGCGGGGAAAAGTACCTTATTGAAGATCCTTTCGCGGATCACCCAGCCCACATCAGGGGCGGCGGACATCTATGGTCGTCTCTGTTCCCTTCTTGAGGTTGGAACGGGCTTTCACCCGGAACTGACAGGACGGGAGAATATTTATTTGAATGCCGCGATACTGGGCATGCGCCGGACGGAGATCACCAGAAAGCTTGATGAAATTATAGACTTCTCCGGGGTCGAAGAATTCATCGATACGCCTGTGAAGCGGTACTCCAGCGGTATGTATGTGCGCCTGGCGTTTTCCGTCGCGGCCCATGTGGAACCGGAAATCCTGATCGTAGACGAGGTGCTGGCGGTCGGTGATGCGAGCTTTCAAGAAAAGTGTTTGGGGAAAATGCGGCAAGCCAGTCAAGGCGGCAGAACGGTGCTGGTCGTCAGCCATAACCTCCCTGTCATCGAGCATCTCTGCCAACGAGCGCTGTTATTGTCGAAAGGGCACGTGGCCTTGTTAGGTGAGGCCAAGGACGTGGTGGAAGCCTATGCCGGTATGACCGCAGAACTATCACGGAGTGCATTACATGAGCGGACAGACAGGCAGGGTAAAGGCCAGGTCATTGCGACCGCCATTCGCATGTTAGACGGAAACGGCAACGTCTCCGCCTCGGCCATTTGTGGACGGGACACAATTCTGAGGTGGCACTACCGTTGTGCCAATGGCGAGATGGTTCGCAACTGCCGGGTTGAACTGTCACTCCATGTCAAAGTCGGGGATCCCTACGAAACGGCTTACTTCCTCATGTCTACAGACTTAGTCGACTCCACGCCGCTGAACCTGCGCGGAGAAGGCTGGATCGATTTCCGCCTGCCGGAATTGCCGCTTTCCGGCGGAAGCTACTATGTCATGTCGTATGTGGAGAGCAGCAGGGACGTCCAGGATTGGATCCACAATGCGGCTCTGTTGACGGTGGTCGATGGCGATTTTTATGGCACCGGAAAAGCCTACCCGCCTGGCTGGCGAGGAAAATGTGTCCTCGTAAAGTACAGTTGGACACAAAGAGAACAGGGTTCTCAGGCAAGCCACAGGAGCATGCCTGCGTCGACCGACAACAATCTGTGACTGGTCCGACAAGGGTTCGGGATTCACCATGCCGGTTTCCTGCGCAAGCCTTGGCAGAACCGGATCCAGCTTCTGCCTCCAGGTACAGGTCCAGAGCGGTTGAATATTCTGATACCACGTTCCTGCCTGCATCGAACGCATCCAATCCCGCCCCTCCAAGAAACCGTGCCTCGCATAAACCGTCCATGTAAGTAGTTATTGCATGGCCCCTAGAAGTGGATAGACGGATAAAATTCGCACAATGCCTGAGGAGAGTTCACATGACTGTCTAGATTTGAGACAGTCGGGAAGAAATTTCCGCCGCTGGGGTTATTCATAGTCGACAGGAAGAAGCGATACGCGTATGGTCGAGAGAAATGAATGAAGACCCCTCAGCACGAACTGTGACAGATCCTTAATGGATTAGAGATGTGTCCGTCATGCAGGCATGATGTGATGCATGTGTGATAGTCACTGCATTTCATTTGATGAATTTGATGAAAAGGTGCCCTGTGGGCTTTTCGAGGACAAATGATTTCAATTCCCAAGACATCACATCGCTCTTCTCCCTTGCACTTTGCCGACGATGACCCTAGGTACCCTGTCCAAGGGCCTCTGCCCTTAAAAGTCGTTCACCTCAGCACATACGATGTCACGGGAGGCGCTGCCCGAGCCGCCTATCGACTTCATTCCGGCTTGCGTGCGGTAGGTGTGGAATCTTCCATGCTAGTACGCGAAGCCAGGAACAACGATCAGTCGATTGTCAGGTACCAGCCGACCGCCACATTTCTTGGCAGGGTTGAACGCCGGGTTCGGCGCGAATACATTCAAAGAAAACTCCGCCCTTCGGTTCGTCCGATCGGAAACCATTTCGAACCGTTTCGAACCGATCGTTCGGAATACGGCACAGACCTGATGGCACAACTCCCCGCTCATGACATCGTGAATCTTCACTGGATCGCAGATTTTGTTGATTACGGTTCATTCTTTGGGCCCTTGTCCGCCGGAAAGCGCTTCGTCTGGACGCTTCATGACATGAATGCATTTACCGGCGGCTGTCATTACGATCTCGGATGCGGCCGATACCTCACCCACTGCAGCCAATGCCCGCAGCTACTCGCCCCAGGGGAGAACGATCTTTCAAGTCAGATCTGGGAACGAAAAAAGACGCTTTTCGATCGTCTGCCGATCGACCGTCTTCATGTGGTCACCCCCAGTGCGTGGCTGGCAGACGAAGCAAAGCGCAGTCCTCTACTCAGCCGCTTTCCGGTGTCGGTCATCCCCTATGGCATCGATCTTAATGACTTTGCCCCGCGCGACAAACGGAGCGCCAGGGAGGTGTTCGGCATATCTCAACAAGCAAAAGTCGTCTTGTTTGTTGCGGATGGCCTGCCGCTCGTTCGGAAGGGCTTCGACAAACTGGTGGAAGCCCTCAAGCAAATTAAGGCTCGAATCCCAACGCTCTGCCTCGTCGGAGTCGGGCACAATAGCCCGGCTCTCGAGCTGCAGATCCCCTATCTCAACCTAGGACACATCAATAGTGATCGACTGCTTTCCAATATCTATAGCGCAGCCGACGTCGTGGTCATTCCGTCCTTGCAAGACAACCTTCCCAACACGGTCCTTGAATCGATGGCCTGTGGGACGCCGGTCATCGGCTTCGATATAGGCGGAATTCCCGACATGATTCAGCATGGGAAAACAGGACTTCTGGTTCCGCCTTCCGACACGGCAGCATTCGGCGCCGCGATACTGGAACTACTGAAGAATCCGGAACGACAGTCGAGGCTCAGTGCGCATTGTCGGCAAACCGCCGTGCAGCGTTTCTCTTTGCAACGGCAAGCCACCCGATACACTGATCTGTATACCAACCTGCTGCGTACACCTTCCAAGCCCCGGCCGCTGTAACTCTTAACTCCTCCCCCGCAATGGTGCTCACCGAATAGATTCCAGTCCGCGAGGCCGCCGAATGCTCACAGACGCTGCTGATGCCTGGTAGTCGCCGAGCATTTATTGAGAGCGGAAGTGAATACGCACGGTGAGCTCTCCATCGACCGGATCATCACCGTGAAGCTGAGGAGCGAAGGTCCACTTGTTCAAGGCAATCATGCCGGCGACCGTGAGCTCCCGATGTTTGGCCGGCTCCAACACCACGACCGTCACCCTCGCGTCCCTCGAAACAAGCAAGCGCGCCTTCATCCAATCGTCGAGGGGCTTGCCGTCCAGCGATGAGGGAACGGCCGGCCAGGGGGTCGACTTCGGCACCGGCCCTAGCTGCTGATCCTTGTTCAGCGGCAGACCGTGGACATGGACTTCCGGCAATTCGATGATGTCCGCATCCAACGCATGGTCTGCCTCATGCGTCGCCTCATCGCCGGTCACGGCCAATGCCGCAACC
>CAZBNV010000029.1:0-55003 GCA_964493335.1 uncultured Nitrospira sp.
TTTTCTTGTGGAGGAGGGACTAATGCCAGCGGAACGAGTGACCATGCGAAAGATCAAAGACATTCTGCGACTCAAATGGGCCTGCGGGCTCAGTAACCGACAAGTCGCGGCGAGTTGTGGGGTGGCGCGCAGTACGGTAGCGGACACGCTCTATCGTGCCAAGGCGGCTGGGCTGTCGTGGCCGTTGCCGGAGGAGCTGGATGACGCGCAGCTGGAAACCCGGCTGTATCCAGCGGCACCATGTCCCACGGCGACACCGCGGGCCGTGCCGGATTGGGCCACGCTGCATCAGGAATTGACGCGGAAGGGCGTGACGCTGGCGCTCCTGTGGCAGGAATATAAAGCGCAGCATCCGGACGGCTACCAGTACAGCCGCTTTTGTGATCTCTATGGGGCCTGGCGCGCGACCCTGGATCGCTGTCTCCGCCAGGAGCATCGGGCCGGCGAGAAGCTCTTCGTCGATTATGCGGGCCAGACCGTGCCGGTCCAAGACCGACGCACGGGCGAACTCCGGCAGGCCCAAATCTTCGTCGCGGTGTGGGGCGTCTCCAACTACACCTACGCGGAGGCGACCTGGACGCAAACGCTGCCCGATTGGATCGGGGCACACGTGCGGGCGTTTGCCTTCTTTGGCGGCGTGCCGCAGATCGTCGTCCCGGACAACTTGCGCAGCGGCGTCACCAAGGCCTGTCGGTATGAACCGGAGTTGAATCCCACCTATGCGGCGCTCGCGCACCACTACGGGGTCGCGGTGATCCCAGCTCGGGTGCGGAAACCGCGGGACAAGGCCAAGGTCGAAGCGGGCGTGCTGCTCGTGGAGCGCTGGATCCTCGCCCGGCTGCGCCATCAGCCCTTCTTCAGTCTGGCGGAGTTGAATGCCGCGATCGCCGGATGCTTGGACCGGCTGAATCGCCGTCCCTTCAAGAAACTCCCCGGCTGTCGGCAGTCCGTCTTCGAGACCGTGGACCAGCCAGCGCTCCAACCGCTCTCGATCGAGCCCTACGTCTATGCGGAGTGGCGCACCGCGCGGGTGAATATCGACTCGCACGTGGAGATCGAGGGCCACTACTACAGTGTGCCGTCGCCCTTGGTGCACCGGGCCTTGGATATACGGCTCACGGCGACCACCGTGGAATGCTTCCACAAAAGCCAGCGTGTGGCCAGCCATCTGCGAAGTATTGAACGCGGCCGACACACCACCGTCGCCGCACATCTTCCGTCAGCGCACCAACGGTATCTGGCATGGTCGCCGTCGCGGCTCATTCAGTGGGCGGAGACCATCGGGCCCGCCACGGCGGCGGTGGTGGACACGCTCTTGACTCGACGCCGGCATCCCGAACAAGGCTATCGCTCGTGCCTCGGGGTGTTGCGGCTGGAACGCCTCTACGGCTCGGCGCGGCTGGAAGCGGCGTGCCATCGCGCCCAGGCGATCGACGCGGTCGCCTACAAGAGTGTCCAGTCAATCCTCAAGACCGGGCTCGACCAGCAGCCGCTCCCTGAGCCGGCCCCGACCATCCCGCTCCCCATCGAGCACGACCATCTGCGCGGCACCACCTATTACCAACACGAAGGAGGTTTGTAATGTTACGCCATCCCACACTCGCCGCCCTGGAAGCCCTGAAGCTCACGGGCATGGCCACCGCCCTGACGGAACAACTGGAGACGCCCGATGTGCAGCGGCTGAGCTTCGAGGAGCGCTTGGGGCTGTTAGTCGATCGGGAACGAACCACGCAGGAGAATCGCCGCCTGACCCGGCGCCTCGCCCAGGCCCGGCTCCCCGGCAGCGCCACGTTGGAAGATCTCGATTATCGCCATCCTCGGGGGCTCGACAAAGGCGTGATCGCGTCCCTGGCGACCGGCCAATGGATTCGCAGTCACGACAATGTGTTGATCGTGGGCCCGACCGGGGCCGGCAAGACCTACCTGGCCAGTGCGCTGGCGCAGATGGCCTGTCGGCTGGGCTGCTCCGCGCTGTATCTGCGACTGCCGCGGTTCTTCCGAGAGCTGGCCGTGGCGAAAGGCGATGGCCGCTATGGGCGCCTGCTCCGGAGTCTCGCCAAGACCGACCTCGTGGTCCTGGATGATTGGGGGTTGGCTCCCTTAACTGACGAGCATCGCCGTGATCTGCTGGAACTTCTCGACGATCGGCATGGGCGGCGGGCCACCATCATAGCCAGTCAACTCCCGGTCGATCACTGGCATGCGGCCATCGGCGAGCCGACGCTGGCGGACGCCATTCTTGACCGGCTCGTGCACAACGCCTATAAAATCACGCTCAAAGGAGAGTCCATGCGAAAGCGACTGGCAAAATCGGACGGAAGTCGGCCACTCAAGACAGATCACTGAGGCCCTGCGTCGCGGAGCTCCGAGGGGTGGCCGGATTCGCTCGGAATCGGTGGCCGGATTCAGTGGAATACGCAGCTTGTCATAAATACGCAGGAGAGTCTGACTCTGGGGACTGCCGAAATACATGGTTTCGCCGGTCGTCGCACCGGTGCCACGGGTGAGGTTTGAAACAATCTGTCTGACCTGGGCAGCCCGTGTGACGCAGTGACCATCTGCGACGGCCTGTCGGATCGTCGCCATCGGAACGGTCCCGGCTCGATCATCGAGGGCACAATCGATGCGTGTGACGTGTCCTTGTTGCTCATGCACCCATCTGAGTAGGATCCGAATTTGCTTCAAGGTCAGACCAGACACCAGGCCACCAGACAGATCGACATGAATCTCATTCGGACGACGAGGCGCATTCGTACCAAGTTTTCCCACCCCCTGTGCTCCATCCGACCTGATCCAGGACAGAGGATAGCCTCGAATTCCGCCTTTGGCCCTGCTCCAGTCTCCACCAAGGACCTTCATGGTCTCTTGGGGATTGCTGGCTAAGACCGTAAAAGCCAACCAATCAACGGTGAGAGTGAATGTAGACTCCATGGAACCTATCGAACTCCTGTAAAGAACCCTGTGGTGAGAGCCCCCGTGTTACCAAGACGGGGGCTTTTCCGCTCCGCGCCCCAGCCTTGCGGCATTGGGCGCGGACCGGCATTGCCTGCTGATGGTGAGGCGGGTAGCACTCTTCTTAGCGTCCTTCCTGTGCCGGTCGGGTCAGCTTCTGTCGCACCATCGCAAAGGCCTTTTCTCCAACTTCTCTCGCCACAATCTTGATCGCCTCAGCCTTGCCATCCATCACCATGCTCATGAGAACTGCCCCGCGCACATATTTGGAGACGGTCGTCTCTTCTTCTTGAGCGCATTTCTCGATAAGCTTGCGCTCTTGCTCGGTCACCTTAAATTGAAGCGTTTCGGTTTTGGTGTCATCAGATCTCATGCTTCCTCCATATACTAGAGTATCTATTATATTATATATGTGGCCATGTCAAGCTTCTCATTCCTAGAATTAACTTAAGCACTTGGCCGCTTCTAGTTGAACATCACAGGACAGTTCTCACTAGTGACGATTCACACAGTCCTGCATAGAAAGGGCCGTCACCGACTTTGCCGTACAGATTGTCCAGAGATCACTAACTACGTAGTATAGTTTATTTTTACGTTGCTCCCAGTAATGCGGAAAGGCTACCATATGCACACTATCCCAATTGGAATGTAGAGCTGATTTCGACCTGGCATATACAAACAAGGAGTGTAAGAATGAAGGTCTTATTTTGCGGCTTGTTCAGTCTGCTGCTCGCTGGCGGAGCCACAATACTGACGATCTCTGATGTATTCGCGGATCCTGGGGAAAACAATGGGAACCATTACGGACAGATTAAGAATGGGTCTGTTCCCATTGATGGCACCCTCCTCTTGTTTAGCGCTGGTTTTGCTGGACTCGTGGCCTGGCACGTCAGTTCACAGCGTAAACGCGTGAATGATGAGACACCCTCTTTGTCCATGCCGTCATAGACCCGGAACGACAAGACAGATCACAGATGAGGGCAGAGCCGCCACTGTATGGCACTCTGCCCTTTTCTTTGTCTTCAACCCACCTATTGTAGAGTGGCTGCCCTCTGCAAATCATCGACAGATCTTGCACAGAATCTTACATGTTGGCACTAAATCTGCCCCTCCCACCGTCCGTAGGTCCAGATAAAGGTGTCGAATTGGATCAAGGGTGAAAGACCGTGTCATTCATCTTCTTCAGCTCGCGTGAATGGGTCTGTAACCCTAAATTAAATATATTTCGAACGCTGAGAATTGGTACTATGCGACCATTCACTTCAGGACATATGAAGACCAGAATTTATATCCTTACATTGCTTTGTACGCTGATGCTGTCCGGCTGTCTGTCTCCTATTACGCTGAACCGGGCGGTCGTGGCCTATGACGAGGCGATCACCGACGCCATCGCCAAGCAACTCTTAGTCAACATCGCTCGTGCCGAGCGCCACCAACCCATACACTTCACCGGTGTGTCGAACATTGCTGCCACCTTCGACTTTCGAGTCAACGCCGGCGCGACCCCGACGCTCACTGGAGAGTATGGGCGAACCCTTGTGCCGATCTTTGGCGGCAGTGTGGCGGAAAATCCGACGATTAGTATCGTGCCCATTGAGGGAGAAGAATTCGCCAAGCGGATTCTTACTCCCTTCAATGAGGGCAAACTCATTCTGCTGCTTCGACAACGGTTCGATATTGATCTGTTGTTGCGGTTGATGGCGCAGGAGTTACGCATCAAACAGAATGGAGAGGATATTTCTTTCCGCAACACGCCCGCCGATCGGGAAGGGTATGAAAAATTCCGACAGACGGTCTCGCACCTGTCAGCGATCCAGGACAAGAATCAGTTGTATGCCGAACCCCTGACGTTCGAGCGAGCTTGGACTATTCCGGCGAACTCGGTGACTGCAGAGGGCTTTCTCGCCTTAGAACGGGACTATCTCGTTACGTACAACCAGGGCGACAACACCTACACCCTTCGGAGATCGATTCCAGGACGCATTCGTATCACCAATTATGATCCTGCCACGCTCTCTTACGAGGAGCGGGCACGATTAACCGAAGAAACGGAAGAGGAGCGTGTACACGATGTGTCCTTCGACATCCGCGCAGGCCACTTCGGGGGAGAACTGCCAATGAAAGGGTATTTCCGCCTGGGAAGCTTCAACTCCATGCTCCACTTTCTCGCTCGGTCACTTGGCGAAGACCGGGAATATCACGTGGACAAAGACCCGCTCACGCCGGCGGTGGCCGAGAATCCCGTATACACGATGGAGATGGTGAGGTCAGATGACAGTCCGTCAGGGGCGGATCTAGCCATCCAGTCTCACGGAACCTACTATGCCGTGAGGACCGACGGCCCACTTGCGCGATGGAACCGGGAGGCCTTCCAGTTACTCTATCTGTTGTTCCAAATGACCGTGACCGAAATTCCTCGTGTTGGGGTGCCGAGTATCACGATTGCCAAATAGCAGATCGTTGTTCAAGCCTACTCACAACAGCGTACCCCGCATGATCAGGTACGCGACACTGAAATAGATCACTAGCCCTGTGACATCGACGAGAGTGGCGACGAAGGGAGCAGACGAGACGGCAGGGTCAAACCCAAGCCGGCGCAACAGCAGCGGCAAGAGAGAACCGGCCAAAGCTCCCCACACCACCACGCCGACTAAAGAAATCGCTACCGTGAGAGCCACGAGCAACCAATGCGGTCCATACAGGTCGCCAAACAAAGACCACAGGCCGATGCGCAAGAAACCAATGGTGCCGAGAATCGTCCCTAAAGCGAGGCCGGTGACAAATTCTCGTCGCATGACCCGCCACCAATCCCGCAGCCCGATCTTTCCGATCGCCAGGGCACGGACGACTAGCGTCGATGCCTGTGAGCCGGAATTGCCTCCGCTGGAGATGATGAGGGGGACGAAGAGCGCAAGGACGACCGCCTTTTCTATCTCCTTCTCGAAAAACCCCATTGCCGTCGCCGTAAAGAGTTCGCCCAGGAACAGCACCACCAACCAGCCAGCGCGCTTCGTGACCATTCGTCGCAGGCTGATCAGAATGTACGGCTCGTAAAGCGCGGCGGTACCGCCGATCTTCTGAATATCTTCCGTAGCAGCGGCTTCGGCGACGCGCAGGACGTCGTCGATGGTAACAATCCCAATCAGAATTCCTGCCGTGTCCGTCACCGGAAGCGCGGTACGGTGCTCCCGTTCAAACACACCGATCGCAGTTTCTTGATCGTCGGTCGCCTTGAGGGCCACAAACTGATGGTCCATCAGGTCGGCCATGGTATTGTCAGGTGGGGCTAGGAGCAGGGACCGGAGGTGGATGTCATCAATCAAAATACCGCGCTCATCGATGACATAGACTAAGGAGAGGGTTTCACTATCCTGTCCGTGCTTTCGAATGAAGTCCAATGTGGACTGCAGGGTCCACTGCTCCCTCACCGCGATATAGTCGGGCGTCATCAATCGCCCGATGCTGCCTTCCGGATATCCAAGGAGCGAGACCGCAACCGCCCGCTCCTGCGGTGTTAATTGCGCCAGCAGTTGTTTGGTCATGATCGCCGGCAATTCTTCGAGGAGGAGAGTGCGGTCATCCGGCGCCATGTTGTTCAGGAGCCCTACCAGTTCCTCCTGTCCCATCGCTTTAAGCAGTTGCTCTTGAGTGGAGAGGTCGAGCAGTTCGAACACCTTGGCAGCGAGATCCCGAGGAAGAATTCGCAGGACCACCATTTGGTCCTCAGTCGAAAGCCCACGCAGAGCGCGGACCACGGCAGAGGGACTCCAATTCTTCAGGGCTTGCCGGAGAGCGAGAAAATCCCGTTTACGGAGAATGTCGCTAATCTGAGAGGGAGACTGAATGACCACTCATACCCCTTCTGACCACACGAAGTGTCAGGTAATCTGGAAGTGTTCAGGAGCCTCCGGCCTTGTCGTAGGACTTGACTATCGCTCGCTTTATGGAGAGTCGGTGCAATATCACCTATTTGGCAGCCAGGGCTCCCTTGATCCATCGCTTCGGCACATCAAAGGCAAAGCGAAGTTGTACCGCATAATACTTCTGAACCAGGCCTGAACGGTCAAGGGAGCGATCTTCTTCTCGATAGACACTGAGTTCTGCATCGTGCCATCGAAACGCGAGCCCGATAATCCAGTCTAACTCCGTCGGGTTGAGCGTATTCTTGGCTTCTCGGTCCGTAAAGAAATTAGTATCGGCATAGAGCACGACACGGTTCATGTATAGATCGAGATCGGCATGAGCGACGTACCGAAAAAGGGCCCTGCCTGTATTATCCGGGCGAGCGAAATAGTTGCTGTTGTAAAAGAGCAATCCCGGCCCTGCATACGCCGACAGGTTTTGATTCGGAAACCGGCTTCGCCACCACGACCAATCCTCGGCGGCCTGGAACCGAACGGTCCCCAATACGTCCCCATAAATCTGTTTCGTCCCGCTTTTATCCAGTGGAGCATCCCGTTCGTACTGAATCCGCCACCCGAAGCGATCGATGAGTCCCGTTAAGGCGTAAGTCCCGTCCCATTCACTCAGTTCCAACCACCCCTTCGTCCGATCCGAAAAGAAATTCTGGTCCATGTAGAAGGTCAGATACTGCTTATACAGGTCCGTTTCCAGGTGCAGCATATGCCGCAACCCCACCAATCCCGTATTGTCCGGGCGAGCGGCAAAGGTCGGATTTTTGACGAAAGCAGCTGTCAAAAAATAGCCGCCGAATAAGGTCTCTTCAGCCTCTCTTTCCCCATCATGCTCTTCTTCCATAGATGGCAAGGGTCGGCCATATTTTTCAAGCGCCAAGACATCGGGAAGAATTGACGGCGGCATGAGCAAAAGCAGGATGGTTGCCAGTAGCGTGAGTGTTTGGCGGCGAAAAGCTTTGGTAAGTAGAAGAAGCACTGTGCGGACCCGGAATGCTGCATCCGGAAAGACAAGCCGAAGCACGCTCTACCTACTATGATTAAATCGCAGGGGATGCATGCTCGATCCGGATACTCTAGAAGAGCGTTGTTGGATTATAAGGCGTGCCTGGCCGCAGGGCACGCCACAGAACTAGGTACAATACTGTTTGCGTCCAGTCAATAAACCAGCTCAGTCGGGGCCAATTTTAATGAAAGTTTTACATTCATGACTCTGTCACGCGGGTCTATTTCGGTGCATGGCAGGACTCAAAGATCCCATCGCACAGCCGCACATCGCCCAATGACTCCGGAGCAGAACGATACTCGGCCCCGACAACATGGTCCTTGTCGAAGAGCAAGCTGACCCAGCACCCTCGATGCACACCGGGCCGACTGCCTTTGAGAAACACCCCTGACTCGTCGAACATGGGCGCTTCTCGGTAGTAACGGAGAACCCGGCCCTGTTCGGTCTGATTCTCCTGAACGGGGGTGCCCGCACAGGCAAGGATCTCGGCATGCGACTTTCCTAGAAGGGATTTTCGGATTTCATCCTCGCCTGCATCTGGGGTCGTGGCGCATGCGGTGAGCAGGACAAGGATAAGCAGGGCCGGCACTTGAGGACACTTAGGCTGTAGGGGAATCTTCTCCAACATGGACCACCTCCAAGAAGCGTAAGGGCGAATTGGGGACTCATTAATGTCTGGAATCAATGAGCACCCACATGCCGACACCAATGAAACCGATGCCGGCGACCAGTTTCAGGGCTCTCGGCGGGATATAGGCGGATAGTTGCGTGCCAACCAGCACGGCGATGAGACTGGACAGTACCAAGGCTCCGGCAGAGGCGGCGAAGACGCCTAATTTGTTCGTACTCTTATCGGCGGCGAACAGAAGTGTCGCGACTTGCGTTTTATCGCCCAGTTCAGCCAGAAACACAGTCAAAAAAATCGGCCACAAAGCCATGTCAGTTCCCCCTCTTGAATAGTCGCTTTTAGACCTCGCCAGAGTACGCGGCCGATCGGCGGAAATCTACATGCTGGATAGGCTAAAAAGTGAGCGTAACCTCACATGCTGAATCGCAGATGCCGTACGTCAAATCAATGAGATCTGGAAAATCGTCAACCCTGATGAGAAAATATAGGCTGATCCTTCTTGCCAGTAAGATACAGGTCTCCTAAACGGTTCTTGGATTTTTTGGAGTATCCATGCTGCGAAGAAATCTCGGCTTGCTGTTCGCTGTAGTGTTGGTTTTGGGAGGATGCGTCGGGTCGCGTGCTCCTGTTAACAAGATAGATGCGCTTTCTCCTGAGGAGCGCCCCGCAGTAATCGGGCTTCCCATCTATAACGAAGGAGAACTAACCGGGAAGGAGCATACGGTGATCAAGTTTGTTGAGGGGACTTCTTGCAGATATAGAAGGGGGGATCCTGTTCCCAACGAGACAGATGCAATTAATGAGGCGAAATATTGGGCTAAGGATCATGGGGCCGAGGGAATCAAGATTCTGAAATGCGATCCTCCCCGCGGGAAGACCATCTTTCAGTCCTGTTGGGAAAGTATTACCTGCAACGGACAAGCTATTAAACTCGCCAAGTAGCTCAACGCAATTTACGAGGGTCACGTTCACGTCATCAAGTGTGCTAATGCCAACTGTCTCAGGGAAGGGGTTCACCTCAATCCACTGTGCTAAATTTGTGCTAAAAATTTCCGGAAACCATTAATTCTTGTCGAATCTATCGAATCACTAGAAAGCGTCCAAGTGGTCGGTTCTTCAGATAAAACGGGGAAACCATTTGAAACACCGAGCATTTTAGAAACGGTCCTGTCTTGATTCGTAAACCGCAAGTCGGTGGTACGATTCCACTCGCCGGCTCCAGAAAATCAATGTGTTAGAGAGATCTCACTGATCCGACCCGGCGACTGTGCTAAATTTGTGCTAATCGGCCGCCGCACATCCAACACCTCCACTCCATCGCGCAGACTTTCTGGGTACTGATGGGCATAGCGCTGGATCATCACCGGCGATTTATGCCCAAGCAGTCGCTGCACCTTATAGAGATCCACTCCTGCCTGGACCATGCGCGTCGCAAATGTGTGTCGAAGATCATGGAAGTGCAGATCATGGATCTTCGCGGTCTTGAGCGCGCTGTTCAGACATCGTCGGATGTTACTTCCATCGAGCGGCGTACCGGTCTGACTATGAAACACCAGATCGGTTACTGACTGACGAATGGCCTGCCTTTTACCGAGCAATTCCAGCACGGTGTGATTTGCCGGAATGGTCCGCCGTTCTCCGTTCTTAGATCGAAACACGGTTACGCTGCGCCGGCTCAGATCGACACCGGCCCAGGTCAGAGACACGATCTCACCCATCCGCATCCCCGTATGGATCGCAAAGACCAACAGTTCTCGCAGCCACGGCAACGCCGCTTGGAGCAATCGATACTCTTCCTCAAGCGTAAGCCAACGATCACGAGTATTGTCTTCTTTTTCCATGGAGACCCTACAGACAGGATTGTGACCTTAGCTTCAGAGGAGTATTGCGCTGGATCGCGCTTGCAGAGGAGGGACCCTTAATCCTGTTCAAGCTCTTGAATGATTGGGCATCCCGGAGCAGATTGTTTTCTATCGCATTGCTGAACCAGACCAGTTAACGCTTTCCGCATCGCCCTGAGGCCCAGGAGCTTTTGGTCAATCAGCTTCATCTTGTGGGCGGCTAGGGCGCGGGTCTCAGCACAGGCACGGGCGTCCTCCAGCCGTAGCAGTTCGATGATTTCCTGCAACGTGAACCCAAGGGCCTGCGCCCGCCTAATGAAGCGGATGTGTTTCACGATGTCCGCCGGATACCGCCGATAGCTCATGTGCGGCTTGTCCGGCTCGGCCAGCAGTCCCCGTCTCTGGTAATAACGGATCGTCTCGACATTCACTCCGGCCAGCTTTGCTACCCTGCCTATCATTAATTCTGAAGCCATGAATATTCCCTTGATTCCGTACCTTAGTATGGAGGTTAGACTTGAATCAACAGCAAGCTTGTAAAAACTGCACCGAGAGAGCTCTCTCCACCGTTCACCCGTAGGAGACTGAATGAACGCAAACACAAATAGTAACACCGCGCCATCATGGGTGGGCCGAGCGCTTCTGGCGGGCGGCATCAGCGGAGCCGCGTTTGCAGCACTCTGCTGCTTGGCGCCGTTTATTGTCGTCGGTCTAGTCGCTGCTCTTGGCCTAGGGTTCATTCTCAACGATGCCCTATTGATGGGCCTTCTTGTTCTGTTCGTCGGAGTGGCCGCGCTGGGCTATTACCTCGTGCGGCGTCAGAAGTGCGCGTGACCTGGTGGACATTCCCCGGACAACAACACAGGAGATGAAATGATGGCAGAGGAATTTGACCTTGTGATTCTCGGTTCCGGTTCGACGGCGTTTGCTGCGGCGCTTCGCGCGGCAGAAAGAGGAAAAACGGCAGCCCTGACCGAGGTGCGGACGCTCGGTGGAACGTGCGTCAACCGCGGCTGCTTGCCGTCAAAGAACCTTATCGAAGCCGCGAAAATTCTCTATGATTCGAAGAATCCGCGCTACCCAGGGCTCTCTCCTACCTCAATGAGTTTCGACTTCCGCGCTTTGATCACACAGAAGGATGGAGTGATTGAGGACTACCGGCGGAAAAAGTATCAGAGCATTATCTCCGGCTCTAAAAACATCCGCATTTTTGAAGGAGGAGCCCGCTTCACCGGCCCCAAAGAGGTGACAGTGAACGGACAGATTCTCTCAGCGCGTCGGTTCCTAGTCGCGACTGGAAGCTCCCCCACAGTGCCAGACGTTCCAGGGCTTCGTGACACGCCGTATCTCACAAGCGACCTGCTCACCAGTCACGAAGGCATCGAGCTCACAGAACTTCCGACGTCGCTCATCATCATCGGTGGCGGCTACATCGCGCTTGAGCTGGGCCAGATGTTCTCGCGCTTCGGCATCAGCGTCACTATTCTGGAACGGGGAGAGCAAATTCTATCGGCCTACGAGCCAGAGATTGCGCAATCAATAGTAGAGGTATTTCGTGAGGAGGGAATTGCCATCCATACGAAAAGCACGGTCTGCCTGGTTCAGGGCGATGAACGGCAAGTCGTGGTCACGCTACAGGTGGACGGGCGGCAGAAGGCACTGAAGGCGGCGAAGCTGCTTGTTGCCACGGGGCGCAAACCGAATACTAAACACCTGGGCCTTGAACTTCCAGGAGTCGATCTGGATGAACATGGCTACGTGAAGGTCAACGACGAGCTGCGCACTTCTGCCGAGCACGTGTATGCCGCCGGAGACGTCATTGGTTCCTACACTGGAAGCCAGATGGCGACTCCTGTCGGGGCGCAAGACGGCGGTATTGCCGCCGAAAATGCTCTAAGCGGCAAAGGGAGCCGGAAGGTAAACCACGCCGTGATTCCGCGGGCGATTTTTACCGACCCCCAGGTGGGCGTCGTCGGACTTTCGGATGAGGAGGCAAATGCTCAAGGGTACGAGTGCGATTGTCGCGTTATTCCTATGTCCCTCGTTCCAAGAGCTGGGGCGGTCCGGGAGACTAGAGGGGTTATTAAGATGGTTGCGGACCGGAAAACGAAGAAGGTGCTTGGGGTTTCAATGCACGGAATGAACGCGGCGGAAGTTATTCACGAAGCGGCAATGGGGCTTCGTTTTGGGGCGATTATCGACGACTTTGCCCGTATGCTGCATGTGTATCCAACCATGTCCGAGGCCCTCAAAATAGCCGCGCTGTCTTACACAAAAGACGTTTCGAAAATGAGCTGCTGCGCCGACTAAAGTAACGCCGATTATGAGATGAACTCAGATCACCAGGTTTTGAACTGGGTATATGAGACCGCACCGTCAACAACCGTCTTCCATTTCAAGGATAGTCCTAGTTCGACAGCAGATTGTTCATGACCTGCTATGTCTCAACGGCCGTGAAGCCGGCCTTGCTCACCGCTTCCTTGAGCTGATCCATCTGGACCCGGCTTGGCTCGTACTAAATATAGACGTGCTTTTGCGGCACCTTGGATTTGACTTCGCGCACACCAGGCACTGCAGTCAGGGCCGTGCTGATCTTGGAGGCACATCCTTCACACACCATGTTCGGGACGAGCAGCTCGACGGGCGGCAAGCGGGCCGCTTTCCTCCACGTCTTCCCGCCCGAGGTCGATGCCACGAATGCGCAGGGTATTTAACAGGATCGCGAAGATGCTGACGATCATGAACGCGATCGCGAGGAGCGGCGTGATGTACCCGAAGGCCGCAAGCGCCATCCCGATGACGTTGAAGAGGATGGCCACGACCACGTTCCCGGTCAGCGTGCGGTAACTCGCCTTGCCTAGGGTGAGGGCGCTCACCACGTCATCCAGCCTGTCACCGATAAGAATGACACCAGCTGACTCAAGGGCGACATCCGTTCCGGCGCCGATGGCAATACCGACATCCGCCTGAGCCAGCGCCGGAGCATCGTTGATCCCGTCGCCGACCATCGCCACGTTTCGGCCGGCTTTCTGAAGCGCCTGAATAGCGGCGACTTTGTCCGAGGGCAACAGCTCAGCCCGGACCTTGAGAAGTGAGCGAGCGGTCTGCTGGATCTCATCCAATACCTCCTGTACCTGTACCGATTCTTCCTCAGGAGAGAGGGGATGACCGATGGATTTGAGGGTCGCGAGACTGGTAATGGGTAGGTCAAATGTGAACGGAAGTATGGCGACGAAGGGACGTTCCTCAAAGTGTTCAACCTCGGAGAACAATACAGGTTCAAACGATACACATCCCACTATTACTGCGCTGAACAAGGACACAAGCAAGAAATTGCAAAGACTGGATTTAATAGAGCTCACGGATTTCTCCCATGGCAAAAGGTAATCGAGTGACGAAGGCCCACTAGTTCGTGGATCGTTCGTCCCGACAGGAGCTATGGAAGAGAATCAAATGCGATAGACGGAAAACTGCTGATATAGAGGGAGGAACGGAGGTCCGTGGATAATCAGGTCAGGCGATTGCCGATAAGTTAGGGCATTGCACGAAGGAGTTGCGGATACGAACGCTATCGAGCAGGTAGCGCAAGGCACAGCGTCCAATGCCAGCACGTCAGACTTTTTACCGGAAGCCAGTTGTGCGAGGGCCTGTTCGTCAAGGTCTTGGTGGGTTGCATTCCTCGTGACAATCTCATCGAGAACTTCGATCGCCTCAGCAAAATCAAATGAGCCAAATGCGGCCCAAATCGACAGGAGGCTCCACAGCGTCAACCCAAAGTGCTTGGAATGTCGGTTCACATACATAAGCCAGAAGACTTGTAGCAGTGCAGAAAAGAGGAAATCAATGACATCCAGAGATTCAGCAACGAAACGTAGCTATGCTCCAGTAGAAACCCTACGTGTCACGGGCGTGTTCTACCTACGACAGAAACCATCTCAATCGGCCTCATTCCGGCTGAATTGAACCGAGAACAAAACGGTCCAAAACTGTTACTAGAAGCCGCGTTTGGCTGAATAACGATGGTTTGTGGGAATTGTCAGAAAAGCTTACGAAGCCGCTACTCTTGCGGTTGGTACAGAACGGGGACTATTCACGTTCCTCTTGTCGCCCCTTTTCTTTCTCGTGCATGCGGCTCCGTCCGGCTAAGTGGCTCACCAAGTCTACCGCAAGCTGTCGGTCATCTCCTCGATCGGATCGCGCCAAGGCTTTCATGACCCGCTCATAGTTTTGCATCACCTCGCGTTGAACGCGCGGAGCATGCATCTCTCGTGTGCTACGGTGCAGGCGTGTGGCTTGGGTCGCGCCCTCCACGAGATGCCGAACTGTCCACCGCTCTTGAGTTGTACGATGAATGCGGCTGGTCGTGGTCGCGTCAATCCCATGTTCCCGAAGCGCTTCAGCAAATCCTTCTCGCCACCGTTGGAGATCGGGTTTTCGTGGGTTGAGCCGTGTCCCATCAAGTCCTGCGGTTTTGACGGTGAGATGCACGTGCGGATGAGACGAAGGGTTTGGGTCCGGGTCTGTCTCGAATGTGTGCAACACCATGGCGTACTGATAATTGGCAAATTCACGTTTCGCAAATTCCCGGGCGGCGCGCTGAACCGAGATCGGGTCGGTCAGCTTCGGCATAGAAAGGATGATATGAAACGCATCGCGCATGGTGGAATGCTCAGGGATCGGAAATCCTCCATGGTGCCATTCGTGTTTGAGATCTCCAACGGCCTCTTTGCCTCGGATGATATGTCCGTCTTGATCTTCAATGTCGAGTTTCCCATTCCGTGAAATGTACCTAAGATTATTGGAGATCCCGCGCAGGCCCTTCGTGGCTTTGGCGAGTTTGACCATCACTTGCGGGGCACGTCGAACCGTGTCACGGAGCTTCTGCCGCACGAACTGCGCCCGCGCTTCGGGAGTGCGTAATCCCCCACCCGTGCCGGCGTGGGGTTTGAACCCCCGTCGTGCCCCACCGGCGGATACCCGTGGCGCGGTGGGGCCGGAGACGTTGAAGAGGCGGCTACCCCATTCGTCTAAAGTGGCATCGGTACTACTGGCCAATTGGGGCTTCATCGGATGTGCCAACGCTCAAGGTTGCCTCGCATCACACTCGATACCATTGTCGTATGAGTCTGAATGCGGCTCGATAAGGCAGTGATGAGGTCGACTCGAAACGCACTCCGATCATGTGGGGAGGTATTCAACGCTTTTGCGAGTTGATTGAGGTTCCGCCCGATGGCCAACAGTTGCAGATTGGAACGGGCCAGCACTTCCAATTCTGATTGGCCGAATTGGGGGCGACCGATGAGTCGAGCCCGGATCAGGGCAACGATCCACTTGGTGATCGGAAACCCTTCGCCTCGTGCCAGCGGCGTGAGGATACGGTGCTCCGACTCGGTGAGATGAATCTCGACCCGAACCGTGGCCTTTTCAGGTTGAGCGTTGACCTCGGCTCCATGCGCTACCGAAACGGGGAGATCTCCATGAATGGTCTTGGCGAGAACGAGCCGGAGGGCCTCGCTCGGCAGTTTCTTCTGCTTGGCGCACCAGGCCAGCCAAGGCTGCTTAAGGGAACCCAAGTCAGCGCTAATGGTGTTCAGTCGTTTGCTCATGCACGTTCCTTTCCCGCATCTGTATCCCATCCGCCGACATCTTTTCGACACTCACGGCCAATGCCACGCAGCCCCTGACACACAAACAGCCCTCCTTCGTGCCAACTCTTCGGCATGCCCAAAAACCATTCCGACGACCTTCGCAACTCGGGAGCCCGTGGTTGGCTTTCTCGATAAGTTGGCCGGAGTCCGGAACGAGTGAGTTCGACAGAGAGCTGTCCGTCCAAGCTCCATTGGACCATTCCTCTCGGATGGGAAAGAAGGAGTGCATACCCCGGGGGAGACGATAACAAAATCACACATGTAATACAATACACGGCGAAAGCCATATCCTGCAAACTCTTAACAACTCTGCCAACTCTTAACAACTCTGATCATGGGACACACGGTTCGGCATGACAAAGAGCACAAGGCCCACGACAGCCGGGAGAAATTTAGGTTGAATTGGAGTGGATAACCAATTGACCGCTAGTGCACTTTATGGGCATGCCGTGGTCCCATCTGCCTTCACTTGGGGACCCTGCCCTGAACTCGGAAATGGTAATAAGGCCCCGATGGCGGGACGGAGTGGGTGCGGGTTGGGCAATTCGTCTCGCCCTAATGTCCCGAGCGTCCCTCCCCCGTTTTTCAGAAAGCAAAAATTCTCAAACGGGACAGAAACAGGGAACCGTGGAATGCCCCAGCGCGTCAGGCTACAACATGAAATCCCTGGCTCCTCAGAGGACGTGGAACGGTCGGTGAGCAGGAGCCGATGGCGCAATGGGACATCATTCGGTCTCAATGACCTTGAGGCCCTTGTCAGCATCGCGCGGGAGGCGAAGGAGTGGATTGCCACGCATACCCTCACATCCTGAGGACATCACTGGGAAGCTTCCGGTCCTCCAGGGGCTGCCGTTACCATCGATTGTGCGTGGCCGTGGCGGTTGAGGCGAGACGCTCACGCGTCTCGTGGTGCTTGGCCTTGGCTGTTCAGGAAGACGTTGATCGCGGTGAGAAACGTTTCGGCATCGGCAACCCGCTGTTGGGCTCGGTCAAGCTCCGGGTCAAACAACACGTCATAATCGGCGAGCATGCGGTCGTCTTGTTCTTCCCCAAGAATCTGGGCCAAGTGCGCGGCCAGCTTGCCGGACTTGATGAGGTGCTGACCGAAGAGTCTCCGTACGGCCCGATGGGAAGCCACGCTCACACCATGCGCCAGCAGTGCGGCCCGTGCCGCATGTAAAATGGCGTAATAGGTCCGGGAGAGGCAGTCTTCGAGCAGCTGTTCCTTCAGGAGGAGTTGGGCGGCGTGGAGGGATTTTTCGGCCCGGCGCAGCTCGTTCTCAATTTCTTCACCCGAAGGCGTGAGGCTCATACCATCACGCCTTCGCCCTCGACGGCTCGAAAAAACTGAGACCCACAGGCGCGAAGCGTTTCATAATGCCCCACGCTCATCGCCTGAATGGAGAGGACGATCCCATGCTCGATTTCCAACGCGTAGCCGAGGGCTCGGATCTCATCCCCGCGCCGCCAGTCCTCGGACCGCATCACCACCAGCACATCAAGGTCCGATTCAGCCGTGGCTTCCCCCCGGACCTTCGATCCGAACAGAATCAGGCGGACCAACTCGCCCGGGAATCGTGCCTCAACCCGCCGTTTGAATTCCTCGACGATGGGCCGCTCACGAATAAACACGTTCATCACACCCTCTCTGTTCACTGATGAAGAGCGTAGAGCTTTGCCTCGGTCCTGTCAAGATTCTGCACAGCCTCTGAATAGCCTCGTGTAAATAGCAAGTTAACTTGTCCAGTGTATGTAGCACATGATCTGTCCGGTTCTTCTCATCGAGTATTTCAGCCGCACGCTGAAATTGTGTCGCGCACCGTTGGCCTAGGATGAACGATCGGCGGAACGTCTGACCGATGGGTCGGAGCTGGGTGGGCTCGCCCGGTCTCGATCAGCTGGCCATCCATGTGGTAGCGCGCCAAGCAATTGAACCTCACCAATCTCCCTCGAATATCCCTCCCTCGAATATCCAACGCAGCTATTCCTTCTGATCCTACCGTCCCACAGGCTCTTTCAATCAATACCCGCTTGGCTCGTAATCGAGACTGATACGCCACAACTCCTGCTGCGAAGGCAATAGACTCGTTCATGCAAAACTCGTCCAACACTACAACATTTCACTACCTACTTCTCTTTCTTGCCCATCAATGCCCACGGAAGCTCGAGCCTGACTGCATCACGACGAACTAGGCTGAGGAGATAACTCCCGACATTGATACTCTGACCAGACAATCGACGTTCCTTTACCTCCCCGATCCGTCGCCAGATCATGGGATGGGGTACGCTCGCGATTGCTCGCTTCCACCAGCTCTCCCAGACTTTTGGGTCCTTCCGTCGACCTGACAATTCCAGAACAATACTCAACAAACGCACATTTGCTGCATCGCGTTCCTCGTCCTTACTGCCTGAGTTCAGCTCGGCCTGATCAATGAGGAGGAAGGGATCCAGTTCTCGTCCTATCTGTTGCAACTCCCTATGACTGGTGTCCATAATTTCTTCGCGAAATTCTCTTGTCTTTTTGTCAGTCGCCCACCACGCCGGTCCCGCTTCCCATATGATTTCAAAATCTTTCCCTTCAGAGGTCCGAATCGGCACATATTCCCAGCGCGCAATAAACTGTTTCTTCAGAAGCTCCTTCTGCGCCTCATCCAGTTGCTGCTTCACGAGCGACAACGCGCTATGTCGCTTGATCTGCCAATTTCGCACCAATTCAGAATATTTTTGCGCAGCGGTGCCGCGCCCAAGGTAGAAGAGATTGTGAAGTAACTGATGTAACAACTTGGTAATCGATCCATGAAGATCGCGGAACAACTCATGATCGATCACGATACAGTTGCCGGATCGCAGGCTCATCCAATACCAGGTGGCAAGCTCCACCTCATACTTATCCGCGACGTACCCATCTGCGTTGACCTGCCCCGGCAAGACCACCGTTTGGAAAATATGAAAGACAATCCCCTTGTTTGCACGAGCCCGCTTCTCAAGAGATCCGGGAACGGAAGTGTCCACTTCTTCCTGGCGCCAATCCCGACCGGCTCCGATCATTGTGCCGGCCATCCGCAAGAAAAACCTATCCATTTCCTGGTAGGACGCTCCGCCCAAGCCCTTTCCACTGGCCTCCAATAATTCACGACCGGAAATCTTCACCAATTGATCGAACGGCTCCCCGCGCGTCATCGCCGCCTTTGTCCACCGTTCAAATCCACGAAAGAACTCCAGGTCAATTGAATTCGGCAATCCAAGGTTTCCGCTTCCATACACAATCAAAGATACCTTGCAGAGCCGACCATTACGCCAGACATCCCGGTAAATTTGCTTTTCATACGAGGTCCGCCCCGTCTTTGTTGGACGGACTTTTGCTTCCCACAGTGGAATAGAACCCAGGATATGTTCGCTGAGGAGATGGTCAGGAGTGGTGACTGACAGTGATTCCTGGTCCGTGGGTGTGCCAGGAAAGAGAAGCTCAATCGAATTGACGTCGGGAAAAGGAGCGTTCTTTTCCGATTCTGAAAGTGGTGTTAAATCAGCGTTCATCAGCGTAACGTTATCTACTCTTCCGTATAGTCTTTAACGTAGGGACCATCTCGTACGTGCGGACAATTCAAGTATTCCATTTATAAATCAATATGTTGAGTAGATCCTTGTTTTCATCCAACTAGCGACACTTCCTCCAACTCACGTCGGTGTTCATTCAACTAGCGTGGGGAATGCACCTCTTTCTTAATCCAACTTGCGCGACCTTCACTCAAGTTGCGCTAATTCTTCATCCAAGTAGCGTGAGGGCTGTGGATAACTCTCTCCTTGTTGGTCAGGCGCCAGTTCAGGAACAGGTAATACAGTAAATTATCAACAATCATGAGATATTTCTTGGCCTCCTCAGAGAAAGAGAGAGATGTGTCGCCACAGCGACGGTGTTGTTCGTCAGTTGAATGAAACTTTTTGGAGAACTTCCCATCTACGCCAATTTATCGCGAAATTCCCGGATGCGTTCCGACGCTTTCTGGAGTGCATCCTCAATCATAGAGATCTCGTGAGGCTTGTTCGAATGGAAGAGGATAGTCAGCATAAACCCACGCTCCCCATCTCTACCGCGCTCGATGAACCGAACCGCTTGGGCTCCCTCATTGACCCGCGGCTTCCGATCGATTTCCTGTCTAATGCGATCTCTCGTCCAAGCTTCCTTCGAGGCACGCCGGGCGATCGTGTGGAGACGCGGTTCATCCTGAGCGAGGGGAAGCAGGGCCTCGGCATGCGCGGCAGTCATATGGCTACCGGCCCCAAAGAACACATTCAGCACAGCGTCAGGCAGCTTCAAAATGCTCAGCGCCTTCGAAATTCGTGACTTATGGCATCCCAGGCGCTCGGCTAACTCCGATTGCTGAAACCCATAGCGCGCGATCAAGGAGTGGTACGCTTTGGCCTCTTCCAGGGCCGACAGATCCTTCCTTACGACGTTGTCGATCAGGGCTTCGGCTGCCGCCCGATCACGGTCCTTGAAACGAACCAGCGCCGGAATCACAGTCTTGCCCAGTAACGCACAGGCACGCCAACGCCGCTCTCCGGCCACGACCTCATACTTGCCATCCTCGACGGGACGGATCTGGATGGGTGTCAGCACCCCGTGGGCACGAATCGATTCCAACAACTCCTGGTCAGCCGATGGATCGACTTCTGACCGAGGCTGGTCTGGACTCGGCACCAGACGATCGAGCGGGATTTCCAGCACTTCCTCCAGCCGACGAAGCTGATTTCCGGTCTCAACGCCCGTTGGAGTCGGCCTGGTCGATTCAGTCATAGGAGCCGCCGCCGGCCTGGGCGGCTCGGAGACAGGAGCCACTTCGTGAACCGCGGGCGCAGCAGTGACGGGAGGAGTAACGGTGACGGGTTGGGTCTCTGCTGCTGCGTGATGTCCGCCTTGTGCATCCAGACCCATGAGGGCAAAGGGACGAATGCGGCTCGCATCGCGGTCGAACGAAGCCTCAAGGTCCGCCATATGTGAAGACTTCTGGCGTGATGGCTTGTCATCTTTTGTTTTGGGATCTTGCTTGCCTCTCATACTTCACCTGCCACGACTTCAACAGCCTCATCCATGCCTTCCGGCTCCGCCAGCGGTCCCATACCCATGCGAGCTAACACCTCGCGACCTAAATCCATAAACTCACGCGCCGCGTTGCTCTGCCGATCTAATTGAAAAATCGTCTTCTTGAGTGACTCTGCTTCCTGAATCTTGGCCGCGAGTGGAATCGCGGTCTTGAAGACGAGCTCTCCAAAGCGCCGTTCAATGACTCCCCGCATCGACTTGCAGACGTTTTTCCGGCCGTCGTGCTGCGTCACCAGGATTCCCAGGCACTTCAACTGTGGATTCGCGCTATCCACCACATCCTTGACCAACTCCATCAAGTCCTCATATCCAGTGATACTGTATTTGGACCCCGACATCATCGGCGTCAGGTAGTAATTTGATGCCACCAGCGCGTTGATTGTCAGAATCGAGAGCGTAGGAGGGCAATCAATTAAGACGATATCGTCATCCCCGAACGCCATTTGCTCGATCCGGCGCTTCAAGACGATGGACGGCATCGTTGGGTACACCCTGGGAAGCTCGCGATCGGCCTTGGTCAGGGATACATGTCCATAGATCAGGCGGACTTCCTTCTCAATAGTGTCATACCATGGTGATGTCATGTCCTCATCGCGTTTGTTATCCATCAAGAGCGTGGCGGCCGTGACACGCACTTCGTATGGACTTACCTTTCCAAGTGTCGAAGATGCATTCGCTTGGGGGTCAATATCTACCACACAGACCTGATGACCCAGGCGTGAGAGCGCCGCAGCGAGGTTCACCACCGTCGTGGTTTTCCCAACACCGCCCTTTTGATTAATCACAGCCACTACATTCGGCATCACCTACCTCCTTGACCTACTAGGCGTAGATCGACGATACGACCGTACAAAAACACATCGCGCCATTTCTCGAACATGCCATGCCATTTTGTCTAAGATGCAGGATAGAAATCAGGACGGTTATCATCATAATGTCAGTCTGATTACTCCTGGAAGTGGTACATGTCAACTGCTAAATATAGTTATTATTAAAATGGTGCTACTTATAGAACATTTATGAGTTGCGCCCGCGCAACTATCATGTTGTGGAACAGCGCATAAAGTTGTTCGCATAACATTGAAGCAGTGTTAAATAACGTTATATATTCTGCTACAATGTATATAGCTATCATGACTGCAATTATATAATGTGAATGATTATCATAAATTAATAAATAATATATAATGATATTATGTAAATGTAATGATTGGCATGTTGACATATGAAACATTGTAGAGTTGCGCGGGCGCAACTTTCTTAAATGGAACCGTAGCAATGCTATAACGTCTCACTATTTAGGGCGTGGTGAACCAGTCGGGATGGTTGCCTTCGAGCTCATCGCGGTAGGGCGAATGGGTGAGGTGGTACCAGGTGATGAGTTTCTTGATGAGCTCATAGTTCCAGGGAATCCCCAGGGTGCGGAGGGATTCACTCACGGTGCTTTGAATGTGGCTCCGCTCTTCCCGCGTGAGGAGCACCTTGATGCGTTTGGCTTCCGCCCGCTCCTGCGTCGTGAGCTGATCCACGTAGTACGAAATCGCGGTGGGATCGGTCTGCGCGGGGACCTGGGCCGGCATCCAGTGGACCTCGTACCCGGCCGGATTGATCGGGGTGGACTCGCGGACCCGCGTCACCAGCCCGTCCGCGATCAACTGCGGAAGATATTTTTTAATCGTTTCCACGGCCAGTCCCGTCCAGGCGCACAGCTCGAGCCGCGAGGCTTCCACCAGCTCCTTCCCGTTTCCCTGGGACCAGCGCAGCAGCTGGAGATAGAGGAGTTGTTTGCCCGGTGCCATCCGTCGAAACGCGGGATGGTCCAGGACCTGGCAGAAACGCTCGAACCGCGAGGGCCCTGAAGACGACCTTTCTCCATGGTCCATGACTTCCTCCTGTCAGGGCAAGAATGGAAAAATGCTCAATGCACACCAGCACTTACGCGAACGCGGGAACATTAGAATTGCCAGGTATGAATTAGACTACTAAAATAGACCCCTGTCAAGAGGATAAAAGTCACCGAATAATGATTAAGTCATCATTAGTCGATGTTCAGTAGATATGGAGTGTGTCGTGTGATACAGATGACACCGCACGCCAGCGAGCGTTGTGGACGGTCGGAGGAAAACAGTCCTATGGTGTTTGGCCAGGATGACCAACAACCGGCTGAGACGACAGGGTCGGCAGATAGCGACCCCCGCGCGATCGACCAGGCGTTACAACCCTGGCTCCCGGTGACCCGACCAAAGGTCCAGCTCGAGACCCTCTCGATCCTCACATGGCCGGTCGGGGTGGCGGTCGATAGCCCCGAGTTTGATCATTTTCTGGCCGCGGTCGTGTCCCCGTTCTGTGCCACCTATCCTGCGAGAAGTACCCAGCTCCTCTATCGTCGCAGCCTCACCTATTTTTTTCGCTGGTGGGGTCAGGCTCGCGCGGAAGGCCAGCCGGACAGCTTCACGGAGCAGCTCCTGCACGGCTACCGTGCCGCCCTCACCATCCAACAGCGGGAGGGGACCCAGAAACGCTTGGAAGCGCGGACGATCAACGCCTACCTCTCCAGTCTGCGCGCCTTTTGTCAGTGGCTGAAGCGGACCGCCCAGATTCCCTACAACCCGATGAGCGCCGTGCGAGGCATGAAAGTCGCCAAACGGTTCGTCCGGGACAGCCTGACCGAGTCCGAAGTCGAACGCCTCATGGCCACCTTCGATGTGCGCGTCACCGACCCGGCCGCCCAAGAGCAGGTGTTGCGCGATTATGCCATGACGCTGCTCTGGGTCAGTACGGGCACCCGCAGTATTGAAATCGCGCGTGCGCAGCGCCGGCATCTCAACCACCGTGACGGCCACCCCATTCTCTATCTCCACCGCAAAGGCGGCAGTAGTGCTGAGCAGCCGGTGGTGCTGACACCCTGGGTGCTCGACGCGCTCACGGCCTATTTCCGGATTCATGACAGCCGGCATCATGGTGGTGGCCCCACGGAACCGTTCCGTGGCCAGCTCCCCGAGCACCCCCTCTTTGCCTGGCTGCGGGGCCCGGGCAAGTATCATTCGAAGACGCAGAATGTCGCCCAGAGTCGGGGTTGCCGGCCCTTAGGAGTCGGTTCGATTCAGGCCATGATGCGCCACCATCTGGAGCAGGCGGGCCTCAGTCGGCTCATCAACCCCGACACCCAAAGCCTCCGCCCGATCTCACCGCATTCGCTTCGACATACGGCCGCCACGCTCGCACTGAAACATGGTGCGACCATCAGACAGGTCCAGTCGATGCTGGGCCACGCCGACATTCAGACGACCATGATCTATCTGCACGAGAAGGACCGCATCCTGAACGCGGCCGAACACACCATCCCCGACTTTTCAGTCCCACTTCCCACCGTCTTTGGCAAACGGTACACTCACGAGGAGGAAGGTGGGCAAGAGTAATAGTGTACATGCTGTCCATCACGAAGCGATGCCATTCGGAAACACCTCGGTCAGTTTATGCATGGGCCCATTGACGTGACGAGATGAAGCACACACCCGGCCACAGATCGTCAACAACGAGCGTGCATTGCCTGCAGCAAGATGTGCTTAGGCACCTGGTCAAGATCGCCGGGCTAGAAGACATGACGATTTGGCGCAGCCGAACCAACGTGTGGCACCTGAGTGTGAAGGTGAAGCATCAGGCGCAGGTGCTCTATCTCAGCACGCGCCGGACGCCGCACGTGCCACGTCCCTTCAAGCGCTTCGATGCAGCGTTAGCCGCTGGCCAGCGGGTCAGTTCCACCCGTCAGTTCACACTCGTCTTACTATAAGCAATATCCCCCCTCTCCTGTGGGACGAGTCTGACACGGGCTACATTCTCAGGCTGGCGCTTTTGACACCCCCATAAATTTATTCGGACAAATTCAAAGGTAGGGGCCTCATCCCGTACGGACAGGTCGAGATCAGGGCTCGCGCACAGCGTGTAAGTCACCCGACCGCTGACGTGTGCCTGAGCCAGAATGACACGTAATGCCAATTCTTGCCATCTCTCGCTATGTATGGCACTGTAGGAGGTAAGAGCAGGAGGTGCACCATGCAGAGCATGAATATTTCTCTCCCTGATCCCCTGAAGCAATTCGTGGATGGGCAGATCGCCCAAGGCCGCTACAGCAGCGCGAGCGAGTATGTGCGTGAGTTGATTCGAGCCGACGAAAAACGCAAAGCGGAAGACCTGCTGGAAGCGAAATTACTGGAAGGTCTGAACAGCGCCGAGAGCGTTCTGACGCCGGCGGACTGGAAGGACATTCGCAGCGAAGCCCTGGCGAAGCTGACGGCCCGAAAGACACCGCGCTGATGCCGACGGTGTATCAGCGCGCCGCAGCGAGGCGCGACCTGGTAGAGCAGTTCGTCTATTTGGCGGAAGAGGCGGGCCTGGACATGGCGCAGCGTTTTCTGACCAACGCTGAGGCCAGCTTCAACGATCTGGCCTGTCAGCCCATGCTCGGTGTCCCGCTGACGCTGCAACACCCCAGTCTCGCGGGCATCCGCAAATGGCGCATTAAGGATTTCGACAACCAGCTGATTTTCTATCTGCCGCACCCTGACGGCGTGTCAATCGTGCGCGTGCTGCACGCGGCACGCGACTGGTGGAGTCTGTTAGGCCTCGAAACCTAACAGTGCAGAGGGTCGCCTCGTGCTAGAAGAAGGATAAAACCTGGAATGGTTCGAACTGCTGAGCGGCTTCATTACAAACGATGTTATCAAATGTAGAGATCCAATGTGCGAGCGAGACGAAGGATTATGGCCATGGCGGCGGTCGGGGGGGTAGCTTCATTATGAATAGAAGGCTCCTGAGAGCCTTTCTCGTGTGGCAGTATCGCCGAGGAAACCCTGGTCCTTGAGATTGGCGAACCAAGTCTCGTCGAAGGAGGCGAGCTCCTGCTTCAACCGTACGTTGACGCGGGGCTTCTTACCATCTTCGTCATAACGGTACACCTCCTGCAGAACACCCATATAATCGTTCTGGAAAGATAGCGGCATTGCCATGGAGGCACGAGGGGAAAACGAGAGTTGAAAGACCAGTTCGGGATCGCGCATCAGGTTGCCGGGTCTGTTCGCGAGAGTGGCAGAGAGACACCACTCGGTGGCCGTCTGCGGATTTCCCCAATGTGTTCGACGGATAGGGGCATAGAGCCGCTCACCGTGAGGCGGACGGCGGTATCGCTGCCGAGCAGCTGAGTCAGGACTGTCGCGAAATGGTGACAGGTGTTCATCGTAGTAACTCCTTTATTGAGGGAAGCCCCCGGCGCTGAGCGCCAGAGGCTCCCGATGGGAAGCAACGCTGGTTACCGTGCGTGGCCACGGACCCAGTCCTTTGCCATTTCTGCCACGGATGCCAGGGCATCCAGATCGTTGAGACCGTAGGAAGCCGAGGTTTTCCAGTTGCCTTCCACGTCCTTGTAGGGACGGGAAAAGGTGACGGAGTAGAAGATGCCTTTTTCTCCGGTGTTCTCCCAGACGGCGGCGTTGACTGTGCCGCACCTGAAAGCCGTTACTGGTTGTGAGTTTTTTAATGTAGCCATATCGTTCTCCTTTAAAAATGTTGGTTGGCTCTCTCACAACCCGAGAGAGCCAAGCGGCGTTTGTAAGGGGGACGGGCCTGGAAGCCGGAGGGCGTCCCGGCGCGGGATCCGCAGCGAACAGGACAGCGGCTCCTTGCTGGCGTGGGCGGTGCCTCGCGCCGGGGAAAAGCCCATAGGCGGGAGGGCGGTATGGTTACACAAAAAGCAAGGAAGTGGTTGGAAAGGAAGTCTTGCCGCCCTGTCAGAGGACAGGGGGCAGGTATGCCTCCGGAGCTTTGCTTTTAAGGATCGGGGAGGGGTAGGTGCCTGGATTCTCGAAGTGAAACGGATAGCCGTTGACATGTACGGCACATTGCCGTACGCTAGAATCAGAAGCACATGGAGGACATCATGCTGACGACAGACCTAGAAACAGAAGAAAAGGCTCCCCGCGTGGAGCGACTTGAGGCGCGTGTCAGTAAGGCGCAGAAGAACCTGTTTTTGCGGGCTGCGACCGTGCAGGGCCGATCGCTGACGGATTTTCTGATTGCGAGCGTGCAGGAAGCCGCGGAGCGAGCATTGCGCGCGCATGACGTGCTGACGCTGAGCGAACGTGACCGGAGAATCTTTGTAGAGGCGCTTGTGAAGCCCGCCGCGCCCAGCAAGACGCTTCGTCAGGCTGCGAGACGCTACAAGGAGAGGACGGGGAGCTAGTTGCCTGGGAAAAAGAGGGAGACTCCCTACCGCGTTGAGGCGCTCGGCAAGCAGCATGACAAGGAAGGATTTCGCTGCGGCAGCGGGCCGCTGGATCACTACCTTGCGGTACAGGCGGGGCAGGACACGCGAAAGCGCGTGGCCGCGACGTTTGTCCTGTGCGAGGGGGAACGCAACAGGGTTCTTGGGTACTACACCCTTTCGGCTCTCAGCGTGGATATTGGCGCGTGGCCGGAAAATGTGGCGAAGAAACTTCCTCGGTATCCGGTCATCCCGGCCACACTCCTCGGACGCTTGGCCATCGACAGGCAGCTTCAGGGGCGGGGGGCCGGAGAGCATCTTCTAGTGGACGCCCTGCATCGCAGCTGGCTCACTTCACGGGACGTTGCATCGGTGGCAGTGGTGGTCGATGCGAAAGACCGTCGGGCGGCCGAGTTTTACACACGTTATGATTTCACGCCTTTGGTGGACCCGCCGATCAGGCTCTTTTTGCCTATGAGCGTTATCGAAAAATTGTTTTCCTGAAGAAGGCTAACTCGTAAACCAGCCGTTACTTGTTGTAGGTAGTGCCTGTTCAAACCTCCGCTAGGGGTGTAGGGAAGTCGCACACACAATCAGTCGAGGACAGCGTGAAGGCGCGCCGATGAGAAGGGGAGGGGAGACGGCTCAGGTGAGCCGCTCCCGGATAACGGTATCGCTGAGGAATCCCTGATCCTCGAGATTTTTAAACCATGTCCGGGCGAAGGATTTGAGATCCTGTTTCACGCGCGCATTAACGTGGGTTTTCTTGCCTGAATCATCATAGCGGTAAACCTCCTGCATTGTTCCCATGTAATCGTTTTGGAAGGAAAGAGGCTCCGCCATGTGCGGAGTAGCATAGGTGTGGATTTCAAAGACCATGTCAGGATCGCGCATGAGGTCGCCGTTCTGCTCGCCATAGTGGCAGACAGAAACGAGGCGGTTGCCGTCGGCGGATTGGCCGATATCTTCAACGGACAACGCCATATAGCCGTTCACGGTGAGGCGGATAGCGGTATCGCTGCCGAGGAGCTGCGTAAGGACTGTAGCGAAATGTTGATATATTTTCATGATGTTCTCCTTATTTGTTCTTCATGATGAAAAGCCTGGCTTGAAAAGCGACATCAGCCAGAGCCTCAAGATCTTTGTAGGATCGTGAGAATGTGACGCGGTAAAAGGTTCCGTCTTTGCCGGTGTTTTCCCAGACTGCGCCTTTGATGTTTGCCTTGCGGAATGTTTGAGCGGGTCTTTTAGTTTCTGTTTCTGTATCCATGTGGTCCCTCCGTTGAAAAAATGTTAAGTGCCTCTCTCACTGACGCCGGAGAGGTACTTGGACATTTTTAGGAGGGACAGCCAGGAGGCCGGAGGGCGTACTCGGAGCGCGGCCGTCAACGGGCGTGACAGAATTCTGATGATGGCGCGGCCGGTGCAGCGTGTAGGGAGAAAAGCCTGCAGGCCGTAGGGCGGCCGTGGATACAGAAAGCAGGGGAGAGCTTGAGCGGAAACCTTGCCGCAACGTTAAAGGTAACATTAAAGAAACGTTGGGCAGTTATGCCTGACGGAGTTTTCCTACAAGTGAAGGTGTGAGACTGTAAGGGCGTTAGGGCCTGTCGTCAAATCAACCAAATGACTGAGGCGGCGAGGTGCAGGGCCGCCAAGAAGTTCCGGGCAGTTTTGTCATAGCGGGTGGCGAGGCAGCGGAATTGTTTGAGTTTGGCAAAGAAGTTCTCGATCAAATGCCGTGCCTTGTACAAGGCACGGTCATACGTTCGCAGCGTGTGACGATTGCACCGTGGCGGAATGACGGCCTGTGTGCCGCGCGCTGTCAACGGTTCGATCACACGCGCATCCGCATCGTAGCCCTTGTCAGCAATCAAGATGGGAGCGTGTATCTGCGGGAGCAACACATCTGCGCCCTCCAGATCACTGGCCTGGCCCGCTGACAGATGAACGCCGAGCGGATTACCCAAGGCATCCACCGTCGCATGAATCTTGGTACTTAACCCGCCTTTGCTCCGCCCAATGGCTTGCGGCCCGTTTTTTTTCGCGCGCCAGCGCTGTGCTGATGAGCCCGCACAATCGTGCTGTCGATCATCGCGTACTCGTTATCCGCATCACGACTCAGCTGCCGAAACACCCGCTCCCACACCCCGCGCTCCGCCCAGCGACTAAACCGGCGATGGGCATTCTTCCAGTCACCAAACCGCTCCGGTAAGTCGCGCCAGGGAATGCCGGCGCGGTAGCGGTAGAGAACCGCTTCAACGAAGAGCCGATTGTCCGCCGCCGGGCGACCAACTTGGCCAACCCGGCCAGGGAGCAACACACCGATTCGCTCCCATTGGTCGTCGCGTAACCCATAACGTCGTATCATTCCCGCAATTTACTACACATTACTCAATTTGACGACACGCCCTAAGGTGTGGGGATTTATTCAAAGAGGTCAGCGTGGCTGCCGGTGCTTTCCAAGAAAAGGTATTCAGGATCAGTCCTGTAAATCAGGAGCCAGTCTGGGGCAATGTGGCATTCCCTGTGATGCTTCCAGTTACCAGTGAGGTAATGGTCTCTATTTCTGAGCGGTAAGGTCTTTTTGAATTGTAAGAGGTCAACGATTTCTTCCAGCTCGTCTATGTCATGGCCTCGCTTTTTGGCTAGCTTTAGGTCTTTGAGAAAACGGTTGGTCGTCTTGATGATGAGCAAGGCTTATAGCCCTGTCTTGTTTCTGAGGGAGCGGAATGACTTAAAGGAAGGCAGTTTCTCCGGCTTGCTAGTTTCTTCAAAGGCCTCAATGGTGGTGGCGTTTGGAATGGCGATAGGGAAGGGGATGCCCTGATGCATTTCAACTTGAGCATAGAAAAGGCGTATGGCTTCGGCTTCACTGATGCCGAGGCGCTCGAATACTTTAACGGCTCCCTTTTTGAGGCCGATATCTATACGGGTGTTAATGCGGTCTGACATGGACATGTGTAAAGCCTTTCTCATGTCTCCCATTGTACGACAACTGGCGTACAAGTCAAGAATGGTTTACAGGGCTGAACAAGTTCAAGGGGTTAGGCGAGGCGTTCAGACGCTTCGCTCTGGTTATGCTGCTGCGCGTGCGCTGCGGCTCTTTGAATTGGCGAATTTCTGCTTAATGGTTGGCGGTTGAGGGTAGGGGAGCCAACCTTTCACAATAGCAGAGTGGGTCAGCTTCCGGCCTGTATCCTCCGAATACCAGCCTTTCCCTTGGCAATGAGAACGTGGCTGCCTTCGCCCTCCTGGTCGGTTTTGCTTTTGCGCAGCAAGAGCGTGGCGAGGCCGTCCGGTGTTGCCTGAAGATCTTGAAGATCGAGGGCGACGAGTTCAGAGCACCTTAAGGCCGTATCGTAGGCAACGGTTATCAAGGTCCGGTCGCGCAATCCCTTCGCCGTGGCGGTGTCGATTTTTTCCAGCAAGCGGGATCTGATATCAAAGGTCATTCCCTTGGCCTGTTTTTGTCTGCGGCCTTTGGCCCGGTGCATCGTTTTCATGGCAAGCTGGATCGGCTGACGGTATTTGCCGGCGATCGGGTCGGTGACGGGATTTAAGACGGCCGCTACTTCGTGCATCTTCGCTATCGATGAAACATAGCGCCGGACGGTGGCGGGGGCCTTGAGGGCCGCTATGTCGTTTATAAAGGCTTCGACGGCCGCCACGGTGGCCGGGAGGCTGAGGGTGTTGTTACCAGAGCGCGAATTGCTCCGTATCGACTCTGAAGGCTCTTTGTAGTGGGGGCAACGCACCTTTGGCGCGATGCGTGAAGGTGTCGAGGTTCGCCGTTATCGGATCGGAAGGGAGGCTTTGCAGGTTGGGCATTTTTCTGGAAACTGTGATCCTCGGAATCCGGTGTTGGGTGTGAAGAATCTTTTACTAGCGATAACGGTCATTATCAATAGTAAAAAAGGGAGGGCGGAAAGCGTTTGCATATCAATGACGAATGTTTTGAGATGTAGCTGAGGACTGACCGTTTTACCCTTTCGCGGACCAGCCAAAGACGATCACCCCCATACCCAACAAGGCGATTCCTGCTCCTGTCCAGTCGAAGATGGAAAGATTCTCGCCATCCACAACCTTCAGCCAGACGAGAGCCGTTGCTACATAGACACCGCCATAGGCCGCATAGACCCTTCCGCTGGCGGCGGGATGGAGCGTGAGAAGCCAGGAAAAGACAGCCAGACTGAGCACTGCCGGAACCAAGAGCCAAATTGATCCATCCTTGCGAAGCCAGAGGTACGGTAGAAAGCAGCCGACAATCTCAGCAAGGGCAGTGAGAATAAATAGGCCGGCGGTTTGCATCAGAAACATAGGCACGTCCTCCTTCCTTTTTGGGTTTTGGTTTCGACGCGGGCTTTATCCTTACCATGTTTCCGAACAGACTTTATTCCTTAAATCAGCGGCGGGAGCTGCAGGCTCGCGCGGCTGTATCGTCGCGCAAGGGATCGTTACCGGATGGCCGAGACTACAGGCTCGGTGAGGCTTCGCCTGAATAGAGCGCGGTTCGACGGCTGTTTTCAGCGGTCGCGTGCGCCCGTTGGCAGGTTATTATTTGGCGAAGTGGGCCTGAGCGGTCTGGAAGCTTTGAAAGGTTTTCTTGCGGCGGTTGGTCAATAGCATCTCGCCGGCTGTTCCACGATCCGCCCAGTAGTGGCCGGTGATTTTTTGGGAAGGCTCATCGATGACGGTCAGCCAGACGGCGCCATAGTGGATGGCGCTTTTATCCCGCACCTGAAGCCGGGGTTCGTTGCGGTAGACGCCACTGACGCAATAGAGGCCGTCAGCGGAACAGACGATCTCGGTTCCAACAAGTTCAGAGCTGGATTCCGCCGTCAGGAGCCGGAGGCTGAGGGTAGAAAAAGTTTGCCTGATGACGGCATAGGCGTGAATGGGGTCTATGCCGGTGGCGGTGGCAGGGTCTTTCCAGTTCGAGCGGAGTTCTGCCTTCCATGTTCCATCGATAACCGGGCGTTTCACAAACCAGCTATGCAAAAAATGGAGTTTCCAAAGCCAGAGGTCGAAGGCCATAACGACTGTGAGGACAATCGCCGTTACGATTGAAATGGGCTGCAGCCAGGTTGATTTGATGGCCTCGTGGTTCAGATAAAGGACGATCATCCATGCGGTGACGGTGAGGTATATGATGGCTTTGATGTATCGCTCGGCGGTCATGGCTATTCAAAACCTATGTAATTCCAGGCGGCCTGTAAAAAAGTGTTCACCTGCTCGCGGGTCCAGGGCTGGAAAGCGTTAAATAAATATTTCAAATCGTTGATTTCACCCCAGTCCTTACAGGTTTCGGCACTGCGTGTTTCATTCCAGAGATAAGCAATGGCGTTTCGGACATCTGCTTTCAAAGTCTGTTGCCCAAAATTGGCGTTGGCGACATTCCAAATCAGACACTCGATCAGGTATGAGGGAATAACCTTAGCGGTATCATGTCCCTGGTCAACCATTTCATTCCTGAGGCGCTTGATAATTCTGGTGACGGCCTTGAAGCGACGGCCGGTGGCGTCGTTTTTCGATACGCCGTTGTCATAATTTTGGCGCGGCCAATTAATTATTTCTCCTCCGTTATCGGGAAAGAGCTGAGTTCCGGAGATGAAATTGTTGCTCTGCGGAGTGCCGGAATAGCGGCGGTGCTCAAAGCATGGTACTACGTCGGCATGGATACGATAGGTATTCGCATGGACATCAAAAGCTTTTGTACCTCTGGTTAGAGAATCTGATCCGAAGTGGGAACTGAGCGCAGCTTGGACATCGTTTTTGAAGTCGGTATAAAAATATGTCCCGTCGCTGAATCCAAGCGCCGAAGCCCCCAGCCCTTGGCTGAATGAATAATCACCGAAGAAGGCACCTGTATAGAGCACGCAAATATCAACGTCGCTGTCCTGCCGGACGTTGGTGCGGTTGGCATAGGAGCCTTGGGCGAAAACGTTGATCGGTTCGGAGCTGAGTTTTGAACTGGCGTCGATCGCTTTGCGGACGGCGCGTTCCGCATTTTCACATTTTGTCTGCTCAGTGGCGCCTGGCGGCGCTCCCAACTTGTAAACGAGGATTCCCAATCACGAGGCATCAGTCACCAAGGCTGAGAAGGAATTGATCGTAAGATTTTTGTCATGCTGAAGCGATAGCGGAACAGAGCGCGGGTGTAAAGCAAAAAAGATGGGCTGTTTCGGCGTGCGCCAGGATGAAATTTTTGTGGCTATGTCTTCTGTTTGTTCGGGAATGGAAATTCGCGTTGCAAGACGGTCAGCTTTTTAATACTGAGGTCGAGCATGACGGCGGCGCAGGACACACAGTAATGATCCCAGCTTCGGCCGTTGCGTACCTTGAGACGTCTGTCTCCCTTGTGAATGCGGTGTCTTGAATTTGCTTGGCAGTTATGCGAGTTCAGCGCTTGGTCGATCCCGACCCGTATGACCAGTGATTTAGCCATTGAAGACTTCCGAGATGGCCTGCTGCACAAGTGCCTCAAAATCTTTTTCGATCTGGTCGAGCTGGGGCCGGGTGAAGTCGCTGCGCTCGCCAGACTTCCGGCCTACGGTAGTGTTGATGTGGCGGTCGATCGCCGCCTTCATGACGATGAGATTGGTTCTGCCCAGTCTCTGACGGTCGAGATCATGGCCCTCTGGATTGATCCTTCGTTCATGAAGAATGCGGGCCGCTTCGGTGCGGATCTGCATGTCGAGGTTGCCCCGCTTGGCCTGACGCTGACGTACCTTGGTGACCGGCACCGGCTGCAGCTCCTCATAGGCCTGCTTCACCTGGTCCGGCGTGTATCCCTTCTGCTGAAGAAGTTTGAGCGCGGCCAGAGCGTCTGCATCCTCCTCAATTAGGGGAATTACTTCAAGCCGCACATCGGTCTGGCTGCGCACATCGAGGGATTGTGGGCCGGGACGGCCTGTAGCTGGCTCAATCTGCAGCGCATCGCCGCTGGTGAAGTCCAAACCCTCTAGGGGTAGAAGCTGGTCAAAATATTCGCGGTCGGCTTCGCTGTATTGCTGGAAGTCTTCCCATCTGCGAGCGATATTCGCGCCGGCGTGGAACACAACCACGCCATTATTGATGACGTGGCCTGGTGCATCCTGTTTAATGACCCGCATGATGCGGCCGACAAATTGGACGAATGGCGATAGATTTCTGAAGACGCTGAAGACGGCCGCAACGGCGAGGAAGGGATGGTCGAATCCCTCTCCGAGTTTGCGCACCTGCACAATCACGTCGAGCTGGTGGTTTTCGAGCTTCTTCATAACGCGGTCATTCGCCGCGCCGTCCTCGCGCGAATGAACGTAATCCGCCTTGCGGCTGCGCGAGCGGTAGGCTTCGACGATTTGGCCGCAATGTGCATAATTGAGGGCTGAAGCAATGATCTTCAGGCGGTCGTCTCCAGCGGCGACGCGGAGTTTATCGAGTTCCCGGATAGACGCGTCAACGATGGTGTTCAGCGTTTCGGTCGAGGTGAGAATGCTGCGCCTGAAATCCGCATCATCCTCCCCGAGTTTACGGACTTCATCCAGGCTGACTTCAATCTCCTGGCCGTCCTTCCGGCGTACATAGCGCAGCGTCCGGGGATTGAGAACAACCGCCTTGAGGCGCTTCACATAGCCTTCCTGAATGGCGCGGAAGATGGGATAGGAATAAATGATGCGACCGGCCATGAGCTGGCCGTCCGCGCGGGTCGGCGTGGCGCTGTAATTCACGATCGTGGCATTCGGAAATTTCGCCCGGAGAGCTTCCCAGCTGGCCGCGACATTGTGATGGCCCTCGTCAAACTGAATGAGGTCAAAGAAGTCAGCCGGCAGATCGTCAAGCCAGCGGTTTGCGGTTCCCTGCAGCTGGTGGATGTTGGTAACCACGATATCGGCTTCCTCAAGATCGGCGAGGTTGGTTTCCGTTCCCCTGATTTCTGCAGGTTCCGGGTAAGGCTGGCCGTCTAGGACGCCGCATTTGATGTAGAACATGTTTGGACGCGATGGGTCGAAGTCGTCATGGAGCTGGCCGGCGATGGGAACGCCGGGAGCCACAACCAGCGTGCGGGTGGCCTTGAACGCAAAAGGTGCTAGCGTGATACAGCCTGACTTGCCGCATCCGACGGGCAGGACGATGCCGATTTCCCGCTCCTGGCCGGATGGCCCATTCTTGAATTCAATAAGGTGCTGATAGGCTTCCTGCTGCGGCGTGCGGAGGCGCTTGTTATCAGCGATGTTGGGCTGGCGGGTTTGATAGGGATTGTTTTTCACGGATGAGCCTTTACTTCTTGTTCTTTTTGCCCGGCTGAGCGGGTTTTGGCTCCTCGATCGGGACGGCATCGATTGGCGTGGCCGTTTTCGCCGCGGCCTTTTCCGCCTGATCGAGAAAAGCATCGAGGCGGCCCGTGAGTGATGAATTCTTTTCAACGTGGGTGGCGTAGTATACGAGTGACTTGGCCGCCGTGCGCTGTTTGAGCGGGTCCCAGAGTTCGACAATCCTGAGCAGGTCGTTTCTGTCGAGAGCCTTCAGGCCAATCGCTTCAATTTCGTCGCGGACACCATCCTCAAACGCAATCGCAATAGCCATACCAAGAGCGCCGCGCTTGCCGGTTTCATTGGCAAAGCCCTGAAGGTCAGCAACGGCATCGGAGTTCAGGGTGAACTGCTTCACCTCGGCCGATATGGCGAGGCGTGATCCTTCCCAGCAATCGATGTCGCCGACGCGCTGCAGGCGTTTTGATCCTGTGCGGACCTTGTCGATTTCGATTTGCAGATGAGAGTTGTCAGCTCTCAAGAACCCAAACACGATACCTTGATAGGCGGCTCCGGTCGGCTCACCGGTCTGTGCCGTGATGGGGAAGCTCTCGAGGACAATGCGAAAAAGCGGAGGATCGGTTTTAACGGTGCTCGGGTCAAACTCCTGGCTCTTGAGCTTCGCCAGGACGTAATCGACGACCTTTGATCGGAGCTGGTCGAGTTCCTTCGCAGAAAACCTGACCAGTGCATCCAGCCAGGGGCGATAGTCGGCCCAGGCCTGCGTGGCATGGGGGGCGCAGCTGGGATAATCGAAGCGTTTCTTGTCGGCCCGAAAAAAGCGCTCCGCTTCATTGTAGAAGGGGCGCAGGCTGACGGTGCCGGCATTGCCGCCCCGGCCAACAATCAGAGTATTGGCGTGGTGGCCTGCAGCGGTGGTTTGCTGGCGCGGGTACTTCAGCAGGAAGGCATCGAGGCTTGTGAATTTCTGGCCGGGGGTTTCGAGGTCTTTCAGGAAATCGATAAAAGCGAGAAGCAGCCCCGCCGAAAACTTCCGTCTGGGGAAGCCATTCTCAAAGTCTTGAAAGAGCTGGTCAACGTTCATCCCGCTCCGGGACCTGAAGCGCGGCAAGCTGGGGGAATGCGGTGCGGGCCATGCGAAAATATTGGGGGTCGCGGTCGGTTCCAACGGAGCGGAACGCCATGGCTTCGGCGGCGGCAAGTGTTGACCCGCTGCCGGCGAACGGATCGTAGATGATGCCAATGCCCAAGGGAAGGGCGGCGCGCACGATCTGGCGTAAAAAACGCTGCGGCTTCAGGGATGGATGAGGCGCAATGCGTTTTTCAACGCCGCGTGTGGGCGAACAGATAATCACGTCTTTAAACGGCTGCTGCGGGGATGTACGGCGCAATCCGCCCGTTCCCCATGTCCGCAAATTCTCGGCGATTGTGCCGGTGAATGGTTTGCGGAACATGCCCCAGGGCTCCCAGCAGGAGCGGGGCATGCCGGAGACGTCGTGAAATTCTTCCTCGGCCCCCTTTGGTTTATAGCCGCCGCGCAATGTTTGCAGGAGCCGAATGATCTCACCACGTTTTTCAAAGCCGGCCTTCTGGAAGGCATGAAAGGTCATGGTCGAGAGGAGCGGGTTGGATGCAATGAATACATGCCCACCGGGTACAAGCGCCCGGAGGAGACCAAACGCAACGGCGCTGAAAAAACTGTGAAGCTGCGTTATTTCAGCGGCCGACAAAACGGTAAAGCGTGGCAGCGGCTGCCGCTTTGCCCCATCGAAGGACGGCGGGATGCGCCAGACTCCACCTCTGCCGGCGCGGAGTTTCTGATGGTTCTTTTCGGCATACTCAATGAGGCCGTACGGCGGGTCCGTTACGACCGCGTGAATAGAATTCGGCGGAAGATCGGAAAGCCAGTTGATCGTATCTCCGAGGATGTAGGTTGTGGCATCCGAAAAGTGGGTGCGGCGTTGGTTCCCATGTTGCCGCACGGTCGTCCATAATTCATCCGAAGCGGCGGAAAGCCTGGCTTTCCAGTCCGATGGTGCTAATTTTCGAGGAGGAGTGTCTGGTAAGGGAACGAGCGCCAGTGTTGCCATGTTGTTGCCCAGTTGTATCATAATTCAGGGGTTTTGTTGAGTGCCTCCCCAGAGCAGCGGCGAGAGTCTGGCTGTCGCGGCTGCCGGATTTGCGCAAGTGATCGTAACCGGATGGCCGAGACCACAGGCTCGGTGAGGGCTTGGCCCGAATAGAGCGCGGCCTGACGGCTGTTTTCAGCGGTCGCGTGCGCCGTTGGTCTTGCCTCTAGTGTCATCTCCCAAGACGCGTTGTTCAGTGGTCTTGGGTGTCCAGAGTTCTAGTATGGGAGTTAAGCTATCAGAAGACGCTCAAGCCATATTCTCTCGACTTCATCGAGGCTAGCACGATCGTCGCGGGCGCTCTCGTGGTTTGCCATCTGTTGGGCGATTTCAAGCTTCCCGTCATTCCTTAAATATTCAGTGATGCCCGTCGCGCGAAAGGTGTGACAGCCATAGCTGCTTAACTCCTATGGAATCCCATGCTGCTTGTAAAAACGTGTGCACGTGATTGCGGCGCCGGGGTTGGCTTGAGCGAAAAAGGTTTACAGAGGCCGCGATGTTGACAGAAAAAAGCCTCCGGCCGTGAAGCCGGAGGCTCTAAGGGAAGTCAGGCAACCTGTTGCGCCTGAGCCGGCTGTAACTGCTGCAGGAAGTCAGCAGCGCGTTGAGCATGTGCGGCAGCCGAGAAGATGGCGCGTTTGTCGCCCTGAAGGATCTTGAGCCAGTGGCCGAGATAGGCGGCGTGGTCGTCGCGGATGTCGGGCGTGATGCCGAGGTCGGCACAGAGGAAGGCGGAACCGAGTTCCGCAACAAGCTCCTCGCGGGCATAGCCTTCGTCGCCGAAACGCTGGCGACCGAAGTCACGGGCGAGCCGTGTGTCATGGCGCGTCCAGTGCGTCAGTTCATGCAGGGCAGTTGAGTAATAGCTTTCCTTGTCCTTGAAAGCCTCAAACGGCGGGAGCTGGATCATGTCACGGGCGGGGGCGTAGTACGCCTGATTGCCGCCGTGATGAATGGCCGCGCCGGTAGCGGAAACAAAGACGTCAGCCCGCTCGATGCGGTCGGAGAGCGGCAGGGGATTGACGGGTTGCGCGTAGAGGTGCTCGGGAAGGCCTTCGATCTGTTCGACGTTAAACACCGTGTAGCCCTTCATGAAGGGAATAGCGTGTTCAACGGCCTCGCCCTGATCGTTGGTTTCTGTCTTGGTAAACCGATCGGCAAAGACGACGAGGGAACCATGCTCGCCCTTGCGGACTTGTGCACCGAGTTCCTGTGACTGCTTGTAGGTCATCCAGAGCGGGGCGGCGTAGCCCTTTTCAAGGGACTCGCCCCAGAGAAGAAGAACATTGACGCCACGGTAGGGAATGCCGTTGTGGCGGAGCGGCCGAGTAATGCGGCCGGCGGCGTGTTCGACGGACCAAGGTTTGATCCAGGGCCGGACGCCTTTCTCAAGGTCGGCGAGAATCCGCGCTGTGACGCGGCCGTAGATATCTTGTTTGGGTGATTGGCTTGTCATATTAAAACCTCCTTTTTTGTTGAACTCACTGGCTCTCTCGCAGAGGGTGGAGAGCCAGTGCAGGCCAACGGGAGGTGATAAGCCGGGGGCTGACGGAGAAGCACAGGCGGACTGGAAACAGCGGCGAACGTGACAGGCTTTTGCTGGCGCGGGTGGTGCGTCAGGGAGCCGGAGCGCGGCAGGCCTCGGCGACGGCATGACAAAGCAATTCAATTCAAGACAGGCGCAGCGCGAGGAAAGGCCGGTTGAGGCAAATGCGGCGTAGAAACGGTTCACAGAATTGGCCTACAAATGACGATCAGAAAGTGGCGTGATGAATAGGACGGCTCTTTTCACGTGCGAGACGTGCTGACCTGTCGCGGTGTGGATCTTCCGCTGCGGCTGCGGCTTTCCCAAGGCTCCGGGAGGCCGAGACTACTGGCTCGGGGAGCGGAGCGAGTAAAGCCGGACCGGCCGCATGCAAAGCATGGCGGGCGGTTTGGCCGTGGGTTGATCAGGCCGGGCTGGAAAGGAAGGCGGTCATTATGCTCGGGCGGCGTGGTCCCGCGTGCGCTTGTGGCGGCGCGGGGTCTGGCGAGGAGCGGGTTCCATGTTGGACAGTTCCGGTAGCGTGACGGGTTTCCGAGCTCTGAGTCTTTTAAGAAACGCGATCGTTAAAGGTTGATTTGATAGTTTCTACCTCGCCCAGCTCCCAAAGCAATCAACGCCCCTTTCTCGACCAACTCCTGCAAATCCCTGGTCGCTGTTGGTTTCGAGGTGCCTGTAATGACGATATATTTTTTGGGGCTCATCCCACCCTCAAAACCTTTGAGACCTTCCTCCAGCATCCGGCGGATGACGCGACGCTGGCGATCATTAAGCTGATGCTGAAATCGGGCAAAAAACTTTGTTTTCTTCAGCGTAAAATCGATCTGCTCCCCGGCTTCCGTTTGTGCATCCAGAATCATCGAGACGAAGTAATGGATCCACAGGGTAATGTCGAGTGATGTCTGTGCTGTTTTCAACGCGTCATAGTAGGCGTGTTTACCGGTTTCAATGGTCTTTGACAAACTGAGAAGAATCGGGCGTCCCACGCCTTGTGATAGCACTTTTTCGGAAAGGGCCCGTCCGATTCTTCCATTCCCGTCCTCAAAGGGGTGAATGGTTTCAAAATATAGATGGGCGATAGCAGATCGCACGGGAGACTTTCTGATCTCTAGGGGGCCTCCCGGCCGAGTGTCATTGAACCACTGGATAAACTGCGTCATGTCCTGAGGCACTCGCGCGGAAGGAGGCGCTTCAAAATGCACCTTCCAGTTTCCGATCGCTCCCGACACGACCTGCATGGGTTCCTCATGGGTACGCCAGCCGCCGATCTCGTGCTTCGTATTTCCTTTCATGATCATGGTGTGCCATGCAAACAGTTTTTCTTCAGTCAGGGTTTCTGAAACACTCTTGCGTACATCGATCATCAGCTCCGCGGCACCCTGCGCTTTTGTGTCCGTAATTCGTTCCGGGTGTTGATTCAGCCCCAAATTATTCTTAATAGACGACATCACATCACTGCGGCTTAGATATTCACCTTCGATTTCTGAGGTCTTGATGGCCTCGGCCACCATCATGTCGATAATGGTTTCTGTCTGAGTGTCTTCGGGCAAGGCCTTGAGAATGCCGCTGACATGGCCTTCTTTTTCCGCGAAGGAAAGCAGCAGATCCTCAATGTCCTTGAGGTGGTATCTAAACTGGGGCCAGTCTGAACGTTGCCAGTTGTAACGCATGAGCCGATTATAACATCTAATCGGCTCAGTTTTGTCTAATATATGAGCCTTTTCTGAAATGTAATTGGCTCATCACTATGTTAAGCCATTGAATTTGCTGGATGATCTGTTCAGATGCAGGTCAGGATGCCACTCCGGTGACATTGAGAGCCGGTCAGACTTTTTACGAGACGCCGAACGATACTCACCTCGTCAGCCGCAACGCGAGTAGTACCGAACCAGCATCATTCGTGGTGTTCATGGTGAAGTCCGAAGGGGCTCCTGCCGTGGTCCCAGTGAAGTGAAGAGACCCTTAGAGCAATAAACGTGTACTCTTGACGTCCAGCCAGGACGGGAAGCGTGGGGCGAAATGAAAGTTGTCATAGTCGGCGGAACGGGACTCATTGGATCTAGGCTTGTTCAGCATCTTAAACAGCTCGGTCATGAGGCCGTGGCCGCGTCACCCTCGGTGGGCATTGATGAGTTCTCTATAGTTTATGCTGTGTACATTGCATCTCGAGGTTCCACAAGATTTATGGCACAAAAATGACCACAGGGTGATTACTTATATGAAATGACTGAGCGTCGATAGTGTGTGCTGGTGATGGTAAAGAGGCGCTGATGTAGGGAATGTAGTGTGATTAGGCGAGAGGTAGTGCTTATTAGGCAAGGGGAACTCAGCACAGTGCGTTGAGCTTGCTCTTGCAACCAAAAGTTGTGCGCATCATACGCTATGAATACGCCTGATCTTATCCACCAGTGTTTCGCCACCCTCATCGTCGTCATTGTCGTCAAAGATTTGGTATTCGCCCGTCGGCGGGAGCTGGATCAGGGAGAGCGTGAAATCGTAGTTCTCCGAAACGATGCTCATCTCGTGGCAAGGTTCAGTAAACCAGATGCCGGCAGGATGATTTACGCCCAAACGTGCATCCGCGAAACCGTTGGGGCGGGCAGCTACCGAACTGTCAGGGACGGAAATGACCCGGCCCGAAGTCTTGATGTAAACGCCCGACTTGTACGCAGTCTTACTTGAGCGTGCCCAGAGTATGAATCCATCGCGGGATACAACCAACACCGCCCGTTTTTCGGTGTAGAGAAGCCAGCGGAGTGTTGCGGCTACCAGCGAGACTTCATAACGCTCCGCGCAGTGACTCAGCATGTCAAATGTCACCATAGCCTGCGCGTTGATCTGCCGGCGATAATCGTCAAAAGGCATTAACACATATGCTGCAAAAGTATTTGCATCGGACTCGATTTGTTTATATTCCGGATCCCATCTGACGACATCTTGTTGACTGCAACGCATACCATTGGGAAATGCGAGACGGTGAATCAGGTAATGGCCGAACTCATGCGCAAGGGTGAAGTTGATCCTGCCCTTGGACTTGATCCCGTTGTTGTAGAGAATCCCCCAGCCCTTATTGCCGTGCGGTGCAGGCAAGAGCGCGCCATCGAAACCGGGCAAGTTTTCCCCGTGCACTAACGATAGAGGGTCATCAGGAAACCAATGCTTGGAAAGATCCAGCGCCACTTCGGCAACCGAAATCGGAAAGTGATTAGGACCGTAAACGGTGGTAAGAACGGCACATATGTCTGTAGCCCAGCGCGTCGGTAGACGCGCCTCGATCACTCTTTCTTGCCCCATACCTTCACAAGCTTACGCAGCTTCTCCTTGGTCGATTCGTCCAAATCCTGATACTCCCGAAAAAACGCTTGATCTAGAACATCCTCGCTGGGAGCCGTTTTTGTCGCACTGACCAGATAATCAGTGGTGACGCCCAAAACGATTGCGATCTTGGCGACCTTCTCAGCCGACGGACGCGGCGGCTCCTTGTTCTCCAGCTCCCATATGTAGCTCTTGCTAGATTCGGTCAACTCCGCCAGTTTCTCCAGTGTGTAACCGTTCTGTTTCCGCAAAGCCCTGATTTTATTGCCAAGAGACGTCGTCACTACGTAGCCTCCATAGTTCTGAGTAATGATACAGCAAGTACTTGACTAGCGAAAGAAGAATCGTTACGATGAAGTTCGGAGTAGCGATACTTTCTGTTCACAACATTAGAAAGGGGATTAGTCAATGAAGCCAAGAAAAGGTCCTGAAACCCACCACGTCGTCCATAACCCCCAGGGCGGCTGGGATGTGAAGCGGGGCGGCGGTGAACGAGCCAGCAGCCATCATGAAACCAAGTGTGAAGCCGTCGATCAGGCCCGTGAGATCAGTCGCAATCAGGGCACAGAGCTGCGAATTCATGACCTCAAGGGTCGAATTGGCAGCAGCGACAGCCACGGCGGCGACCCGAACCCGCCGCGCGGGTAAAACCAATTCTCAACCATCAACTTTTTCAGAGAGGTAATCGCAAATGACACAGGAAAAATCAAGTCAACCGGCAGATATCCCCGGCCACCACCAGTCCTTCACAATCGTCGTAAACGGGCGCCGCCGCACCATCACGGACCACAAGCTCACATACATTGAGGCTGTACATCTGGCATATCCTGGCGAGCAGCCCTCTGAAACGGTCTCCTTCACGGTCACCTATTCCAATCCTCACGGCAAGGAAGGGTCTTTGGTTGAGGGTCAGGAAGTGAAAGTTCACGAGGGGATAATTCTCAATGTCCGCAAGACTGATCGCTCGTAGTCACGACCTTAAGCGGCTGCAAGACGAAGGGTATGAGATCGAGGTTCGGAGCGGGTTTCTCATTGTCCGCTCCGTTCCTTACGTCACGTCCGGAAAGATGGTGGCCCTAGGCACCGTCGTCACCGACCTCGCACTAAGCGACGACATCACGCAGAAGCCACAAGACCATCAGGTGTGGTTTGCAGGTGAACAACCTTGCCATGCGACTGGCGCACCGATTACGGCGCTTGGCTCGCAGCCGGGGAGGCAGACTTTGTGCGACGGCGTGGTGGTTGACTTTCGCTTCTCAGCAAAGGCCGACTACCTGGACTACTACTCCAAGATTACGCAGTACGACGAAATCCTCTCCAACCCCGCCCGGTCTCTAAAGCCGGATGACCCCGCCATCACGGCCCGGACCTTTCGGCCCATTGAGGCAACCGAGGAAGATTCCGTTTTTCTTTATACCGATTCTGCAACGAGCCGCGCGGGCATCGTGCCCGTCTCCGTCAAACTCGCCATGAAGAAGATCGCCATCGTCGGACTCGGCGGCTCTGGCGCGTATGTGCTTGACCTTGTCGCCAAAACGCCTGTGCGTGAAATCCATCTGTTCGACGGCGACCGATACCTCCAGCACAACGCCTTCCGCTCACCGGGCGCAGCATCGCTGGATGACCTGCGGAGGAATCTTTCGAAGGTCGAACATTACACGAGGCTTTACGGCCGGATGCGCCGAGGCGTCATTCCGCACCCCGAGTTCATCAGTGATGAGACCATTGGTCACCTTGCGAACTTCGATTTCGTTTTCGTATGTGTAGATCGCCCGGCAATCCGGAAGCTGATTTCGGAGTTTCTGAAGTCTGGAGATACGCCGTTCGTTGATGTCGGCATGGAGCTCGAGCTGATCGAAGATCAGGCAAGCCTTGTCGGGGCCTGCCGGGTCACACTCAGCACGCCTGGAAAGCGAGATCACTTTGCGCGTCACGTCTCGCTCGAAGGGCCTGTTGCCGATGACCTGTATGGCACGAACATTCAGGTCGCCGACATGAATGCACTGAACGCCGCGCTGGCCGTCTTGAAATGGAAGAAGTTTTGCGGTTTCTATCAGGACTGTTATCAGGAACACCAGTCCGTTTACGCGATCAATGCGCACCAGCTTACTCGCGACGAAACAGGCACGGCATGAGACAGACGATTCTCCGGCCACAATTTGTGGAGTTCATACCCGAGCATTTGGACGACGGTGTCATTTATATTTCACACCAGTATCGAACCGTCACTCATCGCTGCTGCTGTGGCTGTGGCAAGGAAGTGGTTACGCCCCTTGGCCCGACGGAGTGGGCCTTACAAGTCGTCTGTGGGGCCGTAACACTTCACCCCTCTATTGGGAATTGGAGCTTTCCCTGCCGGTCGCATTATTGGATTTGCAATGGCCAGGTGGTGTGGGCCGGATCGATGACCAAGCAACAGATTGAATACGGACGTAGACTGGACCAGCGGAAGAGGGATGCGTATTTTGCTGAGGCGAATCGCCAGAATGACCTTCGCGCGGCAGAGCTGCCGTCACAACAGATGGAAGGGACGGACCAGCAGTCCAACTGGATCGACGTGGCGTGGAAGGCCTTCAAAAAGTGGCTTGGGCTATACTGAGTGCCCGCCGCGGGCGTTTGCAACGTGGGGAAAACATCGTACGACGCTTCGGAAAGTTTAAGCGGCGCATTGATTGGCACTTTTGGGAGTGTTCAGATGGGGGATGGTGAAATGTTCGAACAAGCGTGTCGACCTGTCATTTTTGAACAAGATGATGATAATTGTACGTACTGGGGCAAAGGGTCGTCAGTTTTGCTGGCGACCTCAAAAAACTACTATTGGGCGACGGCCGCCCATCTGATCACTAATATGGGTGGAACGTCTGAGAATATACGAATTTTCCCGTCCGATCATTCGCGCCAATCCATCCCCTTTAATCAGGCTTTAAGGATTACGAAGCGAGACTTTGAAGATTATGCAGATCTCTTTGTGCTACGCGTGGATTTGGAGGCACTTGCCAATAGTGGCGATGTTCCTCTAGTGGCTCAAGATATTGTACACGGGATGAGTCTTGCCGAGGTGCTGAATGCTGGCGCTAATCTATTAATTGTTGGGTATCCCTCAGAGAGCAGATCGATAGATTATGAAGACTATAAGATCAGATATAAAAGACAACGGATATTTGCACAGTATGTTGGAGCAGGCACAGACGATTATTCTCACAAATTACAATTTTCTGATACCGCCGAATTCAACGACTATGATGGTTTGAGTGGATCGCCCGTGTTCCATTTAAAGGAGGAGACTCATGATGGTCGGCCCGTCATTCTTCCGCTTTTGGCCGGAATGTTGCTGAGGGGCGGCGGTCAGGATCGGTGGGGTCATTTCATTAGTTCTAGTGTACTGCTCCAGTTAATAGTGAAAAGCGAAACTGACTTGGCTCAGGAAAAGCCATAGGTTCATTGTGCGAGATAAACATTCCAATCACCATGGTTGCTCTTCACTAAATATTTAGGGAATGCTTCCATGGCGTAACTGAGCAGCTTCCGATCCACATTATTATCAACGAAGAAATCAGACAACTGTAATGCATCAGCGACTCTCTGGCCGTGTTTTAAAGAGTCCTTTGCGTCTCTGCACATAAACTTTTTCGCTGAGTCCGTTCCTGCATCGGAATATTTGTCTCGAACGCGGGACAAGCATTTTGCTTCTTCGCCCTTGTGGCTCGGATCTCTTTAATCAAGCATCGTGCTACAGCGGATTTATCAGTCTCTCGCATTTTGTCGCCGAGATCCTGAAGGCGTTTTACATTCGCTAAAGTCTTTTCTGCAGATGGAAGCTCTTCCCCATTAGCTATGGCCCATTCCTTAATGTTGTTTGAAGCCTTAATGATACTCGTATCATAAGATCCTGCGGGCGAACTCTCCAAGATTACCTTTAGACTCTGCGCTATGAATCCAAGGCCTGATCCCACATGCCCCACAATGGCAAATATGAGTTGGCGTGCTTCATGCCCAATAAGGATTTGCCTAGAATCTTGTCCTTGTTCTGCCTTAATCAATTGAAGAGGTTTCTTAACGCCAATCATAATTGCAGCATCACCGTGGTGGAGCAGGCAACGCCGGTCCGCGCCGCATGCCGATAGGCTGTGGGGCGGAGCGGAATGGCCCCCGTCTTTGTAACACCGGGCTCTCACCACAAGGTTCCTTACAGGAGTTGAATAGGTTCGATGGATTCTGCCTTCACTTTGTCCATTGATTGGCTCGCGTTCACGGTCCTGGCGAGCAGGCCAGAAGAGACCACGACGGTGCTTGGGGGAGGGTGGAGCGAGGCCGAAGGCGGGTGTCCGAGGCTATCCGCTTTCCTGGATCAGGTCGGTGGTCTGCACGGCGTGGGGAAACTCGGCACGAATTCGCCTCATCGCCCAAAATGAGATCCATGTCGATCTGTTAGGTGGCCTGGTGTCTGCCCTGACCTTGGAGCAGATTCGCGCCCTGCTCAGATGGGTGCATCAGCAACAAGGACATGTCAGCCGTATCGATTGTGGCATCGATGATCGAGCCGGGAGCGTTCCCATTTGCCACTATTCGATAGGCGGTCACAGCCGGTCACTGCGTCACGCGGGCTGCGCAAGTGCGGCAGATTGTCGCCATCCTCAACCGTGGTATGCAGCCAGGTATATTCTGCACTAACTACCTACGAGTAAGAGCCATCTTGTCTGCTTCACTGTTAGCGGGGGAGGTATCTGTGGGTGTTCCCTGTCACGATGAAGGGACCTTGTAAATTTCATGGCATCACAATCGTACAAAGAACAATTAAACCAAAGGAAATCTATACGGCCGCGAATGTGGCATATCTTTTTACCGCAAACAATGAGGAGTAGTAGATGCTACACATCCGACGGATGATCCCCAAGAAATGTTATTAAGATTTGCAAGCGCCGCATCCTCGCCCAAAAAATGAACCACAACAAGCCTCTGGCAGCGGAATGATAAAGGGGGATGAAGTGCGGCGTGTTAGGCCGGCCACCCCTGATCCGCAAAGCTGAAGGTACGATTCTCGCCCAGAATAATGTGGTCAAGAATGGGAATGCCGATGAGGTCGCCGGCCTGACGGAGCCGGGCGGTGAGCACCCGATCTTCCGCACTGGGGTGCGGATCGCCGGACGGATGATTGTGGGCACAGATGATAGCGGCGCTATTCAGCAGGATCGCAGGTTTGAAGACTTCGCGCGGATGGACGATGCTGAGCGTGAGAGAGCCCACGGACACGATGTTGACGCCGATGACGGCATGTTTGGCGTCCAGACAGGCGACAAGAAACTGTTCACGATCGAGACCGTGATAGAGGGGCCGGAGTATGGTGGCCGCTCCCGCAGAATCGCGGATGACGACAGGCGGATCGGGGCGGGCACTTCCCGGCACCAGCTGGAGAGTGTACCGCGGGATAAGCAGCGGGTTCGTCACGTCCGGGCGAGGGACGACCGAGAGTGTGGGATGCTTCGGAGTGTATCGCGTTGTCATGCTGGAACCTCTCTTGTGTTGGACTCACTGGCTCTCTCGATGAAACCGGAGAGCCGGTGCAGGACAACGGGAGGTCGAGGGCCAGGCGGGCCGATGAAGCTCTGAGCGAAAGGACACGAGCAGCGGCGGTGACAGTGGCCTGGCGTGGCCGGTGCGCCCGAAAGCCGGAGCGCGGCCAGCCCTGGCCGGCATGGCAGAGCGAACTTTTAGAGAAGCTCCACCTCTTGAGGTATAGCCAAGCCACGTTGTCTGGCCCTAGGATGCGTTCGGCTAGGAGGACTCGAGAACAACCAGAGATGTTGGTGGAAGTCCGAAGCGTGATCGACGGTCTACATGGGTATACCAACAGGCAGTATGAAGCAGAGTGGCGCGTCATCGAAGACTCACAGGCCTGTTTATATTAAAAAGCCATATGTGTGTATTTGGTTTCCAAATATAGATATATGGAATCTCGTTTCGTTCAGTAACCTGTCACCATCTAGGGAGGAATAGTGATGAGCACAAGCAGGGCAACCGGTGGGGCACAGGTCGGAAATCAAACGCAGAGTGGCACTCCAGCCATGGTACAGGCGGCCTCGTTTCTATTGGGCCTGACGATGATGTTGGAGGCTCATCCGGCATGGGCACAGATTACGAAGGTCAATTCGGTCATGGCCAACGTACAAACGGTGCTCGTCAGCGTGGCCGTCACGCTGTTCACCGTGGCCATAATGTGGGCCGGGTTCAAGATGGCTTTTCAACAGGCCCAATGGTCCGAGATCAGCAATCTCGTCATCGGCGGAATCTTGGTCGGAGGAGCCGCAGGTATTGCGTCCTGGCTCCTCAACTAATGATGAACGACGGCTTTCGAGACCCCATTTTTAAAGGATGCACCCGGCCCGCGATGTTGGGCGGTGTACCGACGGTCCCGTTGATTCTCACCGGCGGGGCCACTCTCCTTCTATCTGTGTGGTCGTTTTATCTCTTCAGCGGCTATGTCTCGTTGTTCCTGGTCCTGATGGCTATTGCGGCCATAGTGACGATGCGCGAGATCACGAAGAAAGACGATCAACGTCTCCGTCAAGTGATGATGCGGGCGCGGATGCGGCTGCCGCACCTGGTGAGTCGGTCCACGTGGGGTGCGATTTCCTACGGGCCGCTAAGATTCAAAAGGCGACGGGGCTGAGGAGCATCACGGGAAGGACGGCTGTGGGTCCCCGGCAGAGTGAGCCCAATCCCCCAAGACACACACGATGAGAACTCGCGCAGAAGTCACCAAAGCGGCCTCCGCTAACGTTCCGGCCAGTGACTATATTCCGTTGGGTACCCCCATCACGCCCCACGTGGTCAAGCTGTCGAGGACGGGCGATTACCTCGCTATCTGGCGGTTGGAAGGGATCACGTTTGAAACGGCGGATCGGGCCGATATTCTGCTGCGGAAAGAAGGGCTACATAACTTCATTCGCGCGTTAGGAGGTGGGAGCTACGCGGTGTGGTCCCATAAGATTCGTCGGGTGGTCACCGAACGGTTATCGGGCAGGTTTCCAAATGCGTTTTGTGAGGAGTTGAACGATCGCTACTATCGGTCCTTCGACAGTCACCGACAGATGGCCACGGAATTGTATCTGTCGGTGGTGTATCGTCCCGTCCCCTCCAAAGTCAGGAGTTTCTTCACACGGTTAAAGAGGCGGAGTCTTCAGCAGATTCGCGATCAGGAGGCGGAACATCTCACCATGCTGGAAGATACGGCCCGCCAGCTAGAAGCCAGCCTGAGGCGCTATGACCCTCAGCGACTCGGCACCTATATGAAACAGGACATCGTCTATTCGGAGATGCTGGCATTTCTCGGCTATCTCATCAACGGTGTCTGGGAAGAGATCCCCTTTCGTCGTGCACCGTTGGCCTCCTACCTCCCCACCTCGCGCCTCCACTTCGGCGATACAACCGGGATGGTGGAAATCTGGCATCCGAAGGAACGGAAATTTGCGGGATTTCTGGACATGCAGGAGTACCCCCAGTTTTCCGAGCCGGGCATGAATAACGGCATCCTCTATGGAGAGGACGAGTATATCGAGACGCAAAGCTATTCGATCTACAACAAGCGGGACGCTCTCAAGGCCCTCGCCAAACAGAAGGGCCATTTGATCGCGTCGGAAGATGCCGCGACGCGAGAAATTGAGCAGATGGATCAGGCGGCGGAAGATCTCCAGAGTGGCCTCATTGATCTGGGGGAATATCATTACAGCGTCGCCGTGTTCGGACCCACAATGAACGCCGTGGCGAAGTCCATGGCGGAAATACGGGCCCTGTTTCAAGATGGATCAGGGTTCAAAATGTCCCCGGTCGATGTGATTCCTGAATGCGCGTGGTACGCCCAGATACCGGGGAATTGGAGTCTCCGGCCGCGTGAGGCGACAATTACGAGCCGGAATTTTGTCTGCCTGAGTCCCTTTCATAATTTCGCCCGAGGAAAACGAGCGGGCAATCCGTGGGGCGAGGCATTGGCGTTATTCAAAACACCGAGCGGCCAACCCTACTATTTTAACTTTCATGCGTCCCCGGAAGACAAAGACTCACGGGACGAGAAATATCCTGGCAACACCTTTATTTGTGGCAGCACGGGGGTGGGGAAAACCGCGTTGGAAATGAGCTTGCTCGCGTTTGCGACGAAATACCACGGACTGCGATGTGTGTTCTTTGATAAGGATCGGGGCGCCGAGATTGGGATTCGAGCCATGGGCGGCAAATACTTTCCCCTCCAGCGAGGCGCGCCAACAGGCTTTAATCCCTTCCAACTCGAGCCGACGGCCCACAACCTGCAATTCTGCGAAAACCTGATCGGCCAGTTCGTCAAGACTCAGGGACAGGACCTTCCGCTGCTGTCGGCGAAGGAGCAGCACGAGATCAGTCATGCCGTGCGCACGGTGATGAGCGAGGCGGTATCACGCGAGGTGCGCTGTCTCTCATTGGTCCTGCAAAACCTCCCGGCCACCGGTGAGAACAGTGTGAAAGCGCGTCTGAAGAAATGGACGAGGGGGCACCCGCTCGGATGGGCCTTTGACAATCCAGCCGATACGCAGGATTTCAGCGGCGCGAACTTGTTTGGGTACGATTATACGGAATTTCTCGATGATCCCGAGATCCGGACACCGATCGTGGCGTACCTGCTCCACCTGACGGAGAGCCTGATTACGGGCGACCCCTTTGTGTACTTTATGGAGGAGTTCTGGAAACCCCTGCAAGACCCGATGTTCTCGGAGTTTGCCCTCAACAAACAAAAAACGATTCGGAAGCAATCCGGTCTGGGGGTGTTTGTCACCCAATCGCCGTCCGACGTCTTGGAGCATCCGATAGGAAAAACGATGGTGGAGCAAAGCGTGACACAGATTTTCCTGCCGAATCCACGCGCGGATCACGACGATTATGTTCACGGGTTCAAGGTCACCGAATCAGAGTATCGGATTATCAAGAATCTTGGAGAGGCCAGCCGCATGTTTTTGGTGAAGCAAGGGCACGGGTCCGCGATTGTCACCTTTGACCTAGGCAGTATGCCAGATATTCTGAATATCATTTCCGGCACCACAGAAAATGTGGCGTTGCTCGATCGAATTCGTGAAGAAGTAGGCGATGCGCCGGAAGCCTGGATGTCAGTGCTGCACGAACGGATCGCGGCACGGCGCGGCCTGATCAAATGACGAACAGCAGGTGAACGCGCAAGGCCCCGCGACGCGGCCATGAAGAGTATCGTCTCCGGATGCACCAAGGAAGCGGTCGATCGGGCGCACAGGGTGAAGACACACCAAGCCACGAACTAGAACGAAACACGTTCAGTGAGCCATCCCAGCATACGTGCGGTCAACTGGAGCGACACCGCACTGGGATGGCGAAGAATGCGGGAGAAGTGAGTCTGATAGCAGGAACAGGTTTCGCCCGTGAGGAACATCTCTAGCAACTGAGAAGACGACACAGCCGCAGGAGCAAGAGGGTGCCATGGGTATCGGGACGTTTGTCGAAAGCGCGATCCACACATCACTCACGAATTATGTGACGACCTACAGCACTGCTGTCATTGATGTGCTCACGCCTATCGCCGTCACCGCCGTGACCACCTATGTCCTCTGGACTGGCTTCCAAGTGATGCGAGGGGAGGCACCGGATGCGGTGTCGACCCTTCTGTGGAAGTGGTTTCGGATCGCGATGATTACCGGTCTGGCCTTACATGGACCGGAGTATCAAGCGATCGTGACAGATGGGTTGGACGGTCTACAAGGAGCCTTTGCCACGGCATTCGGGGGAGGTCCCACGGTCGGGGCCACCGTCGATCACATGGCCGCGCCCTTCTACAGTCTGATCGAACAACTGTTTACCGATGCCAGCACCAGTCTGTTTCCAAAGTTCGCGTTACTGGTCGCAGGCTCCTTGTCTGCCGTCGCGGCGTTGGCCATGGGCTTTATTTCCATGGGCATATATCTAGTGGCAAAGGTGTCCCTTGCCGTCCTGCTAGCGCTCGGCCCCGCCTTCATCTTCTGTGCGATGTTTCCCGTGACGCAACGCTATGCCGAGAGTTGGGTGTCGGCCGCGCTGTCCTCTGTCTTTACCAATGTGCTGATTATGGCCACCGTCAGTTTCATGACGAGCATTGTTCACACGGCCTGTACGCAAATACTGGCCGGCTACTCACAGACCTCCATTGTGGTCGACACCTGCGGCCTCCTTTTACTCTCCTTAACCTGTGCCTATGTCTTGATCCACGTTCAATCGTTGGGCGCCGTCCTAGCAGGCTCGATTTCATTTGGGAGTGCTGGGGGGGAGACGGCCTTGATTGCGACCGGCGGATTACGAAGCCTTGTCCGGGCTGTGGCCAGACAAACGCATACGCCATCCATGTCAGGGATCCTGATCAATACGTCCGGCGGCCGCTCTAGGAGCGGCCAATCCGGCACGAATGTGGCGCTCCCGATCCCCACGACTCCGGGAGGCTCAGATCTCTATCAACGAGGCGTGTTGGAACGATTGCAGCGCTCTACCTAACCGAAGGAGGTCACGTGTGCGGGTCTTGAAACAAGCCGTTACCCTGGTGGCGTTTATCACGATGGTGATGATGGTCTTTGTGCCGAAGGCAGAGGCGGGGATCCCCGTCATCGATTCGGCCAACCTGGTGCAGTCTGTGATCCAGGCGATTTCATGGATTCAACAGCTTCAGCAGATGCAGCAGCAAATTGCGCAAGCGCAGTCCCAAATTGAGGCCATCACGGGCTCGCGGAACATGGCGAGCCTGTTTAACAACCTCGCATTGGCTGGCGTGGTGCCCTCGGATGTGAACGCGGTCTACGGGGCGATTCGCAGTGGAGGGATCAATGGCTTAACGACGGCGGCGCAGATCATACGAAACAATCGCATGATCTATAACTGTGAAGGGCGAACAGGCGATGCCCTTCGCATCTGTCAAAACATTCTGAACCAAACACCCCAATCTCAAGCGTACTACGCCAACACCTTTCGCATGTTGGAAGGCCGCCTGAACCAAATCCGAGCACTCACCAACAGCATCGATAGCACCGCCGATGAGAAAGCCTCGTTAGATCTTCAGTCGAGAATCGCAGGAGAGCAAGCACTGGTTCAGAACGATACCAATCGCATTATGACGATGCACGCGCTGGCCGAAGCGGAAGAGAAGGCGGCGGAACAGGAGCATCATGAACGAACCTTGCACATGTTAGCCCCCGGTACGCCTCGGGGAATCGACAGACTCACGTACCCATAGGCAGCGACACCGAGAAGGACGGCGAGACCATGGCAGACGCAAGCCTTGTGAAGAGCGGCGACGAGCGACACTTTTACGATCAGGGTCGTGATTGGGAAACGGATCGAAGCCTCCGTCTTGAGCAGTCCGAACGACGAGCCTGGTGGGTAGCTGGGATTGCTTGTGTGTTGGCCTGTGGGTTGGGAATCGGCCTGGCCTGTCTCGCTCCGCTGAAATCTACCATTCCGTATGTCTTTGCGGTCGATCGGGCGACGGGAAACGTGGAGTTTGTCAGCGCGGCGGATGATCGCACGGTCATGGGGTATCAGGAATTGCTCGATAAGCATTGGACTCAGAAATATGTCCTTGCGCGTGAGTCCTACTACTTCCGGCTGCTCCAGGCCGATTACGACACGGTATTGTCCATGAGTGCCGACGAGGTGGGGCGAGACTACGCGAGGATCTATGACGGGCCACAGGCGCGCGACAAGAAATTTGGAGCGGGGATGGAAGTAAAGGTCAAGGTCCTGAGTGTGACGTTACACGCCGATGCCGTCGGATTAAAGGCCACCGTACGGTTTGAGAAGACCGCCAAGCACAGGGAAGCCGAGACGGTAGGCCCGCCCCAGTATTTCATCGCCACACTCGCCTATGAATACCGTCTATCGATGAAGGGACAGGAAAAGGATCTGATTCAGAACCCGCTGGGCTACAAAGTGACGAGCTACCGAGTAGACGATGAAATTGGCACGGTCAGCCCGGCTGGTGCGCTGGCTCTGATGGAACGCTCGTAGAAAGGTCATTATGAACAACATGCTTAGGCAGGTAGTCGGGTCCCTGATCCTAATGTGGGTGCTGACGAATGTTGGGGTCTCCGCTGCGGAGATCCCCGAGCCCGGCGGACTCGATCAACGTGTGCGCTACGTGACCTACCAACAGGATGACGTCACCACCGTGCACGTGCGCCGCGGCGTGATCACGCGTGTCGTCCTCGGGGAAGATGAAAAAATCGTCGTCGCCGCGACGGGATTTCTGGGTGATTGTGCGAAGTCAGAAGCGGAATGGTGTATCAGGGCCGACGTGGGAACGAATCAAGTTTGGGTGAAGCCAAAAGACAATGCGACGCATAACAATCTCGAAATTCGCACGGATAAGCGGGACTACAGCCTGGAGTTTCAGGTCCTGGCGGAC
>CAZBNV010000030.1:0-52032 GCA_964493335.1 uncultured Nitrospira sp.
TGGTGTCCCACGATATGCCGGCCATCACTCGGATGTGCAAACGGGCGATTCTGCTAAACAAGGGTGAGATCGTGCAAGAAGGGGCCGCGCATGACGTGGTCAACCACTATCTTCATGCCGGCCATATTCCGTCCTGTCAAGAATGGGCGGACTCTACTCAGGCGCCAGGTAATGACGTGGTGCGCCTCCGGGCCGTGCGGGTGAAATCTGAATCCGGGCAAGTTACGGACGTCGTGGACATTCGGAAACCTGTGCGTATTGAGATCGAGTATGACATTCTAAGGCCAGGGCATGCGATTGTCGCGCAGTTCGGTTTCAATACGGAAGAAGATGTCATTGCCTTCATCGTCAATGACCGGGATCCGGCTTGGTATAGACGTCCCCGACCGGTGGGCCGGTATACCAGTACAGCTTGGATTCCGGGAAATTTCTTGTCGGAGGGTGTGATGGTAGTCGGGGGAGGGATATTTTCGGAAGACCCCTGGCGCGAATATTGTGATGTGCCGCGTGTTGTAGGTTTTCGAGTAATAGACCCGGGGACCGGGGACACGGCGCGAGGCGACGTGACGGGACGATGGGAAGGGGTTGTAAGGCCCTTGCTCCGATGGACAACCGAGCACACTCTCTATAGCGACGTGGCGTATGGCGCAAAGTGATAGGAGTGTTGTTACCTGCGGTGCTGCCAGGCTCGTATCGGCTCTTGACTGATCGTTTTAATCGACGGCAAGCGGTTTTTTGTGGGAGCAAATTTATCAGCTAGTTGGATTGGCTTTTCTACAGGATCAAAGAGCGCTTGAACTTGATTGTCAGTGGCGTAACTCATGGCGCTGTGCGCACCGTTCGAAGTGATTTGGGGTGGGCGTGAAGGGCACCCCATTGATCGTTATTACGCCGAGACGCAATTTCTACAGAGGGCGGTTTCAAGTTCCAAGTGCAACGGGTGAATGATGACGCAGTTGTGTGAAGGCCTCCAGCGGCGTGACGAAGTGGAGGCAATTTATTGGGCGCATATTCAGCCGATGCGCGATGGCGTTCAGCTCGCGCTGCGTATAGCCCGACAGATGCGTGCCCTTGGGCAGATACTGGCGCCGCAGGCCATTGGTGTTCTCGTTGGTCCCGCGTTGCCAAGGGCTGTGCGGATCAGCAAAGCACCGCTGAATGGCGAGCCGCTGGGCCAGGTGCTCGTGTTCCGCCATCTCTTTGCCCCGATCGTAGGTCAGCGTCCTGCGCAGCGAGGCCGGCACGTGCTGGAATTTCCTAGTGAATCCCTCGCGGGCACTTCCCGCATCCGTGCCCGCCATGCGGGCCAAAATGACCAGGCGCATGGTCCGTTCCACGAGGCTGCTCACGGCCGAGGCGTATCGGGCCCCCGTGATGAGGTCGCCTTCCCACTGGCCGGGGACCGTGCGGCTCGCCACTTCTGCAGGGCGGGCGGCAATCGGCGTAATGTTCGGGATGTGGCCGCGTCGATCGGTTCCCTGCGACCGAGGCCGGCGGGTCTTGCGCCCCTGCCGCATTGCCGCCAGCAGCTCGCTGCGCAGCAAGAGTTACAGGCCCGCGTAGATCGTCTCCGTCGAGAGTCGCTTCTGCATATCGTCAGAATACGCGCGTCTGAGGCGCCCGGCTATCTGTTGGGGCGAACAGCCTCGGCTCAGGTGGGTCCGGACATACTGCCAGAGCCACGGGTCCAGGAGTGTGCGTGGTCGCCGAGGCTGCCGCGCCCGGGCCACCGCCAGGTACTGCGCGGTGCAGGCTCGATACGGGTGGCCCCTTGCGTTGCGCGCGGATTTGCGGCTCGCCTGCTGGGAGCGCGCCCCAACACGCTCGCGACCGTTCGCAACCAATAGCCTTGGGCCAATCCCAGGCTCAGAGTTTCACGTTCTGCGATACTTATGTGCGTATAGCAGGGCTTTCGCATGGCAAAACTATAGCCCATCCGCATGGCTGGAAGTGTTGCACTTGGAATTAGAACTCAAGATGCATAAAGATGACACTCGCGGGCGGGCGTTGGAGAGTGCAGAGAACCGCCATACTGCTTGATTTGGTGCAAATACGGTGGCTGATTCAGATTTGCTTGATTTCCCCGGTAGCTGTGGTGCCACCCAAGGCGAACCCATCCCCTCTACCGTTATTGATTGCATCGTTCTCACCTTCACACTTCAGTTTATTTTTGATATGTGATGCTGCCATAAGGGCTCTATCACTTATTCTTAGACCAGGGGGAGTTGTGCTCGTCGTCGTTCCGGGCATCACTCACTGTCTCGATACGATATGGACACCTGGGAGAGTATGGGAGGTTTACCTCTTTGTCGATGAAAATGCTGTTTGAAGTGTTTTTCGTCCGGAAGATGTTATGGTGAAGAGCTACGGCAATGTTTTGGCAGCGACAGCGAGTTTGCAGGGGCTCATTTCACCTGAATTACGGCGAGATGAACTCGATTATTGGGATCGCGACTATGAGTTGGTGATCGGGGTACGCGCAAAGAAGAGTAGCGATCTTGAGCCCTCTCTTGATGGATAGGCAGATCACGACGTGTGCAGGCAAGAAGTCGTATCGGGGCCACTGAGGTGAATGGTTATGTTCACGGGGATCCTAGGAGCTATTGATTGTTTGGAGGTAGGGACATGAAAGCGGTGATTTTGGCGGGTGGATTGGGAACGCGACTGTCCGAGGAAACCGTACTTCGTCCAAAGCCGATGGTGGAAATTGGTGGCAAGCCAATCCTCTGGCATATCATGCAGATTCATGCTGTCTATGGCATCACAGAGTTTATTGTGGCTCTTGGCTACAAAGGGGAGATGATCAAAGAGTACTTCCTCAATTTTTTTGCCATCAACAATGATCTGTCTGTTGATCTGTCGACGGGGAAAACGACCATCCATGATGGCAATCAACCTAAATGGACGGTCCATTTAGCCGACACCGGTTTGACAACGCAAACTGGGGGACGTGTGAAACGTCTGCAAAAATGGCTGGGGACTGATGAGACATTCATGTTGACGTACGGAGATGGAGTAGCTGATTTGAACATGGACAAACTGTTGGAGTTTCATCGTACTCACGGCAAGCTTGCGACCATGACATCGGTTCGTTCTCCCGCACGTTTCGGTCGAATTGGCTTCGATGGTGATCGGGTGACTGAGTTTTTTGAGAAGCCAGAATCGGGAGAGGGCTGGATTAATGGAGGGTTTTTTGTCCTGAGTGCCAAAGCGTTGGATTACATTGATGGTGATCAGACCATCTGGGAGCGTGATCCCGTGGAACGATTAGCGTATGCCGGGGAAATGATGGGATATAAGCACTATGGATTCTGGTCCTGCATGGATACCTTAAAAGAGAAAAGCTACCTTGAGGAACTGTGGAACACGGGCAAAGCTCCTTGGAAGGTTTGGTAGACGGTTTTAGGTGGGGTGCATCGATAACCTGCAAAGCCCGTCGGACCATAGCCTGGGTGAGTTGGATGATTGTTGCGGGGCCTATTAAAAAGGCAGCAGGTTTGAGACGTTTCCAAGGGTGCAATTCATCGGCAGGAAAGAGAGGGTGTAAATGACCGTGGAGACAACGTTGTTCGCGCAAGCACAGGAGTGGCTAGATAAAGACTGGGCGCGAATGGAGACGACGCTGGGGAAGCGCTTAGAAGCCTTCCGTGGGAAACGCATTCTGGTTACCGGAGCTGCAGGATTTCTGGGGTTTGGGTTCCTTCACTTCTTTTCCTACCTCAATCGGAATCTTTTGAAGGATGGGCGTCTTTCCGTCGTCGCGGCGGACAATTATATTCGTGGCCGACCACGTTGGCTCCTCGAGCTGGTCTCTGCGAGTCCAGACATTAGGATGATAAGGCAAGATATTACTCAGTCGTGGCCAGAGTCAGGCGCGAACAGATTTGACTTCATCATCCATGGTGCATCGATTGCAAGTCCGAAGGTCTATCGGCAGTACCCGTTGGAAACTTTGGACACCAACATATCCGGCTTACGACACATGCTTGAGCTAGCCAAGCGGCATCAGAGTGAAAGCATTCTCTATTTCAGCTCAAGTGAGATTTATGGTGATCCTCCACCCCATCAAATTCCCACGAGTGAAACCTATCGAGGGAATGTGTCCTGCATCGGCCCTCGTGCATGTTATGACGAATCAAAACGTTTGGGTGAGACGTTGTGTTATTTGTATTTCCATCAACATGGTGTGCCTGCAAAGATCGTTAGACCGTTTAATAATTATGGGCCAGGGCTGCGCATGGCCGATGGTCGAGTTTTGCCTGATTTTTGCCGCGACGTCCTTGCGGATCGCGATATCGTACTTCGTTCGGACGGGAGTCCGACACGCACGTTTTGCTACGTGTCTGATGCATTGACGGGTTACCTGCTGGCGATGCTGTCCTCCCACCATGCCGAACCGTTTAATGTAGGGACGGAGTCCCCTGAAATTTCGATGCGAGACCTTGGCCAGATATTGCTTGATGTGGCAGGCAGCAAGGGACGAGTTATTCACAAGCCCAGTGACGAAGCAGATTATCTAACGGACAATCCCAATCGGCGCTGCCCGAATATTGCTAAGGCACGATCATTATTGGGGTACACGCCTCTTGTTGATCTCAGGCTGGGCCTCGGCAGAATGTTGCAGTGGTACAAGGGGTTCGCTGCATTGGAAGAATTGGATAGAGACGAGCCAGGCAAATAGGCAGAGGGCTAACCATCCATGAAAATATCAGTGATAGGAACGGGATATGTGGGGCTTGTGTCAGGGACCTGTCTGGCTGAGCGAGGTCATTGCGTGACCTGTGTCGATATTAGGCCAGAGGTTGTGCAGGAGATTAATGCGGGCCATCCACCTATTCACGAAATGGGCCTGGAGGAACTGCTTCACACAGCGCGCTCGAAGAAGCTGCTATCTGCCACCACTGACGCGAGGGATGCCATCCTCGATTCCGACGTGACCTTGATTTGCGTCGGCACACCCACGATTGACGGACGGATGGATATGTCGCAAATTGTGGCTGCTGCAAAGGAAATCGGGGGAGCCTTGGTAGACAAGCGCGGATATCATGTTGTGGCAGTTAAAAGTACGGTGTTGCCGGGGACGACGGAGGGCCCGGTCAAAGCAGCGATCGAGTCTCAGTCCGGCAGACGGGTGGGGGACGGCTGGGGGTTGTGTATGAACCCTGAGTTTCTGCGGGAAGGCCGGGCGGTGGAGGATTTTCAAGTTCCGGACCGCATTGTTGTCGGCGCCACGGATTCCAGGACCGCAGAGGTGTTTCTCAAGGTCTACGAGGATTTCACCTGTCCAAAATTGGTTACGACCCCGCGTACGGCTGAGATGATCAAATATGTGTCCAATTCGTTGCTGGCTACGATGATTTCATTTTCGAATGAAATCGGCAACATGTGTTCGGCAATTCCAGGTGTTGATGCCCGTTTGGTGTGGAAAGGGGTGCATCTGGATAGGCGACTCACGCCCGTTAATGGACATGCCAGCGGAGCGGCAGGAGTGACGGAGTATCTCTGGCATGGGTTGGGATTCGGCGGCAGTTGTTTCCCAAAAGATGTGGCGGCCCTACGCAGCTTTGGACGGACAGTGGGAGAGCAGACTTGGCTTTTGGATGCCGTGCTTCAAATCAATGCCGACCAGCCTATCCGCATGGTATCGCTGCTAGAGAAAGAGATGAGTGTCTCCGGAAAGGATGTCGCCGTTCTCGGGTTGGCATTCAAACCCGGAACGGATGATTTGCGTGAATCACCGGCATTGCCGTTGGTTGCAGAGCTTCAGAGAAAAGGCGCTCGAGTCATCGTGCATGACCCTATCGCGATGCCGCAGGCAAAGAAGCGATCGGAATTCCTCAACGTCACTTTTGCTGATAGCTGGTCAGGCGCCCTTGAGAAAAGCGATGCCTGTTGTCTGGTCACGGCGTGGCCAGAATATCGTGCCATTCAGCCTGCTGAGTTCGCCAGATTAATGAAGCGTCCTCTCGTCATTGATGGGCGAGGAATTTTTGAGCCCGCAGATATGGCAGCATCAGGCGTGACGTGGCGTGGCGTCGGCTATACGCCAGAATCTGTATAGCTGAATAGTTCGTGGAGTAGCTGTCCGCTTGTATCTGAGATTGCCCTAGCCAAAGGAGAACAGCTCATGCACAGTGACGGCTGCCGCTTTTGTGGAATGGTTTTGAAGCACATCTTTCTCGATCTTGGCATGTCTCCGCTAGCCAATTCTTATCTGAAGGCTGATCAATTGAACCAGATGGAGCAATTTTATCCATTGCGGGCGTTTGTTTGTGAGCGTTGTTTGTTAGTCCAGCTCCAAGAATTCGAGAGCCCGGACCACATCTTCTCAGATTATGCGTATTTTTCTTCGTATTCCGACATGTTTCTCCAACATGCTAAGGACTACGTCGATATGGCCGTGGAGCGATTCTCCCTGGGAGCACAGAGTTATGTCGTGGAGATTGCCAGCAACGACGGCTATCTGCTTCAGAACTTTGTCAAACGAGGAATTCGCGTGTTGGGGATCGAGCCAGCGAAAAACGTGGCTGAAGTGGCCGTGAAGAAAGGCATCCCCTCATGCGTGAAATTCTTTGGAATGCAGACTGCGCAAGAGTTGGTTGCGGAAGAGCGACACCCCGATTTGATTATTGGCAACAACGTCTTGGCACATGTGCCAGATCTAAACGATTTTGTTGGGGGGCTGAAAGTTCTTTTAGGAAGGGGGGGAATCATCACTATCGAGTTTCCTCATTTGATGCGTTTGATGGCCATGAATCAGTTCGACACGATTTACCACGAGCACTTCTCCTATTTTTCTCTCACCACGGTGAGTCAGGTTTTTGCCAAGCACGGTCTGACCATTTTTGACGTTGAGGAAGTATCTACGCATGGCGGGTCATTGCGAATCTACGCCCGTCATACGGATGACCATGCCAATCCAGTGACTGAGCGGTTGATGGTACTGAGTGAGAAGGAAAAAGTACAAGGATTTGCTGCTCTTGATCATTATCTGTCTTTTTCCGAGAAAGTGCGGGAAACAAAACGAGCGCTCTTGGAGTTTCTGATTCGAGCCAAGCGCGAAGGAAAGTCGGTTGTCGCATATGGTGCCGCGGCGAAGGCCAGTACCCTGCTCAATTATTGCGGTGTGCGGTGTGATTTTGTTGACTACTTGGTCGATAGGAGTCCTTACAAGAAAGGGCATTGGCTGCCCGGCGTACACATTCCTATACATGATCCAGAACATGTCAAGGAGACGAAGCCCGACTACGTGTTGATTCTCGCCTGGAATCTCAAGGATGAAATTATCAAGCAGATGAGCTGTATCCGTAGTTGGGGCGGCCAATTCATTGTGCCGATTCCGGAAGTTAAGATATGTCCCTAATCGTTCATGACGGGGTGTCATAGCGATGAGTGAGTGTTGGTTAGTAAGGAATTGAAAGGCCTGGTTCACGTGAAAAGTTCTGATCCAGCGGCGTTTTTGCCGGACGATTGTGGCAAGGACATGCATCGGTTCATTGCTGACCTTTATCCGATCTGCAGAAGTATTACGGGGGAAGGAATCCGGGAGACATTCCGATCCATCCAGCGACACATTCCGTTAGACATATTCGAAGTGCCAAGTGGCACTCAGGTGTTTGATTGGACTGTTCCCCGTGAGTGGAACATTCGGGATGCGTATGTGACCGATCAGCAAGGAGTGAGGATTGTCGATTTCAAGCAGTCCAACTTACACGTAGTCAGCTACAGTGCTCCGGTTAGAGCAAGAATGTCGCTTCGTGAGTTGAAGGAGCACCTCTTCACGATCCCCGATCACCCGGATTGGATTCCCTACCGAACCTCATACTACAAAGAGTCCTGGGGGTTCTGTCTGAGTCATCGGCAGTATCAAGACCTTCGCGATGAGGAGTACGAGGTCGTCATTGACTCATCCTTCACAGAGGGACATCTCTCCTATGGCGAATACTACTTGCCTGGAGAAACCTCTGATGAGGTGCTCATTTCATGTCACGCTTGTCATCCATCTCTCTGCAATGACAATCTTTCAGGCATTGCAGTTGCGACATTTCTTGCTAAATTAGTGCAGGCCCAGTCGCGCCGATACTCATATCGCTTTCTCTTTCTTCCGGTGACTATCGGTGCCATTACGTGGCTCGCGTTGAACCGGCAGCATGTAGCCAAGATCAAACATGGTTTCGTCATGACTGGGGTTGGTGATGAGGGAGCCTTCACCTACAAAAGGAGCCGAAGAGGTAATGCCGAGATTGATGCAGTATTTGCTCACGTCCTGCAACACTTGGGAGAATTATACGAGCTGACAGATTTTATTCCCTATGGGTATGACGAACGACAATATGGGTCGCCAGGTTTCAATCTTCCCATCGGATGTTTCATGCGGAGAGCTAATGGACGGTATCCGGAATACCACACTTCTGCAGACAATCTCGATTTTGTGAAACCGGCGTCGCTGGCACGATCGCTCGAAGTCGTTCACTCGGTCATAGAGGTACTGGAGTCGAATAGGGGGTATCTCAACACAGCCCCATACTGCGAACCACAATTAGGCAAGCGCGGTCTCTACCGTACCATTGGGGGGACCGTCACAGGTCGTAGCGCCGAGATGGCGCTTCTCTGGGTCTTAAACCTCTCCGATGGGGCGCACACCCTATTGCAAGTTGCCGAGCGTGCTGGATTGCCATTTTCAACGATCAAAGTAGCTGCCGATGCGTTAGCCGTTCAGGGGCTGCTGCGTCCCGCAGGTGACAGTGCCGAGTCTATAGCGTAAGCAGATGAACTCTGGATGATATGAGCGTCGACCCGATAAATGGAGAAGGTCAGCGTGCCTTTCAAGCCAAATCGAGTGATCTTGTACTGGGTGCAAAGGCACCTTGTCTTTTGCGTGATGCCAGAGGAGGTACCGTATGAACAACACCATTTATTATGACGCGCAAATGACTGATGATGAAAGAAGGAAGCTGATTTTTGAAGGGCAATTGGTCGCGTATTCGCCTCGGAAGCATTCACTCGCGTTAGTGGAACACGCTCGTGGGCTTATAAGAGAAGCTTTTGCCCCATATGATCCAGAGATGGCGCAACACTACATGTCGGTTGCGCAATACGCTGAAGTGTTGGGAAAATTGAAGCCACATTTTATTCATCATCCTGAATCCAAGAAACACCTTAAGGCTTTGTTGTCGGAGATGGGCGCCGATCTCGAGAAGACTTATTTCGATGTTCCAAAAATGCGGAGTTCGACGAGCGATAGCTATCTCACTACCGGTATCGCGTATGCATGGCATCCACATAGGGATACCTGGTATTCGGCTCCTCCCTGCCAAATTAACTGGTGGATTCCCATCTACGACTTTCGCTCAGACAATGCGATGGCCTTTCACCCAAACTATTGGAATCGGGCAGTCAAGAACGATTCTCGCGATCACAACTACTATGAGTGGAATAAACAGCATCGTGGGGGGCATGTCTCTCAATTTCTGAAGGCTGACCCGCGTCCACTCTCCAAGCCCACTGAAACGATTGAGATCGACCCTCAAATTCGCATCATTATTCCAGCGGGCGGTATCATTCTGTTCTCAGCGGCTCAACTGCACTCCAGTGTGCCGAATACGTCTGGCAAGACGCGATTCAGTATCGATTTCCGTGTTGTGAATGTGGATGATGCGGCTGCTCGACGAGGGGCACCGCACGTTGATGAAGAGTGTACGGGGACGACCATGCGCGACTACCTGCGTGGTACCGATTTGTCCCAAATACCGGCTGAGATCGTTGCCCTGTACGATGATGGAGCGACGACAGATGGAGAGCTGGAGTATAAGCCCAAGGATGTCTCCACACCGTCTTTTTAGTGTGATGCTTCTATGTCAATTCTTGATATGTGGCAAGGGTACAGAGTCCTTATAACCGGCGGGAGCGGGTTTCTCGGGTCAAATCTTTGCCGACGTTTAGTCAAACTGGGAGCAGAAGTGCACGCAACATCTCGTGCTCCCCGGGTATCGGAACGTGGTGGGCCAATCTGGTGGCAGACGGACCTGGCGTCTATTCACAATGTCCGGAAACTTCTGACCGACCTGAAGCCGATGGCGGTGTTCCACTTGGCCGGAGCAGCTGGCGCACAGCCCGATCTCCAACTAGTACTCCCAACCATCGAGGGCCTCGTAATAAGTGCCGTGAATGTTCTGGTGGCTGGGACAGAGTCGGGATGTGGACGCATTGTAATGACCGGCTCTCTCACAGAGCCAGCTTGGAACGAGCACGCGCCAATTCCCAGCTCTCCCTACGCAGCGGCCAAGTGGACGTCGAGTGCCTACGCACGGATGTTCCACTTGCTTTATAAAACACCCACTGTCGTACTGACGCCATTCATGACATTTGGGCCCGGCCAGGACCAGAGTAAAATCATACCGTCCGTTATTCTTTCGCTTCTCCGGGGAGAATCCCCAAGGCTTTCCTCTGGCCTGTGGGAAGTCGATTGGATCTTTGTGGAAGATATCATCGATGCTTTTCTCACAGCCGCGAGGGCTCCCGATATTGAGGGCAGGTGTTTTGATTTGGGGACGGGGACCAGGCGGACAGTACGGTCGGTTGTAGAACGGGTTGCGTCACTTATGGATGCTCAGACGCAGCCCTTGTTTGGTGTTCTGCCTGATCGACCGTCGGAACCCGTCCGAAGTGCCGACACGGTGCAGGCCTACCAGTGTTTGAAGTGGCGGGCGCAGACCTCACTTGAGGAGGGATTGCAGCAAACGATTGCGTGGTATGCCACCCGTGCTTGTGCAGGTTGTGAATGACCGTTGCAGAGGTCCAGCGAATTTTAAAGTGGTACGTTAAGCGGAAGATTCGTGAGATTTGTGCTCCGAACATTGCAGATCAATTGCTGGGTGAGCAGGGAGCTATCCACCAACTGTGGTCGATAGGAATAGTTACTGGGGCGTCACCCTTGCGGCTACGCCATGCCACTGGGGAGGCCAATCCGGTTCTGACTCGTGAGGACGTTTCGGATGTGCGTGCGTTGTTCGTTGCGGATCCCTTCCTGCTTCGAGTGGGAAAGTTGTGGCACATGTTTTTTGAAGTCTACAATTTCGATACAGATCGTGGAGAGATTGCATGGGCAACAAGTCCCGATGGGTTTGTCTGGGCGTATCAGAAAATTGTTCTGCGTGAGTCATTTCACCTGTCGTATCCGTATGTGTTCGAGTGGCAGGGGGAATGCTACATGATTCCAGAAACCCATCAGGCGGAGAGCGTGCGGCTCTATCAAGCAAGGTCGTTTCCATCTGACTGGGTGTGTACTGATATTCTGCTGCAGGGACACCGTTTTAATGATAGCTCGATCTTTTTTCACCGTGGCCATTGGTGGTTATTGTCTGAAACCAATCCGGCACTTATGCATGATACGCTTCGACTCTACCATGCTCCAGATTTGCGAGGTCCCTGGCAGGAACATCCGCAGTCCCCAATCATTCATGAAAATCCGCATATTGCACGGCCAGCAGGACGAGTAGTTGTCTCGGAGGATCGCATCTTCAGGTTCACGCAAGATTGCTCTCCGATCTATGGGACCAAGGTACGGGCGTTTGAGATTACCGAACTCACCCCCACTACTTATCGTGAACGGCCGGCTTCACGTCGTCCATTGTTTGGTCCCAGTTGGCGGCGTTGGACTCAAGGCGGGATGCATCATATCGACCCACATCCTCTGGCCTCCCATCGATGGATTGCCGCGGTTGACGGGTGGCGACAGGTGGGATGGCCGGTACCCGATGGATGGAAACGACCACATTGCTGAAACGATTACGACGCTATTTTCAGCGGTATCAGATCTATCTTCTGTTGCGCGAACTGACAGGTACGATCCGCGGTCTCCGCCGACAATTTCATGGAGGGGTCATCTCGCTGCATACCCCAGGAATGCCAAAAGGCAACGTACTCATTTCCTATGACAATCAGGGCTTGCTATGCAAGATGCGAGGAGAGGCGATTCCCACCAGTCACCCACAGTTTTTTAAAACCATTGCGATGGCTCAGACCTTTGTCGATTTGGGATACGACGTTGATGTGATCCATGCTGAAAATCAGAAATTTATCCCATGGAAGTCCTACGATGTGATGGTTGATACTCGGTTCAATTTGCAAAGGCTGCAACCCTTTCTGCCGTCAGACTGTATCAAAATTCTACATTGTGATACCGCTCAGCTAGTCTTTCAAAACCAGGCCGAGATGGGGCGAATGTTGGCGCTTCAAAATCGCAAAGGTGTTACCGTCCCTCCGAACCGATTAGAGAGTCCTCATTTGGGAGTCGAATACGCAGACTATCTCACAACTTGCGGCAATGAGTTTACGACAAACACGTACGCTTATTCAGGCAAGCCGATTTTTCGATTGCCCATGGTCGTCCAGAAGATGTGGCCTTGGCCGGAGGCTAAAGATTTTGAAGCATCTCGCCATCGATTTCTCTGGTTTGGAAGCCGCGGGATGGTTCATAAGGGGCTCGACCTCGTCCTGGAGGCATTTGTGCAAATGCCGAATTATCAACTCACTATTGTGGGGCCGGCGCTAAATGAGCCGGAGTTCGTGAACGCCTATCGTAATGAACTGTTTCACACGCCTAATATCACCTTCGTGGGGTGGCTCGATAAATTCAGTGACGAGTTTCATGTACTTTTGGGGCAATCCGTGGCCCACGTGTTTCCCTCTTGTTCTGAAGCTGGGGCTGCGGCAGTGGTGGAAACCATGGCCGCGGGAGTAATACCGATGGTGACCTACGAAGCGTCAATAGATGTCGAGAATTTCGGTGTTTTGTTTGAGGACGCCTCAATTGAGACGATCATGCGTCAGGTACGTGAGGTCGCCTCGATGTCTGGGGCTGAGTTGTGTCACAGAGCGAAAAAAGCGTGGGAGACTGCGCACAGAAACAATACGCCAGAAAAATTCGAGCGTTCGTATCGCGACACCGTAGAGATGATTCTGGCTAAGCATGGCAAACGATAACGCAACCTGCATGTTCCCTTCTATGGGTGAGGCATGAAGGTGATGCAACACAAGCCTATACTAGGTAACTATCTTTGAGCGTGGGACAGATGGGAAAGGCTACCGTGCTACAACGCCTGGGGAAAGTGGCAAATCTCGTGCTCCTGTTGAGCGCCACGCTCTCTCTAATAATATTTGGATTTTTGGTATGGCGCCATGGCTTGTCACTTAGCTACATAGGCTTCTTGGGGCTTGCGGCTATATTGGCGTTTGGGGTGCGGCTGCCAGAATCGATTAGAATCAACAGTACGCTCTGCATGCTCTCAATCCTGCTTGCGGTGTACTCTACTGAGTTGCTCCTGGCATATTCCGGTTCCTCTATCACGGCGTTGGGCGCTCAAGCGTGGTTAAGCTTTCCCCAAGATGCCAACGTGAAAGTCGCGGCTGAGCGGATGAAGACAGTGCAGAAGACTCACCAGAAGTTCGATGTCCGTACGCGGTTGGAGGTGATCCGTGCCATGCGTGCACAAGGCGTCAATGCATATCCGGATGTGTTTCCTATGGTTCTCTTTGCGCCGTCATCTGGCACGACCATTCAATCCGTTCTTACCAGCAACGATAAGGAATTCTTACCCGTGGGAGGAATGTCCACAACTACGACGGTATTTTGTAACGAGAGCGGCGAGTACGTCGTGTACGAAAGCGACGAGCACGGTTTCAACAATCCGCGCGGAATATGGGAGAAAAGACCGGTCGAGATTCTTGCGCTTGGCGATTCCTACACCCATGGTGTGTGCGTGTCGTCCGACAAGGGTTTTGTGGCCGTCGTCCGATCACAGCATCCGCACACGGTGAATCTAGGCGTCAATAGTCATGGGCCGCTGACGAGTTTGGCCACGCTCAAGGAGTATGGGCCCATTTTAAAGCCGAAGCTGATTCTTTGGTTTTATTACGAAGGTAACGACCTGAGGGACCTTGATGGATGGGAAAAGAATTCCCCTCTGTTAATGAAGTATCTTGCGTCCTCGTTTTCTCAGCGGCTGTTCGAACGACAAGATGAAATTGACCGTTCATTGAGGACCTACCTTGACACCGCGATGGTGAAGGCAGAGGCTTCGGCCTCATTGGAGCAGATCCTGAAATTGCACCATCTCCGTCATACGATTCAGTCGTTCTATGATCGGCGTTCAGCTGAGCAGGGGTTCCCGGTCGAGTTGCTCGATTTCCTTCGTCAGACCGGAGCTCCAGCCGCTCCAGCCGACCTTCGATTATTTGAACAGATTCTTGCGGAGGCACAAGCGACGGCGAAAACCTGGGAAGGGCGTGTGGTGTTCGTCTATCTGCCTACGTGGGAGCGATATCGTATGCCGGAACTGGCCAGCAAAGACCGGGACAATGTGCTCGGCATCGCCCGGCGGTTGAATCTGCAAGTAGTGGACATGCATACGGTCTTCTCCGCACATCCGGATCCCTTATCATTATTTCCGTTTCGACGGTATGCCCACTACAATGAGGCAGGGCATAGGCTGGTCGGCGAGGAAGTGCTGCGGCAGCTACGACTACTTTAGTCGTCGACGGGTCGCCGCGTTCCAGTGGTGATGAATCTGGTCAGGTTGCCTTATTTTTCATAAGACGAGGCGCAATGGTGAATGAGTCTCGACAAAGAGTCGCTGTTGTCGTGCCGATGCACAATCGAAAGGAGCTCACGTGTGATGAGCAGATATCGTTCGCACACCTGACTCACTATTTGAAACCGTATGACAAGCATCTCGTGGTGCCGGAGTCGCTCGATATCAGTTTGCCAGGATGTGCCTTGAAGCGATTTGGAAATGAGTATTTCGGAAGTGTTGCCGCGAATACGCAACTGCTACTCTCCGAGGACTTTTATGCTTCCTTTAGTGACTATCAATATATTCTGATCTATCACCTAGACGCGTTGGTGTTCTCCGACCAACTCTTGGACTGGTGCGACATGGAACTCGACTATATCGGTCCTCCTTGGATCCACTGTTCGGACAGTCCGTGGGTGAATGAGTCTCGGGTGGGAAATGGTGGACTGTCGCTGCGAAAGATAGACAGTTTCCTCAAGGTATTCCGGTCCGACGTTCACTGGATGGAGCCCGAAGAATACTGGCAGGAAAAGTTTGCTGGGATGCCAGCCTATCTCCGCATGTTGAACTTGCCGAGAAAGTTTGCAAAACGGCTGTCCTGCTTAAATAACGCCCGTAGAGAAATGGCGCAGTGGCATCTGCGCCCTGATGGAACGAAGAATGAAGACCATTTTTGGTCCGATCGCGCAAGGCACTATGTCCCGGAGTTCAAGGTGGCATCAGTAGAGGTAGGATTGCGCTTTGCTTTCGAGGTGGCTCCCAGGCTGTGTTATGACATGAATCATGGCCAGTTGCCGTTTGGGTGTCATGCTTGGCCGCGCTACGACCGGGCGTTCTGGGAGCCTTACTTGCTTCAGTCTTAGGCAGCTTAAAGAGTACGCTTCAGCGGATTGGACGATGCTCAAGAAGGTTATGATGGTCGCGGCGTCGAGCGGGGTGACGCTAGCATTTGCGGCCCTCATTCTTGGTGGCGGCGAAATTGCAATCCGGTCAGTTCACCTTCTGAGAGACGGGATACCTTTCTTTGAAAGCGTCACGGGCGGGCGAGTTGGTCCAATTACCCTGGACCCGGAGCTCGGCTGGAGAGCAACCGAGTACTATGAGGAAGCCTTGGTGGAGAAAACCAAAATGGGAGTCCCCTACTCGGTCAGGCGATCTCAGAAGCAGTACGGGTTTCGTCAATTCGGAGATCCGAGTTCGACTAAGTTAAAGCTGCTCGTGATAGGTGACTCGTTTACACATGCTACTGCGGTATCTGACGATCGTACGTACCATGCTTGGCTGTCTAAACTCCTAGATGTCGAAGTCTTTGCGTATGGAGCCGGTGGCTATGGCACGTTGCAAGAATATCTTATCCTGGATCGATATGTGGATCTCATCAAGCCCAACATGGTCCTATGGCAATTTTGCATAAATGATTTCATTAATAACGATAATGAGCTTGAATTGCTCAGCCGGGTCAATAACAACGGCTGGCAGCGGCCCTATTGGTTGAACGGAACCGTTGTGCATCTGTCTCCCAAGAAAAGCGGAAAAGAACTCAGAGAATGGATTAACCGCCATAGCCGATTTTTATATTTCATTGTGACTCGTATTGATAAGTTCAGGGCAATCACTTCCGATTATACCGTTGAGACCGATATCGAGGCGCAAGGGTTTGAGCATGGGGGTTTCGTTCGTTCCGTTCAGGTCACAGACGAACTGATAGGACGTGTCCGAGCACGTGTGGGAGCTCTGCCGATCGTGGCATTTTCCTGTGCCAGCAGTGCGCCCTATAGCGAGGGCTTCGCGCGCGTCACCTCTCATCATGGAATTGAGTACTGGGATGATGTGGCCGATGTGGTGCTGAAAGCGGAACAACAGGGGGAAGATGTGCTGAGTTCTGATGAACACTGGAATGAATATGGGCACAAATTGATCGCGCTACAACTCGCGAAACATCTCAAGGAAACCGCGCTGTTTACGACAAGGCGTTGAGTCGGTATGACCTAATCGGACGATGAGCAGGGTAAGGAGAACAGCGATATGAGGCGGATGTTGGTGACGGGATCATCCGGACTTATCGGGTCCGAGGTATGCGGATATTTTCATGGTCAAGGTTGGTTCATCCATGGGGCTGATAACAATAGTCGCGCAATTTTTTTCGGCCCAAATGGGGATACGCGCTGGAATCAACGACGGTTACAGGCAGACCTGAAAAATTTTCAACACCATGAGCTTGACATTCGAGATCGAAAAGGAGCCCTGGCACTCATCCAGGAGCTGAGACCTGACGTCATCGTGCATACGGCTGCACAACCTTCGCATGATCTAGCAGCCAAGATTCCATTCGATGATTTCGATACAAATGCGGTGGGGACATTGAACTTACTTGAGGCTACCAGGTTGCATACGCCGGAGACGGTATTCGTTCATATGTCGACTAACAAAGTATACGGGGACGCTCCGAACGAATTGCCTCTCGTCGAGCAGGTCAAGCGGTGGGACTATGCTTCACCCAAGGATTATGATGGGATCACCGAGCACATGCGCATCGATCAATCAAAGCATTCCCTTTTCGGCGCCTCTAAGGTCGCCGCGGATGTCATGGTACAGGAGTATGGTCGCTACTTCGGTATGAAGACCTGCTGTCTCCGTGGAGGTTGCCTTACCGGTCCGAATCATTCAGGGGTGGAACTGCATGGGTTTCTCAGCTATCTCGTCAAATGCAATTTGGAAGGGAAGAAATATAGCGTCTTTGGATATAAAGGGAAGCAAGTGCGAGACAACATTCACTCTCTTGATGTGGCGCGATTCATTCACGCGTTCCTCGAGAGTCCCCGAAGTGGGGAAGTCTACAATTTGGGAGGAGGCCGCGGGAATAGCTGCTCCATCTATGAGGCCTTCGACATGATTGAGGCTATTTCTGGGAAGACAATGTTGCATGAATATGTGGAGAAGAATCGCGAAGGGGATCATATTTGCTACATCAGCAACTTGAAGAAAATGACAACGCATTACCCCGGGTGGAGCATTACGAAAAGTTTGAAAAATATTTTTGAGGAAATTCACGAGTCTTGGCTGCGTCGGAGTTCATCAGCCAATGTGACGGCATAGGCAATTGTCCCCGAGAAGTCCGCAAGAAGCTCCCACGCGATGAAAATATTAGTGATTTCAGCAGCCTATCCTCCCATGCATGCCGGAGAGGCAACCAATACCTACCATTTGTGTCGACAATTGGCAGCGCGCGACGTTGAGGTGCATGTCCTGACGTCAGTCGGTAATGCCGGCACTGATGATGTCAGAATTCAAGTACATCCCCTGATGCAGAACTGGAGTTGGTCAGAACTGATCCGGGTGCGGTCCTTTCTTAAAGACTGCGCTCCGGACGCCGTGTTCCTCATGTACATCGGCCTTATGTACAAATTTCATCCCATGGTCACCTTCCTGCCAACCCTGTGCAAGCGGCTCCTTCCGCGCGTCCCATTTGTTACACGATATGAAAGTGCGTTTGTCGGAGCCGATCCTTCGAAGACTGGCTTCGTCTCCCGTGCATTTCGGAAATTGATGGTGCGATGGGCGGGCACAACAGACGTGGCGTACAGCTCCGGAACTTTGCTGCGCGACAGTGATGCCGTCATCGCTCTGTGTGAGCGCCATCGCGCCATACTGGTTAACGAATGGCCTCCTGTCGGCGAGAAGATGAAACTTATTCCTCCACCGCCGAACTTATTCATTGCTTCGAATGAAGGGGGCGTTGCGCGTGCGCGTGGTCGCAAGCGATTGGGTCTGGCACCCGACGATTTTGTGGTGACATTTTTCGGGTATCTTTATCCGATCAAAGGGGTCGACACACTGTTGCGCGCGTTTGCCGTTGTTTCTGCACAGCGGCCCGAGGCGAGACTTTTGTTCATCGGAGGAAAAGTGGGTTTGGATGTTGAGGGCGGTGCATCCTATTTTGACGAGATGCAAGCGCTCGCGAAGGAACTGCACGTCGAGGGGCGGACGACCTGGACCGGTGCATTTAACTCTGAAGAAGAGGAGGCTTCTCTCTATCTTCATGCGTCCGATGTCTGCGTGCTACCATTTCTCGAAGGCGTGCAATTGAATAATAGCTCGTTTGCCTCAATGGTCGCGCACGGACTGCCTATCATTGTGACTCGGGGACCGATGATGGACAAGCCATTTGTCCATGGAGAAAACGTCCTTACTTGTGAGCCGAAAGATCCTCATGCGGTAGCAAGTCTTCTGCTGGAAGTCATGGATCGTGCGGATCTACGCCAGCGTCTTCAAGCCGGAGCACTCAAGTTTGCGGATGAGTGGTTCTCCTGGGATACGACCATGGAGAAAACGCTGGCAACGTTGCGACCTGGGCTGTCGGCTAGGGGTGCATAGGGTGGTTTTCTGTGAGTACGTGTTTCCATGCCTCGCGTATCAGTAATAATTCCGACCTACAATTGCGCACGATTTCTCGGGCGAACGATCGATTCGGCGTTGAGACAAACATATCGGGATTTTGAAGTGATTATTGTGGATGATGGATCGACGGACGAAACGCAAGCATTGATGGAAAGTTATGGCGACTCGGTGCACTACGTATACCAGTCCAATCAGGGCGCATCATCCGCGCGCAATCTCGCGATAGGACATGCCGGTGGAGAGTTTATCGCATATCTTGATGCGGACGATTTATGGAGCCCCGAGAAGCTGGCGCGGCAGGTCGAATATCTCGACGCGCACCCTGCCTGTGGTTTTGTCCACACTGAGGTATCTGTAATAGATGAACAGGATCAGGTCCTGTACTCTCTCTTCAATCAGGAGACCTGCAGGGCAATTCCTCAGGGGCGATGCGTGCGAGATGTGCTTCTGCGTTCCCATATTCAGACCTTGACGGTTATGGAGCGACGAAGCGCATTTGACCAGGCCGGGAGCTTTGATCTGCGATTGCCCGTTGCCCAGGATTATCTGCATTGGATTCTCATTGCTCTGGCTGGGTATGAGGTTGGATACCTGCCGGAGCCATTAGGCCAGTATCGATGGAGAGCGGGGAGTCTCATGTCCAGTCAGCGGCGACTCCTGGAGGATTTTGTCACAATCTACGAGACACTATTGACCGAACTGCATATTGAACAGACGCATGGTGCCGAGATGGGGGGAATTGTCAAAGAACAGTTGTATGCCACACAACGCCAACTGGCTTATGTTGAGCGACGCGAATGTTCGGCGGCAATGGCCCGCCGCCGACTCATAGGCCTTATTCGACAGTGGCCACTACAGCTTGAGTTGTATGTGGATCTACTCAAAACTTATATCATCTCCCAGGGGTCCCATCAGCGCGTAAAACCGTCATGACTCAGTATCGGATGCACTTGGACCGCATGGGGAAGCAGGCACATTTCTAGTTATGAACATTATGCTCGTTACGCCATGGCGGCCGTCCTCAACCGGCGGCATCAGCACGGTTATCACTCGTTTGACCGGGGAGTTTCGAAAAAAAGGCCACGACATTACGATCTTTGTTGCCGATCGAGAGAACTGTCTCCGTCAAATTGAGTCGCTCGATACGACGCCCGTGTACGGCATGTATCTTCGATCGCCTGTATCCTCCCAGTATCCGATCCGTGCGCTCATCATGTGGGGTGCTTGGTTCCCATTGACCATGCTGCAGCTCATTTGCCTGGCTCGGCGGAAGCGGTTGGACGCGATTATAATTCAGTATCCGCTCGCTGCCATGTTCTATTTTGGCATTTTAAAGAGGTTAACCGGATGTGCGCTTTGCGTCACGTACCAAGGAAACGATGCGCACGATTTGGCTCTTTGGGACCGACAAGAACAGCGCTTAGTGAAGTTCTTGTTGGAGAACGCGGATCTGGTTCTGGCAGTCTCGCGAACACTTTTACGAAAAGTCCAGGATGCATTGCCAGATCTGCATCTCTCGCGTAGTGGCCTCCTTCCGAATGGTGCGCCGTTGGATGGCATTATGACGGTTGATGAAAATCAGAAGCAGGCAGGGCTTCCCCTAGACTATGTGTTCACCGCAGGGCATCTGATCCATCGAAAGGGGATTGACATAGTCATCGCAGCATTGCGAGTCGCAAAAGATCGAGGCATGAGGCTGCACCTTGTCATCGCAGGGGATGGGCCGGAACGTGAAACCTTGATACAGCAATCGCGTGAGCTTGGTGTGTCGGATCAGATTACCTTTCTTGGCAATCAATCCCACCAGCAGGTGTTGAGTCTCATGAAGTCATGCCTATTGTTTGTACTAGCGTCGCGGGCAGAGGGGATGCCTTTAGTCATCGCGGAAGCGATGGCCTGCGGAAAAGCAATCGTTGCCAGTAATGTGGATGGCGTGCCGGAAATTGTCCAGGACGGCACGACCGGTATTTTGGTGCCGGCGGAAGACCCCACTGCTCTAGCATTGGCCTTGATTAAGTTGGATTCGGATACCGGCTTTCGCGATGCCTTGGCCCAGCGAGGAAAGGAGTGGGCTTTTCGAGAGTACAATTGGGCGGCTATTGCCAATCGTTATCTAGGCCTCATTGAGGAGTGTAAGGCACGCTAGAACGCTTGGTTTGCGCGTATATCTATCAAATTAGAGCGCGTCCCCCCCGATGGTGTGGTGCGAGGCTTTTCAAATGGTACTAGATTATCCGATCGGCTAACGCCTTCTGTCGACGAGGGGCAACTATGAATATCGTAGGAATTTCTGCATTTTATCATGACAGCGCCGCGTGTTTAGTGCGTGACGGGGAGATAGTGGCGGCGGTTCAGGAGGAGCGCTTTACGAGGAAGAAGCATGATCCCGGGTTTCCCCATAAGGCTCTCGAGTACTGTCTTCGCGAAGGCAAGATTGGCCTCAAGGACGTCCAATACCTGGTGTTTTATGACAAGCCGCTGGTCAAATTTGAGCGGCTGCTAGAGACCTATCTGGCGTTTGCTCCTCGGGGCGTTCAATCTTTCGTGGCGGCGATGCCGGTATGGTTGAAGGAGAAACTTCTGTTGAAAAGTCTTCTTCAGAAAGAGTTCCTCGTTCATGCTCCGGACATGACGACTGCGTCCTTGCCCCAGGTTTTGTTCTCAGAGCATCATGAGTCCCACGCAGCTTCGGCGTTTTTCCCTTCTCCCTATGAGAAAGCAGTGGTGCTCTGCATGGATGGCGTGGGGGAGTGGGCCACAACCTCGGCTTGGCTCGGGCAGGGAAATTCCCTGACTCCCCTGTGGGAAATTCCCTTTCCCCATTCCATTGGACTGCTCTATTCGGCCTTCACCTACTACACTGGCTTCAAAGTGAACTCCGGTGAATATAAGGTGATGGGCCTTGCTCCGTATGGGGAGCCAAAGTATGTGAAGGCGATTTATGAGCACTTGTTAGATCTGAAGCCCGACGGGACGTTTCGTTTGAATATGGATTATTTTAATTATTGCACCGGCCTTACCATGACCGGAGGCAAGTTTGACGAGGTCTTTGGAGGTCCTCCGCGGAAGCCTGAGTCTAAATTAACGCAGCGCGAAATGGACCTGGCACGCTCAGTTCAAGAAGTGACCGAGGAGGTAATGTTGCGTCTGTCGCGAACCCTTCATCGTGAGACCGGCGTGGACTATCTCTGTATGGCCGGGGGAGTGGCTCTGAATTGTGTCGGCAATGGGCGGATTTTGCGGGAAGGGCCATTCAAGGGCCTCTGGATACAACCAGCGGCAGGAGATGCTGGAGGCGCTTTGGGTGCCGCATTGACCGCCTGGTATCAGTATCAGGACCAACCGCGCAAGGTGAATCCGGGAAAGGATAGTCTCAAGGGATCCTATTTGGGCCCCGCTCATAGCAACGCTGAAATTGAAGCCTACCTTAAGAAGGCCGATGCTCCATTTGTTCGGCTCAACGATGACCAGTTATATACTCGTGTGGCCGAAGAACTTGCAGCAGGGAAGGTCGTGGGGTGGCTTCAAGGACGTATGGAATTTGGCCCTCGTGCTTTGGGTGGTCGAAGCATCTTGGGCGATGCCCGCAATCGGGACATGCAGTCGGTAATGAACCTCAAAATTAAGTATCGAGAATCATTTCGCCCATTTGCACCGTCTGTCTTGCGAGAACGGACGTCCGACTATTTTGTCCTGGATGCCGACAGCCCCTACATGCTGCTGGTGGCTCCTGTGGCAGAAAAGCGGCGGCTCCCTGTCAGCGCAAATCAGGAAGGATTGTGGGGTATTGAGTTGCTGAATGTCCCGCGGTCTGACATTCCCGCAGTCACCCATCTTGATTATTCGGCACGAGTTCAAACGGTTCATCAAGACACGAACCCTCGATACTATGCCTTGCTGAAAGCATTTGAAGCAAGAACCGGTCATGCCGTATTGGTGAATACATCTTTCAATGTTCGCGGGGAACCGATTGTTAGTACGCCGGAAGATGCCTATCGGTGCTTTATGCGAACCGAGATGGATGTGCTTGTCCTTGAAAATTGCGTCTTGCTTAAGACCGACCAGAAACCTCTTGAAGGAGATTCCGATTGGAAAAAGGAGTTCGAGCTCGATTAGCGACAGGACGTTGAACACGAAGGAGGAAACGATTCATGCGAGTTCTTATTACGGGCGGGGCAGGATTTCTCGGTAGTCACTTGTCTGATTTGCTGATCGGGCAGGGGCATGAGGTGATCGCACTCGACAATTTGATCACCGGACGCGCTGAGAACATCGCCCACCTGATGGGGAATCCAAAGTTCAGTTTTGTGAAATACAACGTCTGTGACTATCTGCATGTTGACGGACAATTGGACGCCGTTATGCATTTTGCCTCTCCGGCTAGTCCCCAAGACTACCTCGAGATGCCGATTGCGACCTTAAAGGTGGGCGCGCTCGGAACACACAAAGCGCTGGGTCTGGCGAAAGCGAAAGGTGCGCGCTTTCTATTGGCGAGCACCTCTGAAGTCTACGGGGACCCATTGCTCAATCCTCAGCCAGAAACCTACTGGGGCAATGTGAATCCTATCGGTGCCCGGGGTGTTTATGATGAGGCGAAGCGATTTGCTGAGGCCATGACGATGGCCTATCATCGGTATCATGCGGTGGATACGCGGATCGTGAGGATTTTCAATACGTACGGTCCGAGAATGAGACCGAAGGATGGTCGCGTCGTGTCGAACTTTATCGTGCAGGCGCTGCAGGGAAAACCTCTGACGGTCTTCGGGGATGGTTCCCAAACCAGGAGCTTTTGCTATGTCGATGATTTGGTTCGTGGTATCGTGGCGTTGTTGATGGTCAAATCTGACAAATCTGTCGCAGAGCGCACGGATCGCACGAAATTTTTCACTCAGAAACCAGACGCAACACTGGACAGTATTCATGACCCAGTCAATATCGGCAATCCGCGTGAACTCACTGTGCGGGGGATTGCGGACATCATCCTAAAATTGACCGGGTCCAAAAGTGTGATTGAGGAACGCCCTCTTCCTGCCGATGATCCGAAGGTGCGTCGACCCGATATCACGAGAGCCAAGAACCTGTTGGGCTGGGAACCGAAAGTAGAGCTCGAGGATGGGATCAGGAAGGCCACTGAGTATTTCCGCCAGGTAGTACCGAAGTAGTGTGGGACCGATGACGATTTGTCACGAGGAGTGCCGATTGTTTCTATGTGTGGTATTGCCGTTGCCATAGGGTTGAATGGAAGGCCGATAGAGCGAGTGGCCGTCGAGCGGATGGCCAAGAGCTTGTTTCATCGAGGCCCAGATGACGGCGGAATCTATTTGGATGAATCCGTCGGAATGGGGTTTCGTCGCCTCTCGATTCTTGATTTATCCGATGCCGGCCATCAGCCGATGGTTAGCGAGGATGGTCAGTTCGTGCTTGTGTTCAACGGTGAAATTTTCAATTACGTTGAACTCCGTTCAGAGCTTCGGCAACTGGGGTGTCAGTTTCGATCGAGCGGGGACAGTGAGGTGCTGCTTGCAGCGTATCGCCAGTGGGGCCGTGACTGCTTGCCCAAGCTCAATGGGATGTGGGCATTTGTGATCTATGACCGCCGACATCGCCGGATTTTTGGTTCACGTGACCGATTCGGCGTCAAACCGCTTTATTACAGCCGCACCTCAGCGGTCGTACAGTTCGCGTCCGAGATCAAGGCATTACGGGCTTCTGGATACCACCAAGGCGAACTCAACTGGCGGACTTCCGCCAAGTTTCTCCTGGAGGGGCGTCTAGATAGTCAGGGTGAGACCTTCTACGAGGGCATCCAGCAAATTCCTCCAGGGAGTGCATTTGAGATGACGCTGAATGGCGTCTGGCACGAATGGTCCTTCTGGTCACTCGATGGCCTACCTCCGGCTGTATCTGATAACCCTGCCAGGACATTTGCGGACCTGTTTGAAGACTCGATCCGAATTCGCATGCGTAGCGACGTTCCAGTCGGAGTGTGCTTATCCGGCGGGCTAGATTCGACGGCTATCATTTGTGCCGCTGCCCGTCAACGGGGCGATGGTGCCGGAGAGAAAACGGAGTCTCTCCAAGCTTTTTGTTATATGGCGAAGGAGTTTGATGAGTCGAGATACATTGCCGATACGTTGACGCAAACCGGTGCTCAATTACGACAGCTCGAAACCAGTCCCGCTGAGTTATGGAACGATTTGCGCAAGCTCCTGTGGTTTCAGGACGAGCCGGTACACACCATGACAGCTGTGGTTGGATATCAACTGATGCGCCTTGCTGCCTCACAAGGGATTCGTGTGGTGCTGAATGGGCAAGGGGCCGACGAAACGATCGGCGGGTATTCGAGCTATTTCCAGGATTATTGGGTGGCCCTCATTCGACAGGGACGAATGAGGGAGGCTTGGCAGGCTGTAACGGCTTATACGGCGGCGCACGGCGGAAATTCACGCGTACGCTTCACAGACGCGGCGAGCCGATGTCTCTCGTGGGAAATGTATAGAATCGACGTGTATCGGCAATGGGCTCAGGCAAGGCGGCAGGCACGTCTTCGCCAGAATCCATGGTATTCAACGGATCTGACCAAGCATCTCATCAATGAAGAGATGCCGCCGAACGCTCACACATTGTCGAACTCGTTGAAACAGTCAGTCGTCTCGGCTCCGTTGCCTTTATATCTTCGAATCGAGGATCGCAACTCTATGGCCAATTCAGTTGAGGCGCGGCTTCCATTCCTTGACTATCGTGTGGTGTCGTTTGTCTGGGGGCTGTCTGATGACTGGAAGGTACGAGGGCCGTGGAATAAGTATGTGCTTCGAGAAGGAATGAGGGGGCGAATTCCTGAGTCCGTGAGGGCACGAGTGGACAAGATGGGATTTCCTACCGCAAGCAAGAAGTGGTTTGCGCATGATCTCTATGAGCCCCTTCGAGACATTCTTGGGAGCCGAGCTGTTCGAGAACGGGGTATTTACAATGTCGACGCCTTGCTGACGGACTTGGCCCGCCATCGTCGAGGAGAAGTTGACCTCGCCAACAAACTGTTCCATGTCGCGGAGTTTGAAATCATTTCAGACCTGATGCGCCGAGACCCCATTCTGGCTTCTTAGTATCCTTCCTATCATGAGGACGCTGGCGCAGCACCAAGGCGTTGGTGAGCCGTGTGGAAGCGATAAACACGCGACACTTTGAAAAAAGGGCATGCTCAATGAAAGTACTCAATATTGTCGGGGCCAGGCCAAACTTCATGAAGATCGCTCCCTTGATGCGAGAAATGCGGAAGCATTCCGATATGACCCCGCTGCTGGTCCATACGGGACAACATTATGATGTCAAAATGGCCGGGCAGTTCTTCGAGGACTTACAGATTCCGTTGCCGAATGTCTCGCTTGATGTGGGATCCGGCACCCATGCTGTCCAGACCGCCGAGGTCATGAAGCGGCTGGAACCCATCGTGGAGCAAGAACGCCCAGATGTGGTGCTGGTGGTCGGTGATGTGAATTCCACAATGGCGGCGGCGCTAACCTCGGTGAAGTTACATGTGCCGGTGGCACATGTTGAGGCCGGACTGCGGAGCGGTGATCGGTCTATGCCGGAGGAAATCAACCGTATTGTCACGGACGCCATATCCGACTTTCTCTTTGTAACCGAGGAAAGCGGGAAACGTAACCTCTTGGCTGAAGGAGTATCGGAGAAGAAAATATTCTTTGTCGGGAATGTGATGATTGATTCTCTCGAGGCGTCTCGTCGATTGTGGGCTAATTCTACAATCCTCGAACGATTGCAGTTGAGCAATGCGCGGTATGCCGTGGCGACACTTCATCGGCCATCTAATGTTGACGATATCAAGGTCCTGAAAGGATTGATCGACACGTTGCTGCAAATATCTGAGCGCATGCCGATTATTTTCCCTATCCATCCGCGAACGAAAAAAGCACTTGAAGCGATCGGAAATTTTGGTCCTGGATTGTACTTCGGTCCTGCGCCGACTCCGCCTAAGGGCGTGCACTGTATGGATCCAATCGGGTATCTCGATTTCATGTCACTGATTGCCAATGCCAGGCTGGTTTTGACTGATTCCGGCGGCATTCAGGAAGAAACGACCGTGTTGGGAATCCCTTGCTTGACCCTTCGTGAAAATACTGAACGCCCGATCACGGTGACGCATGGAACCAATCGAGTGATTGGGGCGGCACCCGCACGGATTTTGAGTGAAGCCATGAAGGCGCTGGACAGCCCTCGTAGTCCGCTCGTGCCTCCTCCACTATGGGATGGACACGCCTCCGAGCGGATCGTCCAGGTGCTGCGTGATCAAATTCCTTCTCGGTAGGTTGCCTAAAGAGTACTCGGGGGCTCGGCATCTTAGAGGATTGGCGGTGAGCCGGTGAAGCGTGTACTCATAGTTGCTTACTATTTCCCTCCAGTCGCGGCGAGCGGCGCGATGCGGCCACTTGGCTTCTGTCGGAATTTGCCTGCGTGCGGGTGGCAGCCACGGGTACTCACGACGACGCCTGAGTGCGTGTATCCGGTACACCAGGTTGATGGGAAACTGGGTGAAAGAGTGCCGCCCACAGTCGAGGTTATGCGTGTGCCCTATACGGATCGACTTCAGAACCTTTTGCAGGGGCGTGAGCGACTTCGAGGACTATTTAGAAAGCTGGCCGGTCGAGACATAGAGGAACGGCAACTAAAGGACCAGATTGTTCCCTCAGCAACTCCGACACCGGTACCTCGCAGAAATGTGAAAGAGTTTTTGCTGGATTGGGCATTTGCATTTCCAGACCGGCAATGTGGGTGGTATGCCCCGGCGATACGACAGCTGGAACAAATCAATGAGAAGGAGATCCCGGACGTTATACTTGCCACCGGTGGGCCTTGGACCAGCTTCTTAGTAGGATGCGCTCTTGCGAAGACGTTTAAGCGACCGCTGGTGTTAGATTACCGCGATCCTTGGAATTTCAACCCCTATTATTCGTTCACCTCTCAAATGTTAGTGAAGAAGTCACAAATAGCTGAGGCGCAAGCCTGTCGGGTTGCCAGTCATGTTATTGCCAATACCGAAGAACTTCGTGATCGACTCATCGCGGAATATGGCGACATCCGGGACCACTGCACCTGGATTCCCAATGGGTTTGACCGAGATATGTTCCCCGCTGAGCAGGCTGTTTCAGGAAGATCCGATGTCGTGTCGATCTCCGGGGGCTATGAGCTGTGCCACTTCGGCACAGTGTATGGAAAACGGACACCTCGCGTTTTATTGCAAGCGATCTCGGAGATGTTTCGGCAGGGTCGTTTAAAGCCTGATGCGATCCGACTGCGTTTCGTAGGCGCGTGGGATACGACCGACCAAGCGTGTGAACGATATGCAGTGGACCTTGAGCAACATGGTTTTCTCCGAAGGGAACCAGCCATTTCGCACGGTCTGTGTCTGGCAGAGATGAAACGATCCAGCGTGTTGTTAGTGCTTCAGCCCGACTCGCCCTTGCAGGTGCCGGCGAAAATCTATGAATATGTCGCAACCGGTCGTCCCCTTCTGCTGATCGGCGGGGAAGGTGCGACCGCCAACTTGGTCAATCGTCATGCCTTGGGTGTAAGTAGCCCCAACCACGTAGTGAGCATCAAGACATTGTTACATGATCTCGCGACCGGGAAACAGAAGCTTGTGCAGCCGGATACGGCGCGTGTGAATCGGTTTGAATATCGATCGTTGACAGGAGAATTGGCAGCAGTGCTTGATGCTGCCGTGGGTGAAAGTGAGCACCGGTAGGCTGTCCTGATGGATGCATTAGTGCCTTCTATGTTGGGTCGAACAGAAGCTGAGAGTCTGGCGTGGGATACGTATGTGCTGAGGTCGCCATTGTCCGCCGGCTATCATCTTTCCGGCTGGCGTCGTGTCATTGAGGAAGCATTCGGACATCAGACATACTATCTTGTCGTCAAAGGGCCGCAAGGAACTGTTCAGGGTATTGCTCCGCTGGTTCTTCTGGCGAGCCGAGGGTTTGGCCGATTTCTGGTGTCCTTGCCATTCGTGAACTATGGCGGGTTGATCGCAGATGCTCCGGAAGCGCGTCGACTGCTTGAATCCTATGCCATTGAACGGGCTAAAGAGCTGAATGCCGCCCACATTGAACTTCGACAGCAAGAGCCGATGGATACGACCTGGGTTTCCACTGAACGGAAAGTGTCTATGCGGCTTCCGTTGCCGAACTCGTATGAGCAACTGGTGAAGGATTTCCCCTCGAAGTTGCGGAGCCAAGTTCGTCGGGCGCAAAAAGAAGGCATGACAGTACGTGTGGGCGGGAGCGACTGTCTTGACGAGTTTTATGCAGTGTTTTCACGCTGCATGCGCGATTTGGGGACCCCAGTATATGCAAAAGGATTCTTTGGAAAGATTCTGGAGGTCTTTCCAAAGGAGGCGCGTATCTGTGTCGTCTCCCACGGTGAAACGCCGGTTGCCGCAGGCTTTCTCTATGGATTTCGCTCCTCACTGGAGATTCCTTGGGCGGCTTCAGACAAGCGGTTTAATAAGCTTGCCCCCAACATGTTGCTCTATGGGACCGTGCTGGAATATGCCTGTCAACAGGGATTTCAGATCTTCGACTTTGGGCGCTCAACGCCGGATAGCGGAACCTATCGCTTTAAGGCGCAATGGGGAGCCCAGCCGAAACAACTTCATTGGTACTATTGGATGAGAGACGGGAATCCGGTGCCTCAACTCAACCCACAGAATCCGAAATATGCACTGGCCATTCGTCTGTGGCAGAAATTGCCCGTAGCAGTCGCGAATGTGTTCGGGCCTCACATTGTGAAGCACCTCCCATGAAGGTGCAACGAACACTGCCTCCATCTGCTGCACCGATCAACTGGCGCGACCTTGTACATGGTTTGCTGAGTCTCCTGCGTCCGCAGACGACGATGCGTCGACTCGAAGCCGAGTTTCGCGAGTACTTCGGGGTGAAGCATGTGTGGTTTGTGTCATCCGGGAAATCCGCCCTCAGTCTCATACTTCAGGCTCTACATAGCTTGTCTGGGCGACAAAAGGTGGTCACACCTGGATATACGTGTTTCTCCGTTCCGTCCGCTGTCGTTCGTGCTCGATTGTCAGTCACGCTGTGTGATGTGGACCCAAAATCGTTCGACCTCGATTATGATCAGCTGACACAGATGGCGGACTCCACAGTGTTGTGTGTGCTGGCGACACATCTGTTAGGGATAGGGGTTGATGTACCACGAATTGTCGAGATTTGCCGTCAGCGAGGAATCTTTGTGGTGGAAGATGTGGCACAGGCCTTTGGCGGCGATCGTGATGGAAGGCCGTTCGGCACTATGGGCGATGTAGCATTCCTAAGTTTTGGGAGGGGTAAAAATATCAGCTGTGGATCCGGAGGGGCCATTCTTTCGAATGATGATCGGATTGGGGAGGCCATCACGCGTGAGTATGCTCGGCTCCCTGAGGAATCGGTGCTCGGCATGTTGAAGAATTGGCTAGAAGTGGCGGCTACGCAACTCCTGATCACGCCTTCGTGCTATTGGTTGCCCGCAGGCCTTCCGTTTTTGAAACTTGGAGAAACAAAATTCGGCACGGATTTCCTGATGGCGCGGATGGATTCAGTACGCGCAGGATTGTTGCGAGGTTGGAAGGAACGGCTTGTTCATGCGAGCGCGAGCCGGGTGACACATGCGGAGCAGGTGCTGCGCCTTCTCGCCTCCAGTCCTGTTCAACCAATCAAGTCATCTGGACGAAGTCAATCAGTGTATCTGCGGTTGCCTCTGTTGATGCGCTCTAAGGAAGAAAAGGAAGCCTTGTGTCGAGCGTCCGTGGAGCAGGGACTGGGAGTGAGCTCCATGTATCCGTCGTCGGTTCAATATATTGCCGAACTTCGTACGGCACTCGAGTCCCAAGCTGTCCCTCAGGCGACGATGATTGCTGAGCGCCTCGTTACGCTTCCGACGCATGAGTTACTGTCAGGGGCTGATCTCGCGCGCATTTGCAGTGCCGTCCAAAACGTTCAGCGTGCTGAAGGGGTAAGCACTACGTGCTCGCCGGAGGTCAGGGAAAAGCAGCCTCGGGTTTCTGGACTCCCTCGGGTCGGTTGAATCGCCCAGTGGCAGTTGAGAAGAACTTGAGGGATCGGTGAGTGATAACCGTGAGATACGGAACGATGTGGTTTGCTGAGTCGATATTTTGGGGCTCGCTAGTATTTATATTTTACGCCTATGCCGGGTATTTGCTTGCCTTGCTGGCCCTTTCCTGTTTCAGAAGCCGACCGGTGCTGGTGGGTGACATTCAACCAACGGTTTCCTTTGTGATTACGGCCTATAATGAGGAACTGCGTATTAGGAATAAGATTGAAAATGCGCTTCAGCAACAGTACCCCAGCGGGCGTCTTGAAATCGTGGTGGCGTCTGATTGCTCGTCGGACCGAACCGACGAGATCGTGCGGTCGTACGCGTCTTCAGGTGTGCGTCTTATACGTGCGCCTGAACGAAAGGGAAAGGAAGCTGCCCAGAAGCTGGCGGTCAGCCAAACAAGCGGAGAAGTGCTGGTTTTCTCGGATGTGGCCACTACCTTATCACCTGAGGGCATTGTCAACATTGTGAAATCATTCAATGATCCAACGGTGGGCTGCGTGAGCAGTGTGGATCGATTTGTGGATGCCCAAGGAAACCTGAGCGGGGAAGGCGCGTACGTCAAGTATGAAATGCTGCTGCGTCGGTTGGAAACGAAGGTGAATACGTTGGTCGGCCTCAGTGGGTCCTTCTTTGCTGCCCGGAGGACGGTCTGTAGCCCATGGGCAGATGATTTGCAAAGCGATTTCAATACGCTACTCAACTCGATGAAGGCTGGGCTTCGTGGCGTGTCAGATTCGGAAAGTGTCGGATACTATAGAAACTTGACCGACGAGAAGAAGGAATATCAGCGCAAAGTTCGGACCGTGTTAAGGGGGATTGCTGTCCTGATGCGAAGTCTGCCAATGTTGAATCCCTTTCGCTATGGGATGTTTGCCTGGCAGTTATTCAGTCATAAGCTGTGTCGATGGCTGGTGCCCTTTGCCATGATTGGAGCGCTAATGTCCAACATAGTATTGGCGACGCAGTCTACGTGGTATCGGGTGCTACTAGTGGCGCAAGGCATGTTTTATGTTCTAGCAGCTGCCTATGCAAGCTGTCACTGGATGCCCAAGAACAATCTGTTTCGACTACCGTCATTTTTTGTCCTGGTCAATCTCTCCATTCTGGATGCCTGGATCCGTTATGTGAGGGGGGATCGCGTTTTTCGCTGGGAGCCATCCAAGCGTTAGGCAGGAACCGGTTCCAAGTCGTTGGAGCCGATGGCCATATTCGCCGTGGACACTGCGGTGCGGTCGGTCGAAGACAAAAAGAGGTGCTGAATGGATGGGATGGTTGAAAAGAAAGAACTGCGTAATTTTGGATTGATCGTCGGTGGCGTTTTTTGCCTGATCGGAGTTTGGCCGTTGATCAGGTACGGTGAAGGATTGCGTCTATGGGCCCTCATTCCCGGAGCTCTTCTTGTTCCATTGGGGCTTATCGCACCGACGGTTCTCGCGCCTGTCTTTAAAGTCTGGATGAAAGTGGGACATGTCATGGGGTGGATCAATACCAGGATTATCCTGGGAGTGCTCTACTTCGGACTCATCACCCCGATGGGAATGGTCATGCGGCTGTTCGGTTGGGACTCCATGAGAAGAGCGCTGAGCAAAGACGTCCAGAGTTACCGAGTCGTACGTCAAGCAAGGCCACGGAATCACATGACGAGGCAATTTTAGAGTTACGGAGGCAGCATGGGCGAGTTCTTAAAAGAGCTGTGGGCGTTTATGAAAGAGCGGAAGAAATTCTGGTTGTTGCCGATTATTGTGATGCTTGTGCTGTTGGGGAGTTTGATCGTCCTGACACAAGGCTCGGCGGTAGCACCCTTCATTTACACGCTATTCTAGTATTGCGGAGGAGCGGGCCCAGTTTTAGCTCTGGCTCCAGAGCAGCCTCTTCCGGTTCGATGCCGGGGTCGAGAGGGGTTTTCTGGATATGTCGGAACGCGCTGTTGCAAACGCAACATTCGACCCACGGGACGACGCAGGTGGGGTAAGCGGCCGGATCGACGAACATCATATACTGGTGCATCTCTGGGGACAGCAAGAATGTTGGAGTGGGAAAGATGGTAGATTTTTCGCAAAATGCAGGTGAAAGTCGGACTTCGGGCGATGCCGATCGCCGATAATTCCTCTTCTCCCCATGGTCGAGATTCCGAGATGATGAAATGCACGATGTTTGCTTACAGTACCTCACCACATGTGTCCCAACTCTACACGGGGTTTTCGCTGCTGGCCGCGAAGGGAAAAATTAGCCTTACACAGAAGTTGTCTAACTATTCCCACAGAAGCATTGAGTCGATGAAGAACTTGCGTCCTCAAGACCTCAATGGGTTATTCCTTATTCTGGATGAGAAGAAAACGCTTTTTTACGATACTAGCGACTCACCCAATCTGCAGAATGATGCACTGGAGATTTCGGATGCCTACTTCAAGCGAAGTTTTACGCACGCATCAATTCCAGATCGCCACAAATCCCGCGTATATCCCCTAGGACTCAACTATGAACTATACACAGGCACTCTTAACCGTCATGAGATTGTGAGATTTATAGCCCGCAGGAATGTGTTCAAGAATTTTCCATGGGAACTCATGAAGCGTATGGCAGAACTTCTCTCGCTAAGCTTTCTTCCAACCATCAAAAATATGTGCGCTCCGCCAGTACTCCATCAGGAGCCGTGCGTATTATTTATGGCACGGGCATGGGATCCAAGCGGTGAGGGGGCTGAATTGTCTGGCGAGGAAAAGGCGCAGCGTGGGCAAATCAACGAGACGCGAGCGCGTTGTATCGAACTGCTACGGAAAGAACTTGGGCCCAAGTTCTATGGGGGGTTTGCGCAAACGAAGTACGCAGTGAACAACTACAGTAAGCTGCTCCTAGAGAGTCCGCTTACATCAGGAAAGGAAAACTATCTATCATTGCTTCGGCAATATCCGATCTGCATTGCAACAACGGGTCTGCATGATTCGATTGGCTGGAAGATGGCAGAATATGTGGCTTTTTCTAAAGCAATTGTTTCGGAAAAATTAAAGTGTTTGGTGCCTGGTAATTTTCAGGCAAAGAAAAATTACTTGGAATTCGATACGCCAGAGAAGTGTCTGCAGGAAACCATGAGACTAGTTGAAGACAGGCAATCAAGACAGCGAATGATGGAAGAGAATTGGAGTTACTATAAGAGCTACGTCATGCCTGATAAACTTGTTTTGCGAACTCTAAGTATAGCCAGTGAAACATAGCGGTCATGATCGACTATCGTATGGATACCAAATGCGAGGCTCACGTTGGAATCTGAAAATTCAATGACCCCAGCGGATCGCATTGGCATTGAACAGCTCAATCAGTGAGGGGGCGGACACATCTATGCTGAATATGTTCGCACGAGTAGGGGCGGCGAGTAGGAAATATCGTCAGCGATATGGTCACCTAGCCGGGTTTTTACTATGGTTGCAGCTTCGTCGACACATGAAGGTGGCTCGGGGGACGTTGCATAAAGTAAGTGTTCCGGGGCTCGTGGCTCCGATATTCTTGCGGGCAGGGACTTCAGATGTACTGGTGTTCATCCAGATATTTATCGATGGAGAATTAGAGTTTGAGCTGCCGGAGCTGCCGGGAAGCATCGTCGATGCGGGGGCAAATATTGGTTTAGCGTCTTTATACTTTGCGCATCGCTTTCCAAAGGCGAAAATTGTGGCACTGGAAGTAGATCAGGCCAATTTTGACTTGCTGAGCAAGAATACAAGTGGTTATCCCAACATCACCTGCGTGCGAAAGGCGTTATGGTCCGGTCACGCGCAGCTAGGCATCCTCAATCCGACGGACGAGCCGTGGGCTTTTAGGGTGGGCGCCGTGTCTGGCGAAGACAGCACATCAATTGCTGCTCTTGGAGTGGGTGACCTGGTGGGTCAGTTTGAACATCAGCGAGTTGATCTTCTAAAGGTGGATATTGAAGGTGCGGAAAAAGAGGTGTTTCAAAACGGGGCAGGCGGCTGGATCAATCGAATTGGGGTAATTGCGATTGAATTGCATGACAATATTGTCCCCGACTGCAGCAAGGTATTTGTCGACGCATTGGCAGGAAAAAGGCATCGCGTGAGTCGATCAGGCGAATACACGATTGTCTATTTCGAGTCTCAAAGAGATGGCGAATCACGCCATTAATTGAGGTCGTGCGCCAGTACGCGCTGTGGTCGTGGCAGTGCCAGTAGACAACTTTTAGCGAGATGATGGATACGTGCACGCGACTTCAAATCTATCCAGACTAAAATCCATGATTCGGGCCAGTGTCGCCATAGTTTCCTATGCATCATTGTTCCACCGATGGCGGCATCGAGGTAAGGTAGTGATACTCATGTATCACCGAGTCTTGACCGTGGACGAGGTCTCTCGACAGGCTGTGCAGTCGGGTATGTATGTGCTCGACACCGTCTTTGCTCAGCACATGGATTTTGTGAAGGACAATTTTACCGTTCTGTCTTTGCAGGAGCTCCTCACTCTCTGGCAGACCAATGAATGGAATGAGCACGCTCGGTATTGTGTGGTGACCTTTGATGATGGCTGGTTGGATAACTACTGCCATGCGTATCCCATCCTCAAGCGGCTGGGCCTTCCCGCTGCTATTTTCCTTCCCACGGACTATGTAGGAAGCAATGAGTGGTTCTGGCCGGATCAGTTGTACTTCCTGATGAAGGTGGTCGCTGAGAGGCCTGCAAACATCGAAGATATGAACGCGATTGAGCGTGTGTTCTCGCAGTTCTTGGACGGAGACGGCCGTCCGTTCATTGAGGCGATTGCTCGACGCGAACAGGTGACTGACCAAATCATTGAGCGCTGCAAGCAGCTGCCGATCCAGCGAGTTCGTGAATTGCTTCGGACGCTGGCGGCGGAGCTCAAGGTGTCGTTGCCGAATGATCGGGTAATCGTGAATTGGGGCGAGGTGCGCGAGATGTCCCAGCATGGTATGTCGTTCGGATCACATTCGTGTTCACATCGGATTCTGACCACTATTACGGCTGAAGATGTGTTGGAGGAGCTCGCGAGATCGAGGCAAGTCCTTTTGGCGCAGGGCGTGAACTATGTGCCGGTGTTTTGTTATCCCAATGGAAATAGTGACCCCCACATCCAAAGTCAGGTCCAGGCCTGTGGATATGAGGCGGCGGTGTCGGTGCAAATGGGAGTCGAAGGCAGCAGGCCGAGAAACCTATTTGCCATCAGTCGAGTGGGAATTCACAATGATGTAACAAACACGATTCCATTGTTTTCTTGGCGATTGTTTGGTCCATTGCCGCGCTCGGCGTAAGATAGAGCGGAGGCAAAGGATGCGAGGGTGTGTTTGGGGGCGAGAATACCTGTGAGAGTCTTGGTCACAGATGGAAATGAGCGAGCGGCGTTGGCCGTTACAAGAGCGCTTGGCCGCAAGCAAGTTGAAGTAGTGATCGGAGCAGAATCTCCTCGATCTCTTGCAGGCTCTTCGCGTTATTGCCGGAAAACGTTTGTCTATCCCTCTCCCTATCAAGAGCCGGAAGATTTCGTTACGTGTCTGCTGGAAGCAGCTCGTGAGCACCAGGTGGATGCGTTATTCCCTGTCTCCGATATTGCCATGCATGTGCTTGGACCGGAAAAATCACGTTTCGAACCCCAGATACACATTCCGACTCCCAGCGCGGAAGCATTTCGGGAAATTTCTGATAAGTATCGATTAATGCGTCAAGCTGTTGAACAGGAGGTCCCAATTCCCGATACCATCTTTGTCCCGGATGGTCGACTTGAAGGGGTGATCGAACGTATTAGTGAGTTTCCTGTGGTGGTGAAGCCCGGTTGTTCGTTGGTGAAGGAAGGCCACCGCTGGGTTAAAACCAGTGTCTGCTATGCACAATCACCTGAGGAACTGGAACGCCTATACCGCGACCGGCCGTATTTGCGTCAACCCTCGTTGATTCAACGCCGGGTTATCGGAGAAGGGCGGGGTCTGTTCGTTCTCATGCAGGAAGGTACGCCTCTGGGTATGTTTGCTCATCGACGAGTGCGTGAGCGTCCACCGTCGGGCGGAGTGAGTGTGTTGCGTGAGAGTATTGCCTTGCCGAAAGACATGGTTGAGGCTACCCTCAAGCTTTTGCAGGGCGTCAAGTGGCACGGCGTGGCGATGGTGGAATTCAAGGTGGATGCAGTCACTAGAATCCCATTGCTTATGGAAATTAATGGACGCTTCTGGGGTTCGCTGCAACTGGCCATAGATGCGGGAGTCAATTTCCCCTTTCTGCTGCTGAACATGGCAATAGGAAAATCTGAGGCCGCGCCTGAAAACGGGTATCGCGTCGGAGTGAAATCCAGGTGGCTCTTGGGCGATCTGGACCAATTACTCATGCGCCTAATGAGGAATGAGCATTCCCTCAATCTCCCGCCAGGTACTCCATCGAAGTTTGGATCACTAATGTCATTCTGTCGGTTTTTCGGCCGAGACCTTTTCTACGAAGTCGAGCGCCTTGACGATCCTGGCCCCAGTGGCTTCGAAATCATGCAGTACATCAAGTTGGTATAAGGAGTTTCGATGTCGGAGAATTCATCTCAGCTGGTCACCAATGCAAGCGGCGGCGCGTTGCTCAATGTGGCCCGTTCGGCTAAGCGATCACTCGCCGACGCCTTAAATGTCTGGCGTTACCGCACGCTCGTCAATGGTCAGGCGTTCCCAAAGGTACCGCGTTCCATTCTGGTCGTATGCAAAGGGAACATTTGCCGGAGTCCGCTTGCCGAGGCCTACCTGAAATATCTCGTTGAAAAGCATGGTCTGCCCACGGCCGTTCAATCGGCCGGACTTGAAACGTCGTTCGGGAAGCCCGCACACCACTTCGCACAGGCCGTCGGAACGGAAGGCGGGTTGGTAATGGGCAAGCATACAACCCAGCCCTTACATAAAGATCAGGTGGAGCGGGCAGATATGATTCTGGTCATGGAGTGGAAACAGCGGAGCCGGGTGATCAAGTTGTATCCTCAAGCCAGACAGAAGGTGTTTTTGCTCCGACAGTTTTACGATCAATCCGTGAGGGAAGTGGCTGATCCCTATAGCGGGACGCTAGAAGATTTCCAAACATGCTATTCCATGATCAAGCGGGCCTGTGATGTCTTGGTCGCCAAAGTGTTGCCTTCGAGTCAGCAGCTATGAAGACAGGCACTGTAGAAAATTAAGTCGCGCAGATGATCACGATTGAGGGAGGCCCGGCATCGACATGAGTGTACGGTCAAGACTGTTCAACATTTATTGGACGCTGCGAAGAATCATCGCGCCCACCCTCAAATACTCTCAATCCTGGTATGAGGAAGCCTTGAAACGGTATGTCACCCCATCGGTTGAATGGGTGGAAATCGGCTGCGGACATTCCATACTTCCCAGTTGGAGGATCAACGAAGAGCGTCAGCTCGTCAAGACGTGCAAGGCAATCTTTGGAATTGACTATGACCTGCCGTCTTTAAAAGCGCATCCGAACATCTCCAGGAAACTTCGAGGAGATGTCACCAAACTACCTTTCAGGAGTGAAGCGTTCGACCTGGTCACCGCCAATATGGTGGTAGAGCACTTGAATAATCCCGATGAGCAATTCAGAGAGATAAGCCGGATCCTTAAGCCCAAGGGAGTGTTTCTGTTTCATACGCCGAACGCCTACGGGTATGGGGTCATTTTGTCCAAATTAGTTCCTGAGGCGCTCAAGGGCAAGCTGATTCACTTGCTGGAGGGACGGCACGAGCATGATATCTTTCCCACTCATTACAAGGCTAATACGGAGGCCCAGGTGAAGGCCCTCGCCCAAGCGAACGGGTTTGAGGTATTGCAATTGGACCTGATTGCCACCGATGCAATTTTTGCCATGCTCCCGCCTCTGGCAGCCTTGGAGTTGTTGTGGATTCGGCTGCTTATGACTCAGCCATTTCGTTCGCTCAGAACGAACATGATAGTGGCGCTGAGGAAAGCAAAGTGAGTCGGCAGACATTATTTTGAATCTAAGCGCTGAGCTATACACTAAATGTTGCAATCCACTCAACTAGGTCAGGGCGTCGAAGGGCCTCGCTTCGGAGCTGCTGCACGCTATCAATCAGCACAAAAAGAGTCCAACCTTGGATTCTATCTTGTCATGATGGCCATGCTTTTTGAATTTGGACGCCCGCAGGATCTTTTCCCGCCTCTTAAAGTTATCCCGATTCCCACTCTCATTGACGTTTCGCTCGCACTTATGGTGTTCACGTCCGGCAAAGCCAACTTCTCGAATAAGCAGACCAAGCTATGGATCGCACTGCTTGTGGTGATGGCTCTGTGGGTCCCGTTCGCGAACAACAATTACCACGCTCTCATGACCTTTAAAGATATGACGTTGTGCTTTTTCTTTTATTTGGGAATTGTCGCTTTTATCAATAGCACGAGCCGCATGCACAAACTTATTCTCATGTGGTTGGGGGTGCACACGGTTCTGGCGGTAAATGGATTGCTACACGGGGGACGTGGAGTCGGAGGATGGATGGGGGATGAAAATGATTTTGGGATGGAAATGAATGTGGCGATTCCTGTCGCATTCTTCATGTATCAAGGAGCAGTTGGCAACGGCAGAAAATCCCTCTATATCGGCCTATTAGGGCTCTTTGTAATGGCCTTGGTGTCAACTGGCTCACGAGGAGGATTTCTTGGACTACTGGCGGTCGGAACGTACTGTTGGTGTTATTCTCCCAGGAAAATCGTGTCGCTGATTGTCGGCCTGTGTCTGGCCGGCCTTGTACTCATCGCTGCTCCAAAGGAGTATTGGGACCGCATTGCTACCATTACAGACGATAGTACGATGGAGACGGGCACGGCCGGCCAGAGAATGTTTACGTGGGGAATAGGGTGGGAAATGTTTCTGGCAAACCCTATCCTAGGTGTAGGCCAAAGTAACTTTCCTTGGACGAGTGGAGAATATTTGGCTGGAAGAACATGGCAAACGAAGTCCCTATCGGGACGTCAGGCACACTCGCTTTACTTTACCTTGCTGCCTGAATTGGGATTGGTTGGAGTGATGATTTTTGGCTCAATGGTGTATTTCAGCTACAAGGATACACGTGTAAAGGAGTTATTGCGTCGCCCGCTGCATGGAAGAGCGGGAGCCGCTGGCGAGGTGAAGGATGTTCAGGCCTCGCGCGCCATTTTGTATGGTAATGCAATATTTGGCGGCCTGATAGGTTATCTTGTGACGAGCACTTTCATCTCCACGCTATATTATCCAACCTTTTGGATCATGATGGGACTTGCCGTGGCACTTCGGAATACCACTCAGAAATATAATGCGACCCACCCCGAAGTGATCGCCACTCATCGTGCGGTTAAGGTTTCCCCTTGGATGCGCCCGCGACCCGTGAGATAGGGGCAGGGGAGGCATGCATGCCGAGGTTTGGGATAAAGCTGATCGGTATCATTTCGAATAGTTGGTTTCCTCATACAGTGCGGAACTCAATAGCGTGACGATGCAAAACGATCGTCGCTCCTGGGTACCGACACAACGGTATAGTCGAGTGTGCCGCGCGTGAAGTCGCCTCAAACAATCTTATATCTCTCGACCAGTAGCGGACCCGGTGGTGCCGAGCGGGTAATAAGCAATTTGGCGTCCTCGTTGGATCCATCTCGATATCGAACGATCCTCTGTTTGTTTCGTCCAGGATGGATACAAGAACGCAGTGAAAGTCGTGGGGTGTGTACGTACATCATTCCGACGCATGGCATGGCGGATTGGCGCTGGGGCGTTAAATTTAAGCAACTTTTGCGACAGGAGCAGGTGGATTTAATTCATGCCCATGAGTTTGATGCCAATGTGCAAGGGGCCCTTGCTGCGGCCCTGTCCGGTATTCCATTTGTCGCGACCGTCCATGGGAAAAACTACTTCTGGGAAAAACTCAGGCGTCGCGTGGCCTACCGGTGGGTGAGCCGCCGGGCAACCATGGTGGCCGTGTCTGAGAACCTAAAGCAATTCATCGTTGAGAAAGTCGGGGTTTCTCCAGATCGAATCAGGGTGGTTTATAACGGCGTGGATGCGCTGCCGTACTGTGAAGCCTCCGACGTGGAACTGTGTAGAAGGGAGTTGGGCCTACCCGAGGGAGATCGCATAGTAGGGGTCGTGGGCAATCTTTACCCCGTGAAGGGGCATCAGTATTTGATCAATGCTATCCCTTCGATTTTGGGAAAATGTCCCAACACCTCTTTTGTGTTCGCCGGGAGAGGCGAACTGGAGACAAAACTGAAGGAGCAAGTACATCGGCTTGGATTGGATAAGCGAGTGCACTTTCTCGGCTTGAGGCAAGATATTCCGAGAATTCTTGCTCTGCTCGATGTGTTTGTGCTTCCCTCGCTGTCAGAGGGACTCTCAATGGCCATCCTCGAGGCGATGATTGCCGGGAAACCTGTGGTGGCGACGCAGGTTGGTGGGAATCCTGAACTCGTGCTCGACGGTGAGACGGGTGTTCTCGTGCCGCCTCGAGACAGCCAAGCCTTGGCATTGAGCGTGACGACATTGTTGACGAACAAGCAGCAGGCAGTTCAGTTTTCGGAGAAGGGAAAGCGTCGCGCGGAAGGACAGTTCAGTTTAGGGACTATGGTGCGAGCCTACCAATCACTGTACGACGAATGCCTGCAGTCCAGTTCGTAATCTGGTGCGATGGGATTCCGTCCTTGTATATTTCAATCTCCGATAGGGCTAAAAAAGCTTTCTTGGACAGGGTGAAGGGTGATGTATGAGGCCCCCAAGCGAGGATCTGTCATAAACGTCTGTCATGTAGCAATGGGGGACCTGTGGGCAGGGGCGGAGGTTCAGCTTCTTGCACTCATGAAGTATCTAATTCGCCTGCCCGGATTCGAATGGACTGTGATTTTGTTCAATGAGGGAAAGATGGCGGATGAACTTCGGAAGCTGCCTGTGTCCCTCACGGTCATTCCAGAAAAGGATCATAGCGCCATCACCCTTGCCTACCGTCTTGCTAAGAAGTTTCAACAGGTCCGGCCAGATATTGTCCATTCCCACAAGTATAAAGATTCCATCCTTGGGTCGATCGTCGCGCGATGCCTGCACGTACCACACGTGGTCAGGGTGGTACACGGGATGCCTGAACCATTCAAAGGGCTTAAGAACTTGAAGATGGCCGGTTATACGCTTGCAGACAGGTTTGTGACGAGGTGGTTTGTCGACAAAGTCGTCGCCGTGTCGTCCGACATCGAGAAGCTCTTAGCTCAGATCTATGGGGCTGATCGTGTGGTGTGTATTCACAATGGGATCGATCTGGAAGCCATTCATGTCACTACTCAAAGGTCGGAGCAACGTAAGGGGTGGCAAATCGACGACAAGGCGATCCTGATTGGAACGGTGGGACGGTTGGTTCCGGTGAAGGGCCATGCCATCTTGATTGAAGCGTTAGGTATCCTTCACAAGTCGAATCCCAATGTGAGGCTGCTTCTCATTGGAGATGGTCCATTGCGTGGTCACCTTGAAGCAGTAGTGAAACGGCTGGGCTTGGAACAAGCAGTGATATTTGCAGGCCATCAAGCGCAGGCGTATGATTTCATCAACATGATGGATATCTTTGTGTTGCCATCTTTGCACGAGGGCATTCCGATGGTCCTGTTGGAGGCGCTCGCCCTCGAGCGGCCGGTGATTGCCAGTCGGGTGGGAGGAATCCCAGAAGTGGTGTCGCATGGGACTTCCGGGATATTGGTGAATCCAGTCAATCCCGAGGAACTGGCGGCGGGCCTCAAAGGACTGATTCAGGATCGAAAGAAGGCTGAAGAGTTGGGAAATGCAGGGCGATGCCGGGTTGAGCAAGAATTTGATGCTAGCCTAATGGCGGCTCGAACCGCTGCGGTCTATCAGTCGTTGTGCAAACCTGCGAATCGCTGACAGTCTGTCTGCAGCTAGCGGGCGGGAGTTCCGAAGGCTATCTACCACATGACGAATTGTTATAGGAGCGTTTCTTTTGTCCAAATATCTCATTAGGCTCTTAGTGGCCAACATTCTTCCCACGCCAATTTTGATCTGGGTGAAAAAGCAGTACTACGCGGATGACGTACGGAAATTTTGGGAAGACGATGTGCTGCCTGTTAAAGCGCTCGTGCAGTCGGGTGACTCTGTCATCGATATGGGTGCAAATTTCGGCTGGTATACGAATGTGCTTTCGTCTTTGGTGGGACCGGGTGGAAAAGTCTACAGCATTGAGCCGATACCGGACACATTTCAAGTATTGAAAGGGATTATCCGCAAGCTTGGGCTCACGAATGTGGTGTCCCTCAACTATGCGATGTCTAGTGCCGACGGGACAGCAGTCATGCGGGTGCCACAGCATGAGTATGGAGGAGATAATTTCTATCGGGCTCAGATTGAATTGAAGTCGGGTGAATCGAATAGGCCGGACCGCGAATATACCGTTCCCATGAGTTGCCTGGACTCTCTCTTTCTTGAGGTCGCTACGAAAATAACCTTCATTAAATGTGATGTGGAAGGGCATGAACTCGCGGTGGTGAAGGGGGGCGCACAGTTCTTGGAACAAGCCAAACCAGCCTGGCTTATGGAGGTCGGAGGGGATCCGGATGTTGAAGGGTCCGCTCCTCATGAGTTGTTCGAGACAATGAGAAAGTATGGCTATGAGGTGTATTTCTTTGACGGCAAACGTGTGCGCTTAAGACCCGCCGGACATTGGTCTGTGAACTATCTCATGCTTCAGCCAATTCATTGCCGTCACTTGGATCATATAATGGCCAAAGATTAACTGTTTATGGTGAAAGCACGGACCATTGCCAATTAACTCGACTGAGTAAGGGCTGTTGTGATGAGGATTCTCTGGTTAGGACATAATCTCGCCTATCCGCCAAAAGGTGGACCTCTTCAAAGGAATTACAATTTACTGCGGGAAGCGGCGAAGCATCATGAAGTGCACGCTCTCCTATTCGATCAACCGGCGTCCAGGCCAGTCGATGTCAGCCCTCAGGACTGTGTCGATGCCCTATTGAAGTTCTGCGCCAGTGTGGAGTGGGTCCCCCTCTCGAAAGATTCGCTCGGCGTCGGCCGCTACTGGCGTGCTTTAGGCGGATTGGTGACGGGCGAGCCATATGAGTTTCGATGGTTACGGTCCAAAGATATGGCTCGCCGCCTCCAACGTCTGGTGGGCCGATTCCGTTTCGATGTAGTGCATGCCGATACGCTGGGTCTGGCGCCATACGTCTCTTTGGTTCCTCATGCCGGTACGGTGCTCAATCATCACGATATCGAATCGGTGCTTGTCCAGCGGAGGGCAAGGAAGGAGCGCAGCCTGATGTGGCGTAAATTCTGGTCACACGAAGCGGCGCATTTGCTTGCTGCAGAACGTCGATGGTGCCCATCGTTTGATGTCAACATGGTGGTGTCGGATGATGAGGGACAACTGCTTAAACCATCCTGCGGAGAGAGCAAAATCTGTGTGGTTCCCAATGGTGTGGATGTCGAATATTTTACCCCGCGTCTAGATCCAGGTGGCAACAGGTTGTTATTTTGCGGTCGTCTCGATCAGCTGGCGAACAAAGGCGCCATTACCTATTTCTTCAATTCCATCTGGCCTGAATTGTCTAGCAAGGTGAAGAGTCTTGAGATCGACATCGTCGGCAAGAATCCTCCAGCCTGGCTCCTGGAGCTGAGTCGGCGAGATGCGCGGGTGCATGTCCCGGGCTTTGTTGATGATGTGCGTCCATATTTTCAAAAAGCGACGGTATTCGTGTGTCCTATCTCGGATGGGGGTGGGACCCGCTTGAAAATCCTCGATGCATTGGCCATGGGCATGCCGGTGGTATCTACGACTTTTGCCGCGTCTGGTCTATTCCTGAGCCACGGAAAACATTTGCTTTTGGCAGACACTTCCGAGGACTTTATCAATGCGGTCGTGCAATTGTTAACGACTGAGGCGATTCGACGAACGCTGAGTATGGCCGGGCGACAAATTGTTACGAGCACCTACTCATGGGAGGTTATAGGAGCGAATTTGTCCGAGGCGTATGTCGCAGCGTATGCCCGGCTGGGAACCCATCCATCAGATCATGGAGGAAGGACAAAGACATCTGGAGATAGAGCTCCTCACCTGAAAAATCGGATGGATACGTAATCGCAGGGCCCGGCGTGTTGTTACGCTCATGCCGGGCCTAGGGAAGGTCGTCGTGTAGTTATCAGCGAACTGTTATGCTCGATATCCTAGGGGCGGCGGGGGGGCCGGCTGGCTGGTCAGCAGCAGATGCCCCTTGACCGATGGATATGCGTAAATGATCCCAATAGTGGTGCCAAGACTTTGAGCAGTCGCGAGTGGCACAGCTTCCTGAACCATCCCAGGCATGATTGATTTGGAAATCCTGTAGACCGCCTGGTGAGAGATTTACGCCCGAATAATTGCCCACCATAGCTCCATCCAGCCACCAGCGCACAATGCCATCACGCGAGGTTTTCGTAGTGCTAGTCTTAAGATAAATTTCAATTCTGTGCCAACCGGAACCTGCCGCAATAGTGGCATTAGCTCCCGTGTTCGGTTCAAACCATCCAGTCCCATCACCTCGAGAATAACACATGCCGAACGTACCAGCATAACCGCAATTGTCGTAAGTCATTTGGCCGTACCACTTCAAAGTTTTGGGCTGGCCAGGATAGCCTTGCCAGACGAGAAAATTATTGTCGATCTCAGGTCGCCTGGCGAACAGCATTTTGTTTTGGTTGTTTGAATAACCCTGAAAGTCTGCATTGGTGCTCCACCACGTACCAATGTACAATTCTTTCGCGTCGGGCAACGCAACTCCCCACTGTCCGCTTCCCGTTACAGAATTTGTAGCCATAAAGGAATCTAATACATTACCTGGTGAAAGTGGGGCCGTGGCATCTAAGGCAAATGACGCAGAGTTATATGCGTCCCATATACCCGGACAGAGGCTTCCGGAAAAAGGACAATCAACGATCACAGTCGATCCTGTTGGTTCATTTGGCCAGCTTCCAGATGCTTCTGCAAAGCCTCCGGCCTGGACACCCATTAGATTCAGGATGGTGACGAGCAGGGCCAAGATGTTCCGATTATAGACCTTCATCGAGCACCTCCAAGAATCTTAGTCATCAGATCAGTGATGTAGCATGGCCTTGTACAGGCAATAGCTATGCCGAACAGCCCGGGGGATTTCACAGGCGAAAACCACTTCTCAATCATATAAGATGTGGACGTTTTTGAATAACTATTGTCATTTTCCGTAGGTGCCACAGTGTTTAGCGGATCTTGTGAATCGTGATGAAGTGTAGGTTTCTCCCATCATATCGGTCCCTGAATGCACAAGTGGTCTCTAGCAGCGGTTGTTCATCCGATAAAGAGGAACTGGGAGAAGTGTCTTCCTGTTGTCACCATTATTGACCAATCCCTAAAGTTCTGACAGGCTCATTCGGGAATATTTTGACCGGGAATTCTAAGAAAGGTGAAAGTGAAGGCCCCGAACTCCTATTCTGTGAATATATCATCCCAGGATAAAAGAAGGTTCTTTCAAAAAGGCATCGCGTTTGAATAAAGGACTTACAATCTGCAGAAGACACATCAGGAGCGGGCTAGCACAGTCCTGCTTATTGGCCTTACCATCAACAAGGGTACTTCCGCTATGTCCATGTCTCCGGCGAAGTGTATGTGTGGGATTTTCGCTCTAGCCATTATCGCGCGAGCAACAGCATTCTGGGTTTTGCCCGAACCGCACATGGCATACAACGCAATATATGCCTATGTGAAGGGGGCAGAAATTCTGCTTGAGGGACAGGGTTTCGCAGACCCGTCCTTTCCGGTCTACACACCACCATTGTATTCAGTTCTTATCGCTATCGTGACAGCCATATTTGGTGATGGAATCCTGACGATCAAGCTGCTTCAAATTGCCGTAGATTCCCTCACTGCCGCTCTTGCATATTTGCTTTTCAAAAAAGTCTTTGATGATTTTACGGGAGTTCTGACTGGAATTATGTGGGCATTATATCCCTTTACAATTTATTCCACTCTGTACATTGGGACCGAAGTTTTTTTTACATTTTTTATAGCGCTTTTCGTTGTGCTTATCGTGCATGGCATTCAGACTGATAAATGGTATTCCTACTGCGCGGCAGGTGCTGTGCTTGGACTGGCCACCCTCATTCGAGGGAGTACGCAATTTATACCTCTGATGCTCCCCTTCGTCCTATTCGCCTTCGGAAAAGGTCGCATACGCTGGTTGCGGAATTATGTACTCACGCTGATGTGTTTTATCATCGTGATCTTGCCATGGAGCATTAGAAACTATGTGGTCTTGCATGAAATTATACCGGTTGGAGCCAATAGTACGGTAATCCTGTATGGGACTTACGAACCACTGTTGACGATAGGTACAAGACAGGCCGAGTTAACTCGGCTATTTGCCGAGGCGAAGGCAAAAGGAATCGTACCTCCGGGAGAGGATCGTGGGCCCGCGGAGAGAGATGGATTCTTAGCAAAGGTGGCGATCGAGAATTACCGGGAACGTTTACGGGCTGACCCTATTGGATTGGCTGTGTTCATGGTTCAAAAATTTTTCCGGCTATGGTATTCCACGGAATCGGGAAACAATCATGGCATTACGTTGGCCGTCAATGCGGGCATATATGCGTTTGCTGTCGTAGGAATTTTTGTGGCCTGGAAGAATAAAAATGGCATGGCCCTATTGCTGCTAGGTTTGGTGATTTACTTTGTGATAATACATTGGCTCACCCTGCCTCTTTTTCGTTATATGCTCCCGGTTATGCCCTATGTGATCGCGTTTGCTGCATTCGGGTTGCTGTTTGTAATAGAACGAAGGTGGCCGGAGGTGCCTGAGCGTTTTGCTCTTCGAAGTATCCCACTGTCGAGCGGCAAGAATATGCATCAGGGCTGACTAAAAACGGAGTATACGATGCGTTAGCCGAGTCCATTCTGTCTCAGCGCGACGGGAGATTATCGTTTATGGATTAAAGGACGTGAGAGGAAAATTCTGGAGTGCGTCATCTATCTCGGAGAGCCACCCCATCGGATCTGTTCCCCCATTTTCCCCCAGCTCGTCAAGGATTCCGCCCTCTCAGTAAAAGTCTGTTATCGTAAGTCACGCGCCAGAAAAATGCTCTTAATTTGCGTGAGGATTGGCGCAACCAAGCCTTATGATTCTCCAGTATTGGATTTGGAATACCACGGCCCAATTGTGAGACCCATGCTGTTCACGAGGAGAGTCGGCTTATTCATTAGGGATCTTGGTATTTAATAAGAATTGGAAAAGCCTGTATCCAAATGCAAATCGATTATTTTTACCGGACATGGCGGAATAGATTACACCTCGAAGGCTTGGGGCAACAAAAGTCCTATTACCTGCTGTTAAATATTCTGTTGTTGCTCCAGCTGTGCCCCGTTTGGCTGGCTGCCTATCCAGCGATGCACGATTATCCCAATCATTTGGCTCGGGCCCATATCCTTCATGAATACGACAAAAGTCAATCGTACCAAGATACGTATAATCGTGATGGGCGGCTCATCCCCAATTTGTCCATGGATCTGATCGTGCCCGCACTCATGAATTTTGTGAGCATAGAGACATCCAGCAAAATTTTCCTTTCACTTGTGGTGGTGATCTTCAACGTAGGTCTTCACCTGCTCGGACTGGCGGTCAATAACCGTCCCCATGGGAATGTATTGGCTGCCACTTTCTTTACATATAACTTCGCATTCTCATACGGATTCGTGAACTACATGTTTGGTCTGGGAATGTTTTTCATCACGTTAGCCGTGTGGTTGCGTTTTCGTTCAAAGTGGACATGGAGCCGTATTCTTTTGGCCTCGACATTCGCGATGATTAGCTATGTGTCCCATCTCTCTGCGTTTATATTTCTCGGAATGTGCATCGTATGCTTGACCGGAATTCAGCTGATCAAGGCTAGGACCTTGCGAGTCGGAGATGTCATAGGCCTTCTGCCGGTCGTTCCTCCAGGGCTGGCTTATCTCTGGTACACCCTGCGAATCGAGCAGAAAGCACCCATGATATGGTGGCATCCTCTTCTCGTAAAAAAAATCACAGGACTGGTGTACCCTTTCCTGAGCTACAACCTCATCCTAGATCTGCTTCTCGGCGTCGTGTTTGTCTCGTTGGTACTTTTCTCGCTCAGAGAAACGAGAACTCGCATAGTCAGCAGTGAATTGATTCTAATGTCAGGGGCGTTTCTGATTTTGTACGCTTGTGCCCCAATGAGCGGGGCGCAGTCCAGCTATGTTGATCGGCGATTTCTATTGCCCGCAGCAGTTTTTCTGCTACTTGGTTTTCGCATCAATGTGTCCAGAAACTTGGGACGGTATGTGTTGACTGGATTGATGATTCTGTCCGTCGTGCGGGTGGGTGAAGTCTGGCACTACTGGGATCGCATCGGCCAGGGAGTGGAAGATCAGGTTCACATGCTTGATCGTTTGCCGGATGGGGCGCGAGTGTATCCCATGGTCGTCCACGATCAGTCTTCGGCCCAGGATTGGCTATGGGACATGCATTTCTTCTTTTCTGCGCATTACGCTACCATTTACCGACATGCGTTCGTGCCCACGATCTATGCATGGAGAGAAGCGCATCCGTTGAATCTGCGATCCACTGAGTCTGACTATGCTCAAGTCGAGAAAAATACTCCCGTCGACCGAGTAAAGTGGAACCAGATTTTCTCTCACTACGATTATCTGTGGGGATATAAATTGACACCCGAATTCAGACGATTCCTCTCATTAAAGGCCGAATTGGTCGTCCAATCAGGTGATGCGGCATTGTTCCGAATCGGAGGAATGCCTAGCCCGGTCCGACCGTCCTCCTTCGACTCGCTTGATCCGTGATAGGCTCTGCGAGTCGAAGAACGTTGTCTTCGTTACGCAGCGAACAACAAAGCATACGAGCCGCTGTGACCATCACCCAATAACGACGACGAGTCCGAACCGACGAATGTTGGCGGGTTCGATGATCTAGAAGTTCTGTAGTTCTCCATTGGAAGCCTTCTAAAAGAAGCTGGTGACTGGCCGAGCTCCTAGATTGGTGTTAGTGAGAATCCATACTAATTTAATGGCATGTTAGGGAATGCTTACGCTTCGTAGTGTTGGTGCCATGGGTGGACCCGCAGGCTGATCTGCCGAAGCTCCCCCTTGCCCGGTCGAGATGTGAAGATGATCCCAATAGTGATGCCATGCTTTACTCATGTCACGGTTTGGTGACACCAGGCAACTACTGCCGTCCCAAGTATGGTTGATCTGAAATTCCTGCAGACCGCCAGGGGAAAGATTTACCGAGGGATAATTTCCCACCGGTTGTCCGTCAATCCACCATTTCACGCTCCCATCCCGGGACGTCTTGCTGGAGCTGGTTTTAAGATAAATCTCGATCCTGTGCCATCCGGATCCCGCTGTGACAGTTCCACTCCCAACATTCGGTTCAAACCAGCCAGTGCCATCCCCTTGCGAATAGCACATCCCAAATTCTCCAGGATGGCCACAGTTATCATAGGTGGCTTGCATGTACCATTTTAGTGTTTTAGGTGCCCCTGGTGGGCCTTGCCAGACCAGAAAGTTATTGTCTATGGACGAGTTGCGCGCGAACAACATTTTGTTGGAGTTGTTACAGATTCCCTGAAAGTCAGTATTAGTGCTCCACCAGGTTCCTATGTATAATTCTTTTACATCAGACAAATTCGCGCCCCACATGCCGCTACCTGTAGATGATCCCGCCCCGATGTAGTCGTCTAGAACAGTGTTCGGTGAAACAGGACCACCTGGGATGTTTGCGAAAGAGGCTGAATTATAGGCATCCCAAAGACCCGGACAGAGCGAGTTAGAAAACGGGCAATCAACTACCACGTTAAATCCCGATGGCTCGTTTGTCCAGGATCCGGCCCCGTAACTCGGGGGGATCGGAGCTAGTGATACATATGCCGTCAGGAGGAGCGCAATTGCGGAAAGTCTCCGAGTGACATTGCTGGCGCTAAAAAATAACATGCCGTCCATGATCGTCCTCTCGTCGGAAGATAGGATTGGGTGGTGCTGTTGGGGCTCTAGCAATCTGAGTTTCCAGCGATCAAGCAGAGGCGGGGGACGTTGGCACGTACCCGTACCATTCGGTATGTGACGTAGCTCTTGGCACGCTGGACAATAGAAGATCGAGTGCCTATTTTTTGAGCGTACCTTAGCAGTAGCGTTTATCCGCTTGCAAACGCTTTAATGTTGGGTCTCCAGTGAATATATCCCGTGACGCACTACTACGGCGGATAACACCTGATGCGAAGGATCTGTTACAAGAATCACTGCGTTGAGGCGCCAAAGGATGGAGGCGAATTACATTCAGCGCAAGCCCTCAGGCAAAAAACTGGCAGGCTTTTCTCCTGCAGGAGGTTGCGGATGTGCTCATTCTAAGATCTTCTCTGCACTATTGGTTCTTCCGTGAATAGAACGGAAGCGTCCTTTGAATCGCTGCCAGATGTTAGTGATGTCGTCACTGCTCTCGTGAGAAATCGTTGACGGATTAGAGTTATTCTGCCATTCTTTTTTACAGCACCGATGTGATGGGGAAGTTTACCGACGAGGGGAGCGACATGGCGAAGAAGATGCAGCGGCAGGTTGCAGTGGTGGGGTTGGGATACGTCGGATTACCGATTGCGGTGGCATTCGGGAAATATGCCCCGGTTATTGGATTCGACATTAATAAGACGAAGGTTGATGAACTGCGCAAAGGCGTGGATCGGACCGGGGAAGTCTCGCCGCAGGACCTCAAAGCCAGTCGAGTTCGCTACACGTCAGAGCCAAGCGATCTCAAAACGGCCGATTTCATTATCGTCGCGGTGCCGACGCCCATCAATGACGCGCTTCAACCCGATCTCACAGCTCTGAAGAAAGCCTCGGAGATGATTGGTTCTAATCTGTGTCCCGGAGCCATCGTCGTGTATGA
>CAZBNV010000031.1:0-49455 GCA_964493335.1 uncultured Nitrospira sp.
AGACGGACCGTGTCGACGTGGAAGTCATCGGGCCGTCAGAAGCATTGGACCTGGAGACGGAGTGCGGATCGGGTCTCTGCCAGCAGTTGGCGGGCGACTTCCTCTTCCATTGCCATGTCGCGCACCACTATGTGGCGGGCATGTGGGGATATTGGCGGGTGTACAACACAATTCAGCAGGGCGACATGCGCAATGACGTCATGCCGGATCTGCGTGAATTACCCGACCGGAAGGGCCGCATCAGGGCTCCGATCACCTCGGACAAGTTGATCGGTCAGACGGTCGATTGGTTCGGCAAGTCCTTCAAGATCGTCGAAAAGGGCAAGAGCGATTGGAAGTCCAATCCAGCCACGATCACGATCAAGGACTGGGTTGAAATGCAGCTCCCGACGATGGGCAAGCCGGGACACAAGAATGACGAGAAGGGTCAGATTGTGTCGTACGATGCCACGGTACTGGACTGGGCGTGGGAAGGCACTCGTGCGTTGAGCGAGCCGGAAAGCACCATCGACAATCCTAAGTATAAATCGACCCATCCCGGTAAACGGCATCCGATCACGTTCGAGCCGTTGACGGGTAAGGTTGCCTGGCCTCACCTCACCCCGCACTTCGGGAAGCGCGTGATGTTCTCTCCGAACCACGTGGGCGCGCCCTGGCTGGAGATGATCCGTCGGGATGCCAACGGTGAGGAAAGTGTCGATCAGGCGTTACCAGGTGAGAACGGCAATTGGAGTCTCTGTCCTGAGAACGCCGGACGGAAGAGCTACAACGTTCACTTCATCAAGCTTCCGATCACCATTGCCAAGAAGACGGGCAAGGAACCGCCGGTCATTGATCCGAACGGTTTGATCTATGTCTTGCACGAAGAGGAAGCAGAAATCCGGAAGAACGACGATCTGAAGTATCCGTTGGTCGTTCGCGGCAACATCTATGATTGCGTGGACTGGACCTTGACCAGCGAGTGGGATGACGACGACTACACCAATTTCCAGTCATCGAAGATCAACACCCATTGGCACTTCCTGCAGTTCGATAACCAGGCATCGGACGGTGTGATCACCGGCTTCTCCTATGAACAGTCGGTGCGTCCGTTCACGATGCTTGAAAAGAAAAACCCCAAGGGACTTCCTGTCCCGATGAACACCGTGTTCACTGCGCCGGCCAAGAAAGGCGCCAATACCATCACGGTGAAGAATGCCAAGCAGTCTCATGTGGGCACGCTGATCCTCGTCGGCGCCGACAATGTGAAGGGGAATGAAATCTCCCGCATCAAGGCGATCAACGGCAATACGATCACGCTGGCCAGAGGCTTGAAGAGCGATCATCCTGCCAATGACATCGTGACGGTGGAATTCGTGCGGCAGCGATTCTGGGTTGATGCGGACGTGGGTACGGTGTTCTGGCACGACCATGCATTCGGTGCGACCACGTGGCCGCACGGTGGTTTCGGCACCTTCATCGCCGAGCCAGTCGGATCGACCTATCATGACCCGAAGACCGGGAAGCTTATCCGCAGCGGCCCGATCGCTGACATTCACAACCACGAGCCGGTCGGCCATGGAGTGAACAACAGCTTCCGCGAACTGATGGTGCAAGTGCACGATACTGTGCCGCACACGGTGAACATTGTGACGGCCGGTAATCCTCCCGGGCAGCCGATCGAAGTGGCGCTTGAGGCAGGAAAGACGGTGTCCTTTGCGATGCCGGAGAAAATTTACATGACGCCGATGCCGTTCTTGAATGGTGGCACGCATACCACCGGCAGCGGCTTGAACTTCAGGGCGGCGCCCGTTGCGCAGCGGTTGGCGACCAACCCTGACGTGTCGCAGGCTTTCAGCAGTCAGGTTCATGGCGATCCCTACACGCCAATCCTGCGTGCCTATGTCGGTGATACGATGGTCTTCCGTTTATTGCATACCCTTATGAACGAGTCGATGGTCTGGACCCTGTCAGGCCATACGTTCTGGACGGAGCGGTATGCCTCGGATGCCAATCGAAAGAATTCGATCCATATCGGCATTGCTGAGCGCTATGACCTGGTCGTGCCAGAGGCGGGTGGATCACGGCATCAAGCCGGCGACTACATCCATTTCAACGGCCGATCCTCGAAATTCTCAGAGGGTGGCTGGGGAATCATCCGCGTGCTGGATAAGGAGCAAGCGGACCTGAAGAAGCTGCCAGCTGGCTTCTCGATGAAGGGCGACATACCAAAGATTCTGCCGGTGTGTCCTGCCGATGCTCCGGTCAAGAGTTTTAATGTCGTCGCGATGGATTATGCCGGAATGAAGTTCAACGCGAAGGCACCGGACGAAATCGAAGTGGACTTCGAGCGCAAGATCCTTCTGAGCAACTCAGAAGCCAAGATCTATGCATTGGAGGAGGATACGGCGAAAGTGGCCGGAGGGGCACAGCCGATGCCGCTCACGCTTCGAGTGAACAGCGGTGACTGCGTGAAGGTGCACTTGAAGAACAAGATGAAGGACAGCAGAGCCTCCTTCTCCGCGATCGGCCTGGCCTTCGATCCGAAGGATTCCATGGGCGCAAACGTGGGGAACAACCCGGGTGACCAGACGGTTGCCCCGGGAGGCGAGCGTGACTACACCTATTACGCGGATCCGTTCAACGGAGAGACGACCTCGTTGGTGTGGGATTGGGGCAATGTGATGACCAATCCACGGAACGGGTTGTTCGGCGCGGTGGTGGTTGGTCCAAAGGGATCGAAATATCGTGATCCCAAGACCGGCGCGGATCTGTCCAACAAAAATTCCTGGATCGCCGACGTGATCATCGACCGTTCGGTGCCGGGGAATGAAATGCGCGCGAACTATCGGGACGTGGCGTTGTTCTTCCAGGACGAAGACAACATTATTGGCACGAGCTTTATGCCGTACGTCCAGAACGTAGCGGGTTTGACCGGTGTGAACTATCGGTCCGAACCATACAAGTTCCGCGAAGAACAGGGCTGCTCGTTGGGCAAGGTGTTCCAGCCTTGCAAGGCTGACAAGCCGGAAGATCCTGCGACCCCGCTCATTGAAGCGCATGCCGGTGACCCGGTGCGTATCCATGTGTTGGGCGTCAGCAATGAGCAGAATGGTATGTTCAGCGTCGAGAAGCACGAATGGCCGATTGAGCCGTTTATGCGCGGAGCTGATCAAATCAGCGTGGTTGAGTATTCCGGCTCCGAAGTGCTCGATGCTTTCCTCCCTTCGGCAGGTGGTCCGTACCGTCTGCCAGGCGACTATGTGTACAGCAACCAGCGTTTGCCGTACTCGCAGTCTGGTCAGTGGGGCTATGTGCGGGTATTACCGTCCGGTGATACGCGACTGTTGCCGTTGGCTGGGGCAAACGCCGGTACCAAGAGTGCCGCGGTTGAGCAGCCGACAGCACACGCGATGCCTGTCGCGGCAAAGTAGACGAGTCGAATCTCACGAGAGATGCGCGCGAAGGGGGGAGCCTGGAAGGGCTCCCCCCTTTTGTTATAGCGCCTCGATTGTGTATGATGAAAAATGTGTCCGATGTGTTCCTATGGACACCATTTGTAATCGACCACATTTTTATTCGTTGGAGGGATGACATGCGAATGGTCGGCATTGCCCTGTTGTGTGCCCTCGGTGCCTGCTGGTCGTCGTCCTGGGCCTATGACGAGATCACGGTCACGGATGGCGGGAGCATTTCCGGTACAGTTACCATGACGGGGGGAAAACCTACCCCTAAAGGATACAATCTGATCACATTTCCCGATCCTGTGTATTGCGGGCGAATTTCTACCGGGACGGGATGGCGAATCCTTGACGAATTTTCCATGGGCGCCGGTAACGGCCTCAAGGATGTGGTGGTTCTGCTCACCGACGCCACGAAGGGCAAACCGTTTAAATTCGAACCATTGACCATTGAGGCGCGCGATTGTCGGTTTCTTCCTTTTGTCACCGTCGTCAAGGATGGGTCGGACGTGGTCGTGATGAATATGGACCCGGTCATGCACGACATCCAAGCCTATGAAACCTCTCAACTGGGACCGCGGGTTTTATTCAATACCCCCCTCCCGATGAACCCCCACCATAAACGTTTGGTGACTGCGGAAAGTCATGAGCATCTGGCAGGCCAGCCGGTCAAGGAAGAGATTCACATGACCAAGGGTAGGCGAATATTCGTCATGCAGTGCGGGTTCCATGCCTATATGGAGAGCTGGGGCTTGGCTGTTGAGAACCCCTACTATGCGCTCACGGGTGACGGGGGGACATTCACGCTGGCGGATGTGCCACCCGGTGAATACACGTTGATGGCCTGGCATCCCGGAGTTGGAACGATGCTCCAAAAAAAGGTGACGGTCACGGAGAAGGGGATGTCCACAGTCGATTTTTCGTTTGAAGCGCCTAAAGGGCGACGCAGTGCCCACGAGATTGAAGAAAACCCGCACTATGGGCCGGATTCTTTGGGTAAGGTGGTCGACATCCGTCCAACCCTGCAGCGCCAAATTCCATAAGCCTGCATAAGAAGAATGGGGGATTTATGCTGGTGAGTCGATCCCGCATGTGTCGCTCTGCCGTGCTCGTCGTCGCTGCCTGGCTCGGTTCTTTCGTTCCGACAGCCAGTTCGTATGACGTCATCGAGGTCCAGCACGGGGGTACCATTGATGGCCGAGTCACCCTATCGGGATCGATTCCAGAGCCGAAAGGTTTTAACCTCATTACGTTTCCTGACCCCACCTATTGCGGCCGGATCTCAAATGGAAAAGGTTGGCGGTTGCTGTACGACTTCACCGTCGCTTCCGACGGAGGACTGAAGAATGCCATCGTGACGCTGGAAGGTGTCGAGTCAGGCAAGCCGTTCGATCTGTCGGTGCCTCTGATCGAAGCGCGCGATTGTATGTTTCAACCTTGGGTCACGATTGTACGTAATGGCCATGCGGTAGAAGTGGTGAATATGGATCCGGTCATGCACGACATTCAAGGTTATGAAACCTCGCCGGAGGCCGGTGCGCGGGTACTATTCAATACCCCGTTGATCCTGAACCATCAGCATCAACGGGGCAACATGCGCGCCATTCACAATCACGCCCCGGGGAAGTCCTTGGTGGGCCCGATCTATTTGAACAAGGGACGGCGCACGTTTTACATGCAGTGCGGGTTTCACGCCTATATGGAGAGCTGGGCCATGGCCGTCAACAATCCCTATTATGCCGTGACGGACGACCAGGGCGCGTTCAAGATTGACAATGTGCCACCCGGGACCTATCAGATGGTCGTGTGGCATCCGCAGTCCGGCCCGGGAGTGACGCGGACCATTACTGTCGCTCCGGACGGGACGACAACGGAACAGGTCGCCCTGCCGGCCCCGAAGGGAAACCGGACGGCCTACAGAGTCATGGAGAACCCGCGGTTCGGCCTGGAATCTCTTGGACATCCCGTGGAGATTCAGCCGCTGGTGGAGCATCAACACTAATCGAGGACGAATCGACTTCGCGCCGTGGATGTTGGCAGGCTGCCTCTTGCTGAGCCTCTATCTGCCGACTAGTCTCCGCGCTGCTGAGCAACCGGGCATACCCGAATCGCCGATTGCTCAGCAGGCAGAGTTTTCTGCGTCGTTGGTGAAGCAGGTGGAAGGGCGTCGCTTTGAGGCCCAAGTTTTCGCTAAGGGCGACCGCCTTCGTCTGGAATATAAGTATGCGGTGAAGACTGAGCTGGGATATTCCAGCATAGAAATTATTCGCCTGGATAAAGGCGAATCTTGGTTTTTGCTGGCGCAGCGGCGCCAAATACTTTCAGCTCCTGTCAAATCAGACGACATCCTGCCGATTCAACCGGGTCTCCCCGGAGAAAAAAGTAGAGCGCTGGTGGGTGATGCCACGACGATCGGTCGTCCGTCCAAACTCTACGAGGTGCGAGTGGATTATAACGGGCGGAATGAACGGTTTTATGAATGGGTGGATGTTGAGACAGGGGTCGTATTGAAATTGGTGAGTCAAGATCGGGAGTGGTCCGCAGAGTATCTGCGTATTCGATTCTCCCCCCAGCCCACCTACTATTTTGAAGAGCCGACGGGGTATAAGCGCTGGGTACCGGCATCTACTTCACACGAACGAGGGTAATGCGCCGCGAAGCGGCTCTCATTGAGGCATGCAATGCAATTGAAGGCGAGTGCGAGGTGGGCTCGGAGGTCGAGCGGATGGATGGCGCTGGTGATCATGTCGGGGACGCTGGTGTGTCTCTGGCCGGCTGCCGCCTCGGCGCGTTCGGTGAAGGAGGCTCAAGCGGCCTTTGACAAGAAGCAGTATCAGGAGGCGCTGGACCTGATCGAGCAGATTGTCAAAGAGAAGGGACCTCAGCCAGAGACGAAGCGGCTCAAGATTCGATCCCTCATTCATGTGGGCAAACCGAAAGACGCGCTGACTGAATATGACCAGCTGATGCAAGGGCTCACGCAGGACGATCCGATTCTTCTGAGAGAATTGGGAATAGGGTTCGCCACTGTCCTGGTGAAGGACATGCGAGAGCAGATGCGAGGCGCGGCCTATACGGCCCTCAAAGATGTGGATTCTCCCGAAACCATTCCCTTCCTGGAAGATGGGTTAAGTGACGGCTCCGGCTTGGTGCGAGCCCTGGCGGCAGAGGCGTTGGGAAAACTCGAAGGCGGTTGGCGTTCGCCGCGATTGCGGAATGCCTTGGAGGACCAGGCTGGTTTGGTCAAGGCGACTGTGCTGAAGGTGCTTGGAAAGAGCGGCGATCGCTCCGTGATCCCGCTGCTCGAGAAGGCCCTGAAGGATGAACAGCCGGTTGTGCGGCTGGCGGCCGCCGGGGCGCTCTATCATACGGGAAGGACGGAGATGTGGGAAACGGTTCGGCAGGCGGCATCGGCGCAAAACCCGGAAGAGCGAGCCACGGCGCTGCGCTTAATTGGAGAGTTGAAGGACGCGCGGGGTTTGGAGATTCTTCTGGATGCCGTGACCCACACGCAACCTTCCGTCCGGGGCGCCGCCGCCTCTGCCTTGGGAGATCTCGGGAAAGTGCAGGGGATTCCTGCCCTGGATCGCGCCCTTGAAGACAAGATTCCAGCCGTCAAAACATCGGCGGCGATCAGCCTGGGAGAATTGGGCGTGAAAGATTCTCTGATTCCACTGAGGAAAGCGCTGGCGGACCCGAACCCTGTGGTGAAAGCGGCGGTGGTGTCGGCGCTGTTGCGGGTGGGGGAGCCGTTTGAAGCTGTCGGGTCTGAGCTGTATGAATTGGCGCAAAACAATGATCCGGGAACCCGCTCTGCGGTCGGCAAAGCCGTGGGCCGCGCCCATGGCGTGAGCCGGAAAGCAGGCATCGAATTCCTCGCCGGCATGTTGAAGGATCCCATTCCACGCCCTCGCATTGCAGCGGCTCGCGCGCTTGGACAAATCGGAGGGGCGGAGGTCCTGCCGATCTTGAAGGCGTCGTTACATGACGAAGATGATGCCGTTCGCGCGACGGCGGGAGGGGCGATTGCCCGAGTCATAGGACACACAAAATTATCAGCTAATCCAGCGAAATCGTGAGCGTCCAGGTGGCTGGATTTCAAGTTGACAGTGCGAGTAAAATTCCAGTATAGACAAATGTTCAGAGGTCTGAGCGTATAGCCCTGTCTATGTCCATCGAACGAGACTGACATCTGGGGCAGTAGTCACCGGCCCCTCCGTAATTGATTGGGTGACGGAAGTAGAGATTCGGTTAATGTTCATTACAAGGAGGCAGTGACATGAAGAAGGGTGCGATGAAAGTAGTATTCGGCGTTGCGGCCGCAGCGTTTTTAGCTGCGCCCCTCGCCTCGTTTGCGGGAGGCACGATTGCCGGTAAGGTAACGTATTCAGGGAAGGCGGAGCAGAAGGAATTTCTCTTCTCGAAGTTTCCGAATCCAAAGTTCTGCATCAAGAACCCGAACAAGGGTCTCATGGATGGCGATAAGCGCTTCCTGAAGACCATCGAAGTGGGTAAGGACGGCGGTTTGAAAAATGCAGTAGTTTCTGTCGTTGACGTCGAAGATCAAGCCTTTATGGACGGCTTTAAAGGCGCGGACGTCGTCGCAGAGTTTTGCGAATTCCTGCCGTTTTCCGGAGTAGTGGTCAATAACAAGAATTTTCGCGTTGAAAATCACGATGCTGATCCCGATGACCCCAAGTCCACCTTGGGTGTGCTCCACAATCCGCACAGCTTTGTGGTGAAGGGTTCCAGCTCCGCCACCGGTTTCAACATCGGTTTGGCGAAGAAGGGTGATAAGTTAGAGAAGCCTGTACAGTTCCGTGGCGGCGCCGAAAAGACCGGCTTCTATCGCTTGCAGTGCGACCAGCATGAGTTCATGCAGTCCTTCTTCCTCCCGGTGTGGAATCCGTACCATGCAGTGGTGAAGGACGATGGATCGTTCGAGCTCTCCGGTGTCCCTGCCGGGAAGCACAAGGTGGTGGTTTGGCATCCTGGTGTCGGCAAAGGCAAGCTGAATGAATTCGAAGTTGAAGTTCCGGAAGGTGGAACGGCCACTTTGAAGGCTGATCTCAAGTAGTTTCGTTTTTATTCGGCGGGACAGCCTGCTGACGGAAGGGCAGTGGTTCGAACTGGACCACTGCCCTTTTTGTTGTGTCGTCGAATCTCCTGCTGTGCCGTGTCATGCACGGGCAGTTTTAGGAGTTCAATCAACTGTTCTGCTACCCGCTCACCTACCGAGAGAGCGCATCAGCAACAGGCTTGTCGAGAGGTGTTCCTGCAGGCTACTCGCCTTGCGTTTCTCTTTCTGAACTGGGTAAGATGCTCAACTTCAATGCCACATTATTTGAGTGGGTGACGAGTGTCTAGAGAGTTGTCCCTCGCCGAAGTCTTCCAGTTAGGGTACTACTGGGAGACGAAAATTCTTTTGACTGCCGTGAAGTTAGATGTATTTTCGGCGCTTGACGGGCGGGGTCGTACCGCCAGTGAAGCCGCCGGAAAAGTCCGCGCCGATGTGCGAGCGCTGGAACTCCTGCTGAACGCCCTGGTGGCCATCAGGCTCCTCACGAAAACCGGCGATGTCTATATCAATACGCCGGTCGCCACGACCCATCTGGTTAAACATTCGCCACAATACGTGGGGCATCTGCTTCTCTTGCACGATGCTGAGTGGGGCAATTGGGGAAAGCTAGAACAGGCGGTTACAACCGGCCATTCCCCTGTCACACAACATGTCTTTGAAACGGACCCGGCTCTCGGTGCCAACGTGTTGTCCGTGTTGCACCGAATCGGGCAACAGAGTGGGCCTGATTTGGCGAAGCGATTGGCGCTCGACCACGCGCGTACGATGCTTGATCTCGGCGGTGGCGCAGGGACGAATGCCATCGCATTCTGCCAGGTCTATCCACAACTCTCGGCGACGGTTTTTGACTTGCCGACCACCCTGCCGTTGACGGAGAGGACCGTGAAGGACGCCGAATTAGAGGCGAGAATTGCGCTCAAGTCTGGTGACTTCAATCGTGACTCGCTGGGCGGTCCCTACGATGTGGTGTTGATGTCGGACATTCTGCATTACCAAGACCTGGCGACGAATGCCGCGTTGGTGAAGAAGATTCATGGCCATCTCAACCCCGGGGGCCGGTTGGTCATCAAAGATCGATTTTTGGATGCGTCCGGCACCAGCCCCGCTTGGACGGCGGCGTTTGCTGTCCATATTCTCGTCAATACGGAACGGGGTGCCTGCTATCGGACAGCAGAAGCCATGCAGTGGATGCATGATGGTGGGTATGATTCTGTCGTGGAAATCGAACGGACGGCCGTGGTTCAAGGTATCAGGCCGAGTGCCGGTTAGGATGTACTATGTTTGATCTGCTTCGACAGCCGGGCTTCTTCGGAACCCATGCCACGCTGGGGGCCGACCTTAGCCAGCTGATGGCGGCCTTGTTTACGGGACTCTTTATCATCGGATGGTTCCAGGCGAAACGCCATCGGGGGCATGGCCATCACTGGCTGATGCTGGGCGGTATGGTGGCCATGGTGGGGTTTTTTACGGCCTATTACCTGTTTCGGCAGTTGGGCGTGCTGGCCTTCGAAGGGAAAGAAGGATTCGGCGGCTCCCAAGCCTTGTACGATTATGTCTTTATCCCCGTACTCACCATCCACATTATCCTCGTGATTATCGGGCTGGTGATGGCCGTCTACATGATTGTGCTGGGGTTTCGCTCGCAACAGTTCATCAGCGGCGCGCGGTTACTGAGTGAAAACCTGCTGCAGACGTCTTGGAAAAAGGTCAGTGTGATTTTTGTGGGCCTCACCGCCGTGGTGGCGCTGCTCTTTGGGACGCGTGTGATGTCCGCCGGATTTTCCATGCGAAAGCTGGAGGTCTATCTCTCGCTCCTCATCCTGGTGGCGATTGTCTTTGCAGTCGAAATGGGCATTCAACGTATTTGGCCCGATGGTGGGCAGCGACATCGCGCTCTCGGCCGCTTTACGATGATTGTCTACTGCATCTTGTTTCTGACCGGAAGTTTTACCTACGCCATGTTGTATATCCTCTATCCCGGGAAGATCGGTTAAAGGCGCAGAGGCGAAAAGTAGACATGCTTGTATGTGGGTGCGGCAGATGGATGCATACCGAGGGAGTTGAGGAGCGGATCGCCAGTGACGGCGCGCACACGTGGTTCGTCCGGTCAGAATGCCGACCCTGCCGGTGGTTGGTCGGCATTGACGTACCGGTGGGGAAAGTTGATGGCCTTGTCGATCGGCTGATGTGGAGCGATGATGCCAGGCATCGGTTGGACCGTGTTCCGCCCTATGCCGTTCCTGTGTTGCGTGATCTGGTGGAAAGTTTTGCTCGGACAAGACAACAGCGCGTGATTACCTATGATTTGATCGATCAAGCTCAAACCGGCGATCTGGTGTCGTGGGATCCTGATGCCGAGCAACGCCTCGCCAATGTCCCGGCGGCAGTCCGTGCTATGGCGCGTATCGAACTCGAACGGACGGCCGTGGATCGTGGCGCAGGGTGCGTGACCGTGGCCTTGATGGAAGAGGTCAAGGCGCGATACTTCGGCATGGCCGCGCAGCGAGATGAGGCGTAAGTCCTGAGACTGTTGTGAGGAACGCGGCGCAGTCATCGTCTCCTCCTCGTCCCAAACCCCTTATCTTCCCAACGGATGAAGCATGTTGCATCGGCTGGCACTACGAGTTCTTCCGAGTCTGACCTTAGCCGTGACGGAAGACTCGGTTCGTAAGCGAAAGCGTCTGGTCATGTTTGTTCCTGGGTTGGTGGCCTTCGCCGTGTACCGCGCAGCTAAACAGGGATTTTCATTGGCGGAGCCGATGACCTTGCTGTTACTCAGCGGCCTGATATCGATGGTGACGGCTCTCTGTGCCTATCGTGTTGGACGCGGACTGCCGTTTGCCAGGCTGGTGGGCGCGGATGGTGCCCGACGCATCGGATGGGTCCTGGCCTGGATTGGGATTGTATACGGTATTCAACTCTCGCTGTTGGTGTTGGCCCTGTTGTGGCTAGTGGGATACGACTATACCAAGCATCCTGATGGACCCGCGATGATGGCGATCATCATTCCCAGTACCGCAGTTGCGCGCGATGCCTTTGAGATCGGGTACATTCGCTGGCTTGAATCCAGTGGGCGTCCACTGATCACCTTTCCGGATGGCGCCGAACTGCGCACGTTGCTTCAGCGGGTCAGTCCCGCCTTGTTGGGCTGGATTGCCGGAGGAGCACTCGCTTGCGCCAGCTTGTCGGTGATGATGAGTATCTTCGTGCGCGGAGAACTGGCGGTGTTGGCGCAAGGGACCATCGTGACAGTGGCGGCGGGAACCTTGGCTCTCCTGGCATTTTTCGCCGGGCAAACCGGTGGAGAGGCCTGGTTCTCCAGGGTGGCTGCGACTCGGTGGGGAGAATTGATGAAGTTTTGGTGGTGGCCAGGCCTCGCCTTCGCCGCCACGTACTATCTGGTGCTGCTCGGAGGCTGCCTCTATGTCTTGAAGCAGCCAATGGATTCGGTGGGGCTGTTCGCTGGGGTTGCCGGAATGGTGGGTGGACTAATGGCGTTGTACTGTTACTATTTGGGCCATCGACGAGAGGTTGAGAATCGCCAGCAGGGAGCCGTGCCCAGCGCCTTGCTGCGCTGCCCGTTCGTGATGGGCATACTCGGTAAGTCTCCCCAGGTCATTTCTGGTTCGGCATTGAATGGATCTGCGGCTGTCTTTGAGAAGAACAGTCAGAGAGTGTCGTCATGACCTTACGCTTTTCGTTTCGATCATGCATCGTGCTGTTGCTCTGCGCGGGGCTACTGGTCGCAGGGGTGGCTCTGCTGAGTCCGGAACCGCTCAGGGCAGGGGATTCGTCCACTGATGTGTATTTTCACACGCCCGGGGTTCCCAGCGGCCCCTCGGCGCCGGTGGGCAATGAGAGCCACTATCCTCAATATGGCTCCGTCGACAGTCGGTTGCTCATGTGGTTCATCATCCAACAGCACACGTATTTCGGTGGCTTTGTGTTGGCCTTGCCGATTTTTTGTGTCCTGTTGGAATTTCTCGGGCTGGTGGCGCGAAATCCTGCGCTCGCGTTGCGCTATGACGGCCTGGCTCAAGATCTCCTGAAGGTCGCGCTGCTGGCCATTTCCGTCACCGCAGCCGTCGGCAGTGTGATGTTGACGATGTTCATTACCCTGTATCCCAATTTCATGCAGTACATGGGAGGGACCTTCAAGGTCATGATGCCTCTCTATGCACTCGTGTTTGTCGGCACAACGTTTCTCACGATCGCTTATTATTATAGTTGGGATCGTATGGGGGCACCGGGGACCAAGTGGCTCCACCTCTCGATCGGCCTGCTTGCCGTGGTGTTCGGCACGTCGCTGCTGCTGCTTGCCAATGCCTGGTCGGCCTTCATGATGGCGCCGGCCGGGGTCGATGGGCAGGGCCGGTATTTAGGTAATCCCTGGCATCTGCTGCATTCCGCTCTCTGGAATCCGTTGAATCTGCATCGGTTTTTGGCGGATATCATGTCGGGCGGTGCGGTAGTCCTCGCCTATGCCTGCTACCGGTTCTTCACCGGCAAGAGCCAGGAGGAGCGCGCCTACTATGATTGGGTAGGCTACGTCTTTTTATTTGTCACCGTGTGCGCGCTGTTGCCGATGCCGTTTGCCGGCTATTGGTTGATGCGTTCTGTGTATGCATACAGCCAGAGCATGGGTGTCACGATGATGGGTGGGCTCTTGACCTGGCTGTTTGTGGTGCAAGCGCTCTTGATCGGCGCCCTCTTTCTCGGCGTCAACTATTATCTGTGGCAAAGTATGGGGCGGATTCGCGGGGGAGAGCGGTATCAATCCTACTACCAATATCTCCTGCTGGCGCTCACGGCCTGTCTGTTTATTTGGCTGACGCCCCACACGATTCTCATGACCGGCACCGAGGTGAAAGCCATGGGTGGGGCGCAGCACCCCGTGATTGGAAATTATGGTGTCATGTCGTCAAAGAATGGGGCGGTCAATGTGATGATCTGCATCACGGCCTTGAGCTATATCTACTATCGTCGGGCGAATCGCAGCATGACGATTTCCTGGGCGAAGACCGGGAACATCATCCTGGGAGCGTTGTTTGGCCTTGGAGTGGCGCATATTATCGGATTGTCAGTCTATGGATTTTACCTTCCGGCCAGTCTCCGCGTGGGTCTATCTGGACCGCAGGCGGTGACGACATTGCTGGTGGTTACGCTGGGATTGCTGTTGAATCGGCGCATGCTGCATGGCGCGACGATTCACGGCCCGGTGCAATGGGGGAGGATTTCGGTCCGTGGGATGATCGGATTGTTTGGATTGGCTGCGGCGTTTACCTGGGTGATGGGGTTGATGGGGTACATTCGCTCTTCAGGGCGGCTGGCGTGGCATGTCAACGAACTGATGCCAGATACCTCCCCCTGGGCCTTCACGCCATCGCTGGGGTTTGCCGCGAAAATGGTCACCATCAACATGGTTGTGTTTTGGGGGGCTGTGTTCGTTTTGTTTTGGGTCTGTCAGCGTGGGCGGCAACCGGTCATGCATGAGGATGTGAGCGCGGAGAAGGAGGCGGGTTTCTTGCCCACTCCGTCGCATGAGGGATAGGCGGGTTCATCAGGGAGCGTTGAGATGGCTATGAGGATGGTGTTTGGGGTCGTATGGGTTGTGGCATTGATGGGATGGTGTGGATTAATGGGGGTTGGAACGCCGGTGCATGCTGCCGAAGCCAAGGTGCTAGTGCTGGAAGACTTCCAATCGGCCGATCATGAGGGATTTCCCACCGATTGGCAGCATGAAAATCAGCGCAGCCAAGCCAAGGGCAGGGACGCGTACAAAATTCAATCATCTGACGGACAGAAGTTCCTCGCCGTCAAAGATGCGGGCCAGCGCGTAAAAAAGCGCAAAATCGATTGGGATCCGAAAGTCTATCCGGTCCTGACCTGGCGGTGGCGGCTGCATAAAGCGCCGAGCGGTTCGGAACCGATTGCGGCGTTATATGCCTCATTAGATACAGACCTCATGTTCATTCCGGTGTTCACCAAATACATCTGGAGTGCTGGGAAGCCGGAGGGCACGTTCATCGAGGGTGGTATGTTCAGTGGGTCGGAATTGGTGGTGCAAAGCGGTGTGTTGCCTGTCGGAGAGTGGATCGAAGAGCGCATCAATGTCTATGAAGACTTCAAGCGCATTCATAAACATGAGCCGGCAGAAAAGGCCTGGGGGATTTCTTTGTTTGCTGCTCCCGGCGTCGAGATCGACTTTGGCACAATTACAGTGAGTTCTGCTAAGTGAGCATGCACGTCGTCGTTACGGTTCTAAAGAATCGATCATCACTATGAGCCGACCGTCGACCAAGGCCTGGTTGGATGTCGTGTTTGGTATCGTGGTTATGGGCACGGTCGGAGCATTGATAGGCACGATCTTGGGTGGCTCCTCAGTTCCCGTCACGGCTGGATTGGGATTGGTACTCGGTGGCGTGGTCGGGTTTCTCGGAGGGCGTCGATTCCTATTGAGTATCTTAGTGGGGACGGTCCTGGGCGGCCTGCTGGCATGGTTCGTTGCGGGGTTTGACAAGATTTCGTTCGGGGCGGGAGCCGGTGCCGCTATGGGTGGATTCTTGGGCGTGCAGATTTCGATGTTGCTAGATGTGCGAGCGGCGCGGAGAGCAGCGGCGGCAGGTGCGAGCGATGAAGGCCCTGTAGCTCAGTCGACGGTCACCAAATCGTGAGGTGCGAGTAATCTAATGGAAAACAGGGGCGTCCTTATCGGATCGATCATTTTTGTGTTCGCGTCGTTCATTTTGATGATTGGAGCGCTGGTCTACGAATCATATAAAGCCAAACAGATGCGCCAATTAGCACTGTCTATCACGACAGAGACGAAGGCGGTGGAGGCGCCTACTGCTCAGGACTTCTCTATGTATCAGACGCTTATTGGAGACGACGGGCGAGAGATGGTTCAAATATCCGAGGGGCCGTTTGTGATGGGCAGTCGTGACAATGATAGTGACCCGGACGAAAAGCCGGAGCATCAAGTCTATTTGAAGCCGTATTTTTTAGATAAGCATGAAGTGACGCAGGAAGCGTATGCGCGGTTTTCCAAGATGACGAAGCGGCTGACGCGAAAGATCGAAGTGTTTGATGACGACCCTGCCAAGTTGCTCAAGCCGGAAAGCCCGATGATTGCCGTGACGTGGGATGACGCAGAGGCCTATTGTAAGTGGGCAGGAAAGCGGTTGCCGACCGAAGCGGAATGGGAGAAGGCGGCGCGCGGGGAAGGCAAACGCCGATATCCGTGGGGAGAAGAGTTCGTGGTGGGCTATGCGAATATCGACGGGGACGAGGATGGGTTTCGATACCTGGCGCCCCCCGGGTCGTTCGAGTCTGGCCGCAGCCCCTACGGGATCTACGATATGACCGGAAATGTCGGTGAGTGGGTCGCGGACTTCTATGATGAGAACGCCTATCGAAAATCCTCATACCGAGATCCGAAGGGGCCCGACCAAGGCGAGCAGCGCGTCATTCGTGGAGGGTCCTGGCGGGAAACCAAGCGGAACGTGCGCTCATCCAAACGGTTTCAGGCAAAGCCGTGGCGCCACGATATTACGGTCGGGTTTCGTTGCGCCAAAGACATTGAGGCCGATGGGCCGGCCAAGTAGTCGGTCAGGTCATGCTTGAAACACGATTCAAGATTATCTTCCTCGTCGTGGTGTTGTTTGCCGCTAGCTTGCCCCTCATAGCCATCCTTCGCGGAACGATTTCCACTCCATTTGAAGCTGAGCCTCAGCATGTGGAAGAAAATTCTGCGGGCTCCTCCGCTGAGCCGTCAGTCCTGGAAGAGCCGATCGTTGAGGAACTCGTAGCGATCCCTGCGGGGCCTTTTGTGCGTGGAACGAATCGGGGGGGATTTGATGAGCGTCCTGAACGGACGATTTACCTCGATGGTTTTTATATTGATCGTTACGAAGTGACGAACGCCCAATACGCCGCCTTTCTGACGGCAACTGGCCATCGAAAATCAGGGCCACCATCACGCTATGCGAAAAATACAGCGCGTATGCGAGGAGTGAACCAGCCGGTGGTTTACGTATCCTGGGAGGATGCAAAAGCCTACTGTGAGTGGCGTGGTCGGCGATTACCCACTGAGGCGGAATGGGAAAAGGCCATGCGTGGCACGGATGGACGTCTCTGGCCATGGGGTAATGTCGAAATCCAGGATGGAGCGAATTGGGCTCGTGTGGATGATGGCTTTGAAGTTGCCGCACCGGTAGGCCGGGTGCGAAGCGATGAGAGCCCCTATGGAGTCATGGATGGCGCCGGCAATGTGATGGAATGGGTAGAGGATTGGTACCAGGAGAACGCATACGCTGAGTCCTTGGACAGAAATCCGGTAAGTCCGGAGTACGGCACATACAAGGTTCTGCGCGGAGGGGGATACACGAGTTCGGGGTCGGACTTGCGCATTACCGCACGCAGCAAGATGATGCTGGATTTTCGAGATGAAACCATCGGCTTTCGCTGTGCGCAATCAGGTGTGGGGAATGGTGACTCGCGAGCGGGCAGGGTTTCGGAGAAAATCACAGGAAATCAAAGTAGTAGAGGATCAGGAACACGGCCAAAATGATATTGACAACCATTCCGGCCAAAACTATAATGTCGAACACTTTTGAATTTTTAGCCATAAAAATCCCTTTTAAAAACATGTGAATGAGGGATTTTGATTAACACAGCATAGTTGGTGTGTCAATTCAAAATACGTACTTAAACCGTTGGGAGAATCATGATGGAAGCTGCTCAGGATGACGTCCAAATTAAAATCGGCAAGATGATTTTTTACATCACCTGCGCAGTCGGTATTTGGTTTTTTTACTGGTTCGGTGGGGTTCAGTGCCCATGCTGATCCGGTAGGCTGGCCTGGGGAATTGCTTATCATGTTGAAGGGGGTTTGAGATGGGCCAAACAATTGTGTATTTCGTCGTCTCTGTAGTGATTTGCCTCTCGTTTTTTGCGGCCGTTGATCACTTTCTGATGGATGCGCAGGGGTTGGATTTTTGGTACCTCTTTCGAAAATAACCATTGGAAATTGAGGTTTTGAAGTTGTTGCTCACATACGCGATGTATCAAGGAGGTAACCCATGGGCTCTGTAACCCGCACGAAGTTGATGTCGATCATGGCGCTGGGCGCGATGATCGGCCTCCTCCTTCTGCCCGTTTTGGTTGCGATCCCTGCCCTCGCCAGCGACAGCGGCGCACCAGCTGCTGGAGTGAAAAAAGAGGGTGGTGATGCAAAAGTTGAGAAGGGCAAGGATGTTTATTATAAGACGGAAGGGATTGTGTCTGGCCCTCCGGCTCCTAAGACGACTGATAGTGAAAAGGACTATCCTCGTTACAACTTCGAGAGTCGCGTCCTTCTTTGGTTCGCGAACCAGCAGCACCTTTACTATGGCAGCTTCGTCTTGGCTGTGCCCATCTTCTGTATGATCATCGAGTTCATGGGCGTGGTGAGCAAGGATAAGGCGTTGGCCAAGCGCTACGACCAGCTGGCCTATGATTTTATTAAGATCAGTTTGACGGCCTATTCGCTGACCGCAATTCTGGGTGGAATTCTGATTTTTACCTTCCTGACTCTCTATCCCGCCTTCTTTCAGTACCTCTCAAGTATCTTTAGGCCGGTCATGCATATCTATGCATTGATGTTCGTGGCTGAGAGCGGAACCCTTTACATCTATTATTATGGCTGGGACAAAATGAAGGAGGGGTTCCTGAAATGGATTCACCTCAGCATGTCCGTGGTCTTGAACGTCATCGGCACTGTTTTGATGATGCTGGCGAATTCTTGGATCGGTTTCATGATGTCGCCGGCCGGCGTGGATGAGCAGGGGCGTTTCCTTGGTAATATCTGGCACGTGATCCATACAGCCTTGTGGAATCCTCTGAACTTGCACCGTATTCTCGGCAACATGGCCTTTGGTGGTGGTGTCGTCGCAGCCTATGCGGCATACCGGTTCTTGTCGGCAAAGACCGACGAGGAGCGTGCACACTATGACTGGATGGGCTATATCGCGATGGCCCTCGGTGTGTCGTTCTTGATTCCATTGCCATTCGCAGGCTACTGGCTGATGCGTGAGGTCTATGCCTATCGGCAGCAAATGGGCATCACTCTGATGGGTGGTTTGTTGGCATGGTTGTTTATCATTCAGGCGACTATGATCGGCATTCTGTTCCTCAGCACCAACTACTATCTTTGGCAAGCGCTTGGCCGGATGCGTGGGGCGGAAAAGTATCAACGATATATCAAGTATCTTGTATTCTTGCTCACCTGCGGATTTCTGGTTTTTATCACTCCGCACACAATCGTCATGACCCCGGCCGAATTGAAAGCCATGGGTGGTCAGCAGCACCCAGTTCTCGGAAATTACGGTGTTATGTCAGCCAAAAATGGCGGTATCAACGTGATTATTACGACAACCGTATTGAGCTTCGTATGGTATATGCGAGGCAATAAAGTTTCGACGGTCTCGTGGTCAAAGTTCGGCAATATCTTCATGGGCTGTTTCTTCTTCTTTGCCTACCTCAACATTATTCTCCTCGCTATTTACGGCTACTACATTCCTGCCAACGTCCGCGTGGGATTGTCGGTTCCGCAGGTCGCAACCACGTTGTCCTGCCTATTCTTCATGTTCGCCCTCAATAGCGTCATGATGAAGGGCGCAAAGCAGATGGGTCCCATTGAGTGGGGTAAAATTTCTGCTCGGTCGCAGTACGCGCTCATCATGTTGGCAACGGCTTTCACGTGGATGATGGGACTCATGGGATACATTCGGTCCTCCGTCCGGCTCTTCTGGCATGTGAACGAAATCATGCGTGACAATTCGCCATGGGCCTATACGCACACGGTCGGATTTGCCGCAAATATGATTTCATTCAATGTGTTGTTCTTCTGGACTACCATTATGTTTGTGTTTTGGTTGGGAGCCCTCGCGGCTAAGAAGGCGCCGGTCGAGGCGAAGGCAGCCGTGCCTGGTCGGGCGGCTGCGCCGGCGGTTGGGCACTAGTCAAAGCGCAAGAAATGAATCAATGAGGGAGGGTACCTGTGCTGCTCGCGCAGGCAGGGCCTTCCCCTCCTTCAGGAGGTTTGAGCTGTGATTGAACTCATGAAAGCGGGCATGGCAATGGGATGGCCTGCATTGGGGCTTCTGGTTGCCCTCTTGTTCTATTTTAAATTCTCAATTTCTGATCCTGTTGCGAACAAACGAGCGGTCTTCAAGACGTTCATCGGCATTTTGGGCGCCTTTCTCCTCTTTATGGCGGTCGCCAACTACAAGATGAACTTCTTTGCCGAGTCGAGACTTTTGCCGGTGTCTCTTGTACTGATCACTTCCATGGCATTCATGATGGCGCTCTATTTTACAAATATCAGCGCCTTGTTGAAGATCGGCGGTTTCATGTTTTTTATCGCGGCGGCGCTGTCTGGCTATGGCAATTGGCTGCCGCAGGTGGAAGGTGGTTTTCCGCCCGTTGAAGAGAAAAAAGATTTCAGCAACATGCCTCAAACGGAGCTGGCTGACGAAGGTGAGAAAATCATTTTTGGCGGAGTTGGACAGAATAAAGTTCAAGGAGCCATTGGCAAAGGTCAATGTCCGCTCTGCCATGCCTTTCATAAAGGGATGTTGGGCGAGCGCGCACCAAACTTGGATGGACTGCCGGAGCGGGCTGGCACGCAAATCGAAGATGCTAGATATCATAAAGGCAATCCCGCTGCTCGGGATTCAAATCAAAAAGAAGCGTTCCCTGGTTCCGGCACCGCTGAAAATGCTCAAGAGTACATTGCGGAGTCCCATGCATGCCCAAGCTGCTTCGTTGTTGCGGGATATGGTGTGAAGGGCACGAATGATAAAGAAAGCCCAATGCCGGCCATTCACAAGCCACCGATCTCTTTATCTCTCCCGGAATTGGCTGCGGTGGATACGTGGTTGTACGTTCGTGAAGGCCGCGAAGCCCCGAGCTTTGACGAAATTGTGAAATCGTACGAAAAGTTCATTCCTGAGTCGGATCGCCCAAAGCCTCCAACAGAAGGTGATGCCAAGCCAGGAGCCAGCGCTTTGATGGCGGATGGGACTGAGCCAGTTGATCAGATTTTTGCGAAAGGCCAATGCGTAGCTTGCCACACCATTCCTGGTATAGCCGGTGCCACAGGGACAATTGGTCCGAAGTTGGTTGAGGGGACGAACGCACCGCTTCGGATTAAGGACAAGGAATATAAGGGCAAGGCTAAAAGCGTTCCTGACTATATTATGGAATCCATTGTCGAGCCTAGTGCCTACGTCGTGAAGGGTTTTCCGGACAACACTATGCCGAAGGTGTTTGGCCAAAAGCTCAGCGCCGGAGCATTGAAGAAGATCGTGGATTACCTCTCGCAGGTGCAGGAAGGAAAAGAGCCACCCAAAGCTTCATAATAGATGGATTTGGGTATCTCATTGGTACTGCGGAACAAAGGGAGATGAGGAAATGAAAGCTTTAATGTCAGTCGGGGCATTGATCGGAGTCGTGGGATTACTCATGTTGATCGGTATGATCTTCGGAGTTGTTCCCTCGAACACGGTCCGGCTCGTTGAGGGCTACATGCCCATGCAGGTATTGAGTGAGCTGGCTATCTTCGTGGCAGGGTTCGCTGGCCTAAGCTATCTGCTCAATTCAATGGGAATTACCTTCCCGCGCTTCTGGCAGGGAATTCTGTTTTGGGCATTTATTCAAACCTACCTCAAATTCCGTATCTACCCGCCCATTCCTTTTAGTGTGCGGGCGATGTATGGAACTGTGTCGTTTGTCGCGGTGTTTATGTGGGTATCGGCGAATGAAGAGGATTGGAAGAAATTCAAGCAGCCCATATTGAATGTGCTGGATGCCCACACGGGATTCCACAAGGCGCTCCGCACAATGTATCTGATACTCTTGCCGCTCCTCATCGGTGGCTTCTCATTTTTGACGATGAAGCCGAGCGTCGATGAGCCGATTGAGCTTCGGACCGTGCATCCCGCACCACCTGCCAGCACGAAAGTACATGGTAAGACGTATACCTTGCAAACCTCACAGAATCCCTACCGTGTGAATCCCGAAGGCAAATACGATCAGGCCTATAGCAATAAGCTGATCGTCGAGCAATCAATGGGAAGACTGATGGCGCCTAATGCCAATCCTTGGGACGATAAGGCTGAAGGATATTTGAAGTACGTTCGAGAAGGTGGGGAAATATTCTTCCAGAATTGTCATTTTTGTCACGGTGACAATCTCAACGGACGCGGTCTGCACGCGTTTGCCTTTAATCCAATTCCTGCGAACTTCACCGATCCAGGAACGATTGCCCAGCTACAAGAGACATTCATTTTCTGGCGTGTAGCCAAGGGTGGAATCGGTTTGCCAACTGAAGGTTTTCCTTGGGCTTCTGTGATGCCGCCATGGGAACAGCATTTGACAACCGATGAAATCTGGAAGGTGATTCTTTTCGAATACTGGCATACGGGATACTATCCTCGGACATGGGATTAATCGAGAATCTTACAAACAACCTGGGAGAACAGGTGGTGAGGTTAACAATGAGCAAATTTCGTACGAACGTAAAGCCGGCGCTGGTTATTGGTGCGGCATTAGGCGCCCTTCTCTTCTCCGTGAGCAGTGGGGGAACGGTGCTTGCTGCAGATCTTCCAGCAGGCTTCAAGGCGGGTGAGCTGGCGCCTGCACCTCCAGCAGACATGATTGAAGCAGGAAAGCGCGTCTACTTTACTAAGTGTGTTTGGTGTCATGGCGTCGATGGAGCTGGTGATGGTCCAGGGGCCGATCGGCTGTGGCCGCGCCCCAGGAACTTCAACCAGGGCACGTTCAAAATTCGCCACACGGCGAGCGGTGAGTTGCCGCTGTTTAACTACAACGAAAGATCAGCCGATTCAGGCAAGAATGACCTTTTTGATACGCTGACACATGGACTTCCTGGTTCTGCGATGCCATCTTGGGAAGGTATTTTATCTGAGGAGCAGCGCAGTCAGGTGTTATCGTTTGTGACCACTCAATTGGTGAAGGATCGAAAATTTACCGACAAACAGGAGTCACAGACCATCCTTGACTTGGGGGCCATCAAGCCTGCTGAGGCAACCGAGGAGAGCCTGAAAAAAGGCGCCGCGCTGATTGTCGATAAGAAGTGCGTTGAGTGCCATGGTGTCGAAGGGCGCGGAGACGGAAACGCTTTCAATCTGAAGGATGACTGGGGCTTTTCCATTCAGCCGGCCAATTGGCACAAGTGCTGGAATTTTCGTGGTAGTCGCCAGGATCCGTACAATGTGCGGAATATTTTCAGAACCTTCTCAACCGGGGTAAACGGTACCCCAATGCCGTCATTCGCGGATAATACGACGGTCGAGGAGCGATGGGACATTGCAAACTTCGTCAACTCCTTGTGTGAGCGCGACGGCGAAGGGAAACCGCTCGGCATCGATCCGCAAACAGACAAGCCAAAAATCAATTTCGTCGTTCCGTCGGCACCAATTGAAGGGGAAATTTCAAATGACCCCGAAAACGAGATGTGGAAAAAGATAGGCCGCCGTTACATAGCCATGGGCGGTCAGATCACCCACAAGCCGCGCAATTTTGTGAATCGGATCGACGATATTTGGGTGAAGTCACTGTACAACGAAAAGAATGTTGTCTATCTCATCCAATGGGATGATCGAACGAAGAGCGTCGCGGAGGGGAAACTTCCGTGGGCGCCGACCCAAGTGAACGTGGAAAACTTCGGTGTCAAGGAACAAGCACCGAAAACCGGAGAAGAGGGCTCTATCGCGTCCGCGCAGAACAATTATGCGGTCTATAACGATGCGATTGGTTTCCAATTCCCGATCAAGTGGCAGGAAATTCCCGCTCCCTTTAAGCCCCGGTATTTGTGGGGAGATGCGAAGTTCAATGCCGATATTCTCAAGTGGGAAGCAGACGGTTCTCTGAGGTCCTTTAAAGGGACTGGGTGGGACCAAGACTTTGAAGAGCGTGATGATTTCGAAGAAAAAGTTAAGGTGTTGAAGTCGGAGTGGAAGAATGGTCAATGGACCGTCATGATCTCTCGCCCGCTCAAGGGTGACAAGGACGATTATGACGAGTACACCAGGTTCGACGTCGGTAAGTATATTCCAATGGTTTTCTTTGCCTGGGATGGGCATAACGGTGATGCGGGACGTAAGATGGCCGTATCGGCTTTCTATTACACGATTCTCCAGCCGCCGATTCCGCAGGAAGTGTACATTTACCCGGCCGTCATCGCGGTTGGCGTGGTGCTTCTGGAAGGCTGGATGCTGACCCGCCGTGCCAACAAGAAGAAGGGCAAAGTGCTCTAGGCGATAGGCGAGCCAGGTGTTCGTTTGTAGCGAGGGGGTGGGGAAACTCACCCCCTCGTTCTTTTTGCACCAATCGAGCAGACCGCTAAGAATCATGCCGAGCCCCATTATTAAGAAGGTGTCAGGTGTCCTGATCGCCGGTGGAAAGAGTCGGCGGATGGGTCACGACAAACGGTTTCTCACAGTGGGCGGAATCAGTATATTTCGGCGGACGCTAGATGTTTTGAAGACGACCTTTGCGGAGACCATTGTGGTGCTCGCGGAGCCGGTTGATTCGCTCGATGTGCAGGGATCCAGGGTTGTGTATGACAGCATTCAAAATGCTGGCAGTCTGGGGGGGCTTTTCACCGGTCTGATGACCTCCTCTGAGCCCCGTGTATTTGCAGTGGCTTGCGACATGCCGTTTCTGGACGCTGAGGTGATTCGTTTCATGGCTTCATGCGATAGGACAGCCGATGTAGTCGTCGCCGAACTGGGGGGCAGGTTTCAGCCTATGCATGCGATGTATTCTCAACGATGCCTCCCTTTTCTCCGGGCTATGGCGGATAGACAGGATCTCAAGATACAACGCCTGTTTCTTGAGAAACAGCTGCGGGTTGCTGTGTTAGGCAAGTCTCATTTGACAGGGCTCGCCTCAGGGCAGAGGTCGTTTCAGAATATCAATACGCCGGACGACTTGGCACTGGCTGAGGCACCTATACCTGACCAACCGTGACAAGTCATGCTGCGCCGCATATTGAACGGCATGGGGTACTTGTTGTTCACCCCGGCGCAATTGGTGATGTGCTGTTGGCTCGCCCTGCCTTGAGCCTGCTGCGACGTCAATTTCCACAGCATGAAATTGCGCTCTTGGCCGGTGCAGCGGTGGGGTTGATCTTGCGTGATAGCGGGGAGATTGATCGAGTATTCCCGCTCGAATCGACATGTTTGGCAGAGTTATTCGCCGGGAGCGATAGCGTTCATCTGGCGTTCAAGCGGTGGTTGAACACGTGTGATCTCGCGGTGGCCTGGCTGCAGGATAGAGACGGAGCCATCGCGGACACGCTTAGGGACCTTGGCGTTCAGCGCGTGTGTGTGCAATCACCTTCCTCTCCTGATCTGCTGTCCGAACATCAAGCGGCTCGGTATCTTGAAGTGCTGGAGGGCAAGATTGTCAGTAAGGTGAATTGCAACCCACTGGTGCCTTCGGCATCAGCGAGAGAACATGGAAGGCAGATACTTCAAGCGCTGAACTGGAGCATGCAACAATGTCTTGTGGTGATTCATCCCGGGAGTGGGAGCATCCACAAATGTATGGAGGCGTCATGCTTCGCGCCTGTGATCGCGTGGTTAGACCGAGAAAAAGCGTTTCCCGTACTGCTGGAGGGGCCCTCGGATGGTGAGTGTGTCGCTCGGGTGCGGCGAGTGCTCAGTGTGTCTGTGCCGGTCATACGCGATCGTGAGCTGTCTTCGTCGGCGGCAGTCCTCTCGCATGCGGATATCTATCTTGGGCACGACTCGGGCATGACGCATCTCGCCGCGGCCCTATCCATTCCGACCATTGCCTGCTTCGGTCCCACGAGCCCGCGACGATGGGCTCCACTTGGGCACAGGGTCTCCATTCTAACCGGAGAGCCATGTCGTTGTCCCGATTGGACTAGCGTGGAGTGTTGCCAAGAGAAGGTTTGCCTTCGCATTTCTCCTGAGCGCATCATTGAGGGTTGCCGGGAGCTATTGATGTGACGATCAACGCAGCCCACTGTCTAACTCGCGATCTTGTCTCTGATGTGCTGGTGTGTTAGATTCCAAGTTTGATTTTCGCTGTTTCCACGCAGACTTAGAGAGGTTTCTGTGAGTCAGGGTGTCGTGCAAGACAAAGTCAGTGCGGCGTTGGTCAGGGCGCTTCGACTGGCGCAACAACGAGGACTTCTCAAGGTGGAGCAGATGCCGGTGGTGTACCTCGAAGCCCCGAAGCGACCCGAGTGGGGTGATGTGTCCTCCACTGTGGCCATGTCCATGTCGGCATCCGAGCGACGGCCACCGTTCGAAATCGCCCAAATCATCATTGATCACATCGAACAACGAGATGCGCTATTCAATCGCGTCGAAATTGCGCGACCGGGATTTCTCAATCTCACGGTCAAGCAGCGGTTGTGGATGGAAGTCTTGCATGAAATTGAGGCTCAGGGCGCAGCGTATGGACACAGCCAGGTGGGGCAAGGGCGTCGAGTCTTGGTGGAGTATGTCAGCGCGAATCCGACCGGGCCGTTGCATGTGGGGCATGGACGTGGCGCCGCTGTAGGGCAAGCCCTAGTTCGTCTCTTAAAGGCCACCGGTCATGAGGTGGTCAGCGAATATTACATTAACGATGCCGGCAGACAGATGAAGCTGTTGGGGGTGTCCGTTCTGGCGCGTTACTTGGAGTCCTGCGGGAGGCCAGTGCCGTTTCCCGAAGATGGGTATCACGGTGAGTATATTCGCGCGGTCGCTGCGCGTGTGAAAGCGGAACAGGGCGAGGGCTTACTCTCATTGTCCACGGTTGAAGCGGAACAACGGAGTAAGGACGTTGCGTACCGGGAGTTACTGGCCCTCATTCGACAGGATCTGGAAACCTTTGGGATTACCTTCGAGTCCTGGTTCAGTGAAGCCTCGTTGTTATCTTCGGGCACCGTGGACCAAGTCTTGAGTGAGCTCAAGGCTCGCGACCTATTGTTCGACCAGGATGGCGCGCAATGGTTTCGTTCGTCGGCGTTCGGGGATGAAAAGGATCGCGTCGTCCGCAAGCAGGAAGGGGACTATACCTATCTGGCCTCCGACATCGCCTACCATCGCGACAAACTGCGGCGCGGCTTTGATCTGTTGGTCGATGTGTGGGGCGCCGATCACCACGGTTACATACCACGCATGCAGGCCGTCGTCCAGGCCTATGGGTATCCCAAGGAGCGGCTGAGGGTCGTGCTGGTGCAAATGGTGAATCTTTTGCGTGGCGGTCAGAAGGTCGAGATGTCGAAGCGGGCCGGAGAGTTCATCACCCTTCGCGAGGTGATGGACGAGGTCGGGGCGGATGCCGCGAAGTTCTTCTTTCTCATGCGCGACTCCAGCACGCATCTGGATTTTGATTTGGAGTTGGCCAAGCAGCAATCGCAGGAGAACCCTGTCTACTATGTGCAGTATGTGCACGCGCGGATTGCCAGCCTCCGGCGTGTGGCGGCCGCGCGCGGTATCGACTGTCCGCTCCCGAGTCAGGCACACCTCGATCTGTTGCAAGACCCCGATGAACTCGCGCTCATTCGAAAACTGTCGGCCTTTCCGGTGGTGTTGCAGGCGAGTGCCGTGGAACTCGAGCCGCACCGAATGGCCTACTACCTGCGTGAATTGGCCGGCATGCTGCACCCCTTTTATAATAAGCATCGGATTTTGCCTCCCGCGCCTGACAGTGAAACGGCCCTTGTATCTTCAACCAATACAGCGCCTTCGACCAGCCGACACCTGGAGGTCGTGACGCCCGACCTGACGGGCGCGCGGTTGGCGTTGATGTGGGCGGTGCAGCAGGTGGTCCGAAACGGGCTGAATGTGCTGGGTGTCTCAGCTCCGGAGCAGATGTAGGACCATCGATCGCATGTTGTCGTTCCGCATCACACATGAAGAATCCGCCGGGCGTGCGCGTGTGGGTCTGTTGACCACCGGGCGCAGCGAAATTGCCACACCCGCCTTCATGCCGGTCGGCTCATTGGGCAATGTGCGAAGCGTCGATGGCGAGGAACTCCTCAAGATGGGCTATGGGCTCATCTTGAACAATGCGTATCATCTCTTCTTGCGTCCTGGTCACAAGGTGGTAGAAGAGTTGGGTGGCGTGCATGGATTTACCGCCTGGCCCGGCGCAATCCTGACCGATAGCGGTGGTTTTCAAGTCTTCAGTTTGGCCAAGTTTTGCAAGGTCACGGATGAAGGCGTGATCTTTCAATCGCATATCGATGGGTCGTCGCGGTTTATCAGTCCAGAGGCCTCGATTGAGATTCAGGAAGCCTTGGGCGCGGATATCATCATGGCGTTCGATCATGTCGTCGCGCTGCCTTCGTCCACGGAGCAGGTGCGTGATGCTGCCAAGCGGACGTCGTTATGGGCGCGCCGTTGTGTGAGCGCCAAGCGGCGGACGGACCAATCGCTGTTTGGCATCGTCCAGGGTGGTTTGGATCCGGCGTTGCGGGTGGAGTCAGCGCGCGACTTAGTGTCCATCGGGTTCGATGGATATGCCGTCGGCGGATTGTCGGTGGGCGAGGGCAAGGCCGACATGTATGCCATGTTGGACGTGACGGTGCCCGAGCTGCCATCGGCCAAACCACGCTACCTCATGGGTGTGGGCATGCCGGAGGATCTCGTCGAAGGGGTGGCGCGCGGGATTGATATGTTCGACTGTGTCGTCCCGTCCCGTCATGGTCGTACGGGCTGGTTATTCACGTCGTTTGGACGTGTGGTAATCAAGCAGGCCCGCTACGCGCGGGACGAGCAGCCCATCGATCCGGTCTGCCGGTGCCCAGTCTGCACTCGCTACACCAGGGCCTATTTGCATCATTTGTTTGGCGTAAAGGAAATGTTGGGTGCCCGTCTGAATACGATTCATAATTTGTGGTTTTTTGCACAGCTGATGCAGGAGATCCGGAGCGCCGTGCGAGGCGGAACGTTTCAGGATTTTCGCCGCGAATTTCACCGGACCTACCTCGTTGATCGCCCGGCGGGCGAATGCCGGTTGGATACCCAGAATACAGACGTTTCTTAACGGCGAAATAGGCGGGGGACATTATGTGGGATTCGGTGGCATGGGCACAGGGGATATCCGGGGGGACGGGGACAGGAGGTGGCCTCTTGTCATTGGTACCATTTGTTCTGATCTTCGTCATTTTCTATTTCATGCTGATTCTGCCGCAACAGAAGCGCAAGAAGCAGGCGGACGCCATGATGGCCGCCCTCAAAAAAGGCGATAAGGTGGTCACGGCGTCCGGGATTTGGGGCAGCATCACGAACATGGGAAAAGACACGGTCACGCTGCAAATTGCGGATAACACCAAAATCAAAATCCAAAAAGAGCACATTGCTCGGCTGCGCGGTGACGAAGAAGATTGACGCACGCGACGGAGACGGGAAGGATTGGCGCACGTATGAAGAAAGTCGGCGGACGGTTGTTGGCCTTAGTGACGATGGTGGTCGCCTCGATCATCTTTTTCTTGCCTTCCTATCAACCCTTGTACAAGGAGCTGCCGAGGTGGGTTCGGGATGTCCTGCCTGATAAGGGCATTACCCTGGGGCTGGATCTGCAAGGTGGGATTCATTTGGTGCTCGAGGTCGAGGAAGATCGGGCCGTGGAGATTGCGGTGGACCGCACGGCCGCGGGGATACAGGACCTGCTGCTTGAAAAGAAGATTCCGGCCGAATCGGTCAAGCGCACGGGATCCTCGCGGATTACGATCGGGTTTCAAAATGCCGAGCTGAAGGCGCAAGTTCAGAAGGTACTGGAAGATTTCCCAACCTACCTGGAGGTGGAGTCGGCTGGGTCTCCTAACAGCGTCGTGTGGGAATTGCGAGATGCGGAGATCAAGCGCATCAAGGATTCCGCCATCAATCAGGCGCTGGAGACCATTCGGAATCGCATCGACCAGTTCGGTGTGGCCGAACCGCTGATCCAACGGCAGGGCTTGAAGCAGGTCGTGGTGCAGTTACCTGGGATCAAGGATGCCAAGTTGGCGAAGGATCTCATCAAGCAAACCGCGTTGCTCGAATTTAAATTGTTGGATGATGACAATCAGACGAAGCTGGATTTGCCGGGTCGGATCCAGAAGGGGAAAGAGCGCGAAGAGGCGCTTCTGAAGCAAGTAGAAGGGAAGGTGCCGGAAGGCGACCAGATTCTCTTCGAGAGGATCGTGGAAAAAGACAGCGGACAGGAATGGCTCGCGCCCTATCTGGTCAAGAAGCGAGTCATGCTGGCCGGCGATGTGTTGAGCGATGCCCGGGTGTCCATCGGCCAATTCAACGAGCCCTACGTCTCGGTGACTTTCGACGCGAAGGGGGCAAGGGAATTCGACCGGATCACAGGTGAGAACGTCAAGAAGCGCATGGCCATCGTGCTCGACAATACCATCTATTCGGCGCCGGTCATTCAAGAGCGCATCAGCGGAGGGCGGGCTCAAATCACCGGGACGTTTTCGATGGAGGAAGCGAACAACCTGGCGATTGTACTCCGGGCCGGTGCCTTGCCGGCACCCCTGAAGATCATTCAGGATCTGACCGTCGGCCCATCACTCGGGCGAGACTCGATCGAGAAGGGGGTGAAGGCAACCCTCTTCGCAGGCCTTCTCGTGATCGTGTTTATGGCGATCTATTACCGATTGTCCGGCGTGATTGCGAATTTTGCACTGATGCTGAATCTGATCTGCCTGATCGGATTCCTCGCGGCATTGAATGCCACACTGACGTTGCCCGGTATTGCCGGCATTATTCTGACGATCGGCATGGGGGTCGACTCAAACGTGTTGATCTTCGAGCGCATCCGTGAAGAGCTGCGGCAGGGGAAGCCGGTTCGGTTGGCGATCGATGCGGGGTACGACAAGGCGTTGCTGACGATCGTCGACTCGCACGTCACGACGTTGATCACCGGGTTCGCATTGTTTCTGTTTGGAACCGGGCCGATCAAAGGCTTTGCCGTCACCTTGTGCCTCGGCATCGCGATCAACCTCTTCACGGCGCTGGTCGGGACCAAGGTGGTCTTCGATCTGCTGAATCAGCGTAAAAAAATTGAGCAGCTCAGTATCTAGGAAGGAGCCGGCATGTTCGAGATTTTGAGGAAGACGAATATTGATTTTATGGGAAAGCGAGCGATCTCGTTTACGCTCTCCGGCATCCTCGCCTTTCTGGGCATCATTGCGGTGATCCAAATCGCGCGCGGCGCGGCAAATTTGGGGATTGATTTTGCCGGCGGCACGGCAGTGCAGTTGAAATTCGATCAGGCCATCAAGATCGATGAAGCGAGACATGCGTTAGAAGCGAACGGTCTGGGATCGGCTGAGTTGCAGGAATTTACACAGGACAACAAGCTGCTCATCCGTGTGAAAGCGTCGACGACCATCGAAGAGAAGATCGCCGAGCGGGTGATGGCGGTATTCAGCAAAGAATTCCCCGGCAATAGGTTTGTGGTCGACTCCAGTATGGAAATCGGTCCGACCATCGGCAAGAAGCTCCAGGAAGATGCGCTGATCGCGGTGCTCATTTCATTTGTGGGCATCGTGCTCTACATCGCGGTGCGCTTTGAGTTGCGGTTCGGGGTGGCGGCGGCTCTGGCGACGTTCCATGACGTGTTGGCTGTGCTCGGAGTGTTCTATCTGTTGGACAAAGAGATCACCTTGCTGGTGGTGACGGCCTTGCTGACCTTGGCGGGATATTCGCTGACCGATACGGTGGTGGTGTTTGACCGTATCCGTGAGAATCTGCGAACGCGCCGGCGGGAGGATGAGGAAACGATCATCAACACGGCCATTAACCAGGTGCTCAGTCGCACCATCGTCACCAGCTTAACCGTGGTCATCGTGCTCATCCCGTTGGTGCTTGCGGGGGCCGAGGTCTTGCACGATTTCTCGCTGGCCTTGCTCGGCGGCGTCATGTTCGGGACCTATTCGTCCGTGTTTGTGGCGAGCCCGTTATTGTTGCTATGGCCCAGCAGTGCCGGGAGTCTCATGAAGCGTCGCTAGGCGTCGGCTTATTCGAGCCGGAGCCCGAGCCCCGCACGATGTTCTGAGAGGGCTGTTTGTCGGGGCAAGTCATACCCATGCTGTTCTGGAGCCGGTCTCACAGTCTCCAGCGTAAAATCATCACGGCCATCGTGATGGTCGGTCTCCTGCCGCTCTGCCTCTCTCTTGTCATGACCTACATCGAAGAGCGCCGGGCGCTTCGCGAAACGATCGGCGCCAATTTTAAAGAGGTGGCCGTCGAAGCCGCCCGGCGCATCGAAATGCAGGTGACGCGTGGTATCAACGAGGCGCAGCAACTGGCCGCGACGCCCTTCCTTCGCACGTCCGTGACCGAGTCGAACCGCACCTATGTGGACAAGGATGAGAAGACCGTCCAGTCCATGATCAAGGCCTGGCAGAAACGGTGGCGACAACGCGACAAACAAAGCGAGTTTCCGCTGTTCATCAACCGGATCGTGACGAACTACTTGATTCGGTGGCACGACATCCGCAAAGACGACTATGTCGGGATTTTTGTCACCGACAACCGTGGTGCCCTGGTCGTGAGCTCAATTCCACAAGTCGAGTATTACTATGGCAAGGCCTCCTGGTGGCAGGCCGTCATGAAAGGCGGAACCGGAGGGGTTTTTGTCAGTGATCTATTTTTCGACCCGTCCTTCGGGACCCATGTGCTCAATGTGTCAGTGCCGCTCCTTGACGATGAACAGCATGTAGTGATCGGCGCGGTCACGATCCTCTTGCGTCGCGATACATTGTTCCATTCGGTATCGGAAGTCACGGTGGGGCAGACCGGTCATGCGATGTTATTCAATTCAGACGGCGTCCCATTGATCTGCCCGGTTCTGTCTCCCGAAGAACATGCGGTGACGCCTGAGCTGGTGAACGCCATCAATGCGAGCCATGCCGGCTGGAGTATTGTGGCCAACGATTCGCACGGTGGACAGAACTCGATTGTAGGGTTTGCGCCGGTTCGTTTGGGCGATCATCTCACGCCGGATAGTTTGGGCAGTAAGCGATGGGTGACGTTCGTGCGACAGGACCCTCACGAGTCCTATGCGCCTTTGTCGAGGCTGGTCGTTCAGGTGACGGTATATGGGTTGGGGGTGTTTGGCGTGTTGGTGGTGACAGGGCTGGCTGTCGCGCGACGGATCACCCGTCCAATTCGTTTGCTCCAGGAAGGGGTACAGAGAATCGGAAGCGGTCGGTTGGATCAGCAGCTGAATCTCAAGACCGGCGATGAAATCGAGCATCTGGCCGACGCGTTCAACAAGATGGCGGTCAACCTGCGTGTGTCATTTGAACAGATTGAGCACCGAATGGAGGATGTCCGCCGATTGGAGGCACGGTACCGCGATCTTATCGAGCATTCCCCGGAGATGATCTATCAACTGAACAAGGCCGGTCAGTTTGTGCATGTGAACAAAACCGGCCTGGACAAGCTGGGGTATTCGTTGGAGGAGATGCTCCAGATGCGTCTCTGGGATCTCGTTCCCAAAGGGCGCGAAACAGAGGTGTTGGCTTATCTGGAGCGCCTGGTCGCGCAGGGCCGCAGTACGATCGAGACGGTGTTTGTCGCGGGAGACGGCCATCCGATCGATGTGGAAATTCATGCGACAGCGCTCTTCGAAAGCGGCGGGGGCCTTGTGCACTCCCGCGCGTTCGTACGTGATGTGACGGAACGGCGTCTGCTGGAACAGCAAATCCAACGGTACACGACCCAACTCGAACAAGCGGTCAATGAGCGCACGCAACAACTGGTCGCCTCGCAAGCGCGCTATAAGGCGCTGTTCGACTTGGTTGCGGACTCTGTGTTTATGGTGGGCGAAGACGGCCTGATTGTGGCAGTGAATAAGCGGGAAGAACAGGCGCTGGGGTATTCCGAGCAGCAGGTTGTGGGGAGCAGTATCCTCAATGTGATTGAACCGGTCCACCATGACGCCATGAAATTAATGCTGGAAAAGATTCGTGCCGGTGAGCGCCAGGTACCGACCCAGGAAATGACGGTGCGTGATGCGACCGGCAAGGAAACGCCTGTGGAAATGGACCTCATCTTGGTGCGCGGCAGCGACCACACCTGGGTCATGGTCCAGCTTCGTGATATCACCGATCGCAAGCGCCTTGAACGGCAGATGCATACTTACCAGCAGGAGTTGGAAGCGAAGGTGACCGAGCGGACTCGCGAGATCGAAGAGACCAAACAATATCTCGAAAATTTGTTGGAGAACGCGAACGACGTCATTTACACGCTCGATAGCGAGCAGTGTTTTACCTATGTCAACAGCAAGGTCCTGGCGTGGGGCTATGCAAAAGAGGATTTGTTGGGGCGGCCCTATTTGGCTTTGTTATCGAAGCGACATCGGGGCCGCCGTTTGAAATCGACCTTGGACATCGGCGTCAAACAAGTCTATGAGGTCGAAGTGCTGACCAAGACAGGGGAGCCCCGGTCTGTGATGGTCAGCGTTTCGCCCTTGCATGGTGTGGAGGGAGAGATATTGGGTGTCCTTGGCATCGCGCGTGATATGACGGATACCAAAAAATTGGAACAGCAAATCAGAAACTCCGAGAAGCTGGCATCGGTGGGAAAACTTGCCGCGGGGGTCGCACATGAGATCAACAATCCGCTGGGCGGCATTTTGAACTGCCTGTACAACATGCGAAAGGGGACCCTGTCGCCGTCCCGGCAGGCGGAGTACCTGGTATCGATGGAGGACGGACTGAGGCGGGTGCAAAAGATCGTTCGGCAACTCCTCGATTTTTCGCAGCAGCACAATCCGGAATTGGCGCTTGCCGATATCCATCAGGTCATCAAGCAGGTCTTGCTGCTGACGGAGCATCTGTTTGTGCCTCACCATGTCCGGCTGGAGACTGCATTGGCGAGTGAGATGCCGGAGATCATGATCGATCGTCATATGATGGAGCAGGTCCTGATGAATCTCATTTTGAATGCGATTCAGGCGATGCGGGCTGGCGGGGTGCTGGCCATTCGTACCACGGTGGAGGGCGCCAATTGCCTCGTCCACGTTCGGGATTCCGGCTGCGGGATTTCCCCGTCGGTGCTGCCTCGGATCTTCGATCCGTTTTTCACGACGAAGAACGAAGGCGAGGGAACCGGGCTGGGCCTGTCGGTGAGTTTAGGTATTGTGGAACGGCATGGGGGAAAGATTTTTGTTGAGAGCGAAGTCGGCAAAGGAACGACATTTACCGTCTCCATTCCGCTCGCGATCGAACGATATGCCAGTGGGAGGTTTTCGTGAAGGGCCTCAAGGTACTCATTGTCGATGACGAACCGTTGATGCGACTGTCGATGCTGGATGCCTTGGAAGCCCTCGGGTGCGAGGTGACGGCGGCGGCGACGGGAACAGAGGGGCTGGCGATCCTCGGCACGCGCCAATTTGATATCGTGATTACCGATTTACGCCTCCCCGGCGCCGATGGGCTCACGATTTTGAAGGCGTCAAAAGAGCGAAGTCCCACGACGGAAGTGATCTTGATTACCGCCCATGGGTCGGTCGATACGGCTGTCGGCGCAATCAAACTGGGCGCATACGATTACATTACTAAACCATTTCAGATGGACGAGTTGCTGCTGATCGTCGAGCGCGTCGGGAAAATTCTCGGACTACGACGTGAAAACCTTGAGTTGAAAGAAGTGCTGGAGGACCGGTTTAGCTTCAGTGGGATGCACGGCTGCAACCACCAAATGCGAACGCTGTCGGAGAGGATCAAGCTGCTTGCGGCCACGGATTCGCCGGTGTCAATCGTAGGGGAGCGTGGAACGGGCAAAGAATTGGTCGCCCACGCTATCCATTTGAATAGTCCGCGACGGGATCAGCCCTTGCTTAAGGTGTGTTGTGCGGACCTTCCCGAAGGCCTTATGGAGTCGGAACTCTTTGGCCATGAGAAGGGAGCCATCCCTGGGGCTGTGCGTCAACGGCGAGGGCGGTTCGAACTGGCTCACAAAGGCACGTTGTTTCTCGACGATATCGGCTCGCTGTCTCTCGCGCTTCAGGCGAAAGTCTTGCGTTTGGTTCAGGAAAAGCGGTTCCAGCGTGTCGGTGGGCGAGAAGCGATTGACGTCGATGTTCGAATTATCTCTGCGGTTCAAGAAGATCTCCAAACGGCGGTGACCGAGGGGCGGTTTTGCCAGGAGCTCTACGACTATCTTACGCCCGTGCAGGTCGTCCTCCCGCCGCTGCGGGAGCGGCGGTAGGACGTGTTGATTATCGCCGAGCATGTCCTGGAAAGTCAGTCGGCGAACCTCGGCAAGACTCTGAAGGGGTTCGCTCAGCCCAGTCGTGAACTGCTTCTGCATTACTCCTTTCCCGGAAATGTGGGTGAACTGGAGCAGATGGTGGAGCGTGCAGTCGCCTTGGCGAAAGAGGGGGAGGAGCTGCAGCCCTGGAATCTTTGCGGGTTTCAAACCTGCCCTTATCTTGGCGGGGCGCCTCAGGCGGGGTGTGGTTTCTGTATTGAGGGACTCGCTGCAGAGACCAAGAAATCATCCGTGGCCGCACAGGTGACCCTGGCGACAGCGCGGGAAGCATTTGAGCGGGACTATATTGTCGAGGTGTTGAAGCAGGTGCAAGGCAATCGAACTAATGCCGCCAATGTCTTGGGGCTGTCAAGAAAAGCTTTGTGGGACAAGTGCAAGCGGTACGGTATCTCCTCCGCCCGAGGCGAGGCGGAGGAGGATGACGGGTGAAGTTATTCTGCCGGCTCTTGGCCACCTTCCCATAGTTTCACCGTGCGATCCCATGAGGCGCTGGCTAAGCGTAAACCGTCGGGTGAAAATGCGATACCGCGAACGGCGCCGGCATGGCTCTTATCGGTCCGGAAGTTGCGGCCCGTGGCAATGTCCCAGAAGCGGATCGTGCTGTCGTCTCCGGCGCTCACGAGCACTTTTCCGTCCGGCGAGACAGCCAACGATCGTACCCATCCGCTATGCGCCCGCAGAACGCGAAGTTCGTTCATGGTCGGCATTTCGAAGAAACGGATCGTATTGTCCCGGCTCCCAGTGATCAATAGTTTTGCGTCCGGCGTGAACACCATCGCGCCGATCCAAAACTCCATGGGTTTCTGGAATCCTCCATCGTCTTCGATGAAGAACCCGCGGGTTTCCGTCGAGTCCTCAGCGGTTTCTTCCCAATGACCGTTGTGCAGAATCTTTTCTTCGCCGCTGGGCAGTACTTCCCAAATTCTGATTTTGCCGATGTCGGACCCGCTGGCGAGATGCATGCCGTCAGGCGAAAATGCCACACAGACCGACCAGTGGTGATCGTATTGATCTTTTCCCAGCAGCGTCATGAGGTCGGTTCCCGTCGTGACTTCCCAGATCTTAATATCCTTATTGTGACTACCGCGGGCCAGCATGAGGCCGTCTGGGGAGAGGGACAGGCTGCAGACATTGTGGTCATAACGTGTGAACAGGAGTTTTGTTGGTTCCCCGGTCTTCGGGTTCCAGAGGCGGATGGTCCGATCTTCGCTACCCGTGGCGAGTGCGCGGCCATCGGGCGTGAACACCAGGGCGCGGATGTCAGCCGTATGGCCACGCAGCGAACGTAGGAGCCGTCCTGTTTCAATATCCCAGAGGCGGACATATCGATCGACGCCTCCGCTGGCAAGGGTTTGGCCGTCGGGGGCATAGGCCACAGTCCAGACCCCATGCGAATGCCCTCGAAACGTCTTGAGTTCCCGCAGACCCGCCTTCCAATACTCTAAATGATCGATGGTTGGCGGTGTAGTCGATGCGGATCCTCCCGGGCTATGCAACTGTCCAGAGGAAGGAGTCGTGGGGGGCGCGGTGGTGTGATTGCTCATAAAGTCTGTGCCTCGTCCCTGGTCTGAGCGGGGGCTACCGGGCCCCTGCCTACCCTCAACGGTTTGCAAAAATCGTCAAGGGGTTTGTATAATCGGCGGTCATTTTCGATGATCGTAAGAGAAGGACCGGGAGCAAGTCAAGCGTAGCGCTCGCGCGGGTTCTTCCCTTCAGTGAACCAGAACATGTGAGGTCTTATGGCAACCGGAGTAGAAGTATCCAAGCCGTCGATGGAGATCCGTTTTCAGCCGGCCTTACTGCAGGAGGTGATCGACTCCTTCATTGAAAAGACGGAACGGGAAGGGGATCCGACCTACTATAAAGAGTTTCACGAACTCGCCGATCCGATCTACGAAAAGTTCACGCTTGATGATCGCGAGGCAGAGTTCAAGAAGCTGTATCAGTATTTGTTCGGAATCTGGGGCTTCTCCGATATTATCCGCGACGCCTTCAACGAGTTTCCTGAACTGAAGCAGCGTGTAGGCGTGGTGCTGGTCAAGGGTGTACTGAAGGAAGATCAGGAAGGGGTCGATGTGCTGCGGAAGTGGGGCTCCGTCGAACACGACCTGGCCAAGCAATTCGAGGAAAAGGGCTTGAAGGGAGTCGGCATCAAGTTGATTCCAAGACGGTTTTATGATCCGGCCCTCACGCGCTACTGTCGGCACGAGCTCATGCACATCCATGACATGCTCGATCCCACCTTTGGGTACGATCCTGATACCAGGGTCGGACAAAACCCCGGTGAAGAAACACTGATTCTGCATCGTTATCGGATCCTTTGGAATATCAGCGTCGACAGTCGCCTGATCGTGATGGGCAAAGAACCGATGTTGTCGAAAGAGGATCGGTTCAAAGAATTTCGGTCGTGGTACCGAAAGATCCCCCCCGCCCAGTTGAAATCGGTGTTTGAAGGTCTCTGGCAGACCAGCTATTTCACGCATTCCGAATTAGTGGAAATGGCGACAGACACGCTGCGCATTTTGGATCGCGCGGTGGACGTCGAAGGGGGAGAAGTTCCGGAGACCAACACCAAGGTCATGCTGATGCCGGGATTTCCTTGTCCGTTGTGCCGCTTTCCCACCTACTCGTGGGTGGAAGATATGGACACCAAGCTGGAAGGGTACATCCTGGACTTCATCCGCGAGAATCATCCGGGCTGGGATGTCGAGTATGGCGCCTGCGATCGTTGCGTGGAAGTGTACAAGTTGCGCGCCGATGGTGTGATGTAGTCGGAGACTATTGTGGCCGGTGATCCGAAATACGGGCGTCGAGATTTTCTGAAAGACTCCGTCGTCTCGGTGGCTAAGGCGGCTCGAGAGTTTGCCGCTTACAAGGACGCACCCCGTGAGCAGGCTGCGGCTCCGGTACGGGCGGATTGGTTGCGTCCTCCCGGGGCGGTCGATGAAGTGATGTTTCTCGAGCGATGTACGCGCTGCAGCGACTGCGTCAAAGCCTGTCCTCCCGGGGCGATCGTGAGCGATATGGCGAACGGCAGTCCGATAATTTTTCCAAATCAAGTGGCGTGCGAATTGTGTACAGATTTTCCCTGTATCGCAGCTTGTGCGACGGAGGCGCTCCTCCCGGTCGCAGATTGTTTCGACGTGCGGATGGGCATAGCGACCGTGTCGCACCGCGTCTGCACGGCAGGCCAAGGTTGTCATGCCTGCGTGTCGAAGTGCCCGGTTGAGGCGCTGTCGATGGATTTTAATGCCTTGCATTTGGTCGTGGCTCAAGACCGTTGTGTCGGATGTGGAATGTGTGAGCAGATCTGCAAGACCGTGAATGATCGTATTGCGATCAAGGTGGTGCCGGCGCGAAACCTTGCTGCCGGGGCTTGGAGATAGTCGCCCAGCGGTCCGTCAAGCCGGTGTTGAAGAGATGAAGAACGTCAAGAAAATTAGTGAAACGTCGGCACGTGTGGCGAGGCAAATGGAGGAGAGTTCATGCTTGACATCCCTCCCTCCTTTACCTATCATACGCCTCCTGTGCCGCAGGACTCAGATGTTGCGTAGTGTGCGAGAAAAATGCGCAACATGTTGAGGTGAGGAGCAATAAACGTATGACATCGAAACAAGTCGTGCAGCCCACCTCCCCGTCCTCTACCGCAGTCGCTCCCCCGCAGACTGTCGCCATCAAAGATTCGCCCGCCGTCGAACGTGCGCTCAATCGCAGCAAAATATATCTTCTGTTCTCGTGGAGTTTGTTATACCCGGAGGACGAAGAGTTCCTGGATTACCTGCAGTGCGGTGAATTCGTCGAAGACGGACGCGCAGCGCTGGAAGGGCTACGCGTGGCGTTAGATGGTATCGGTGGTGACCGCGCAATCCAGAAAATCGCATTGATGAAAAAGCAGTTTGACCAGATCGAAAAGCTGGTTTTGGCCGAGTGTGTCAATTGGCAGATTGGTGATCTACAGACCGAACACCGCCGGGTGTTCACCAATGTCATCACGCTCGATTGCCCGCCGTACGAAACGCTGTTCGGCAATGATCACGTCTTCGCGCAGTCCCATGTCATGGGCGACATCGCCGGATTTTACAAAGCATTCGGGGTCGAGCTTTCTAAAGACGTTCACGAACGTCTGGACCACCTCAGCGTCGAACTCGAGTTCATGCATTTTCTGACTTATAAAGAATCGTATTCGCGCTGCCATGATGGCATGGATAAGACCGACATCGTGGTCGATGCGCAGAAGAAGTTTATCAGGAATCATATCGGCCGTTGGGTTCCATTGTTCTGTCGGATGTTGGCGAAGAAGTCTGATGACGGATTATTCAAATTGATTGCCGACTGTATGTCTGAGTGGATGGATTTTGAGGTCGCCTTTCTCGGAGTCCCCGTGCAACCCTACTCTGAGACGGACTATAGACCAGCTACCTTCAATGCTCCGGAAGGTCAAACCTACGAGTGTGGGGCGCAGGATAAAGGGAATGAGCTCAGTATGTTGCTGAGTGAGGTCGGGGCCGAATCCTTCCTGGACCAGAAGGAAAAAGAGAAGGATGGTGGTGAGAAGGGTCAAGGCCCCGTCGGAACTGCGTAGGGGTTCTCGGTTTGCGGGCAGTATGGGATTCGGTTTTCGGTAGATGTTATAAGTGCTCAGTTCTTTTTTCTTATTAATCTTTCAGAGGAGGGCATACGCAATGAGACTGGTGCAGACACGCAACAAACGTTTGGTGTTTGGCATTCTGCTCTCTGCGCTGATCGTTGGCATCATGTTGACGATTGGGCAGGTGCCTCTCGCGGTCAGCCAACCGGTGACCATTCCCGCGAAGGCGATCAAGGGGGCAATCCCGATGGACGGTGCAAACCCCATCTGGGAAGGAGTTCCGGGTGTCATTATTCCACTGAGCGGTCAGACGATCACGACTCCGATGCATCCGAACATTTCCGTGAAGTCGGTATTTGTGAAGGCGGTCACCAATGGGAAGGACTTGGGCTTGCGCCTCGATTGGAGCGATCAGACCAAGAACGACACGGCGATCGGCCCACAGGATTTTCGTGACCAGGTGGCGGTCATGTTTCCGGTCAACACCGCGGGAGCTCCGCCATTCCAGTGTATGGGCCAGTCCGGTGGGACCGTCAACATCTGGCGCTGGAACGCTGAGTGGCAGAAGGATCTTGGTAAGGACAGTGCTGGGATGTGGGACGTTGATGACCAATACCCTGGCATTTTCTGGGACTACTATTTCGAAGAACCGGCCGGTGGAGTCACCTATCCGGATCGTATCGGCCGAAGTCTTGGCCCATTCAATTCAGGGATTTGGTCCGGTAACATCATGTCCGACCCGACCCTGCGCGTCAGCTCCGTCGAGGATCTGAATGCCAACGGGTTCAGCACCTTGACCACCCAGGCCCATCAGGATGTGATCGGCAATGGTGTGTGGGAGCCGTCAGGGTCACTTAAGGGCGGTGGATACACAGGTCCGACGTGGCGTGTGGTTGTGAAGCGTTCGCTGGAGACCGGCGATGCAAACGACACGCAGTTCAAGGGTGGAGCCTCCGTGCCTATCGCGTTCGCGGTGTGGGATGGCAACAACATTGAACGAAACGGCATGAAGGCTCTTTCCACCTGGTTTACGCTGAAGTTGCCGTAAACCAAGTAGCCTAAAGAGTCTTGTCCTGCTCAGAATTCGAGTAGGCAGATCGTTTCTGAATCGTAACATGGAGGCCCCGAGTCGTTGCCCAGCAGGGCAAAAGGACTTGGGGCCTTCGTGCATGTGACAGTAATTTCGAGCGGATAAACCAGGAGAATTTCTTGCCGCGCCATGGGCCCGAAGGGTTGCATTTGAACTGGAGCGGAGTGTATAAACCGATACGGTGCGATGTAACTGAAAATACTGATTTTCCTGCTTAATATAAAGATTATTTTATGAAAGTTTCACTCCTGTTTCCGCCTACCTGGCATCCTTCTCAGCCCTACCTTAGTCTGCCGTCGCTCACAGGGTTCCTTGCTCAGGCCGGGGTAAACAATGTCTCCCAACGCGATCTTGGCATCGAATTGTTGGACAAGGTTCTGACGCAATCATTTGCCCAGAGTCTCTATCAGCAGCTGGTAGCGAGACAGCACAGCCTCGAGCGGGAACGCACGGGCGAAATTGGCCCAGGGAGCGCCGAGCAACTCGCACGGATCATCGAGTCACTCGATCGATTTCCGTATTTGTTTGAGCGAATCGAGTTGGCGAAAGAGACGTTGCGCGGGGAAGGATTCTACGATATCGAAGCCTACCGCAACAGTCTTTTTCTGATCGATAAATGGCTTGAAGTGATCTCCTCGCTCTATTTCCCGACACGAATGACGGTCGTCGACAATCAATTCGGTGACTATTCAATCTACTCGTCGAAAGATTTGGTTAAGGCTATCCGGGATGAAACGCAAAATCCCTATATCAGCTTATTCCGTGAACACGTGTTGCCCTCTATACTGACGGATCGTCCGGATTTAGTCGGCGTGTCTATTACAGCTACCTCGCAAATTATTCCTGGTCTCACGCTCTGCCGATTAATCAAAGAACATGCGCCGGAGCTGCACGTGACGGTCGGCGGTAGCATTTTTACCCGATTGGTGGATAACCTCCGCCGCTGTCCATGGCTGTTCGACCTTGTTGACGACTTCGTGGTATTCGAAGGAGAAACGGCCCTCCTTGAACTGGTGAATCAGATGGACGGTAAGCGGGATTTCAGTAAGGTCCCCAATCTGATTTATCGCCAGAACGGCAAAATTGCGGTTAATCAGCCGTTTTACTCTGAAAATATCAACCAGCTCACGGCACCGAATTACGACGGGTTTCCGCTTGACCTCTATTTGTCGCCGGAGCCCGTTCTGCCGGTACAATTTTCACGCGGGTGCTATTACAAGGACTGCGCGTTCTGTGCCCTGACGCTGGATCACCAAAATTTTCGTCAGCGCGACCCTGGCAAAACGGTGGATGACCTTGCCTGGTTGAAGCAGCGCTATGGGGCGCAGTCATTTTTCTTCACCGACGAATGTTTTGCGCTGTCTCCCACCAAACGCCTCTGCCAACAAATGATTGACAGGCAATTGAACGTCAAATGGACCTGTGAGTTGCGCTTTGAAAAAAACCTCACGCGTGAATTGCTTGGACAGATGCGGGACGCCGGGTGTTTAAAAATTGTGTTCGGTTTGGAGTCGTTTAATCAACGAGTCATGGATTTCATGAAGAAGGGAATCAAGCAGGAGTCTGTGCGGCGAATCGTCGATGATTGCGTTGATCTCGGCATCGCCGTGCACTGCTATGTGATCGTCGGATTCCCTACGGAGAAGGAAGAGGAAGCACTGGACACGATGAACTTCGTCGTGGGGAACACGAAACTCCACGAGTCATATGGATTTTCCTGCCAGCCCTGTCTGTTCGATTTGGAAAAAGAAGCGCCGATCATGAGCGATCCAGGCAGTTACGGCATCCGACGAATCATGCGACCGGCAACGGAAGACCTGAGTCTGGGTTTCTTCTATGAAGTGCAAGAGGGCATGACTCCCGCCCAAGCTGAACAGCTGTACCAGCATGTCTATGAAAAGATCAGTGAAGTCGTGTGTGAATTGCCGTTTAACTATTCGATGGCCGACGGGTTGCTGTATATCGCCCGGGCCAAGTCGCAAGCGTTACAGGTCCCGCAACCGACCGGTTCCTAGGATCCCCGTTGTCGTCCGGACCTGAGGCTGCGAGCATCGACCGGTTTTTGTGTGCGGGGCCATCACCAACGTGTTGTACAGGGGGCCGGAGATGTCTGCCATAGCCGCTACAGCCGAACGATCCACCGGACGAGTGGAAGATCAGGGCCTACTGTTCGAGTACACCATCAAGCTGGTGCTATTCGTCGGTTTCTTCGAACTCGTGCTCTATCGGCTGGTCTCCCGTCTCGGCATGCATATCAGCAAGATCGCCGCGCAGCACGAGTGGGTCGGTACGACCTTTCAATTGCTCACCTCTGTCGGCTTTGCCCTGCTGAATGTCGTCGCGATCTTCGTCTTTCTCGCGCTCGTCGTCTTGCTCCTGAATAGAATGCGCGCACGAGGGGTTACGGGGATCCATGCCGTCACGATTCCCAGTGTCGGGCTGCTCTTGATACTGACGGTCGCATTCCTGATCGTGCCGCCGGGTATGTTGGGCTCCATCGCGTACAATGTCATTACGGTCATTGCGCTCACTGCCTTGATGATCGAATACCTGTCGCAGCACCAGGAGTGGTCCAAGCGGATCATGGGTGCGACCTATTATTTCGGCATTTCCGGGTGGCTCTACTACCAGATTCTTTCCACCACCTACGGATGGATGGGGGTGATTGCGGCTCCCCCGTTGGTTTATGAGGCCAATCGTCTCGGCGAAGCGCTGATGGTCCTCGCGAGCATACTCGTGTTTTGGGCCTATGGCCGCGGGGTGTCATTTCGCACCCGGAACCGACAGCAGCGCCGACGCGCCCTCTGGTTCGGGGCTGTCTCAGGGGTGGTTTTTCTCGCCCTATTATTCATGGACTATTTCCTGGGCCTCTACAATCCCGTTTTGGCCCATTCCATTCGGAAAGCCGGCGAAGGTATCAGCTGGATCTTTCAGATGGGCATGGGGTATACCTTTTACTTGCCCTTTGCGTGCTATGTTGCGGGACTGTTGTGCTGGTCCTATACCGTGATCAGGCTTGTGACAATGGGACGTCTGGCGGGATATGGTCTCGCATTAATGTTTATCGCCGGCTATGCGTTGCTGTTTTCAAGTTTGAGCCTGATGGTCATCCTCGGGGTGATGTTGCTGACACTCGATCGTCCCAAGGGCGCCGTGATGGAGCAGGCGGCGGTGACCAAGCCCCCGCTGGTGGACTCGCAGAATTCTCTTGTTAGCGGACACATTTAATCTTTCCCGTCACCCAGAGAGTAGGATACGTGGCTATGGATGAACAGACACAGACGACCGGCGTAGGGCAAGACAGTGCGGCGGTGGATCCGGGCGAGCAGGCCTTGAATCCCGACGAAGAAATCACTGAGATTGAAAAATTGCTCAGCACCGAGCCGGACGATTTTCAGGCTCGATGTCGACTGGGGGAATTGTATTTCAGCAAAGGTCGGCTCGACGACGCGTTGACCGAAGTGAAGAAATCGATCGAGATGGCCGAGGGGCTCAGGACGGAAATGAACCGGTCCCTCGCGATGTATTATTCGAATCTCGGGACCATCTACGCCACCAAAGGTATGATCGATGAGGCTGAAGCGGAATTCAAGCGTGCGCTCGATGTGCATGCCTATGATGTCTTGGCTCTCTTCAATCTTGGCCGCGTGCAGGCGGACAAGAGAAAATACATGGAGTCGAAGAACTATTACGAACGACTCGTGGAGATTACGCCGGACGATCCGATGGCATGGTACAATCTCGCGGGCGTCTATGTAGAATTGGACAATCCGCAAGTGTCCGACTACAACACCATGGATATGGCGATTCAGTGTTACCTACGGGTCCTCGAACTCGATCCGAAACATTTGGAAGCCAGTTTTAAGTTGATGGAGATCGCCCTCAATCACAAAAAGACGGATCTGGCGATCAAGGTGATGGAGAGTGCCGTGGAGCACAGTCCTGATGAGCCGCTCGCCTACTACAATTTGATCAGTGTCTACGATAAGTGCAAAATGTTTGAACAGGCCGAGCAGGCTCGCCAACGCCTGAAGGAACGATTCGCGAAGAAGGCCAAAGAGGGAGCCGCATCCTAAACATGTGAGCAAAGGAGACACACCATGTTTGGCAGCCTTGGTTTTACAGAGTTGATCCTGATCCTGTTCATCGTGCTGATTATTTTTGGTGCGGGGAAATTGCCCCAGCTGGGCGAAGGAATCGGCAAAGCGATCAAGGGATTCAAGAAATCCGTCCACGAGGCGGATATGATCGAAGCCGAGGCCCAGGCACAAGCGCAGCAGGCCGAGCCGGTCCAAGCACAGGCCATTCAGGCGCAGCCTCCCGTACCCATGCCGACGCCCCAAATGGAACAACCGGTTGCGGCCGCAACTCCACCCGCGCACGCGTAAATCTTTCGACACAACGGGCTCAGCACAGAACGGATCTAGTCAGTTATGGAAACAGATGTTCAGTTAGCGATCGGATACATCGAAACCTTTGCCGGAAATGGCAAGGCACGGAGCACGGGTGACGGCAAGCGTGCCGTGAAGGCAGGCATCCCCCTCCCGCACCATGTTGCGCTGGACCGTGAGGAACGGTGGTTGTATTTTGCCGAATCCGGGTCTGATCGCGTGCGGCGCGTGAACCTTGCGGAAGGCACTCTCCATAATTTTGCCGGAATCGGTGAGACCTGCTATAGCGGGGACGAAGGGCTGTGCGGTGAAGCCGGATTGTATCTGCCGCTTGATGTGGCCTGTGACTCGCACAATGACCTGTACATCTGTGATTCAGGGAGCAACCGGATCCGCAAAATCGATCGGGAGACCGGGATCATCTCGACCGTGGTGGGGACCGGTGAACATGGGTTCAACGGTGACGGCGCGGCGCTCGAAGTGAATTTGACGTGGCCCGCGGCGATCGCGTTCGATGCCGACGATGTGATGTACATTGCCGACACACAAGCGCACCGTATTCGCCGCTATGATTCACGAACCGGCCGTGTGGAAACCATCGCGGGAAGTTGGACTGCAGAAGACGAGGCTCGCGAGCAGCCGCTGGTTGCGCGAAACCTGGTCGTCCTTTCAGGGGACGCGATCGGTATTGATTTCAGCGATGACAACGGATGGCTCATGCCAGTCTGCTCGGACGGTCTCAGCCTATCCATGTATCTCGACGATGGTCGTCCGGCGATGGAGGCGCGGCTGTACGATATTGTTGGCATCGCGGTCGACAAGGCCGGTGATGTGTATATCGTGGACAAGGGCAGCAATCGTGTGCGCAAGATTGATCGCAAGACAGGGTTGATCTCCACACTTGCCGGTGTGTGCCGGTACGGATATGACGGAGACGGCAAGCTGGCGGCGAAGTCGATGCTGCACGCGCCCGAAGCCATCGTGTTCGATCAGCACAATCACGCCTATATCTCCGATACAGGCAATCATCGGGTCCGCAAGGTTGACGCAGACACCGGGCTCATCAGCACCGTGGCGGGCAACGGTGACAGCGGTTATGATGATAAAAATATGGGCGGCTGTGGCGCTGCTCGGTTTGTCGCCAAGGATGCCGCTGGTGGACTGAAGCATGGAGATGGCCTGCTGGCCGTTGAGGCGGTCGTGAATTCTCCAGTGGGGCTGACGCTCGATACGCAAGGGTACCTCTATATCTGCGAGCGGGGGGAAAACAAGATCCGTCGCGCCAAGTTATGGTAGTGGCGTTCGATGGATTCATCGTTCCCAGTTGTGGAACGTGTGCATGAGTTCTCACGGCTAGGGCATCGCGCCGGGGCATGAGGCGAATGACGTCGGTCCACACATCCCGTACCAAGCTGCTGTACTTTCTCTCGAGTTTGCTTCTTCTCGCCCTCATTCTGGGCGGCCTTGGTATTCCCATCGTCAGTTCGGAAGGCATGATTATTCGTGCACAGGCGGTCACGGGAGACATTCCCGTCACGCCTGAGGATCCTCTGTGGCAGAAAATCTCCCCCATGACACTGCCGTTGAGCGGGCAAATCATTACCAGGCCCGTATGGCCCGAGCCGACGGCCCATGCGTTGGCGGTCCGTGCGGTTCACAACGGCACAGACATTGCTTTTTTGCTTGAGTGGCAAGACAACACGAAAAATGATCGACTCACGCCCGGCACCTTTCGCGACGGGGTGGCGCTGGGATTACCGCTCGGCGATGCTCCGGCATTTTTCTGCATGGGCCAGTTGGATCACTACATCAATATTTGGCACTGGAAAGCCGATTGGCAGAGTGATATCGACCGCCGTGCCGCCAGGACAACGGAAAAGGACAAGGCCGTCAGTGGTGAGCCGCGGCGCTTCGAGGTCATTCCTCGGCGAGCATCGTCGGTGGAGGATTTGATCGGTGGCGGGTTCAGTACCCTGACCACGAAGGAGAAGCAGGGGCGTGTGCAGGGCAAGGCCACATGGAAAGACGGCATGTGGCGGGTGGTGATGCGACGGCCGCTGTCCAGCGAAGAACAAGAAAATGAAGCGAAATTAATTCCGGGACGTATCCAGGCGGTTTCCTTTGCCGTGTGGAATGGCGAGAACAAGGAGCGCAATGGCCAAAAAGCTATCGCCCCTTGGTTTCAACTCTCGCTTGACCCCGTCACAAAAACGTAGTTGTTCCTGGTAGGATGACAGAGCAGCCGACCGTGTTAGAGTCTGGTTCGGTCGCGCGAATGAGGTGAACACGTTGGAGGCGAGAGCCCAGAAGACCCGGTCGCTCCTGATAAAAGCCCTTTCTCTTGGAAGGGCTTTTTGTGTGTGTGGGGCCTTGCTCACCGCGACTGGGTGGAGCAGCGCGGTCAATGCAGACACCGGCACGACCACCAACGGCGAGATGACGGCGGAGGAAGCCATTCAACTCGGAGAAGATTTCGGGATTGCGGTCGGCGAGGTCGACGAAGAGATCCGGAAAGAACTGAAGTTGCAGCGGGCGGAAGGTGTTGCCGTGTTTGAAGTGATCGGCAATTCACGGGCAGACTATGCTGGCATCAAGGTCCGGTCGGTCATCAAAGAAATCGATAAAAAAGAAGTCCGTACCCTCATCGATTTCGGGAAAGCCGTCAAGGCTTCGCTCAAAGAATGTAATTTCACAGTCGGAACCTACGAGCCGGCAGATCCTGGCGATCCAGTCGGGTGGGGCGTAAACTTTCATTTTGTCGGCTGCAAGCGAGATTAGCGCAGGATAGACCGAGCGTGAACGACAAGGGACGACTGATACAAAAACTAGGGATGGGCCTACTCCTGCTGATCATGGGTGTGCTGAATGTCACCTTCCATGAGCGGGCAATTGCCCAGAAGACTGACGGCCAGGCGCCGCCTGATTGGGTTGCCGAGATTGAAAAGATTTTTATTCGATCGGAGGACTGCAAGCAGTGCCACGATCGACATTACGAGGAGTGGAAGGGGATACGCGAGCAGACTCCGGATCTCAAATCCTTCGGTCGGGTCGACGCAGCCTTGCTGCACGGCACCTCCTTCGAGTCGCCAGTGTTTCGCACCGTATTGGGATTGTGGATGCAGACGAATCCGACGGTACAAGAGCGGCAGCGCTGCCTGTCGTGCCATGCACCGGCGGTGACGGTGTTTCCGCAACATGTCGAGAAAATTGCTGCGCAGGTATTGTCGGGCAAGCCGCAGGTGGAGGGGATCGGCTGTGCCTCCTGTCATCTCATCAACGCGGTAGAAACTACGCCGCAACCGCCGCCGACCTACAAAGTGCAGCCGGGGGAAATGCTCTACGGACCCTATGCGGATCCGGAGGAGAACCTCGTGCATCCGGCAACGCAAACGTCGCTCTTCCGTGGCGCGAACTTTTGCACGTCGTGTCATTTCGACAAAGTGAAGGATGTCACGCAGAAGGATTTGCCCGGAGAAATCTTGCAAGGTACGGTCTGCCAGGATTGCCACATGGAACCCTCTACCGGAAGTTCCACCTCGAAGCGCGGTGCTATGACTC
>CAZBNV010000032.1:0-27075 GCA_964493335.1 uncultured Nitrospira sp.
GCCAATACGGCACACCTTGCATCGCCCCTGTATTGACTTCGATACACCCGTATCGGAATGGGTACGATGCTGAGTCTGTCTCAATGTGAGAGAGGCCGACGTTTTCGCTTGCAGCGCGACGAATCCGCCATTAATCTGCCCTGGCCAGGATGGATGATCGTGAGGTACGTAGCTTGCCTATTATAGAGACGGATTGGTTCCGACACATTTGCTGGGAGGCGTCCCGATGAGGATGTTGCGCATCTGTAGCTGGGTAATCTGTGCCTCGCTCGCCGCCTGCACGACGCCGCCGGAAATCAAACAGGCGCTCGTGGCGAAGGACCAGGCTTATGCCGAAAATGAACAACTCATGCAGCAGTATCGTGAACTGGTCAGCAATATCACCACTCGGCATCAGCAGTGGTATCGATTCGTTCAGACCAGGCTCAAACTAGATCTTGCATTGCAATGGGCGACCACTAATCCCAGGCGCACCGATGTCGCGGACGCGGACATGGCGAAAGATGATGCCGACCTGCTGGGAGCGAAGGCAATCGACGTCATCAATGCGATGCGCCTCAAATCGCTGCCTGAGCGCAAGGGCCCCAACGGCCAGACCATCTTTCAGGCTGGGGCAGGCGACATGAGTAACCTGATCCAGAAGATCCCCGAACTCATCACGCAGGTTGAGCAACGAGTCGCCACGGATTCGCAGGCCCCTTCGTCCGTTGACCTCACGGTCTTCGACAAGTACCGCACCAATGTCGGGGCTCTCCGCCGGATCAACAGCATCATCAGACAGTACCTGGATATCGACGTCACCCTCAGTCGAACCGATACCCAAGGATTGGCCGATGCTATGCGGCAGGTGCGCCGATGACCAGACCATCCGTCAGCGAGCAGAAGGAGTCTTCCATGATCCGCCGAACCCTACCCGTCCTGTCCATGATCATGCTGTCCCTGCTGAGCACCGGTTGCCATTCCATCCACAGTAATTCGGTACGTGACCTCATTCAATTGGAAGGCACTAAAATCGATGCCGCGCAAACCAACATCGATCTCTTCCAAAAAGAAACGGAGGCTCGGATCAAGGCGCTCGAACAGGCGCGGGGTTTTCTCCATGAGAGCTTCCAATCGCTCCAGATCGAGGAAACCAAACACCGCTTTGTCCTGGCCTCGTTCCGGAACGTCACCAACAAAAAAGGCGACGCCGCCTATGCCGCGGCCTACCTCATGAGCCTCCTCTACATGGCCGAAGCGCAGGGACTTGAAAAAGCCGTCTGGGATCAATTCGAGGAGGATTTCTGCGGCCTTCGGGATACGGCCAATGCCCTCAACGACTCGTGGAAACACACGGCGACCCTCCATGCCCAGATCCAACGCTTTGCCAAACAGTCGGCCCTGGCTTCCGTTGATCCTGAATTCGTCGGCTCAATCCTCGATCAAGCTCCAGGTCGATCAGAACAGCTCATGGGAATTGTGAACCATTCACGAACGGTCAATGACGCGCTGGAAGAAGTCGTCGGCGCTCGCATTCTGCGCATCGGCGGGTTGGCCCGTGCCCAGAGCTTTACCGCCGACCTGGTGGAACTGCTCGACCGACTGAAGAAGGACGACGGACAGTAACGGAGGCCCCTATGAACCGCAGCATCGAAGGAGTGGTCACCTTCCTCCAAGACAATGACAGCCTCATCAAGCAATTGATGGAGACGGCCGAAAGCGCCACCACCAGCATCGAGCAACTGGCCACGCAGGTGGACCATGCTCGAGAGGAGGCGCAAGTACTGGTCGATCAGTTAGGCGGTGCAGATTTTGCCGTCGGCCGTCAGGACGACACCAAAGTGCGGCAAACAGCGCTTCTCGATGCCGTGGCAGCCCTGCGAAAGAAGTTTGAGACCTACAAAAACGATCCCTTGCGTCGAGGGATTTACGCGGCAGAGATTTCCAATCTGTATCTGCAATTGGCCAACACGTTCAACAATGAGACGGTGACCCAAATTGTTCCGTTCGAGGCCGACGAGATCACCACATATAAAGATCTTTTGACAAAATCCCTGCTGGATGCCGCCTCGCGAAAGAAGCGCGCCGCCGTCATCAAGGCGGCGGCTCAGGTGTCCAGGCTGGCGCTCGGCGTGGCCGGCAAATTGGCGATTGTGTGATGGCCATGGAAGGTCGAATCACGATGTGGACCTATGCAACGTTGCTGCTGCTCATCGTCGGGGCCGGCTGTAGTCTCGATGCTGCCTCCCGTGGTCCCTTTGGCCCCGAAGATCCAGAAACCGTCATTCCAAAAACTCCACTTCCGGCTCAGATCCCGACCAGACATATCCTGGAATTCACCGCCGACGAATCCGTCGGACACATCAAACCCAAGATGGCCGGGACCGTGATCGAGGCAAGCGTCATGCGGTCTCCGAATCAGGCCGCAGTGCTCTCAGAAGCGGAGATTATCGCCATGCGGAAAACGGCCGAAGCCGATCCCCAAGTGGCTTCTCTTTTGGGTGCCCGCTGGGGGTTCATCGATGCGGATCGCCTACCGCCGGACGGCAAAGTCGCATTCGGTTGCTGTCGAAGTCAGACTCGACTCGCCCGACTCACCTACTTCAGCTATAGCCACAATGTCGCGATCGACGTGCGCATGAAAGATACGGCCGTGCTGCAAGTCTCGCGAAAGGATGGGTATCTGCCTCCCGAAGGACCACAGGACGTTCAACGAGGAATCGAATTAGCTCGTGCCGATGCCCGTCTGGCCGACAAGGTGCAGACGCTCCAGGGACATGGGCTCCTGATGCAACCGGATCGTGGGTTTTTCAAAAACGATCCGGGATATGAGCACCGGGTCATCTGGATTACCTTCTCCCAAGGGCAGGATGGAGACCCCAAATACTGGGCGCAGGTGGACCTGACGGAAGACCGCGTGTTGGACGCGGGGGATGAACCGCCTCGATAGGCGAATCGAAAGGATAGCAGATGACACGCGTTGCGGTGATTGCCCTGCTGCTGCTCTGCGCTCTCACCTTGCCGCCTCCTGCTTTGGCAGATCAGGCGTCGGAACATCTTGAGTGGGGGCGCTGGAGCTTCGACTACGAGGTCAGAGACAGCACCGGTCTCGCGCTTCGCAACGTCACCTATGGCGGAGAACAGGTCCTGGCCAAGGCTAGCATGCCGGTCGTTCGCGTAAAATATGTGAAGGAGCGCCGGTGGTGGAACCCCTTCACCTGGTTCGGCTCGCGCGCGGACAGCGGGCGTTGTGGCCCTTTCCAAGACCGGCTTCGTTGGCAGGATCTGGTCCCGATTGTGAACTGCGGAGACCACAAAGTGTGCGTCGAGAGTTCCACCCAGCACGGTCTGAAATGGTTGGAACTGGGGATTTATGCCAGGATCGGTGAATATCACCTCTACCAATCCTGGCATCTGTCCGAGGACGGAGAAATCCGACCGGTTTTACAAAGCCGCGGCCTCTCCTGCAATACGGATCACATGCACAATCCCTACTGGCGGTTCGATTTCGACATCAACGGCAATGGAATGGACCAGGTCTTTCTACACGACGATGGAGCATCGGATGGAGGGTGGGGACCAGGCTGGAAGAAATACACGAATGAACGGAATGACGTCAAAAACCTGAGTACCCATCGAACCTGGTTCGTGCGTGACCAGCCGACAGGACATGGAGTCTGGATTCTCCCTGGCGATGGGTATGCCCCGCTAAAAGACGACGGAGAACGGGACGGCTTTGCTGACCTCGATGTCGCGATTCGTCGCGCCAATCCAGCCGAGGATATCCCATGGGTATTCGGGGCTCGTGGTCAGCTCGGGTATGACGAAGACAATCAGGGCGTGCAAGAACAGGATATCGTGTTCTGGTATGTGGCGCACCTCCCGCACATGGCCGCGCTCGGCCCCACGAAATGGCTCACCCTTGGCCCCACCCTGAAAATTCAGCGATAGCTGAAGGCCCGGAATCCGTCTCAGCCGAAACACGGTGGCCTCAACGCTATGTTTTCTGGATTGCGGCTCATCTCCTAGGCACTCTATACTAGGGCCTAATTGCCCTAGCTACACCCGATCTCCGGAGGGTACAATCGGTATACTCTACCAGAGCACAACGGCGTGAGCACCAACCGGCTCTTAGATTGTCAACTCGCGTATCACCACGCTTCCTTTGCACGAATTCATCGCATCGGAAGGAAACCATGAGTCAGCTGCAATTTCTCTCGACAGAGGTTCAGCCGGCCGGAACAATTCCGTCCGGCACATGGCCGCACACTCAGATCCGCGGAGCACGTCTGCAGCTTATCCTGGCGACACCCGGGTCCTCAGGATTTACGAGGAGGTCGCACCATGATCTTTCGCGGACCTGAGAGCTTCCAATATCTTTCGCGCAAAGAATTTCAGCATATGGGCGAAATCATGGAGCGAGTGCGACGCATCCAGGACCGCGCTCAGTTGCCCGACCTGACGGCAGCCGTCGCCTCGCTGGTTCCGCACCGATTCTCGGCCAACGGGTCGTTTCATATCCAGAAAAAGGCATTAGAGATCGGACATTCAACCTACGGCGACGAACATACCCATCTCTATGCGACTCAGGGATATGTCACGGATCCCGCGATTCAACTCCTCCAAAAAACCCATATCGGCACCGTGTCCAGTGAAGACTGCCTTGATATGCCGATTCCGCGGGAAGTGATCAATCTCAAACTCGATGCGGGAATCAAGACGTGTCTGACCGTGGGCGTGCGTGGCGTGCTCGGACTGTGCACCTACTATGCCTTCAGCAACTTCGACCAGCGATTGATGAACCGGCTTCGGACCATGATGCAAATTCTAGCGCCTCATTTTCACCTGGCCTATCTGCGCGCCACGACCCGCGCACACGAAGACCAGCCGCCGACGGACACCCCCGCGCTGACCGCCAGAGAGGAAGAAATTATGCGATGGGTGGCTGAAGGCAAAACGAACTGGGAAATCTCGATCATCCTGCACGTCAGCCTCAACACGATTAAATTTCACCTCAAGAATGTGTATCAAAAACTCGGCGGCGTCGAGAATCGCTGGGCGGCAGTCGCCCAATGGCAGAGTAGCGCCACCGGCTTGCTGGTTCCGCCCGCCCCTCGCCATCACTCCAAGGTCTCAATCACCCCCGGCATGCCTCCCCCTCCCAGCGAATCGCCCGCCCCGTCGCATCTCGCTCGATAGGAACGAACGTCTCAGCTGGAACCGTGTTCTTTCCATTTCTACGAAGCTACCCACAGGTCACGATCGCGTCGTCGCAAACGGCAGTTCCAATCCAGCGTGCGGCAACTCCTGACCGATTGTAGGGGACGCATCGTCTCGTCTATGCATAGCGACGGATAGATTCGTGGGCGCCATTAGAAAGCCGAACTGCTCTTCGACTGGGCCGGCGTTCACTGGCTTTGAGATCGAGAAGTTCCGGCAGAGCATCGCCATGATGGCTTTGATTTCCAGGAGCGCCAAGTTTCGTCCGGGACAAAATCGTGGACCGGCGCCAAATGGAACGAACGCTTTTGTATTGTGTCCCTCCTGAGTACCCGCGCGAGAGACCAACCAGCGCTCCGGCAAGAATTGCTGCGGCGACGCAAAGGCCTCCTCCTGCATCCCGCATTGCCGGGTGAGCAGGAAGATAGCCGTGCCGGCCGGAATCTGCACTCCGCCCAACTCCACGTCTTGATTCGTGCCCAAAAACAGCACGGGAAAGACGGATTTCAAGCGCATCGTCTCGAATGCGACGGCTTCCACGTACGGCAGCCGATCATGGTCACGATAGTCCGTCAACATGTCACGTTTGCCGAGGACCTCGTCCACTTCTGTCTGTGCGCGCGCCTGAATGTCGGGATGCTCCGTCAAGAAATGAAAGATCCAGGCCATCGTCGCGGCGGTTGAGTCTTCCCCGCCCAGTAACATCGTCAGGACATTGCCGGAAATCTCTTCGTCGGTGAATTCGGCGCCTTCCATGTCGCGCGTGGCCAACATGGCCTCGAGAAAGTTGGTCGGGTGGGCCACCAATTCAGGATCATTGGCCAAGCGTGCCCGGCTGTTGGCGATATACCCACGGATCGCCTGGTGAACAAAAGCCAACGATTCCTCCAAGGCTCGATCCGCCGGCATCTTCATAAAATGCCAATAGGGGAAAGGCGCATTGATTCGACAATTGATCATGGGGAAGATCCGTTCCAAATGACGCTGGAGATCATCGCCTTCCGTTTCCAGCGTATTCACATCGTATCCGAACGCCAGATTGGCGGTCACATCGATGGTGTACCGACTCAAATCTTTTTGAGCCTCCACGACGCCCCCCTTCGCCACGGCCTGCTCCCACCGGGCCTTCAATCGCCCCGTCACTTTCACGAGGGTTTCAAAGAACTGGCGCAAATGCGCATTGTTGAGGGCCTGCATGGCGATCCGACGTTGTCGATACCAATGGTCCCCTTCGGCAGAAAATACCCCGTTGATTCCCATTTCCTTCAGGACCGGCTCTATGGCGTTCAAGCGACGGTAGGCATCCGGCCGCTTGCGCAGGACTTCGTTGATGAGATCCGTGTCGGTCACGGCCACGACGGCCTTGTGGGCAATCCGGAATTGGTACATCGAGCCATGTTCGCGCGCCCACTGTTCGAGGACGGTGTGGAGGTGCTTCAGGTCCAGTTGCAGAAGATTTCCGAGAATCGGCAGTCCTTTAGGCCCGGGAAGATCCGCCAGTGTGCGGCCGGACGATGCAGGGATCGGCGCGACGTCCGACGTCACGGCCGCTGCCGAGTGATACGGGCATCCGGTAGGAGTTGACTGTGTCATGTGCATGCCTCCTTGTGGTGATGCCTCCCTGCGATGGCAGGAAGGAGAGAATAAGAACGTGGCGCCTTTCTCTTTCCCTGTACGTAGTCCTGTCTTGAACTCAACCACGTGCATCCGCACCATAGAGCAGCTTCCAATTCATGAGACCTACCCGGCCGGGTAGGTTCCCTGCTCAAATGTTTCCAGTAGGGTGTCTCAACATCCGCTGAACGTTCTGCTCACCGGCACGGCGCAACGCGGACCGACATGAAGGAGGATGACATGGCGAATACGGCGTGCCAGGCTTCTCGATCTACTGCAGTGCACACATTTCTGGAATTGCTGGAACAGCGAAAGACGCGGCGTTTCGGGTGCGGCATGGAACTGCCCGCAGGCCCACTCCAATATAAAAGCCCCCTCCCGCCCCTACCTCTGACCCCGGAAGAAGAGCGGCATCTTATTTTTTCGGGAGTAGGGAAGACCGGCCCTCACACGGCAGACATGCAGTTTTCAGCCCGTCCTCAGTCCGAGGACGGTCAGGGGATGGCCCTCATGAGTCTCCAGGGGCGCACAGTGCCCAGCGCCTGTGCCGCTCAAACAACTCGACTGTTTTTCACGAATGATTCAGGGACCTATTTCGTCAAGGAATCTGCGTTGCCTGAAGATCCGGCCATGACAACGCTGACGGAATTGTCCGCCGAACGATTGGATATCCCCCGGCAGCTTCCATTTATGCTCAGTTTCAATCAGTGGTACGCCAATCGGCCTGGCTCTACGTACTTCATTCCGGTCACCGAAATTGCCAGTGTCTATCTCAACCTGCTCTTGGTCTTGCTGAGCGATGAGTACGGCTATTTCATTGTGGACACCGACAACGGAAACGAACCCTGCGGGCTTGATCGCTTCAAGAAGAGCCGCGGAGGACACCTCCACGATGATCCGGCGAAGCGCCGGACGATGACATTGCGCGACCTCGATAGCGCCATCAGCGACACCGCCGTTCAGGAGCAGGGAATCGTCGCCGAGCACATCTTCCTCATGGAGCAAGCCATGGGATTGGGTGGCGGAATCCACAGCGTCGGCAGCGGACGACACCTCTTGGGTATCGAACCACATCTCGTTCCCGGACTCGGCTTTCAGTTCCACATGCCGACCAACGGTCCCCGTCGACCGAACCCCGTCGGCCTTCCCGGCATCTGGGAGGCACCCTGTCCTCCGCTGATCGGCAGCATGGAGGAGGCTGTGCTCAGCCTCATCGACTCCAAGTTCGGCGCCGCGGGACTGTACGCCACTCCCGATACTCAGCCCTGGAATAATCCAGCGATCAAACCGCAGATCCCTCGGCACTCCGAGCAAGGCATCGCCGCCACCATCGCATTCTGCGAGTACGTCGTTCAGACCTACGGACGATTTCCCGCTCACGTCGACGCGTTCAAATCCATCGTGGCCTGTCAGGCCCACCATCTGGATTTGAGTTTCTACGACAAGTACTACCCGCCGTCCGCCGTATCCCAGAGCCATCATGAACACCTGATGGCCTGGCATGAGGGTGAAGCATGTCGTGACCATCAGTAATGATCGTAACAGGGAGGTTGAACCCATGAGACAGATGCGCAGAGTGGTCATCACCGGGCTTGGAATCGTATCCCCGTTGGGGAATAACTTGCAGACGTTTTGGCATTTACTCAGCACAGGCCAAAGCGGAATCGCGCCGCTCTCCTCCTTCGACACAGCCCCGTTTGCCTCCTGTCTGGCCGGCGAAGTGAAGGACTTTGATGCGGAGGATTTCATTCCGAGGAAACAAGCCAGGCGCATGGGCCGCGTCAGTCATTTCGCAGTCGCCGCGGCGCTCATGGCCGTGCGGGACGCCAGGCTGGACATCGAGCATGAAAATCGTTCGGAAATGGCCGTCTGCCTTGGCACCTCGATCGCCGGACTTCGGGAGGCCTTTGCCGCGCATGACAGCAGGCTGAAGCATCAGCATCTCAGCCCGTTCACGATGGCCTCCACCTTCCCCAATGCCGTCTCGGGGGAAATTGCCATCGCGCTCGGTATCAATGGGGAATGCGAAACCTACTCCATCGGATGCTCCTCGACGGCCAATGCCATCGGCCGGGCATTTGAGATGATTCGCGCCGGCAATGCCGACATCATCCTGGCCGGCGGGACTGAAGCCCCACTACACCCTACGATCTTTTCCGCGATGGAAGCGGGACGGGTCCTCGCGCCGGATCAAGGCGGCACGATCCGCAATCTGCCACGGCCCTTCGATCGAACACGTTGCGGCATGGTGCTTGGGGAAGGCGCAGGCTGCCTCATTCTCGAAGACTACGACCATGCGCGTTTGCGCGGAGCTCATATGTATGCGGAACTCGAAGGATGGGGGTTCACATGCGATGCCTATTCCATGGCGCGCCCCCTGGCGTCCGGCAAGGAACAAAGGCGCGCCATCGACCGGGCTCTGGTCACGGCCAGTTGGTTCCCGGAAGAGGTGGAATACGTCAATGCCTGCGGCCTGGGCACCATGGAACTTGATAGCATTGAAACCACGGCCATCAAAGAATCATTGGGATCCCACGCCTATCGCGTGCCTGTCAGCTCCTTTAAATCCGCCCTGGGGCATGCCTTCGCGGCGAGTGGCGCCTTTCAGGTCATTGGCACGGCACTGGCCATGGAGCATCAATTCATTCCTCCCACGTTGCATTTGACCAATCCGGACCCTACCTGCGACTTGGACTATGTGGCTCTGCAGGGCAGACCCTCTCGTATCGGCAAGGCCTTGATCAATAGCTTTGGATTCGGCGGGAAAAATGTCGTGTTGGCGCTGTCTCGGGTCGATGTCGGTGTCCGAGCGCATGGTCCGCTCCCCAGCGTGGAGCAGCTCCACTTTAATCACCTGGCGGAGGTCTCCTGACAGGGGTAGTGCGTGCCATGTTTTGATGGACCCACGCGGCTCGCAAGGGGCTGAAAGGGGCCGCGTGGCAGCAGAAAATGCCTGACCAAATCTGGGATAGGGAGGGGGAATCATGCAGACACATCGCGATCCAAAACCCATTCAACCAATCGGGTCCGCACTCGCTTGCAGCATCATATCCGACGATCCCAAAAGGCCGGCGGAAAAGGAATCAGAGTCCCTTCTCAGACTATTGAATGATAAACCAATCCAGCATCCATCACCTTGGAATACACCTATGAATCAGGATCAGGGAAAACCGGCCCACGTGTTCATCGTCAATCCGCAAGAACTGGTGCGAGTGGGCATACGCACACTGCTCGAATCCGTCTCTGACTTTACCGTGATCGGAGAGGCAAGTTTGCGGCAGGAGGCCTTGCCGCTTATTCTTCAACTCAAACCTGACATCGTGATGCTCGACTTACGGGTGCAGGACGGCAAAGGCATTGACACGGCCAAGGACATTCTCTCGCGACTGCCGGCCACGCGTGTCCTGTTCCTCACCGATACGCTCGATGACACTATCCTGCTGTCGGCTGTGGCCACCGGAGCCCATGGGTATGTGCTGCAGGACGCCGGAACCGACACGCTCCTGCATGCGTTGCGGACGGTAACCAAAGGACAGTCGTATCTCGATCCCGGAATGACCAGGCATACCTTTGCCTATCTCCGAAAACTTGCCGATCGAGAGCCTGAGCGAGGGCGGCATCTGCTGTCGCCTCAGGAGCAACGCCTCCTTCCGCTCATCGCCCAGGGAAAAACCAACAAAGAAATCGCGGCAGAACTCGGCCTCAGCGACAAAACGGTCAAAAATTACCTGGCCAACGTGTACACCAAGCTGCACCTGACCAGGAGATCTCAGGCTGCCGCCTTTTACCTGACACACTTGTCTTGAGTGAGGCATCCCGTTATGCACAACCGTCATCGATTTAAGTTCGTTCCGCCGCGCACCGACAGAGTATCCGGCAAGCTCTTTCTGCGTCCGGAGGTTCACTCTGCACATGTACCATTTGGGGTCGTTCCATCTTCGGGACATGACGGCTTGTGGTGCGGCGCTCCGCATGCTGGGAACAGGCCCAGCGAGTCTCGAAGCCGCTGCCGATCGTCTGGTTCGGTATCTCTACGACTCCTTGACGATACCCCAGACCAAGGAATCGGCCTGCGTCCTGGTCCGATTGTTCAAGACAACTCCCTATGGTCGTCTGCCGCCGGAGCTTCGAGACCTGGCGGTCACAGAACTAGGGAAAATCCCTGATGATCCGTCCCTCCCTTGCCTGACCTTGCTGGCCAGCGCCGGCATGGTACGAGACTGGAACGATCCCTCGCGCTCCAGCCGCTACCGAGTCATCCCGCTCGGCAGTTCCGACGATCTCGCGCGACTGCCGATGATCAGCCAGCTGTTTCACCAACTAGGTATCTCACTTTCTCAATTGACCCAGCCGGATCACAACCTGCTCCTTGACTCGCAGGAACATCTGTTCAACGTCTTTCACGTGCTTCAGGCCGAAGGAAGCCCGTATATTCCTGCCCAAGACGAATTCGTACTCCGGTACGGCGTGCGTTCGGTACTGGGATTCGGAGCTCCCCTTCCCAACGGAGACATCTTTTCAGTCATTCTCTTCAGCAAGCAGGTCATTCCGGAGGCCACGGCGCAACTGTTCAAACCCCTGGCGATCTGTGCTCAGATTGCCCTCGCACCCCATGTGCAGGGGAACCCCTCACCAGGCAGGTCTGAGCCCCTTTCAGCGATCAAGGGCGTCCATGCAGACCACCCAACCATCTCGCAGCTGCAGGATCGGATTGCTCAGCTGGAGAAACTTCTCGCGGTCCATGAACACACTGTGAACCTGCAAGCCACTCGGATGGCAACGATCGTCGACGGCGCCGACATCGGCACGTGGGAATGGGACATTCCCAGTGGATATGTGACCTTCAACCACCAATGGGCGAGCATGCTGGGATATCGCCTGGAAGACCTCGAACCGCACATCCGAACCTGGGAAATTCTCGCACATCCCGACGACAGGCTCGCTGTGATGGAAACCCTCTCTGCCCACCTTCGAGGAGACACCGCGCAGTATTCGAGTGAACATCGTCTGCGAAACAAGAACGGCACATGGCAGTGGGTATTTGAGAGCGGGCGCGTCATCATACGCGATGCATCCGGCGCACCGATACGCGCAGCCGGCATTCATCTCGATATCTCAGCTCGAAAAACGCTGGAGGAGGCTCTCCGGGAGAGCGAGGAACGCTTTCGGCAGCTGGCGGAACATATCGAAGCGGTGTTTTGGCTCACGTCCGCGGACAAACGCGACATCCTCTATGTCAGCCCCGCCTTCGAGACCATCTGGGGCCGGTCCCGTGCCGCCGTCTATGCGGATCCCATGCTCTGGATCGCATGCATACACCCAGCGGATCGTGACCGGATCGCCGTCGCGGCCGCGTGCCAATCCAATCTGCCCTATGACGAAGAATACCGAATCATATTGCCTGATGGAACCATACGATGGATCCGCGATCGCGGCTTTCCGGTGAAAGATCAGGCTGGAGGGGTCTATCGCTTGGCAGGCATCGCCGTTGATATCACAGCCGCGAAAGAGATGGAAACCGCCGTCCGTGCCAGCGAGACGCGGTATCGCTCCCTGGTTGAGTTGTCTCCCAACGCTGTTTTTGTGAACTGCGACGGCCGAATGGTGTTCGCCAACCAGGCCTGTGCACGCCTGCTCGGAGCGCCGACGGCCGATCACCTGATCGGACGACAGGTCGTTGATTTTATCCATCCCGACTCTCGCGCTCTGGCGCAAGAGCGCATGAGGAAGATGGGTACGACGCATCAGGTCGCGCCCAGTCTCGAAGAGCGATTTTGCCGTCTCGACGGAAGCGTGATCCCCGTCGAGGTGACGGCAGCGCCGATTCTGTTCGGAGGCAAACAGGCATTTCAGGTCATCGCGATTGACGTGAGCGCACACAAGCGTCTGGAGCAGGCCCTGTTGTCGGCCAATCTGCAGCTTACGGCCATTCTCGACGGCGCGACCAATGTCTCGATCATCGCGACCAATACGGAAGGCCTCATCACGACGTTCAATACCGGGGCGGAAGCAGTACTCGGCTATGCCTCCCACGAGATGGTTGGTGAACATGTACTGACCCTGTTGCATCTCCAGGAACAAATTGATCAACGCGCCCGGGAGCTGAGCGAATTGCACGCGCGCTCGATCAGCGGCTTCGAGGCCTTGATCGAACATGCCCGGCATGGAGGGTTCGACGAGCGGGAATGGACCTACGTGAGAAAAGACGGAACCCATTTGACCGTGCTATTGACCATCACGGCCCTTCGAAACGAAGAGGGCACCATCACAGGATTTCTCGCGCTGGGGAAGGATATCACTCAGAGAAAGCAAGCGGAGAGGGCATTGACGGTGGCCGCCCGGGAGTTGGAACGCAAGAATGTCGAACTCGCCCATGCCAGAGATGAAGCGCTCCAAGCCGTCCAGCTCAAAGCCGATTTCCTGGCAACGATGAGCCACGAAATCAGAACCCCGATGAACGCCATCATCGGCATGACGGGCCTCTTACTGGATACGTCGCTGACCCCAGATCAACATGAGTTTGCCGACACGGTCCGCCGTTCGAGCGACGCCCTGCTGACCCTGGTGAACGATATTCTCGATTTCTCAAAAATCGAAGCCGGCAAACTTCAGTTCGAAACGCTGTCCTTTGACCTGCGAACCACCATGGAAGACACGCTGGAGCTGCTCGCCGAACAGGCGCAGAGCAAAGGCCTTGAGTTGATCGGACTCGTCGATGCCGCAGTACCGATCGGTGTCCTCGGCGACCCCGGCCGCCTCCGTCAGATTCTGGTCAACCTGATCGGCAATGCCATCAAGTTCACCTCTACCGGGGAAGTCTTTCTACATGTCACGTGCGAAGCACACGAAGGGCCGGGGCTCCTGCGATTCGCGATTCGGGATACCGGAATCGGCATTCCCGACGCCGTGCAGGCGCGACTGTTCCAAGCGTTCACCCAAGCCGACAGCTCGACGACCCGTCGATACGGCGGCACGGGCCTGGGGCTCGCCATTTGCCAGCGCCTGGTCCATCAGATGCAGGGCCAGATCGGAATCGAGAGCCGACCGGGCCAGGGCAGCACCTTCTGGTTTACCGCGCACCTGCCGGAAGCCACGCTTCCCGCCCCGCCTCCCACACATTCGAGAACGCAGCTTCATGGACGCCGAATTCTCCTCGTCGATCCAAATAAAACCGTCAGACATGCCCTCCATCAACAACTCGTGACTTCTGGAATAGATTGTGTGGGGGCACAAAACGGCCACGAGGCCTATGAGATGGCACGTGCCGCCGCGGCCAAACAAAAGCCGTTCGACCTCGCCCTGATCGATCTGCAGCTCCCAGACATGGATGGGTTCGAGGCCGCCACAGGCTTAAAGAGCGATCCTGTGACTGCCGTCACGCGGGTCGTCATTCTTACCACCGTGGGACGGCGGGGAGACGGCAGCACTGCGCAAACCCTCGGCATCGATGCCTATCTCACCAAACCGCTGCGACAATCCCAATTGCTGGATTGCCTCTGCCGGCTAGTGGACGGCACAGCTCCAGTCGACAGAGGACAACCAATCCCCGCAACACCACTCATCACGCGACACACCCTGGCCGAAGCCCAGGCCTCGGCCATCACTCGGTTGCTGTTGGCGGAAGACAACCCCGTGAATCAAAAGGTCGCTTGCAAGATGCTGGAGAAACTCGGGTGCCGGATCGATGTGGTGGGAAACGGCCAGGAAGCCGTCACGGCTCACGAGCGAACTCCCTATCCGCTGATCTTCATGGACTGTCAGATGCCCGAGATGGACGGATTTGAAGCCACCGCCATGATCCGAAAAATGGAAGGCTCTTCAAGACACACGCCGATCGTCGCCATGACGGCGAACGCCATGAAAGGGGATCGCGAGAAGTGCCTTGCCGCCGGGATGGACGACTACGTGGCCAAACCGATCCGCCCGAAAGATTTGCAGACTATCCTCGACAGGTGGCTGCCGAAGCGCGACCAGGCGTCTGCGGCCTGAACCTCCTGCCAGATCCGACCTCCCGCTGCTCTGACCTCGACCGTGCAGCGATCCATCTCTTACATGCCCTCATCCAACAATTGACAGAAGTCGATCCGCACACTAGGATACGCGCTCACGAAGGAGAGTGAGCGCACGCGTGAGCCATCCGTCCCCTTCCGGTCCCACCCCATCACATCCCACATCCCTCAGCCGCATTGAGCAGGCATTTGAATTTCTGGTCTTCGGCAGCCGGTGGATTCAAGCGCCACTGTACGGCGGCCTCATCGTCGCCGAATTGCTGTACGCGTCCAAGTTCTTACTCGAACTCTGGGAGATGGGGATTCACTTCAAGCAGCTCGAAGAAACCAAATTCATGCTGGGCGTGCTCGGACTGATTGACGTGACGATGGTGGCCAATCTATTGACCATGGTCATTATCGGCGGCTACGCCACATTCGTAAGCAAGTTGGATCTCGAGACTCACCCCGACCGCCCCGAGTGGCTCACCCATGTGGACCCCGGCACTATCAAGATCAAGCTGGCGGCCTCCCTGGTCGGAATCTCCAGTATTCATCTGCTCAAATCTTTCGTCGATATCGCAAACGAAAACCCCGAACATGTGAAGTGGAAGATTTTCATTCACATGACGTTCCTGGGCTCCGCTATTCTGTTGGCCTATACCGACAAGCTGATGCAACGAGACCGGAAGCATTAGCCGCCTCGGGAGGAGCATCCATCACGCCTCCGCCTGGCCGGTCCCTTCTTCGGACAGGCCAAGTGTTCAGACCCAACAGTATCGCCTCAGATACGGCTGGTATCTGATCGGATAATCTCCACGACCCGCCAAACGCAGGGATGAATCCGTGTCTACCAGCCGATCCTTTTCCATGAAGTTGGCTGGAGGCTTGTCGCATGGTGAAATGCTACATCTGGGAGCCTAGGCACATGGCTTGTTTTTTCTACACATCAACCCGATCGCTCCATCCTGCCCTCCGAGGCGACACTTCTTGCGCCGGCCGTCAGGACGCAATGAATCAGCCAAGGACTTGATCCCTTGGAGTAACCATGAAGATCCACGCGAACCAGGACGATCCGCTTTCGCTCACCACGATTCTAGAAGAAGAGGCCAGGCTGCTCGATGGGCGCCTCTCAAAAGACGATCCCATCACTCAACGCCCACGCGCCGGACTCTGCTTCTCAGGAGGAGGCATCCGGAGCGCCACCTTTGGACTGGGAATGTTGCAATCCCTCGCGCGGCTGCAGCTGTTGAATAAGTTCGATTATCTCTCCACGGTCTCGGGCGGCGGCTATATCGGCAGTTGGCTCACCGCCTGGATACATCGCCATCCACGGGGGCTCGACGGCGTCATCGAGGACTTGCAGGTGACTTCAGAAGCGAATGTCGCAGACCGGCCGCATCCGGTCCAATGGCTGCGAAACTACAGTAACTATTTGAGTCCGCACTTGGGCTTCTTTTCCGCCGACTCTTGGACCCTGCTCGGCATCTATCTGCGCAATCTGCATCTGAATTGGATGGTGCTCTTACCGCTCCTCATGCTGCCCTTGCTCCTGCCCCGTTGGGTCATTGCCCTAGCCCGATTGAACACCCCCGAGGAGCGGCTACCCACCGCTGCTGTTCCGGCCCTCCTCCTGACCGGTCTGGGACTCGTGGTCATGGCACTGATTTATCTGCACCTCTGTCGTCCGGCATTACGTGAATATCGGCTCAATACGTGGTGGCGATACCTCGAACAGCAGCGATGGTTTCTCCTGGCCTGTCTGGTCCCATTGGTGGGAGCCACGCTGTGCCTCACGACGGTCTGGGCTTGGTTTCGGAATGCAGGCGGCCTGATGGGTCAGTTCACTCTCTACCAATCCGTTATCAGCGGAACTCTGATTCATACCGGCAGCTGGCTCTTCGCCACGGTCGCCTTGAAACGCTTCAAAGCCATCACCTGGTGGCTCGTCAGCGAAACCGGCGCCGTCGCAGCCACCGGCGCATTGGGCGGTGGCTTTCTCTGGACGGTGCTGGCAAAGACACCGGATCAGATGGCGGTTGCCGAGTATGCCGAGTGGTTCGCCTCTTTTGCCGTCCCCGGTGTGCTGGCCATGTTCTTGCTGACCGCAACCATGTTTATCGGACTGGCCAGCCGTTTTACGGAAGAGCAGGACCGCGAGTGGTGGGGGCGCACCGGCTCATGGGTACTCATTGTGATGGTCATCTGGTCGACGCTGAGTGCCGTTGTTGTTTTCGGGCCGGGGCTGATCGCCTGGACGCCCACAATGGCCTCCGCTCTCGGTGGATTATCAGGGCTCACGACACTCATCCTTGGATTCGGCTCGCGCACCACCGCTCAGGGGGAAGAGGAACGATCACACCTGACCATCGTCACCGATATGGCCGTGAAAGCGGCTGCGCCAATTTTTATGCTCTGTGTCTTGATTGCGCTGGCACTCGCCGGCAGCTGGCAACTCGATGTGTTCGCCCATCAATTCGACCGGCATCTCAGCGATCTTGCCGATCCGGACCCCACGCGCGTGGGTCGGCTGATGCCGCCGGATCCCTGGGGACATAATCAGGTGCTCCATAACACACCGCCTTGGCTGCTGCTCTCGTTCACCTTCCTGGTGGCCGCGCTCGGATTCCTGATGGCCCGCTTTATTAATATCAATCGGTTTTCACTCCATGCGATGTACCGCAACAGGCTCATCCGTGCCTACCTGGGCGCCTCTCGCGCTCAAGCCGAACGGGAACGGACATGTAACTCCTTTACCGGGTTCGACAATCTGGACAATCCGGCCATGAGTGATCTGCGGTTCGATGACGTTCGGCTGGCTCGTTGGCTCTATGCAGGGGAGGTATCGTCTCACACTCGCGCGCAGCTCCTAGCGTTTCATGCCCTCCCTGAACCTCCATCGGCTCAGTTGCAAAGCATGATCGAGCGACTGAAGCAGGAAATACCTGCGCTGCTGCAGCGCGGTGCGCTACGGGAGGCCGCCGACCGCCTGCAGGTCGGACCAGCCTGCGCCGCCAAGCTGAGGGCGTTACAATCGCACGAGGGAAAGGGGACGGAACAGGACGCCATCACCTGGTTCGTCAACCTTTTCCTCAATCGGGCCTATGAGCGGATGCCGCGACCGCTGCACCTCGTCAATATTGCGCTCAATTTGGTCAAGGGAGACAACCTGGCCTGGCAGCAACGGAAGGCCCAATCCTTTACGATCAGCTCCCTCCATAGCGGCAGCCGGGAATCTCGGCTATCGACGCACTGAAGCCTATGCGGCCAACCACTATCTCGACCAGCCGCTCTCGCTCGGCACGGCGCTGGCGATTTCCGGAGCCGCCGCTAGCCCCAATATGGGTTATCACTCCTCCTCGGCGGTGACTTTTCTCTTGGCACTATTCAATATTCGCCTCGGCTGGTGGCTCGGCAACCCAGGCCCGGCCGGCGGCGACACCTACAAGCAGGCATCCCCGACGGTCTCCGTCGGTCCCCTGATCGCCGAAGCGTTCGGCCTCACCGATTCAAGACATCCCTATGTGTATCTCTCCGACGGGGGACACTTCGAAAATTTAGGATTGTACGAAATGGTGTTGCGCCGATGTCATTGCATCCTCGTCGTGGACGCAGGCTGTGATCCTCACGCGACCTTCGAGGATCTCGGCAACGCCATCCGAAAGATTCGTATCGATCTGGGTATCGACATCGAGCTGAATCTCGACGAATTGAGGCGAGCACCAGGCGCGACGACCTGTAGCCGCCACCATGCGATCGGCTTGATTCGGTATGACACAGTGAACGCGAATACTCCCGCCGGCACCCTCCTGTATCTCAAAGCCTCGCTGACCGGCGACGAGCCTTCCGACATACAGGACTATGCGGCACGCCATCCGGCGTTTCCCCACGAACCAACCTCGGATCAGTTCTTCGACGAGGCGCAATTCGAATCGTATCGCCGGCTGGGTGAACATGTGGCCTGGGAGGTCCTGCGGCCGGCGGCCCAGTGTGGTGACCAGGATGTTTCAGCCCTGTGCCAGGGGCTCCGCGCCCACTGGGCCACCGCCCCTCCTGGTCGTCAAGCGGCCTCACGTGGACAACCGACGACCACAGTATGATCGTCGATTGAGCCTCGGCCAACCGCCGTCAGTCGGTCATCGAAAGGGCAGATCAGCGGTCATCCCAGGCAGGCACCTGTGTCCCGCTCCCATCCTGCCAATGCGGAGCCCAGGCGAGGGCGACGAGCTTAATGGCGATATTTGATTTGGTGGGTTGCAACGACAGGCGTTCAAATTTCTCCGTGAGCGGATCGGTCGCTGCACTCAGCGCCTCCGTTTCAGCTTTGAACTGACCCTCCAGCTGAGCCAGCTGCTGTTGGAGCGCTGTCGCATTGTCCTCGGCCTGACTCACATCTTTCGATTCCTTTATCACCCGACCAGCCCCACGAATCGCAGTCGTCGCTTTGCCGATATTCGTCGCGCTGATTGCCTTGCGCCCGAGAAACGCCCCGAGGATCGTTGCGCCAATCGAGATGACAGCCTGAACCTGGCTGCTCCGCGATTCGGTCTGCTGTCGTTCAACCATGTGCTCGGCCCGACGGATGCGATCTTGAAGCGCGGCGATTTTAGGGGCATATTTTTTTCGCAGGCTGTCGAGTTGCTGATCACGCTCCTCACGACCGGCCTGCTGAAGCCGTAAGCGAAAATCACGCTCCGACTCACCAGGCTTCGACAGGGTCCGCGTGCTGGGACTGCGGAGCAGGTCCAGTTTTTGGGTGCGGTATAACCAGCCGGACAAGTCGTTCTTCCAGGCCTCATATTGTTTGGCCTTGGTCGCCGCACCGGGGAGTGGTCGAAATTGCGCGTCACCGGACGGCTCACGCTCCAAATCAGACAGAGTCAGGGGTGCCGCCGTGGCTTGCTCCCACTCCACCGGCACGGCTCCATCCTGGATAGGTGCCAACCATGTCAGATCCTCCTGGGTATCAATTCCTGCTTTCACATCTGCGAATCGCACCAGCGCCGAACCCAACACAACTGGCCGATAGATCAACCTGTTCCCAGCTCTCTGCACACCTCGAACGGGAACAAAATATTGCGGAATATCCGGCGGCAACATCGGACGTGAGGCGCTGGTTCCCACCGCTGATGCAGTCCCTAATCCAGATCCACCTCTTTCTGGCCCCCCTGACGCCTGCCCACTCACGCCTAACGTCTTGAGGGGATCCATCAGCTGCTTGATTTGCGTCCGCGTGAGCGGACCGCGCAGGTAGGAAAGCGTCCAGCGGGTCTGAAACACTTCCGGAGCGTCTTCATGAACGTTGTTCACCAGAAACACGCGGTTCCCTAACCCTGCAAGAATCTGTTCCATTCGTTGGCGATCGAACTTTTTTCCGGTGCTGGCCGCTGCGCCTTCCAATCCCTCGATCACTCGCGCCTTGTCACGTTCGGTTTGCAAACGACCAATAAACCAGGTGCCGGTGTTCGCCAGTCCTTTGTAGTCCAGGTCGACCGGGTTTTGCGTCGCCAGCACAACGCCTAATCCATAGGCACGCGCCTGCTTGAGCAATGTCAGCAACGGCGCCTTGGATGGAGGGTTCGCCACGGGCGGAAAGTAGCCGAAAATTTCATCCATATAGAGGAGGGCCCGGAGACTGGTGGTGCCGGACTGAGCACGGACCCAACCTAACGTCTGGTTCAAGAGGAGCGAGACAAAGAACATCCGTTCGGCATCGCTCAAATGGGCGATCGAAAAAATCGCGATGCGCGGCTTTCCTGACGGGCCGTACAACATCTGCCCCACATCCAGCGCCTCGCCTTCCATCCAAGCCGAAAACCCGGGGGCCGCGAGCAAATTATTCAATTGCATGGCGAGAGCAAATCGTTCCTTTGACGGGAAGAAGGAGTCCAGATCGAGTACCCCAACTCTCGACATCGGAGGTGTCTGAATCTGCTGAATGAGCATCGCCAAATCGAGGTCCTGCCCCTTCCGCCAGGCGCTGTCCAGAATCGACGAGAGGAGAATGTGTTCACGGCTCTTGATCGGATCGGCCTGCACCCCGACCAACCCGAGCAAGCTGGTGACCGTCGTGCTGATGCGTTCGCGCAAGAGTTCGGTATCGTCGAGCACCGCCTGCGACGGAACGGCAAATGACTTGAGAATCGACACCGGCAGGCCGGCATTGCTCCCCGGCGTGTACACGACGAACTCCGCCGCATCGCGGAGCTTTTGAATACGCTTGCCACTTTGTCCCCACTCCCCTAATCCCTTCCGCCACAGTCCGGCCTGCTGGGCCGCATAGTCCGCTGAGGAGAGGCCTTTCTTGCGTGCGTCATCCTCGTTGATCCAAGGGGCGAAATCTTCTCCTCGAAGTTGTGGAAACGTGAGCAAGAGGTTGGCGAGATCCCCTTTGGGATCGATGACGATGGCCGGAATACCGTCGATTGCGGCCTCCTCCAGGAGGCCGACACAGAGACCGGTCTTGCCGCTCCCGGTCATGCCCACACAGACCGCGTGGGTCACCAAGTCTTTGGAGTCGTACAGCAGCCATCCCCGCTTCGCTTGCTTGGCAGCGAGATCGTAGGGCCGTCCAAGGTAGAACACGCCCAGCTTTTCAAAATCCTCAGCCGGGCGTGCCTGATCGGATGATGTCCCCTGAGACAGCGATGGACTTTTTTTGCTCGGCATAGACTCCCCCCTCCATACGGCGCTCCGTGGTCGGCAAACGACGGGGGCATTGTATGGTCTGGATCGAGCCTCCGCAAGCAAAGGCTTGAGGCATTTCCAGACAACTCGGGCTGTATGCCGCTCCAACTAGGGTTATCACCAGTATATGAGTGCGCGTCGTCTGAATACAGTCAGCTTGAGACACCGCCGCCATCATTTACCGTCAACAGAGGAGCACCGTTATGAAAAGGTCGTGGGCACTGGGAATAGTCGTGTTAATCGCAGGTTGTGGGCCTCACTACACCATTCCCAACTATGAAACGAATGAAATCGAAAAGGTCATTTCCAGCGGCCGATCCCCGGAAGGCTGCATTGAAAATCTCAACGAGGACGCTCAAAAGCTGAACGTGAAAGTGCGTCTGACCGATGTGCAACAGCAAGCCACGTCTGGACCGATTTCCTGGATTTACTCAAACAGCTATATGTGCACGGGCAAAGTGGTGATGAGCAAACCCTAGGGAGCAGCATCATGAACGCACATGTGGCCCTCGCGGGAGCAGAGAAAAACGACAAGGTGGACGGCGCATCGACCGATTGGGACGACTCCCGACTCACCTTGCGCTTCTTACTCACATTTGATGACGGGCCGCATGCCAATACCGGTAAGGTGCTGCGACATCTGGCGCGTAATCCCGTCCAAGAGGATGTCAAAGCGATTTTCTTCGTGCAGACGAGATATCCCAAGAGTGGCGGGTCAGCCGAGGGTCGAGCCATGTTGGCGATTGAACATGCGGAGGGGCACCTATTGGGCCTGCACACCGGAACCGCGCGAGGTCACGTCAGACATACGGGCATGACACCGACGGATCTGGATCGCTCACTGCTGGATGGGAAAGAAGACCTCGAGAGCATCACCGGGCGACCAACCCTCTTGGTCAGGCCCCCGTATTGGTTATTCAATTCGTCCACGCTGTACCGGTACAGCCGACATCAACTCCATATGATGTTGTCAGATGTGAAGGCTTTCGATGGGGTGAACTGGGGAATTCAGTTCCTCAGACAATGGAGTTTCCGATCTCAGCTGGCACAGCTCCGATCTCGGTTCTTTAAAGGCGATCTGCCTGTCGTAAATCGTAGCATTCCGGTCGTCGTGACCTTCCATGATACCAACGCCTTCACGGCCGAACATGTGGGCGATTATCTCAGGCTCTTGGTAGACGAAGCGGAGCAGTTGGGCCTTCCACTCCATCACAAGCCGTTTCTGGACCATCCCGATGAACTCTTAGAAGTCGGGCTTCGACGAGCCATGCCATCTGTTTCGACCGACTGCTCCACGGCCACACTTTTAGAGGCACAATAATATGGCGACCTCAGCGCATGCGGGCCTCAGCACAGAAGGTGATCTCCAGCAAGACCTAGCCAGGCTCATCGTCGACTCGCTCAGACTGGAAGTGCTGCCAAAGGACATCGATCCGGGGGCAGCACTCTTCGGAGAAGGGCTGGGTCTGGACTCCATCGACATGCTGGAAGTCGCCCTGGCGGTATCCAAACGGTACGGCGTGGAGCTGCGCTCGGAAAATCGGGCGGCCTTGGCCTCCTTGCGTGCCTTGACAGACCACATTGCCCAACACCGGATTCGATGATGCGCTCAATGGACAGCCAAATTGCGCCGGTTTCTCCCAGGCAACGCGCCTATGCCCGCCCTCCCTCTGCGCCGACGGCCTACCCCCTTCTGACACATGACACGCTGACCTGCACTATGGCCTGGCAAGGCGATCGCACATACTCGGTTCAGGATTTCCTGCGGTCGGTGTGGGGACTAGCAGGTCAGCTTCCCAAGAAACGATATGCGATCAATGTCTGCAAAGATCGCTATCATTTTGCCGTCGGCTTTGCAGCGGCATTAGTGGCCCGGCAAATCAGCCTCTTGCCCACATGCCGCGCCGAGGAGCCGTTGCACCAGCTCACGCAACGTTATTCCGACGCCTACGTGCTAACGGACCATGACGAACTGGAAACCTCGCTGCCTCAATTCCGCCTCAGCAATTGGGCGTGGACAGCTTCCGGGTCGCCGGAGAACCCTGTCATTCCAGCCGCCCAGATCGCTGCCATCGCCTTTACCTCAGGGAGCAGTGGGTTCCCGCAGGCCTATGCCAAAAGTTGGGGGGCTCTCGTGATGGGAGCCAAGGCATTGGGTCGGCAGTTTGACTTGGCGAGTTATCCTCCCCGGACCGCAGTCGGAACCGTCCCGGCGCAACACATGTACGGATTGGAAACGACCATCATGCTTCCACTCCAGTGGGGCTGGAGTTTGCATGCCGGGAATTCGATTCTGCCCGCGGATATTCGCACGGACCTCGAACGGCTGGGCTCACCGGCCTGGTTGATGACCACGCCGTTCCACCTCAGCGCCTACCTCAGCGAGCAGACGATGCTGCCCGGCCTCGAAGGCATTATTTCTGCGACCATGCCGTTGGCTCGCTCGGTTGCGCAGGATGCGGAACACCTTTGGCAGGTGCCGGTCCATGAAATCTACGGCTGCACAGAAGGCGGAATGCTCGCTTCGCGACGTACCTCGGATGGAGACCTCTGGACCCTGTGTCATGAGTTGCGGATGAAACAAGAGGGCGACAGCGCATGGGTGATGGGCGGGCATGTGGGCCCATGGCTCAAACTGACGGATCGCATCAACTTGCGCAACCGACGTGAATTCCTGCTTCTCGGACCGAATTACGACCTGGTGAAAGTGGCCGGAAAACGCGCGTCTTTGGCGGCGCTCAGTGCGGCCCTAAACCGCGTTCGCGGGGTGGTAGACGGCATTTTCTACTGGCCTGATCAAGGACGGTCGGGCAATGGTCGCTTGAGCGCCTTTGTGGTGGCCCCTGGTGTCAGCCGTGCCGCGATACTCGCGGATCTCAGAAGGCGCATCGACCCGGTCTTCCTCCCACGTCCCCTCTATCTCGTGGACTCCTTGCCTCGAAACGGCACCGGCAAATTGCCTTACGAGCAATTGGAAACCTTTGCGAAGCACATCCGGCACTCCTAGGCCTAGAGCCCGAAAGATGGTCCATGCGATATGAGGTGCAGCGATCGATTAGCCCGAACCATCCGGCCTTGGCCGGGCACTTTCCCGGCAACCCTGTCGTTCCTGGGGTCGTCATCTTAAGTGAGCTCGTGCGGGCGACGGAAGCCTGGCTCCATTGGACCGACGATCCAGTCGCAGTGACATCGGTAAAATTCATGCGCCTTCTACGCCCGAGCGAACCCTTCACTCTTCTGTTGGAACGATTGTCAGAGAACAGGGTGTCTTTTGCGATTCTCCGCGAACAGGATCGTATTGCCGCCGGTACGCTCCAACGTACCACCCCGACAGATCAGGATCGGCCATGAGCACCCGTTGGCTCGCGCAACGTGAACGCGGCAGCCGCAGACTGATTCGTCTTCTGGCCTGGATGACGCTTCGCCTGGGCCGTTCCGTGGCACGTTGGTTTCTCTACCCCATCTGTCTGTATTTCCTGCTGTTCTCCCGGGGAACTCAACGCATCTCCCGCGAATACTTGCAGCGCATTCTCAATCAGCCCCCTAGCTGGAAAGATGTGTTCCGCCATTACCATACCTTTGCGTCGACCATCCATGACCGGGTGTACCTCTTGTCGGGACGGCATCGTTATTTCGATATTCGCATGGAAGGCGCATCCGCATTGCACGCCATTCTCGCCCAAAAGCGTGGCTGTATCCTCTTGGGATCTCACCTCGGAAGTTTTGAAGTGCTGCGCGCGCATGGCCTCTTCGAGCAACAGTTACCGATCACCGTAATCATGCATGAAGCCGCGGCCTCCAACTTGAATGCCGTATTGCACAGTCTCCACCCGGAGATCCGCGAGCGCATCATCCCTCCCGGCACGCCGGATACCATGCTCGCGGTGAAGGAACGACTCGATCGAGGTGAAATGGTCGGGATCCTTGGTGACCGAGTGTTCGGTGAAGAAAAAGGGATGACGTGCGATTTCCTCGGCAAGCCGAGAACGTTTCCGGAGGGACCGTTATTGCTGGCCGCGCTTCTGCAAGTGCCGGTCGTCCTGTTTTTTGGTCTCTACCAAGGTGGTCGACAGTATGACATTCATTTTGAGCCTTTAGCAGACAGCATTGCTCTGGATCGCACTCAACGGTCGGAGACCCTTCGTCCCTGGATCGAGCGTTACGTCAGTCGCCTGGAACATTATTGTCGCCTCTATCCCTACAACTGGTTCAATTTTTATGACCTTACCGATGACGTTCGCCCGGCTCACACTGCTCTGTAGCCTGCTCTCTGGACTACCAGTCGCCGCCGAGCAAGAGAGCGGGACGTCACCTTTGGACCTACCAGGACTGATGGAACTCATGGCGAAGGTGACCTCCCGCGAAGATCGATTTACCGAAACGAAGACCGTGGCCATGCTGACTCAGCCGTTAGTGCTGAAAGGAACCTTAGCCTACGTCCGGCCCGACCGTGTCGAAAAACATGTCACGTCGCCCTATGCCGAACACCTTGTCGTGCAAGGCGACCAGCTCACCCTCTCCACCCGGGAAGGCACGAAGCACCTGGCCGTGGACAGCCATCCGTTGATTCGCTCGTTCATCGAGGCCATCAGGGCAAGCTTGGCGGGCGAGGTCTCCGTCCTGAGGCGGCTGTATCACATCAAACTCCAGGGGACTCAGCAGGATTGGATGCTGACGCTTCGACCCCTGGATGCACAGGCGGCAGAGTACCTGACCTCGATCACCCTGAGGGGTCATGGAGATCGATTGACGGCGGTCGATATACGCGAAACCGGAGGAGACCGGTCCCTCCTGCAGATCCATGAGCCGGCCTCGTGATGCGGCATGCTCGAGCGGCGGTCATTTTCTGGTTGGTGTTTCTTTTCGTCAGCGGAGGAGTGATTGCGAACATGACGGTAACCACCGATCTCACGGCCTTGCTGCCCCGCTCAGCGGATCACACGCAGGAACTGTTGATCAATCAACTGCGTGATGGCGTGGCCGCGCGACTCGTTCTCATCGCGCTCGAAGGCGCTTCGACGGAAGTCTTGGCCGAGGCCAGCCGAAAGGTCGCCCACAGTCTGAGGGAAACCGCCCTCTTCACATCGGTGAACAATGGGGATCCCGCCGACTACACGGTCGAACGCGATGTCTTGATGCGCCATCGTTATCTCTTGAGCTCGGCCATCACCCCCGAACATTTTTCGACACCGGCCCTGCGAACGGCCCTCGAACGACAGCTTCAGCTGCTCGGCTCGCCGGCGGGCGCGGTGACGAAAGCCGCCTTACCCTCCGATCCCACCGGTGAAGTAGCCCATATTCTCTCCGAATTCACGACGACCGACCAGCCTTCGCTACTGCATGGGGTGTGGTTTTCCCGTGATCACACCAGGGCTCAACTCGTGGCCGAAACCGGCGCGCCAGGCTTTGATCTCGATCAACAGGATGCGGCGGTGCGCGCGATCCACGCCGCATTCGCCTCAGCAGGCCTGCCGGAGAGTAGTCGACTCCTGCTGAGCGGCCCCGGCGTATTTGCGGTTGAATCCCGGTCCACGATCCAGCGCGATTCCTGGCGCCTCTCCCTCGTGGCCACCGTGATGGTGACCGC
>CAZBNV010000032.1:27175-49384 GCA_964493335.1 uncultured Nitrospira sp.
CGATCCAGCGCGATTCCTGGCGCCTCTCCCTCGTGGCCACCGTGATGGTGACCGCGTTGTTGTTCGCCGTCTACCGCTCCCTGACTCCGCTGTTCTTGAGCCTGCTGCCGGTGTTGACGGGACTGCTCGTCGGGGTGGCTGCAGTCCAGCTGGTCTTCGGATTTGTGCATGGCATCACGCTCGGCTTCGGCGCGACCCTGATTGGAGAAGCGGTCGATTATCCTGCCTATGTCTTGACCCAGGTCAAGGCCGGCGAGCAGTTGCAGCAGACCTTATCGCGAATCTGGCCTACCCTGAGACTCGCCGTGATGACCACGGTATTCGGCGCCCTCAGTATGTTGTTGTCAAGTATCACAGGCCTGTCACAACTGGGCGTGCTCGCGTTCGTGGGAGTGCTGGTCGCTGGTTTAGTCACTCGCTGGATCCTCCCGGCATTGGCGCCACGGATGATGCGAACGGCCCCGCACCAGATTGTCCCGCTGAATTGGTCTGCGCGCTTCGCATCAGTGGGTCGCGCCCGCTGGATCGTCTGGTTGTTGGCGCTTCTCGCTATCGCGACGCTGGCCGTCCGTCATCAAGACATCTGGGATAACGATTTGGCCAATTTGAGCCCGATCTCCGCATCGTCCAAGGCCCTCGACGAACAATTGCGTAAAGACCTCGGCGCGCCGGATGTCCGGTATCTGCTGGTCATCAATGGCGCGAGCCAAGAAGAGGTCCTGCAACGCAGTGAATCTGCCGCGCTCGCCCTCCGCCGGCTGGTGGAAGACAAGCTGTTAAGCGGTTTCGATCTGCCCAGCCTCTATCTGCCGTCAGAAAAGACGCAACGGCGACGCCAAGCGGCCCTCCCTCCTTCCGCGGTGCTGACGGCCTCACTAAACCATGCCATGGCGGGGCTACCGTTTCGAACCGGACTCTTCGAGCCGTTCTTGCGTGACGTGGAACAGGCTCGCACCCGCGAATTGATGGACAGCATCAATTTACAACGATCCGCCTTCTCCCTCAAAGTCAGGGCGCTCCTCTTGGGCAGCGGGGATGAGTGGACGGCTCTGGCGCCGCTTCGAGGGGTCCAGTCGGCTTCGGCATTCGCCGATCGCATCAGCCGTGAGTCCACTCCAGGCCTCACCTTTCTCGATCTGAAGTTGGAAGCCGGCCGATTGGTCAACGGCTACCGACAACAATCCTTACAACTCACCGCTCTCGGAGTGCTCGCCATCACCGCCGTACTGTGGTGGGGATTGCGTAATGCGCTCCTCGTGGGACGCGTCCTCCTTCCGCCGTTACTCGCCGTCCTCTTTGTGGTGACGGTGCTCACGCTGATCGGCGAACGGCTCTCGTTGTTCCATCTGGTGTCCTTGCTGCTCGTGTTGGGCGTCGGGCTCAACTACGCCCTCTTCTTCAACCGGCCGTTCGCCGATGAGGACGAGAGACGGCGGACCTGGCTCTCGCTCACCGTCTGTATCCTGGCGACCCTTTCGGCCTTCGGTGCGCTGGCGTTCTCCCGCACGCCCGTCCTCCATGCCATCGGCCTCACGGTCGGTCTCGGCGCCGCCTTTTCATTGATCATCGCTGCAATGCTGGGAAAACAACGGGTGATCGTATGACGACGGCACTGACAGTCACCGCGATGGCCACCGCGAATCCGCTCGGACGCGGCCTCTCGGCCACTTGGGATGCCCTGCGCAACGATCGGCACGGGCTGCGTCCCAATGATTTCGAGGATGCGGCCGTCAAGACGTGGATTGGACGGGTCGACGGACTTGAGGCGGAGCCGATCACCGGCGACCTCGCCGACTTCGACTGCCGAAACAATCGTCTGGCCCTTGCCGGCTTGCGCCAAGATGGATTTGAACAGGCTGTCGCCGCCGCGCGTCAGCACTATGGTGCCGATCGCATCGGTGTGCTGATCGGCACCACGACGTCCGGCATTCTCGAGACCGAATTAGCCTATCGACGACGAACGCCATCAGGCGAGCTGCTGCCCCTGAGCGTCCGCTACCGTCACACGCAGAATTTATTTTCCGTCAGCGAGGTCGTCCGACGTCAGTTGAATCTGCGAGGTCCCGTCGCATCTATTTCAACGGCCTGCTCATCCAGCGCCAAGGTATTCGCCAGCGCATCTCGCTGGTTGGCCGTGGGATTGTGTGATGCCGTGGTGGTTGGCGGAGTGGATAGTTTGTGCTTCATGACGCTCTACGGGTTCGCCTCACTGGGACTGCTTTCCGAAACGCCCTGCCGGCCCTGCGACGAAGGCAGAAACGGGCTCTCCATCGGAGAAGCGGCGGGATTCATGTTGCTGGAACGGCGAGGCGACCGCGACGGCGCCCTTCAGCTGCTCGGATACGGCGAGAGCAGCGATGCCCATCATATGTCCACCCCTCATCCGGAAGGGTTGGGCGCGGCCTTGGCCATGGAACGGGCCCTCGATCGCGCGGAAATGAAGTCGATCGACATCGATTACATCAATCTCCACGGCACCGGCACGCCGGCGAACGACCTTGCGGAAGATCGCGCCGTCTGGACCACATTCGGAGGGAGGACGCCCTGCAGTTCGACCAAAGGGAGAACCGGACATACGCTTGGGGCTGCCGGCATTACCGAGGCCATTCTCTCGGCGCTCTGCCTGCGGCATGATTTCATTCCAGGCACGGTGCACATAAACCGGCTCGATCCTCAACTCCAGAGCCGCGTCATGTTGCACAGTGAATCCCGTCCCTTGCGCGCGGTGATCAGCAACTCGTTCGGCTTCGGCGGCAATAATTGCAGCCTCATTTTCGGGAAGAGGCCGTGATGCAAGTCTTTCTCACCGCCGTTGGCATCGCGGGACCAGGGCTGGACGGGTGGGCGGCCGCTCAACCGATCCTCGCCGGCCTTTCGGAATACCGGATGGCGCCCATCTCCCGCTCGATCCCGGAAATGTTATCGGCCGCCGAGCGACGGCGTAGCAGCCAATCGGCGCGTCTCGCCATCATGGCTGCACAGGATGCCTTTCGTGCCGGAGGCCTGAGAGGAGACGAGATCGCGACAGTATTCGCCTCGTCGGATGGAGACGGAGCCATCACGCAGGAAATCTGTGACGCGCTGGCTGGCCCGGCACGAGAGGTCTCTCCCACCGCTTTTCACAACTCCGTGTTCAACGCGCCGGCCGGCTATTGGAGCATCGCAACCCATTCGCGGCTGGCCTCAACCAGTGTCTGTGCCTACGATGTGTCGTTTGCCGCCGGACTCATCGAAGCCGCTGCCTATGCCACAGTCGAGCGCCAAGCGGTGATGCTGATTGCGTCGGATATCCCCTTTCCTGCTCCGCTGCATACGATTCGTCCGGTGGAGGAGAGTTTTGCTGCCGCATTGCTGCTTTCTCCCACGGCCCCTGCCGGGTCCTTCATGCGATGGGAAATCAATCTCGAACCGCACCGAACCGCCACCGCGTTTCCTGCAGGATTGCCAGAAAGCCTGCGCAACAATCCGGCAGCGCGTTGCCTCCCGCTGTTGGCAGTGTGGGCCAAACGACGGGCGGAGACCGTGGCGCTCGAGTATTCAGACGCAAGCGACCTTGTAGTGGTATGTGAACCGGGAGCGTGAATAGATGGACCGCTCATGCTTGGACATTTCCCCGCTGATCCCGCATCGAGGAGCCATGTGTCTACTCGACAGCATTGAGAGTTGGGCTGAGGATCACATCGTCTGCCGAGCCACCAGCCATCGGCGCCCCGACAACCCCTTGCGCGACGACAGCGGGTTGCGCGCGCTCTGCAGCATCGAATATGCCGCGCAGGCTATTGCCGCCCATGCGGCGCTTCTGAGAGAGCCGAGTGGACGCAGTCTCGTATCGGGAGTGCTGGCTTCCGCACGCGACGTCACGGTAATGCTCTCCCATCTGGACGATCTGCTTGGACCATTAACGATCCGCGCCACCCTCCTGTTGACTCACGAAGAAGGCAGCATCTACGACGTCATGATGACCGGCGACGGTCGGACCGTGATGACCGGGCGCCTGTCAGTGATGATGTCGGCAGACCACCCGCACATGGTTCAACCTGCCTCGCCAGAAGGAGTGGCATGAAGAAGCGCGCACTCGTGACCGGCGGAAGCGGCGACATCGGTCGGGCCATTTGCTTGGCGTTGGGCGAGACCGGCTTGGAAGTCATCGTCCACGGATATACGCACGGAGAGCGAGCCGAGGCGGTAGCCCAGTCCATTCGAGACAAGGGGGGCCAGGCTGCGGTGGCCTGTTTCGATGTCACGGATTCTGAGCAGACCCAGCAGGCCCTCGAACAACTGCAAATTGCCGGCCCTATCCAGGTGCTCGTGAACAATGCCGGCATCTATGACGACGCTCCCATGGCCGGCATGAGCCGCGAGCAATGGCGCAAGGTCATCGATGTGTCGCTGAACGGATTCTTCAATGTCACACAGCCGCTGCTGCTGCCCATGATCCGCACGCGTTGGGGGCGCATCGTCACCATTACCTCCATCAGTGGGGTGATCGGGAACCGTGGGCAGGTCAACTACGCCGCCGCGAAGGCGGGGCTCCATGGAGCGACAAAAGCCCTCGCGCTGGAGCTGGCCTCACGACACATCACGGTCAATGCCGTGGCGCCAGGGATCATCTCCACATCGGCTATCCAGGCATCATTCGACACAGAAGCCATCAGCCGATTGGTCCCGATGAAACGTGCCGGGACCGCGGAGGAGGTGGCAAGTCTCGTGACCTATTTGGTTTCCGATGCCGCGGCCTATGTGTCCGGACAGATTATCTCGATGAATGGAGCCCAGGCATGAGGAAAGCGGATCAAGATTACGTCGCCGTCATTCCGGCCTACAATGAGGCGGGGACGATTCACGCCGTCGCGGCCCAGACACTGAAATATCTCGACCGGGTCGTGATTGTGGATGATGGGTCCGTCGATCAGACCGTGAAGTGCCTGCGGGAGTTACCGGTGACGGTGCTTCGGCATCCTCGCAATCTGGGCAAGGCCGCCGCACTCTGGCGGGGCATGCAGCATGCGGTGACCCAAGGGGCTACCGCTGTCGTCACACTCGACGGGGATGGACAGCATGACCCCGGAGACATCCCGGCTCTCATCACTCTACACCGGCGCGACCCCTCCGCCATCGTGATCGGGGCGCGTCTGCACGCCAGCAGCGCCATCCCCTGGTTACGGTACCTCGCCAACCGTGTGGCGAACTTCTGGGTCTCCTGGGCTGCCGGATCTCACGTTCCTGACAGCCAATCCGGATTCCGCTTGTACCCGACTGCGGTGCTCACTGCGGTGGGATCGCAATGTGATACGACGTCGGGCTTTGCCTTTGAGAGTGAACTGCTGATTGAAGCCGGTCGAATAGGCGTACCGATTCGAACGGTCCCTGTCTCAGCCATCTATGGACGTCATCTCAGGCAAAGCCATTTCCGGAAGGTGCGGGATGTGGTTCGTATTACCCGCATGGTGGCCGGCAAACTGTTGGCCAATCGACTCGATATCCCCGGATTGCTCAAGAGCCGGCGCCCTGCCACTTCAATCCCGACTCGCTCCGAGCCGTACGTATCCTCCGATGACTCCGTCTTGCCTCGCCGCCGGATTCTCTTTATTGCCGAGGCCGTGAGTCTTGCGCATGTCGCGAGAGCCGCTGCGCTGGCGCGCGCGCTTGATCCTGAACGATATGACGTGCATTTGGCCTGCGATCGCCGATACCTCCACCTCTTTGAAACGCTGCCGGTCACCGTACTCTCGATCCACTCCATCAGCAGCGAACGGTTCCAGGATCGCCTGCGCAAGGGCACGCCTCTCTACACGACCGACGAACTGCGGGCTTATGTGAAGCAGGACCTGCGCCTTCTGGCCTATTTGAATCCGGATGCCGTGATCGGAGACTTTCGCTTGTCTCTTTCGGTCAGCGCCCGAGTGGCCACCATTCCGTATCTGGCGGTCACCAATGCCCAGTGGAGCCCCTCTGCCAGGCCACATTTCGTCGTGCCGGAGCTCGCCATCACGGAACGGTTCGGTTCGCGCCTCGGGCAGGCGCTGTTCACATTGTTGAGGCCGTTCGTATTCGCGCACCACGCCTTCGCGCTCAATCACGTCCGTAGGGAATATGGGTTGTCCGCCATCGGATACAGCCTTCCGAAAATCTTTACGGAGGCTGATGAAACTCTCTACGCCGACCTGCCCGAGCTGGTTCCAACGTTTGACCGCCCACAACATCACCACTACCTCGGTCCGGTACTCTGGTCGCCCGAGGAGACGCCTCCATGGTGGACGACTGTGCCCACGAATCGACCCATGGCGTATGTCAGCCTCGGCACCTCGGGCAGGCCTGAGCTCCTGTCGACTGTGTTAGGGGCGTTGCATCGTCTTGGCATCGGCGCCCTGGTCTCCACGGCCGGCAGGCGACCGCCTGAACACCTCCCCAATAGTACATGGGCCGCCCCGTACCTGCCCGGCCTCAGCGCAGCGAGACGAGCAGACTTCGTCATCTGCAATGGTGGCAGCGCCACGGTCTATCAAGCCTTCGCAGCGGGAGTCCCGGTCGTGGGAATCCCCACCAATCTGGATCAGTACCTCATGATGGAGTACGTGCAGCAATACGGAGCCGGTGAATTTGTCCGGGCGGGGGAGGCCTCGACTTCGAGGTTGACGCGCATCACGCAGCAGATTGTGGACAAGTCGAGCTATCGACTGCGGGCCGGTCGCCTCGGTGCGTTGATCGCCGAACAGCCGGCTGAAAAACTCGACCAGGTGCTCACAAAGATTCTTAGGGCTGGTCGGGATCGAGCATTCGAAGCCTCCGCGCTTCCACTCGGTGCATCCTCGACATATGACGAGAGCCGGCTCACACGCGAGGATTCTGCTCAAACCTTGTCCGCTTCGCGACTCATCACGACGCGAAAGGAGCCGTCACGAGACAGGAACCGATGACCACGATCGATCCGACGATTTCTCACACACCACTGGCTTCGGATCTCGATCCGGCTGCCGTCGACAGCGAGCTGCGACCACAGCTGCCCGTGCACTCCGTCACGCTGACAGGTTTATTTGTTCTGGCTGTCTTTTTTACCCTCCACCTGGGGCGTGTGATTTTTCTTCCCATCACCATCGCACTCTTGTTCGCGGTGCTCTTTGCGCCCCTCTTGCGCCGTCTGAAACAGGTACACATTCCCGAACCTGTTGGCGCGGCCATTCTGCTATCTCTAGTGCTGGCCACTCTTGGTTATGGGGTCTCGCGACTGGCCGAACCGGCAGCTGACTGGGCTGCCAGAGTGCCAGACGCCTTCCGCGAAGCCGAGTACAAACTTCGCGTTTTCAAACAACCGATGCAGGAAGTCAGTAAAGCAACGGAGCTCCTCTCCAAAGCCGCCACGTTGGATGGGACGAAAAAAGTGCAACAGGTTGAAGTGAAAAGCGATGCCTGGCCGATGAAATTTTTCAGCGTGACGGGCGAATTCCTCATTGGAGCCGCGACGACCATCATTCTGTTGTACTTCCTGCTCTCGTCGGGCGATCTATTTCTGCAGAAGCTCGTGAAGGTATTGCCTCGCTGGCCGGACAAGCGGCGAGCGGTGGAGATCGTGCGACAAATTGAAGCACAGCTCTTTCGATATCTCTTTACCGTCACCTGTATCAATCTGGGGCTGGGAACGTTGGTCGGCATCGCCATGTACTTTCTGGGCATGCCGAATCCCATCCTCTGGGGGACAATGGCCGCCCTGCTCACGTTCATTCCCTATTTGGGCCACATGTTCGGCATCATCGTGATCATGCTGGTGGCCTCCCTGACCTTCGACGAGTTGGGCCATGTCTTCATCGTCGGCGCCGCTTACGGTGGCCTGGCACTCCTGGAAGGCTGGTTCGTCACCCCGATGATCCTTGGCCAACGGCTGGAGATCAATCCTGTGGTGCTCCTCATCGGTCTCATGTTGTGGGGATGGATCTGGGGTATCGGCGGGGCACTGCTCGCCGTCCCGCTCCTGGTAGCATTCAAAATCTTCTGCGACCATGTTGAGCCCTTATCTTCCGTGGGCGATTTCATCGGCAAGTGAAATGAGGCGATCCACATGCGCTGGATATGAACCAAAACGAGAGTCACCGCGTGGCTGTTTCGGCTGCGCACCACGAGTCAACCACACACAGGAGGACACCCGCATAGGACACTTGAAGATCTTCGCAGGCACAGTTCTAAGTCCACTCGCGTCTTTGGCATGGAGGTACTAGATGAGCACCATACTGTTAGTCGTTCTGATTCTCATGCTTGTCGGCGCGTTGCCGACCTGGCCTCACAGCGCAAACTGGGGGTATGCGCCAAGCGGCGGGCTCGGCCTGGTCGTCCTGATTCTGTTGATTTTAGTGCTGACCGGGCGACTGTAGGTGTGGAGATTTCCACCTCCACTACACGAAGCATCTCGGAGTTCCAGTTCACGCGAGTTAATTCACACCGGACTTATGTCCAGAGGAGGAATCGATGAGACGTATAACTTTCGCATTGCTTATGATTGTCATGGGAGTCGGGACCGGCTGCTCAATCTCCAGCGTCGCGTCTGACCCACGAGGAGTCAAAGGGGTGGATGGTGATCACCTGACACACATCAACACGAGAAACTATGCCGTGCACCTCTTCATGACCAAACCGATCTGGGGAGATGCCACACTGAGCAATACGGTTCAGAGTTTTGCTGATGAGGCCAAAAAACACGGTGCCACGAAGGTGAGAATCGTGCAATCGGATGAGGCCACCATGTGGTATCTGGTCCCGATCATTGGATTCATTTTTACCCCCGTGGCCACGAACGTCGCGGGAGATGCACTCCTTCCGTAGCCCGCACCGCGATGAATCACGCTTGTTTTGTGTGCGCAAGCGGCTGAGCCGGCCATCTATGCGAGGCAAATCCTCGGCACTTGAGGAGTATCGATTTGACCTCACGCTGAACGACAACGAGCCTGCCACTTCCGTGGCAGGCTCGTGAGATTGACCGGTTGTGCACCGGTGATCCGAATCGGCTATTTTCCGCAGGAAATTTTGAGCGATTCAATATCGTTCGCCATGTCCAGCTTTCCAAGATTCGCCACTCGTTGTCCCGGCACGAACGCGATTTCCGTCCCTTTGAAGTCTTTGTCTTCGTAGGCGCGCACGGTGGCGTTGGAGCCCACTATGACGCTCTCGATATCGTTGCTCCAGTCCTTACCCGCGAGATTCTTCAGCGTGGCATACTCCTTGGGCCCTTGCAGCACGACATGCGGATCGTCGGCATCGAAGTTATCGTCTTCAAAGATTTCGATGAAGCAGTTCTTATCGACGACCTGCGTCTCCAAATCGGCGGCATAGGCCGGAATCCCAGTTATGGTAAGCGCCGCAGCTATCATGAGCAGATTTCGTAACGCCATATTCTTACCTCCAGAATGTTCAGTTTGCCTCACCCGACCTTAGGGATTCGGTGTGAGATTATTTTAAAATTCCCAAGAACCACAACAATACTAGGATGGTTGCCGGTACCCCGAGCAACCAGAGGATGACTCCTTTTCCCATTGTTCCCATACATGCCTCCTCACGAGCGGCGACTTAGGGCAATAACGCAGCGGCCACTAACTCTCGATTCAACGCGCTGACCATTTTGAGATGTGCAGTGCGATCTTCCTCCAACCCTGCCGCAAACAAGTCGGCATGTTTGCGTTGCAGGACCAAACCAAAATCTTCGTGTTTAGCCACTGGAATTTCGTACAACGAGGCTAAAGCAGTCACATATTGACCGCCGCCGGCAGCAGCTTCCTGCCGCAGATTCTCGTAGGTCACTCCCGCGAATAAATTGATCCTCTGCTCCTTCAACACCATCCCGTCAGCAGAAAAGAGCTCATTTGGACTCGTGCTGGAAAAGAAATTGACGGTCGTGTCGATCGTGGCCTTCGTCGTGTTGCAGGCTGCGAATAATAAGCCGGCTCCTACAACGCACAGGCCCAATCCCAGGTTTTTGACTGATGGTAATGCCTTCATAAGTGCCTCCTTCTCTCGTCTCCCTGCGAACATAAAATTCTCAACTACGCTGCCTGTTCATGTTGTAACTGATCAACGCCGAAGGCGGGCCTAGTCATTACCCTGGGGGGGAGGGGAGAAAGGCCCTAGCAAGGTCACCAAGGCTGGAGGCGGTCAGCGTCAACTGGATCCAGAGCGCAAGGCTTTAGATAGACCATCTACCCGGGCAGGTCTCTATAAGCACGATGAGGGTGATGACGTGCTGAATCGTCTTGAGCTGCGCCGGAGTGAATTCGTAATGCCCGATCCAATTCAGAGGCACTTAAAAACAATATTCCCCAAACGCAACCCCAGCTCCCGCGAAGGGCGATCCACAGCAGCGACTCTTTGTACTTGAGGTGTCCGTATCAGGTGAAGTCATGAAGATGTTGGAGACGGTAAGAGGTAGGATGGTGCACATGGGCCTTCTTCGTTAGTAGCCAGGAACCGCGATGCACAGTAGCACGAGCAAACAGGATCGAATTCCCCTAGGTTGATAGGTTGTCCATATCATGATCTGTCCGAAGACGACCTACGAGCAACAGCTAAACACTTTAAGAGTTTATCAAAAGAGATGCGTTGTCCTTGGTGCCGTATATAAAATGGAAAGATTGGCAAAGGGTTAGCTCCTTGCTTCTCCAAAAATCTAAGAACTGCGAACACGACTTCAAAGGCCTTAATGACATCAGTTCTATCCATGCGAGACGGTATGGCCTTAAAACGGAGGAGTTTGGTGCGGTACGTCTTGGAGTTCAAGCGCTGTTCAAGCCGCTTGTTTCCGCTCCAATCCTTGCGATTTGCGGAAATTAACCGGCGCCCTCCAGCCTCGCAAAGGGCGAACGTCTGTATCCAAACGTGGCTATGATGATGGCATCACGTACCACAAACAACTCGGATAGGCGCGCAAAACTTCGATAGTTATAAATCTCCCTCATGTACTCAGGGACGCCAACGTGCCAATGACGAGGCTGCTTTTCGCTAAAAAAACGATCTCTCGCCACGTACGACTCTAGCGTAGTGACTAGCAGGATGATCACCGATACAGCATAACCACCCTCATGAAACGGAGCGCCTACTGAATCACGACGGACAGGGCGACGAGTGACCCAATTATCAATTAGCTCGGCGATTGGCGTGAAAAATTGTGAGCCTATTATGGAGATTATCTCTTGCTGCGAGTCTGCCTTTAACATAAAAATCTTTCAGTGAAGTGTCCAGAAACAATCACACAGCCTCTGAGCATTTTCATGTGACCTGTTTGGAAAAGATGGGTATTGCACTAATCGTGATGTCGGAGCGAAATGGTGAGAGCCGAATGACGCACTCGCGCAGCGGCCTCCGCTCGCGCTTTAGAGGAGCACGCGGTCATTTTGGAGAGGAAGCAGTCTCTATGCGACTAGCAGAATATCCACACCTCTCAACTCTACTTCTTGCTTCCCAACCTCAAAGCGGGCGGGCCGGATGGTCCTTCACTGCGCGCGTCCAACGAGGGCCTTCTGAGGCCGCGCGTTGCGCGAGCAAGAAGGACGGCCGGCCAGCACGCTACACTCCCGCTTCTTTCAACACCTGCCCCGTGTACGACCGCTTCGATTTGGCGATTTCTTTCGGCGGGCCTTCGGCCACAATCTCTCCCCCTCGGTCGCCGCCTTCTGGACCGAGGTCGATGACCCAATCCGCATTCCGGATCATGTCGAGGTTGTGTTCGATCACGAGCACGGTATTGCCGGTCTCGACCAAACGGTTGAGTACGTCAAGCAGGCGCTGAATGTCAGCGAAGTGCAAGCCGGTGGTGGGCTCATCCAGGATGTACATGGTGCGGCCGGTGGGACGTTTCGAGAGTTCGCGGGACAATTTCACGCGCTGGGCCTCACCGCCCGACAGTGTGGTGGCGGACTGCCCCAGCTTGACGTAATGTAACCCGACATCGTGGAGCGTCTGCAGTTTCGTCTTGATGTAGGGAATGTTCTCGAAAAACTCCAAGGCATCATCGACCGTCATATTCAGGATGTCGGCGATGCTGCGTCCCTTGTACTGAATTTCCAATGTCTCGCGGTTGTACCGCTGGCCTTTGCAGACCTCGCAGGTGACGTAGACATCAGGCAAAAAATGCATTTCGATTTTGATCAGCCCATCGCCCTGACAGGCCTCGCAGCGCCCGCCTTTGACGTTGAAACTGTAGCGCCCCGGCTTGTAGCCGCGTACGCGGGACTCCGGCAAATTGGAAAACAGATCGCGGATGAACGTGAAGAGGCCGGTGTAGGTGGCTGGATTCGACCGGGGCGTGCGCCCGATCGGCGACTGATCGATATCGATGATTTTATCCAGCGCGTCGACCCCTTTGAGTTCCTTGCAGCCATCGATTTTCGGCTTCTTCTGATAGAGCAACTGCGAGAGCGAATGGAACAGGACCTCGAGCACGAGGGTGCTCTTCCCAGATCCGGACACACCGGTGACACAGGTCAGGAGGCCCAGGGGAATGTTGACGGTAACGCCCTTGAGATTGTGTTTCTTTGCGCCGACGATGGTCAAAGCCCCTTTGGCTTTGCGCGTCCGCTGAGGAAGCGAGACCATTTGCTCTCCGCGCAAATACTGCCCGGTTAAGGAATCGGGATTCGCCATGACCTGCTTGGGCGTCCCCTGCGCGATGATCCTGCCGCCCTGCGTGCCGGCGCCAGGACCCAAGTCCAGGATGTAATCGGCCGCCTGCATCGTCTCCGCATCATGCTCCACCACTATCACCGTGTTGCCCAAATCACGCAGGCGGAGCAATGTCGTGAGCAGCCGACGATTGTCTCGTTGATGGAGGCCGATCGACGGCTCATCCAAGATGTACAGCACGCCGACGAGCCCCGAGCCGATTTGGGTTGCCAGGCGAATGCGCTGGCCCTCTCCGCCGGACAACGTGGCGGCCGGACGATCCAACGTCAGATAATCCAATCCGACGTTGACCAAAAACCCCAGCCGCTCGCGAATCTCTTTCAGGATGCGATGGGCGATGACGAGTTCGCGCTCGGTGAACTTGAGCGTCGAGAAAAAGTCCGCCGCCGCCCGAACGGACAGCCGCGTCACTTCGGCAATCGATTTCTTGGCGATCTTGACGGCCAGACTTTCCGGTTTGAGCCGCGCCCCCTGGCAGGTCTCACAGCGTTCCAACAGCGTGAAGTCTTCGTCTTCCGACGCGCCCGGCGTCATGGCATAGCCGATCCCGTCGCAGGCCGGACAGGCCCCATGCGGGCTATTGAAGGAAAAGACTCGGGGGGTGATCTCAGGATAACTCAAGCCGCACTTGATGCAGGCCAGCTTTTCGCTATAGAGATGGAGCTTGCCTGTCTCCGCCAGGATGCCCACCAACCCACCGGCCAGTTTTACCGACGTTTCGACAGAATCGGCCACCCGCCGCATCAGCGCATCGCCCGGCTTCATGACCAAGCGATCGACGACGATCTCGATGTTGTGCTTCTTCTGCTTGTCGAGGATCACGTCATCATCGAGATCGACCAATTCCCCGTCGATCCGCGCCCGCACGTAGCCGGCCTTCCGCATTTCCAGCAATTCTTTCCGATATTCCCCTTTTCGCCCTCGAACAATCGGCGACAGGATTTGGAATTTGGACCCCTCCGGCAACTCGCAGATCGCATCCACCATCTGCTGCACCGTCTGCGCCGTAATCTCCTGCCCGCATTGGAAGCAGAACGGGTGACCGACGCGGGCGTACAGTAGCCGCAGGTAGTCGTAGATCTCTGTGACGGTCCCGACTGTGGAGCGGGGGTTGTGACTGGTGCTCTTCTGCTCGATGGAAATGGCCGGCGACAACCCTTCGATGGAATCCACGTCGGGTTTGCCCATCTGTTCGAGAAACTGTCGAGCATAGGCGGATAGGGATTCGACATAGCGTCGCTGACCTTCCGCATAGATGGTATCGAAGGCCAGCGAGGACTTTCCAGAGCCGCTCAGGCCGGTCATGACAACGAGTTTGTCCCGCGGAATCTCGACGTCGAGATTCTTCAGATTGTGTTCACGCGCCCCTTTGATGATGATGGAGTTGCTCATAAGTGGCGGATTATACCATGCCGAAATTCTGCGTTACGTACCTACCAAGGCAGACAGCTGACACATCCGCCGAATCGCGATCCGAACCTGAGTATGGCAAGGCGAATGTCTACTAGCGTGGCCGCAGTCATGAATAGTGGAACTCGGATATGGCCGCAGGTCATCCATGCATTCCGAATACCCTCGGTTCACCGCAGACACCCAGGGTTTCCCCGAGGTCATGATAGACCCCGATCTGTGTTATTGTTCCCGCCGTGCCGGGAGCCTATGGGTTCATCTTGGATGAAGAGCTGCTTTCGGGTGAACCATGATCATGGGCTGAGAAAGCATGTTCAGGTGAATGACGACAGGCTGCCTTCAAAAGAGCCATGCCATGCCCACGCAGCCGCGCCCATGGCATTTCCGGACAGTCACAAATAGCATTTACTTAGAACTCCCCGCAGGAATATTCCGGGGAATTAATCGCGCCGACTGTGTTCGTCACGCTAGGTTCCTCGTAGACGCGTTGAGGCTTTCAATCCTTTTTTCGACTCCCTGTGCACAGTCTGCGGCGATGCGGTTCTCTTTTTAGGGTAGGAGGAATCATGTCTGAACTGAAGCCACTTGCCATGATGGAGGTCCCGCTGGAGCGCGATGTTTTTTTGCGGACCCTCTTAAGGGAACTCGCAGGCACCTTGTCGGACGTCGTCGGGTTAGATGAGGCATCCGGCTTCGTCAGTGTCGTCGGCCAGCGCATGGGCCAACAAATGAATGAGATGTATCGAGAGAGTCTTTCCCTCCCTTCCCTGAATGCCTACCAGGTCGCTGATGTGCTGGTTGATCTGAAACGCCGGATAGAGGGCGACTTTTTTGTCATCGAGCAGGACGAGGACAAAATCGTGTTAGGAAATCGTGCCTGTCCCTTCGGTGACAAGGTAATCGGCCGGAAAGCCCTCTGCATGATGACCTCGAACGTATTCGGGAGCATTACCGCCGAGAACCTCGGCTATGCGAAGGTGGTCCTTGAAAAGACCATTGCAGACGGTGACCCCGGTTGTCGCGTCGTGGTGTTGCTCAAGCCGTCCGAGCAACCCGGCGATCACACAGCCCGTGAGTACTATAAGGGCTGACCGCCATATGCAACCGGAACAGTTTTCCCAATGGGCCGACCTTTTCCCCGAGGCCCTGGCATTGGTGAGCAGTGACGGCCTCATTCATGCCGCCAATCGAAAACTCCTGAGCCTGCTCGGCCAGAGCCGGGACGCTCTCCCAGCCCAATCATTGACAGAGTATGCCGCCACGCCTCCCGATCAGGTGCTGGCCTGGCTGGGACTATGCGCGAGAAGCCGACAATTTACACTTGGTGGGCTCCAACTCAAGCCCCGCGGCATCGAACAGGAAGGAAGCCATTATCGGGCCGAAGGAGCCAGAATGTCTCCCGCGGCCGGTGCAAGCGACCCGCTCATCTTGCTCCGACTCACCCCTCGCAGTATCGCCAATCAATTCACAGTACTCACCCGTCAAATCGAAGATCTCCATCGCGAAATGAAAGCCCGGAGGGCTGCCGAGAAGGAGTTGGCCAAGCAGCAACGTTGGCTGCAGGTTACTTTGTCCAGCATTAGCGATGCCGTCATCGCCACGGACACGGCCGGGCGCGTGGTCTTCTTGAATCCGACGGCCAGCTCGCTGACCGGCTGGACATCGGTCGACGCCATCGGCCAAGAGTTAGAGAGCATTTTCACTATCGTCAATGAAGAGACCCGGCTGCCGGTGAGAAGTCCCGTCCACCGCACGTTGGAGGAAGGCATCATTACGGGTCTCGCGAACCATACGGTCCTCATCTCACGAACCGGCGTGAGCGTGGCAATCGATGATGGGGCAGCACCCATCCGTGACGAGGACGGGCAAATCAGGGGCGTCGTGCTGGTATTTCATGAGGTGACGAATCAACGTAATTTGGAGCGGTCATTACGAGAGCAGACCCAGCGATTATTGGAAGAGAACCGGCGGAAGGACGAATACCTCGCCATGCTGGCGCACGAATTGAGGAATCCTCTGGCCGCCATTGCTAATGCGCTGGCAGTGCTTCAGAAGCTCCCCCACGTTCCGGCGGCAGGCCTCGACACCTGTCAGATTGCCGAACAACAACTGCGCCATCTGCGGAAGCTCATCGACGATTTGCTGGATGTCTCCCGCATAACACATGGCAAGATTACGCTCAAGACGGCCACAGTCAAATTATCCGCCATTGTGGCGCATGCTCTCGAAACCATGAAACCGTTCCTGGCCTCGCGTCAGATCGAGTTGGTCTTGGACATGGCCCCCAGTCCGTTATGGGTGGACGCAGACTTTTACCGATTCGCACAAGTCATCGGCAACATCCTTCATAATGCGGGGAAGTACACCCCGCCGCATGGGCGCGTGACAATCCGTGTTGGGCAAGATGGCGCGGATGCCGTCCTCTCGATTCGTGATGCCGGCGCGGGAATTCCCGAAACCCTCCTCCCATACATTTTCGATCTGTTCGTGCAGGGAGATCAGTCACTCAGTCGCACCGAGGGCGGTCTTGGAATAGGACTCACCTTAGCGCGGAGCATCGTCGGCCTCCACAATGGATCGATTGTGGCCAGGAGTGACGGCCTGGGAACAGGCACAGAATTCATCGTCCGAATTCCATTGGCAGAGACACCCCAGGAGACACAACGACCGTCTTCGGAGGTGGTGACCCGTGAGTCCTCGTTAGGATTACGGATTCTCGTGGTAGACGACAATCCCGCCCTGGTCGCAACGTTTGCGACCTTGCTGAGGCTGTCCGGACACGACCTGGAGACAGCATTGAATGGAACCGAAGCGCTGGACCGATGTATGTCCTTTCGGCCGGATGTCGTGTTACTGGATGTGGGCCTGCCTGGCTTGGACGGGTTCGCGATCGCCCGTGAATTGCGTCGGCGGGACAGCGGTCACGATCTCCGCATCATTGGAATTTCAGGCTATGGCCACAAAGAGTACCAGGACATCGGCAAAGAGGCGGGATTTGATGCATACTTGGTCAAGCCGGTGGATCATGATGAACTCGAACGTCTCCTGACAATGTTTATGCACAATCGCGGGCGCGCTAGCTAAACAAAGAGTCGGGAAGTGATTCCACGGTGGTGATGCAATGAGTCATGAAGCGCCGGACATCAAGGAGTCACTCATACCTGTGCTGCATCAGGTGTTAGTGACTCACGAAGAGGAAAAGCGGGCGGCTGCGCTGACGCTTCATGATGAGATCGCGCAAAATCTCACATTGGTTTCTTTGCATCTTTCTGTCATGCGCAAACAGTACGCGGTGAATCCAGAGTTGGTAGCCGATGCTATCCCGAAGCTGCAGGAGATTATCGCCGCGACTCAGGGAAAAGTGAGGGGATTAGAGTTTGGCCTCTATCCAAAAGTCGTAGAGTTGTCCATCACCGAAGCAGTGAAAGGCCTCCTGCATCGGCTCACTGAGGCACGCGGCTATGCGATTGAATATTCGAGTCCGCCAGCTATCAAATGTGGAAGAAAATCGGCCATTGGTCTCTATCGAGTGCTGGAGAGTCTCTTTACGCAGTCAGGTCTGAGTGCGCGTGCCACATGGTGTGTCACTCTGACAGACAGTCCTGCAGGGGTCATGCTGTCGATCAGTACGACATCTGCGCTCCCTGCAGAAAACCTCATCTCCGACATTGATGCGTTGACTCGAGAGATTATGAGCGCCCACGGTGGGATGCTTTCCCTGACGTCTCCTCCTGATCGGATTGAGATAGTATTTCCCAAAGAATAAATTCAAGGTGGGAGAGTTTTCGCACAATCCATTCGCTGTCATGCCACTGACCGAGCTACTGCTGCCTCTGGGCCAGATTCGTCAGCCATTTCCATTCCGGGGCCGCCACCGAGCTGCAGTCAATCTTTAAACAGGACCTCCTACTGCAATAAGCACCCGCCTCCATAGCCATTCAGTTCGGCACGATCATCCGCGATCTTGACAAAGGTCAAAAGCGGGTGCTACCACCCTCGAATGGTAGGGGTGGAGAAATCCTCAGTGACGGGAAATCCCGAAGAACCGGCGCAAGCCGTGTCGACCTGGTCGGGACAGGCTCGCGAGCAAGCGGTGCAGCGAATGTTCACTGCAATCGCTGGCGTCTACGATCTCAACAATACCCTTCTGAGCTTTGGCCTCCACCACCGCTGGAAACGCATCACCGCCTCCTACGTGCCCTCCGTGACAAAGGGGCGGGCGCTCGATATTGGAGCCGGCACGGCCGATCTCGCGCTATTGATTGAACCCAAGATGGGTGAACATGGTCATGTCGTGGCGTCTGATCTCAACCATGCCATGCTGGCGGAAGGGTTGAGAAAGGTTGCAGGACGCGGCCTGCGTGAACGCATTACCTGCCTCCAGGCCAATGCCGAGCAGTTGGGCTTTCCAGACGACACCTTCCATGCCGTGACGACCGGCTTCTGCATGCGGAACGTGGGGAACCTCACGCAGGCCTTCACGGAAATCCGACGGGTGATGCGACCGGGAGGCCGCTTTATTTGTTTGGAGTTCTCACGGCCTGCGTACGGCTGGCTTCGAAGCCTGTACGATTGGTATTCTTTTCGGCTCCTTCCGTGGATCGGCACAAAGGTGGCACACGATCGGACGGGAGTCTATGAATACCTCCCCGCCTCCATTCGCACGTTTCCCGACCAGGAACGGCTGGCAGCCCTGTTACGCGAGGCCGGATTTCACCAGGTGGAGTATCGAAACCTCACCGGCGGCATCGTCGCGATCCACGTCGCGACGAAGTAACCATGCTCAATCTTTTAAACGCGCAGCACCGGCGATGCCGTATGATGTGTCACATCAGTTCACCGATTGAACACTCATGACTTCTATTCTCTACATCTTTCTCCCCTGCAAGAAGGTCTATCCGATCGGCGTGACCTATCTGGCGGATTTCATCCATCGCCGGAAGCCGGAGGTTCGGCAACGCATCCTCGACCTGTCACTGTTTCCGGAATCGCAGCGTACGCAGGCGATCCGAGACGCCGCGCTCGACTTCAAACCGGACCTCGTCTGTTTTTCGTGGCGGGATATTCAGATTTTCTCCCCCCATGAAGGCGATGCTTCGCTGGAACATGCGTTCAACTTCTATTTTGCCGGTAATCCCATCAAGCGTGTCATGGCCTCATTCGCCGGGTTGAAGCAGCTATACCGCTACTACAGCCACATTCGGGCGAATCTGTCTTATCCCTGGTTGATCCGCAAGGAATTTCCCCAGAGCCAGATCATGATCGGCGGTGGTGCGTTCACGGCGTTTGCCGATCAGTTGATCGAAAAGCTCCCGGAAGGAACCATCGGAATTCTGGGCGAGGGGGAAGACGCGATTCTGAAGGTAGTCAATGGCGAATCCCTTGAAAACGAACGCTATATCATTCGCGAAGGGAAGCAGACGCGCAAAGGTAATCAAGGCTCGCCGGCGCTCTTAGACGCCCTCACCGTCGATCTGCCCTACCTGACATCCATTTTCCCTCAGCACGCTTCTTATATGGATGAATCCATCGGTGTCCAAACCAAACGCGGCTGCCCCTACGATTGCGCTTTCTGCCTCTATCCCTACATTGAAGGGAAACGCGTGCGGTATCGTCCGCCGGAAATGGTCGTGAAGGACATTTCCCAGCACTATCATCAGTGGGGCGCCCGCCGCTTCTGGTTTACGGATGCCCAGTTCATTACCGGAAAGGAAGCCTATCCACAGTGCACGGAAATCCTGGAGCGTATTCTTCGCGAAAAGCTGAACATCGAATGGTCGGGGTACATCCGGACCTCGCTGATCACTCCGGAGTTGGCCAAGCTGATGGTGCGATCAGGAGTCGGTGATTTGGAAGTGGCCATTACCTCGGGCTCGCAAGAAGTGCTGAATAACCTTCATATGGGATTCAAACTCGAACGGCTCTACGACGGGTGCCGCTATCTGGCCGAAGCCGGCTTCAAGGGCAAGGTGATCCTCAATTACTCACTGAATTCCCCGAAGGAGACGGAAGAAAGCCTGCTCCAAAGTGTCGAGTCCTACAAGAAAGTCGCCTCCATTCTGGGAGAGGACCGCGTCTTTCCTTTGATGTTCTTCCTCGGCATTCAGCCCAATACGGACCTGGAGCATCGGCTCCTAGAGGAAGGCTATCTCTCGGCGGGGTACAACCCTCTCATGCTGACACCGACCAGCATTCGCAAGCTGCTGTACAATCCTGCGCCGCTCAACAAGATTATTGCGAAGGCTTGCCTCGCCGCCTGGGAACAAAAACAAGGCAGTCGTGACCCCCGAGCCTGGACAGGATCTCTGTCTCAAACCACGGCGACTGAATCCGCGCCCGATACGGCCCACTATGCCGACGCGAATCTGATTCGAGGCATCGAACACAATTCCGGACGGGAAGCCCTGCTGAATTTAGAGGACATCATCCGGTCGCGTCGCCCTGCTCATCCCCCAGCCGCGACAACGGAAAAGACAGCTGTGAGTCCAATGAGTTAGACGATATTCACAGGCCCTTGCTCACCCCCCGGTTTGCTTGCATTACCCGAGAGCACGGTGCTATCATGCCGCTTCTTTTGGGGTAAAGTCCCATTCAACCGTTTGAATTCTCGGCGGTTATCTGATCTCATCCCCCTGTAGAGTGTTTGCCTAGGAGGCGTTGTCAATGTACAAGACCATCTATATCCCGGTCGATAATTCCGACCATTCCAATACAGCCGTCGATGTCGGCGTTGAGTTGGCGAAAACCTATGGTTCCAAGATCGTCGGCAGCCACGTCTATGCGGCCAAGATGCACGACAAACGATTCAAGCAGATGGAAGCCGGCCTTCCTGAGGAATATCACGACGAGAAGGAACTCGATCGGCAGCGCCAAATTCATGATTCATTGATTACCCGCGGGCTCCAGATCATCACGGACTCCTACCTCGATTATGTCGATAAGAAATGCACCGAGGCGAACCTGCCCGTAGAACGCCGTTCCCTGGAAGGACGAAACTGGAAAGTGCTCGCCGAGGATATCAATACCAATGCCTACGATCTCGTGATCATGGGAGCCTTGGGAGTCGGCGCGGTCAAGGACAGCGTGATCGGCAGCAACACCGAGCGAGTCCTCCGACGCGTTCGCAACTCCGACATGTTGATCATCAAGCAGCCGACTCCGGTGGGCAGCGGTAAGATCGTCGTCGCCGTGGACGGAAGCCCCTACTCCTTCGGAGGACTCATGACGGGGCTGGCGCTCGGCAAAGCCTTCAATGTGCCGGTGGAGGCGATTTCGGCCTTCGATCCCTACTTCCACTATGCGGCATTTCATAGCATTTCCGGCGTCCTCAATGAGGAGGCCGGCAAGGTCTTCCGGTTCAAGGAACAGGAAAAGCTGCATGAGGAAGTCATCGACAGCGGACTCGCGAAGATCTACCAATCCCACCTGGATATTTCACGGGAAATTGCCCAAGCTGAACAGACTGATGTGAAAACGACCCTGCTGGACGGAAAAGCTTTTGAGAAAATCATTCAATACGTGCGGAAGGAGAACCCCTGGCTGCTCATCGTCGGTCGGATCGGCGTCCACAGCGACGAGGATATGGACATCGGCAGCAACACGGAAAACCTGCTACGGGCGGCTTCGTGCAACATCCTGGTCTCGAATCGCAAGTATGTGCCGCCGATCGATACGCAGGCGGAATATACGATCGCCTGGACCGAAGAAGCCTTGCGCCGCATGGAACGGATCCCCATCTTCGCACGGGGTGTGGCCAAAACAGCGATTCACCGGTACGCGATCGAGAAGGGGCACACCATCATCAGCAATACGGTCGTCGATGCCGCAGTCGGGCATATTCTTCCCAAGGGGGCGATGGACGCCATGCGGGCTCTGGGCGGGAATCTGGATGCCGCCGGAATCGATCGCGACAAGATGCAAGCCGACGAGGATGTGGCGAAGGATCTCATGGGGTCCACGCTCAGCAACATGATGACCCAAGTCGTCGAGGAAAAGCCGGTCAACAGTCCCGGCAATCAGGCCTATCTTGATCGCATGAGCCAGAACCACTTTGTCTGGGACGGGTGCGGGTATATCGGAAAGGGCGACACACCGGTGAAATGCCCGGTGTGCAGCGCCGAGGGCAATCGCTTCAAACAAGTC
>CAZBNV010000033.1:0-42192 GCA_964493335.1 uncultured Nitrospira sp.
TCATCCGCTGGCAGCATCCGGAGCAAGGACTCTTGATGCCGCATGCATTCTTAACCATTGCAGCCGAACTGGGGATGCTTCCGTCCATGGGAGATTGGAGTTGCCATGAGGCATGCAAGCAGCTTCGTGCTTGGCAGGATGCCTTCCCTAAATTGGTGCCGTTAACGATGAGCGTGAATCTGTCGACCGAACAATTTTCTAGTGCGGACCTAGTTTCCACACTCCAGAAGGTGGTGCAGTCCACGGGCATTGCGCGCGGAAGCCTGAAGATCGAGATTACGGAATCCGAAATAATGGAGAATCCCAAAGCGGTGAGCAATATGCTGCACCAACTCAAAACGCAAGGTGTTGACGCCTGTTTGGATGATTTCGGAACCGGGTATTCATCTCTCAGCTATCTTCAGCAACTCCCGATCACCTTCATTAAGATTGACCAGTCCTTTGTGCGGCGGTTGGGCGGAGAAGATGATGCCTTGGCCATCGTGAAGACGATCATGATTCTTGCGCATCAATTGGACCGCAAAGTCATCGCAGAAGGGGTCGAAACCAATGAACATCTGAGCATTCTTAGGTCACTGGGTTGTGAATATGCCCAAGGATACCTATTCGCAAAGCCTCTTCCCGAAGGGGTGGTTCAGCAACTGTTGGCAACGAGCCGACGGTGGTGATCCCCGGCGTGGTACGGCCTGGTTCGCATCATAACCTATAGGATCGACCGTGCGGCAGGCACGGTTCAGACAAAGGGTCCACCTCGCTACTCCGTTTCATTCCCCCTCCCTTGCGGTAGATCATTCGCGGCATAGCCAGGTTGGCAATCCTCGGCTAGTCTTGAAACATTAGCAGACGAAGCTCACAGGAGGAGAATCGAGTATGTCAGTGATTACGATGGCGCCCCGTCAATCCCTTGTCCTGTCGGACAACGACGATAAATTGGTCGTCATTCGCGAATATCTGAAGAAGAATATTTCTTGTAGCGCCATTCAGGAGGTCTTACAACGGGATGGAGAACTCAAGCTGGCGGTGACTTATGAGGGAGTTAGCCGCTGCACGGTGCGAGTCAGTCCTGCATTGCTCTCGGATCAGCACCTTACTTCAATAGAGCTTCGCTGGGCCTTGAAGGAAAAGGATATAGCCCGCAAACTGCTCTCTGGCGATTGTATTGATCTCGACCATGAGATGCTGCGGACGGGAAATATGGGGGCCATTGCGCGGTGGCCAAGACAAATGAGGAGTTCTGGAAATGAATGAGCGAGGCCCCGATTGCCTCTCGCAGGAAGCTGGGCCAATCGAACATGCAGCGATACTGCAGAATGGACGAGGACATGCTATGCGTAGGTCGTGCTTGAGGTATGGTTCAGGGATGATGGTATGGATAGTACTGAGCTGGGGATGTGCGGCAGTTCCCCCCTGTTCGGCACCAGAGAGCCTCACAGCGCCCGCTTCATCAATCCACCCGATAAATTCCGTTTTACAGCAAAAAGTTAAAGCGCAGGAGAAACGTATTAGCGAGCTCTCGGCGCAGTTACAGCTGCTGAAGCGTATTGATCATGATCAGCAAAGGCAGCGATAGCATTGAGGATGTTCGTGGTCACACTGTATCAAGAAAAAGGGCTATGATCGTCCGGCTTGAGGTTCAGCGGCACACGTCGCCCGAATCGTATTACCAACTCAAGCGATGTCAGGTGCATCGAGCCGCGATGATGGAGGACGTGAGCGATCCTGCCTTTTTCCGCCCCATGCGGTTCGCTACATTGGAGGACACCATTCGTCATGCGAAGCGGGCCACATTCACCTATTTGGAAAAGAAACGACACCAGGAGATGCCGGATCAAATCGATTGGCGAATCATCCAAGACGACCACCTATTTCCTTGCCCCATGTGTCAACAGCCTCTCTACCAAAAGGTGAAACTCGACCGCTTTGGGCACATGTTGGACCTCAGCGACTGGGGATGTCCGCGATGCAAGAAAACTGTCACCTTAAGAACCGACGATTTGGTCTCAGTCGCCCTACCGCGCACAGAAGCAGCGGTTGCCACATCAGCTCTTCCGCCATCAGACGCGTAACATAGATGCCGATTCTCACCATAGGGAAAGACATAAAGTAATTTAGTCGGCACAACGAGCGATCCCACTTATTTTAGTCCTGCTAAAAAACGTCACCGATAGGTTGTCATGCTTTTGATGACATATGTTTTCCTCGTGGTCGCTAATTACATTTAATGTGGTGGAGGCATTGGTCAGCGATCTCGTCGCCTAGTGCCAGCCCTAGTGGACCTCAATTGAAGATTAGCCTACGCTCGAAATCGTCAGAAATGTTTAAGCTTTGGAGCGTGGAATGAAGACGCGATGGTAGTACGCGCCATCATCACTGCGAGAAGCTCCACAGCCCGAGAAGCTTGAACGAGGTCTTTTGGTCTCATCTTCGGAGCCATTCATGATTCGATTTGCGAGAAAACCAGATAGAATCTTTTCAGAACTCATCGGCTGTGCGATCACTGAAATCGGCGAGAATTATCTGAACTCTGACAACCCCCGCGATCAAGAAGATTGGTTATGTGCTTCGATGCCGAGAGCAGCAAGGTTTTTCACGGCGCCGCAAGCGAGGGAGCAACTGCTCGCCATCCAGAAGGTCTATCATGATAACCGCCTGTATGAACTCACAAAATATCACTGGTTATTGTTGTATGAGTGCTTGGAGACCTTTACGCAGGGATTCAATGAGCAGCCGGTGGGATGGTTGGCACAAAAATACGGCATTCAACGGATCGACTTCCGCGACTTGGTTCAGTTGTTTTTCTGGGACACATCCTTCCTGCAGGACCATTTAGCGAAAATGAGTCGCCAAGAAACACGGACCATGTTGATTTGGCCGGAATCGATCGGACTCACTGCCGGATTCAAGACCCATCCCGACGAGCTGGCGTTCACCGTATGTGACGAAACCCTCACAAGGGACTTCGAAGATCAACTCGACCTCTCAGCATGGTCTGCCCCATCACGTTCATATCCGAGTGCGGAGAAATGACGGTTTGAGCTGTCTGCGGGTGGCATGGTCTGGCATCCGACCCATCGCTTATGACTTCACAGGCGCCCTGCTCGCTAGGATTGCGCGCACCTTTTCGAGCAACAGGTCGCCCGTAAACGGTTTCTGCAAGAAAGGATACTGTCGAAGCACTCGTGCCATCCCGCGTCCTCCCAGTTTCCATGGCGAGCTAGCGGACATGAGCATGATTGGCGTCAGTGGCCGTTGAGTGCGCAAAATCGGCACTAGCTTATCACCATGCATTCGCGGCGAGACATTTTCTGGAGTGTCCAGCTCAACCGCGGGTGGATACAGCATCACATCGACTAATATCAGATCAATCTTCGCGGGATGGTCCGCACAAAGACGATGCGCCTCAGCACTGCCGATCGCCTTTAGCACCGAAAAGCCGTGGGCTTCCAGTTTCACCGCGCAGAGAGTGAGTATCTCCACATCATCATCGACAACGAGGATCGTGGACGCCCGAGGAGAGGTAACGGATTGTTTGCTTGTCGTCATGTCTCGTGTACTCCATGGGCAGATGTATCCGGTGCCTCACGTGCGAGGGGTCTTGTCTGCTGTGAAGATTATCCTTGCGCTTCCCCCCATACACGCGCCAGGGCCCCTAGCTGGACGTGACCTCAATGCACAGGAGGAACATCAGTCTCGCGCCAAGGAAGACCAGGATTAGTTCAGTTGTCATACGCCACTCTACTGAATTGCATCTCACAAATGGACCTAGGAAAATCCATAGACGCGTAAAAACGGAGCAATGAAGGCCGGTCCATGTGAGCCATCGCCGATGAGGTGAAAGTCAGTTCAGGAACTGTCTGGAAGGTCATCAACCGCGTCGAGGCCATGCATAGCTAGACTATGCCTTCAAAAGGTACGGACGTGTTAATGTCTAGTCCGATGAAGTGAGACTCAGAGCTAACAATCAATCACTACGAAGGACACGCCATGGAAAAAAGATACTCGAGATAGCTTTGAGCGTATCGAGAAACGACTCAATGCGATTGAGGATCTCGGCAAAGCGCTGAAAACCGCAATTGAAGAACTGTCAACCGAGATCATGAATGCGGATCATGGCGAGGACAGCAAGCTCGATCGAATCCTGCAACTGTTGGAAGCCAAGAAATAGCGCGGGACGCCACATCATTCTGACTATGACAGCACCACTGGGCTGTTGGGCGTTTGCCCCACCAGAGCTGGGACTTGATCTGGGAGCGGGCAATCTCCAAGATGATACACGTGATCGGTTCGATTGGGGGAGACTGGATCGTGTGTACCTGCGCGAGGCCGTCTACCCGTAAGGAGTCCTATGAAAAAGAAAACCAAAGTTCGGTTAGATCGAATCGAGACGCGCCTTCAAAACTTAGAGGCAGAAGTTCAAGCGCTCAAAACGCCCATGCATCACCAGGAACATGACCGCGACATCGGCGAGGTTCAAGAGGACGTCCCTAAGAAATCAGGGAAATCGGTACGGGAGAGCACGAAAAACGCATCGTCCCAGAAGATGAAATGATTGAGCCCCCACAGTGTGGGCGATGCAGCGTGCGACAATTCATCGATCAGCCTTTGGTTCGTCACTCTTCATCGAATGCCCCGCGGAACAGCAGTTTCGGGCTGAGTCTAATTTTCCTGTCTCATGCTAGGGGGCAGTCCAAATCCTTCGAGGTAATGGCAATGGTTGTCTTCCGTCAACCATCCCCGCTTACCGTTTTGGTGATGGCAAATCCTTTGGCGTGAATCCTGTCCCACATTCCAGCCCATCGAGGATTCGTTGCCTGAACCACGATTCGGTATTCCACCGTTTCTAACGGCTATCTCGCTGGGTACTATGTGTGCACTCGTTGCGGATTTGAATTTAGCGTCCTTCACACTGACCCCTACCCTCAATTTGACTGGCAATGGTATCTATTGAATTGGGATGGATACCTTTCATTGCAGTTTGGATAGCCCCATAGAGTTGATCGCCCGCTGCTTCCTTGGGTAACAACATAGAAGCGCCGGCCCTTTGCATGGCCTCCTGGTTGTCGCCCGAGGCGTTTACAGACATTCCAATGACAATTGTTTCTGGAATTGCTGTCCTTATTTTCGAAGTGGCTTCAATTCCGTTCATCAGCGGCATATTGATATCCATCACCACGACTGATGGTCTAAGTTTCTGCGCTAAGTTTAAGGCTTCCAGCCCATTGGATGCTTCAGCGATCACCTCAATATCCGTAAAGGCCTGTAGAACCAGACGAAGTCCTTGCCGAACCATCGTGTGATCGTCCGCAATAAGCACCCGACACGGGCCCACCTTAGTGTCAACTGTGTTCAGAGCACGTATCACATTGCCAGAAGGTCGGACGTTGGACTGTGAAGGAGAGTTCGGTTGTTCCCAAAAGTCAGACACCGGGAGGACCAGCGTAGCTCTCGTACCCTCCCCTGGAGCAGAATGCAATTCCAAACGCCCCCCCAACGCTTCCATGCGCTGCCGGATACTAAACAATCCAAATTTTGATGACGTAGCAGCTGGCTGTTGCGAGGACAGAGTCTTGAGATTAAACCCGACTCCCTTGTCTTCGACGAGGATCCTGAGAAAGCCTTCCCGGCCCATTGCCTCTATCACGGCTTTTTTCGAGCCAGCATGCTTTGCCGCATTGAGGAGTAGTTCTCGAACCGATTGAAAAATGAGCACCGCTTGATTTTCGGGTAGCTTCAGCTCTTCTGGCGTATTGATGCGCACCGTGACGGTCAATTGATAGCGTTTCATCTGCTCACCAAGCCATCGGAGAGCCGTAAATAAACCAAACTCATGCAGCACGGGCGGACTGAGTTCTGCAACGAGATTCCGCGTGTAAGCGAGGGAATCATCCACAACGACTTCAGCCTGCTTTATCATTTCGATGGAACGAGATAATGGTCCTGCCTTGGCCTGGCCCAATTTCAACCGTACTAGCACCAGGAGTTGCGCCAAGTGATCATGTAGTTCGGCGGCTAGCCGCGAACGCTCTTGTTGTTCCGCCAGGTTCAATTGAGTGGCCAGCGCTCGAAGTTGCTGCTGAGAAGAGACCAACTCGTAGGTGCGCTCGGAGACCTTTTGCTCTAGTTCTTCAGCAAACCGCTGCAATCGCGCCTGCGAAGCCTTCCGTTCGGTGATGTCGTTAAATAGGATCGCCACTTTCCGTTCTGACGGACTTCCCATACGCCAGGCGTAGATTTCGTAATGGCGATCTAGCTCTGTCGCTTCCTTTTCGAATCGCACTGGCTCACCCGTTCTAGCGATTTGCCCGTAAATCTCAAACCAATGGTCTTCATGTCGGGGCAAGATTTCCCGCATGCGCCGACCGACGACGTTTTGAAGTCCCGTCTGGAGCGCAAAGGCCGGGTTGACGAGTAGGAATTGGTAGTCGACAGGCCTGTCTTGCTCATCAAAGAGTACTTCTACCGTGCAGAAGCCTTGATTGATTGATTCAAAAAGTGTCCGATATTCTTGTTCGGATTTACGCACCTGTTGTTGAGATAATGATTGTTGCTCCAGTAAGTCACGTACTTGGTACTGTCGACGGCGCGATCGCAACCCAACCTCAATCGAACGCAATAACGTCGCCTCTCCTATTGGCCTTTCAAGCAATGTAACAGCGCCAGCCGCCACAGCCACTAAATTGAGAAGACGTGCCAGACGGGATTCTCCACCTCTGGTCAGTACAATCAGAGGCAGTTCACTCCACGTTGGCTGATCCTCAAGGTAGCCAAGTAACTGAGGAATCTCAGGGAGCTCAAAGGTCTCTTCGGTCACAAGTAAAACGCCTACACCTAAGGGAAGCTGATGGCATACCTCGCGGGCAGTGCCACACACCGTCGCGTCAAATCCATTCGAATGTAGCAATGTTGCCATGGCTGGCGCGTCCTTACCGATCGGGGCAAGGATAACAATGCGCTCCTCCGCATCATTTCGAACCATCGGAGCGCTCCATCACTTGTTCCACAGCACCGTGAAAAATAGGGGTTCCGGTCAGAACTCCCTGAAATTGCTTCAAGGGGAGGCCAACGCGCAGGCCGGTGCCTGTTACGAATTCATATTCTCGAATCGTCTTTTCATGACGACCGCTACGCTTCTTGATAACCGATAGTGCCTGTTTCACGGCGCCTGCTGCTTCGAAAAATCGCGCACTGACAACCGTGTCGGCGAGATAGCTCAAGTTCATGGGGGCCTCTAGCTGACCGATGAGTCCCTGTTGGGCCAAAACAAGAATAGTGACAACGCCCTTTTGATTAAGATATGCGGTCAGCTCATGCAGCTGATTGATGAGATACTTTTCACCCGGCATGGCATTCAAATACCCATTGAGACTGTCGATGATTACGAGCTTGCACCCTTTTTCTACCCCTCGACGGACGCACATCCCAAATTCTCCGGGCGAGAGTTCGACCGGATCCACTTGCTGCACATCTATTAGGCCTGTCTCAATATGCCTGACGACATCCAACCCCAAGGCGACAGCGCGAGCGAGAACAATCCCGCGAATCTCGTCAAATGCAAACACCACGCTAGATTCGCCCCGGCGTGCCATCTGGGCAGCATATTGCATGGCCAGCGTTGACTTTCCCGTGCCAGCAGGACCAGTAAAGAGGCTGGTCGTCCCTCGATCGAGACCGCCGCCTAAAAGATCGTCGAGCTCTTGGTTGCCACTGGATACGGCCTGAGGCTCAAAAACAACCCGATGCTCGGATGCCATAATCCGTGGAAAAATTCTCAAGCCACCTTTCTCGATATTGTAATCATGATAGCCTTCTCGGAATCTAATTCCGCGCATTTTCAATACGCGCAGCCTACGTCGGGATCGTCCATAATCGGGAGACAATTGTTCCATTTCGATGACGCCGTGCGTGAGGCTCAGCACATGGGGGTCGCCACCCATCCGACTACTGTCCATCTTGTCATCCAATAGCAGAGCTGTGCAGTTGTACTTTGTGAGTTCCTGTTTGAGGTTTAAAAGCTGCCGTCGATACCGTAATGCAGTTTCGGCCATCAGTCGAAATTCGGAAAGCGAATCAAATACGATTCGAGTTGGCTGAATTCGCCGAATCTCATCGAGCAGCAATTCGCTCACTTTTGTCAGCTCGAGTTCCGAAGGATGGAATACCGTGGTTCGCGCTTCCGGACGTACAATAGAGTCGATTGCGGACAATTCGAATAGTGAAATCTGGCCCAGTGACCACCCATGCGAGCGGGCGACCTTGAGTAATTCTTCTTTCGTCTCGGACAGGGTAATGTAGAGGGTCTTTTCTCCTAGTCGCACTCCATCAAGAAGGAACTGTAGAGCTAAGGTAGTCTTACCCGACCCTGGGTCACCCTGAATCAAATAGAGGCAGCTGCTTGGAAAGCCTCCGTCGAGGATCTCGTTTAGTCCTTCTATCCCAGTGTCACACCGCTTATCGGTCGGTGTGGGAGGATCATCCGAAAAATCATTCATGGTCAGCCTCAAAAGATACCAGAGTGAAGTCACCTACAAGATCTCAAAAAAAGGTACTGCAGTATAACGCTGCCGGCTATGAGACGGACTAGGAGAAGCCCTAGCGCACAGCTTTCAGCGCGCAGCATGAGCCAGCATCGGAAGGAGGTCGGGAACATTCCGTTCACCGATGCTACTCAGCAAGTCAGGCATCCACGGCCAGAAGCTCCTCATGGGAGACGATAATATTTTGCGCTCTCGCCTCAAATCTGGGGTGCTGGCCTTCTCGCGATTAGGGGGCATTTCATTCTCTGTGTGAAATGACGCTCTGAGCGCACTAAAGCGCACATAAGCATACATACGCCTACTTCCTTTCCCTATCCCGTCTTCCTGATAATTCGTCCTCCAATGTCCCCTATTGGCCCTTCCTGGCCTCTCGTGGGTACTTTACTTAGTAATGTCGATTCACATAGGGTCGGAGCACGGAAGGAATGGCCAAGAGCAAACCATGATCGCACGAGTGGAGTCCTGTTCGGAGCAACACGTTCGTCCGTGGCCGGGAGACAAAGCCGGTCCGCGCCGCATGCCGGCAGGCTGCGGGGCGGACCGGAATGGCCCCCGTCTTGGTAACACGGGGGCGCTAACCACAGCGCTCCTTACAGGAGGTCGATAGGTTCCATGGATTCAGCATTCACTCTCTCTATTGATTGGCTCGCGTTTACGGTCTTGGCGAGCAGGCCAGAAGAGACCATGAAGGTGCTTGGGGGAGAGTGGAGTAGGGCCAAAGGGGGCTTCCGAGGCTATCCCTTGTCCTGGATGAGGGCAGACGGCCTACGCGGCGTCGGTAAACTGGGCACCAATGCCCCTCGTCGCCCGAATGAAATCCATGTGGATCTGTCGGGCGGCCTGGCGTCCGCCCTGACACTGGATCAGATACGAACCTTGCTCAAGTGGGTGCACGCTCAACAGGGACATGTGACGCGGATCGACTGTGCGCTGGATGACCGAGCGGGTACGGTGCCCGTCTCGACCATCCGAGAAGCGGTTTCGGCAGGCCAATGTGTCACAAGGGCGGCTCAGGTCCGGCATATCGTCTCCAACCTCACGCATGGGACCGGGGCCACCACCGGCGAAACCATGTACTTCGGGAGTCCTCAGAGCCAGACCCTCTTGCGCATTTATGACAAACGGCTCGAGCTCCAAAGCAAGGAACAGGAAAACTGGCAGGACTATGGGACTCGATGGGAATTGGAATTCAAGAAGGATCGAGCCGAACAGTGTGCCCGCGCATTGGCCACCTTAGACGAAGCCGATTGGAAGGAGTTGGTGGTCGGACTGCTCCGGTCCTATGTGGATTTCCGACAGATTACGAAAGAGACGGAAGAGGAAGAACGATACCGGGCTCCAATGCTGGAGTGGTACGCCCTCCTGACGGAGGGATTTCAGAAGGGGCGATTGGCCCAGGAGCAGCAGGTGCAGACCCTGCAGAACGTAAAACGATGGGTGAGCGACACCCTGACGCCAATGCTGGCGGTAATTTGTGCCACCCCTGGAGGGGAAGAATGGCTACAGCACGAAATAGTCAGGGGCATCTCCAGGTGGAAAGACCGGCACCGGAATTTGCTCAAGCAACCACCCACTCGGTTTCACACCGGGACTGCCGGCGGCCACGCGGGCAGCCCATGTTAGGGGGACTGGGGGTGTCGTCAGACTCCCCCGGTATATCTGCACTATGCTTACGATCAAAGAGCTTGCGGCTTGGCTCAACATCAAGCCGTCCACACTCTACCTCTGGGCCTCCCAGAACAAGATTCCTTGCTGTCGCATTCACGGCCTGATCCGATTCGATCCTGACGCCATCCAGGCCTGGTTAAACAGCTTTGGTGTGGCTCCTGGAAAGCCACCCTCCCTCCCCACTCGCCATGGCAGCCGTGATCTCGACCAGCTCATTGAAGCCGCAAAACGTGAGGTCTATACTTCCCGCCACGGGGAAACCAGACCAACAGCGAGCCCTCATGGAAAGGAGAGCAACGATGGGGCTCGTTAAACGAGGGAAAGTGTGGTGGATGAATTTGGTGTTTCAGGGTCAACGCATTCGCCGGTCAACTGGGGCATCGAATCGAGCCTTGGCTGACGCCATCATGGCGAAAGTGAAGGTGCAATTGATCGAGGGGCAGTATTTTGATCGGGCTGAGGAAAATTCTCGAACCTTCCAGGAATTGATGGATCGCTTTGAGCGAGAGCACCTCGTGAAATTGGCCAGCCGAGCAACAGGACAAGTCTTCGTCAAGCGCTTCCGTGCCTTCTTCGGAGAACGGACGCTCGCGGAGATTACCCCCAAGCTGATCGTGGACTATAAAAGTCGACGGTACGCCACTGGGGTGAAAGCCGCCTCGATCAATCGCGAGCTCACCTGCTTGAGAAAGGCCTTCAGCCTCGCTAAGCGGGAGTGGGAATGGTGCCGAGAGAATCCGGTCAGTCGCGTGTCTCTCGAAAAGGGTGCGAATAAACGAGACCGATGGCTGATGGAAGACGAGGAGGCGCGATTGCTCGATGCCTGTCCGTCGTGGTTACGCGAGCTCGTGGTGTTCGCGCTCCATAGCGGAATGCGATTAGGCGAGATCCTGTCACTGACCTGGACCGGCGTGGATCTGTTTCGAAGAACCGTGACGGTGTTTGAATCGAAAAACGGGGAGCGACGGACGGTGCCACTGAATCAGACCGTGATGGCGCTCCTGACGGAGAAGGCCAAAGTGCGGCACATCAAAACCGCACTGGTCTTTCCGAGTCGTGCAGGCACCCGGTTAGATCCCAACCATCTGAGACGAGCGTTACGGCCTGCTATGACAAAGGCGGGCGTTGTGAACTGTCATTTCCATGATCTCCGTCACACCTTCGCGACGCGGCTGGTCCAATCAGGAGTCGATCTCTACAAGGTTCAACGGCTCCTCGGACACAAGTCTCCGATGATGACGCAACGCTATGCGCATCATTACCCGGAAAGCCTGCGAGATGGAGTGGAGATCTTGGACCGACGCGGACACCGTGACACAAAAATGACCACAGTGGTGAAGGCGTTCGAGAGTGCTGTCTCGGAAGTCGTTGAAAAGATGGTGGGCGATACTGGTATCGAACCAGTGGCCTCTTCCGTGTGAAGGAAGCGCTCTCCCCCTGAGCTAATCGCCCACGCGGTGAGAGTCTAGCATGGTCGGACGAAACGGAGCAAGAAACCCGGCGGGTTGATTTGCTGCTGTCTTGGCAGTCGATCTTTCTGGGTGAATGTCGTCTTGGAATCTTGGTGATGAATAGGCTAGCCGTTTCTTGACATCGAGAAAAGACGATTCTTACAATGGGCTTCCTTCCATCTTCTCAAAGGTTTCCCATTCATGCGTGAAGACATTGTGGTCATTGGGGGTGGTCTGGCCGGCTCGGAAGCGGCCTGGCAAGCGGCTAATCATGGCGCCAAGGTGACGCTCTACGAGATGCGTCCGAAGGAGATGACCAAAGCGCATAAGACGGGGGACCTGGCCGAACTGGTCTGTTCGAATTCCCTCGGGTCAGCTGATCCCCTCAATGCGCCTGGCATTCTCAAGGCCGAGATGCGTCGCTTGAACTCGCTCGTCATCCGAGCGGCAGAGGAGGCACGGGTTCCGGCTGGCTCGGCGTTGGCGGTGGATCGCGAGCAGTTCGCGCGTGCCATAACCCAGGCGCTGGATGGACATCCGAATATTCGAATCGTTCGCGAAGAGGTGACGGAAGTGCCCTCTGATGCCGTCAGTATTATTGCGACGGGACCGCTGACGTCGGAGAAGTTGTCGAAGGCCATCAGCGAGTTGACTCACGAGCACCACCTGTATTTCTTTGATGCGATTTCGCCCATCATCGATGCGGATTCCATCAACATGGAGGTGGTATACCGAGCCTCCCGTTATGGTAAGGGCGGCGACGACTATCTTAACTGCCCCATGGACGAAGCGGCCTACAATGCGTTGTATGAAGCGATGATGGCGGCGGAGAAGGTCCAGCCGAAAGAATTTGAGAAAGTCGCCTATTTCGAAAGCTGCATTCCGATCGAAGTGATGGCGGAGCGGGGTCGGCAGACCATGCAATTTGGACCGCTGAAGCCTGTGGGACTGGAACATCCACAGACCGGTGTGCGTCCCTATGCTGTGGTTCAACTCCGTACTGAGAATGTGCATGGGACCTGCTACAACATGGTCGGTTTTCAGACTAAGCTCACCTATCCGGAGCAACGCCGGGTCTTTCGTTTGATTCCGGGGCTGGAACAGGCCGAATTCTTACGACTCGGCAGTCTGCATCGCAACACCTTCATCAATTCGCCGCAACTGTTACGAGACACCCTCCAACTCAAGTCTCGTGGAACCGTATTCTTTGCCGGACAATTGGTTGGTGTCGAGGGTTATACGGAGTCCGCCGCGATGGGGGGACTTGCCGGGATCAACGCCGCGCGAGGCCTGGCCGGCCAAGCACTGGTCACCCCTCCGCCGACCAGCGCGCACGGCTGTCTGATGGCGCACATTACCAAGAGCGACCCCACGCATTTTCAGCCGATGAATACGAATTTCGGCTTGTTTCCCCCTGTCTCTGTCAAGACGCGCGACAAAGACCAGAAGCGGCGTCTCATCCAGCAACGAGCCCTTGAGGATTTTGACGCATGGATCGCGCAATCCGGGCTTTCCTAGCCGCCCTGACCGTCCAACAGGGCGCCTCTCCCCAAACCATTCGTGCCTATGCATCCGACTTGGCTCAATTCCAGGTCTTTGCGCAGGATGCATGGAATCGACGCCGGCCAATGATTCCCGAATCGATAGAGCCTGCGCTGATACGCGACTTTCTCGCCGCGCGTGATCGCATGGGAGAAAAGAAATCCTCTCTGGCGAGGAAGCTGGCCTGTCTACGTAGTTTATTTCGCTATCTGATTCGTGTTGGCCAGTTGGAGGTAAACCCGGCGGAGGATGTGCGGGCGCCGAAACTTCCCAAACATCTCCCACGCGTCCTCACCAAAGACGATGCCGGCGCGTTGATGGAATTTCCCGGCGATCAGGGGCGGGACGCCTTGCGTGATCGTGCGATATTGGAAACGCTGTATTCGACGGGAGCTCGGGTCAGTGAATTGGTCGGCATGAATTTCGGCGATATCAGCCGCAGCGAAGGATTGGTGCGTGTCCGTGGCAAAGGGGGGAAAGAGCGCGTCATTCCTCTGGGTAGCGTGGCGCTGAGGGCTATCGATGCCTACCATACACAGGCGTCGGGTGGAACGCATCAGTCTGCGCGACGATCGTCAGAGGCGATGCCCATTTTCCGCAACAGCCGTGGGGGGCGATTGACCACGAGGACCATTGCGCGCATCGTGGCCAAATACTCGCGCCAGCTGACCGGGGGGACGATTCATCCGCATATCTTGCGGCATTCGTTCGCCACGCATCTCCTGGACGAAGGGGCTGATTTGCGTGCCATTCAGGAAATGTTGGGACATGTCTCGCTAAGTACTACACAAAAGTACACACATTTGGCGACGGATCAATTACTCTCGTTGTACGATCGCACCCATCCCCGCGCCGCGAGTACAACAGGACCTCCTGAGGTCATCAAGCAGAAGGGCTCGCGATGATTATTCGATCCACCACTGTGCTCTGCGTGAGGCGAGGCAGCCAGGTCACGATGGGTTGCGACGGCCAGGTCACGGTCGGCACGACCGTGATGAAACACAACGCCAAGAAAATGCGGCGCATGCATGGAGATGCGGTCTTGGCAGGGTTTGCCGGCGCGACAGCCGATGCCTTCACCCTCTTTGAAAAATTCGAGGCTAAATTGGCAGAGTATCGCGGCAATCTTACCAGGGCCGCCGTGGAACTGGCGAAAGACTGGCGGACTGATCGCGTGTTAAGGCGCCTTGAGGCGCTGCTGGCGGTGGCTGATTTCGATCACTCGTTCATCATTTCCGGAACCGGCGATGTGGTGGAGCCGGAAGACGGCATTCTGGCGATTGGGTCAGGCGGCCCCTATGCGTTAGCCGCCGCACGCGCATTGTTGGCACATTCCGAATTGGTGGCGGAGCAGGTGGTGCGTGAATCGCTGATGATTGCCGGTGGGATCGACATTTATACCAATCAACAGATTGTGATCGAATCGCTCTCCCGTTAGGATCGACTGACCATGACCAGTGAACCCATGCCTCATCCTGTGAATGTGAATAGTCTCACGCCTCGGCAGATCGTTGAAGCGTTGGATCGGTACGTGATCGGCCAACACGATGCCAAGCGCATGGTGGCGATTGCGCTTCGAAACCGCTGGCGACGGCAACAGTTGCCTCCAGAACTGCGCGACGAGGTCATGCCGAAGAACATCATCATGATCGGGCCGACCGGCGTGGGGAAAACCGAAATTGCCAGACGGTTGGCGAAACTTGCTGAAGCCCCGTTCATCAAGGTGGAGGCGTCAAAGTTTACGGAAGTCGGGTATGTTGGACGGGATGTGGAGTCGATCATTCGGGATCTCACTGAGCTGGCGATCAATTTGGTGAAGACGAAACATCTGGAAGATGTCCAGGAGAAAGCCTCGCGGCTTGGAGAGGAGCGCATTCTCGATCTCCTGTTGCCTGGCGCCCCTCCGCGATCCACTCCCCCCGGATTTGATCATTCGAGCCAGCGAGCCGAACATTCGGAAGCGGCGGAATCGCTGGACGCTACGCGATCGAAACTCCGGCTACAGCTGCGTGAAGGAAAGCTGGATCAGCGATCGGTGGAGGTAGAGGTGAAAGAGCGAACCTTGCCTCTCGGCGTCATTTCCAATGCGAGTGGCATGGAGGACCTTGAAGGGAATCTGCGCGACATGCTGGGTGGTATGTTTCAAGGGAAGAAAAAGAAACGAGTAATGAAAGTGCCGGATGCGCTGAAGCATCTCACTCAGGAAGAAGCGCAAAAACTGATCGATATGGATGAAGTGGTCCGGGAGGCCATTGCGAAGGTCGAACAGACCGGTATCGTCTTTCTGGATGAGATCGACAAAATCGCCGGTCGAGAACGCACGATGGGACCGGATGTATCACGTGAAGGGGTACAGCGAGATCTGCTGCCGATTGTGGAAGGCTCCACCGTCAGTACCAAGCATGGCGCGGTCCAGACGGACCATATTCTGTTTATCGCCGCCGGTGCGTTTCATGTCGCCAAACCGTCCGATTTAATCCCTGAACTGCAGGGCCGGTTTCCCATTCGTGTCGAGCTGGCACCTCTCACTCAAGGGGACTTTGTACGGATCTTGACCGAGCCTCGGGGCGCGCTGGTCCGCCAGTATCAGGCGTTGATGGCGACGGAAGGTCTCACGGTTGAGTTCACGGAAGACGGGCTGGCGGAGATCGCGTCGACGGCGGTCCAGGTCAACGAGCGCACGGAAAACATCGGCGCGCGCCGTCTGTTTACGATCATGGAACGGTTGCTCGAACAGGTGTCGTTCGAGGGATCTGAGATGCAACCGAAGAGCCTTGTCGTCGATGCCGGCTATGTGCGTGAGCGCTTGCAGAACATTGTGAAGGATCAAGACCTGAGCCGCTATATTCTGTAGGCGGCAGCGAGAGCGAGGAACGAAGCATGAACAAACTGATTAAGAAAGCCGACGTGCTGATTGAGGCGCTGCCCTATATTCGCACCTTTAAGGGCAAGACCGTCGTAATCAAGTACGGCGGGCACGCGATGACGGATGCCTCGCTCAAGGAGCGTTTTGCACAAAACGTCGTGTTGTTGAAATACGTCGGATTGAATCCGGTCATCGTGCATGGCGGCGGTCCTCAGATCGATCAAATGCTGGATCGGCTCGGCATGGAGGCGAAGTTCCGCCACGGGGTGCGGGTGACGGATGCCGCCACGATGGAAATTGTCGAGATGGTGCTGGCTGGCCGGATCAACATGGAAATTGTCGATCTGCTGAATCGGCACGGCGGCCAGGCGGTCGGACTCAGTGGCAAAGATGGGGGGTTGATGTTGTCCAAGCCGTTGACGGCGAGGGCCTGGGCGGAGAGCATCGAGAAAGATCTCGAAGCTGGCGAGTCGGACGCTGATTTCGGATTTGTCGGTGATGTGAAGTCGATCGATCCCACGCTCCTCTTGAAGCTGCAAGAAGACAACTACATTCCCGTCATCGCGCCGATTGGAACTGATCGCGAGGGTAATACGTATAACATCAATGCGGATCTCGTGGCAGGCGCCATTGCGGCGGCATTGAAGGCTGAGAAGCTCGTGATGTTGACCGACGTGAAGGGTATCCGCGACGCCAATGGCCGTCACCTGTCGACGGTGTCGCGCAAAGATGTGCAGCGGATGGTCAAGCGCGGGACCATCAGCGAAGGGATGCTGCCGAAGGTGCATGCGTGTCTGGATGCCCTGGCCGACGGTGTGGGCAAAGCGCATATTGTCGATGGCCGCGTGCCCCATGCCATTCTGCTGGAAATTTTTACCCACAAGGGTATCGGGACCGAGATTGTTGCGTAACCTGTGACCCTGCGGCTCCTCACCCACCTTCAGGCACTGGTCGGGGAACGGCACCCTCTGACGACCCTCGATCATCTCGTCGCCGTTGAAATGTACATGGCGGACAGGTTCGAGGCGATGGGTTATCGAGTCACTCACCATGGCTTCGAGGCCTTGGATGGGACCTATCGGAATATTGTCGCGACGCTGGACTCGGCCTCCAATTGTTCCTGTCTTTCCCCGCTGCTGATCGGAGCGCATTACGATACGGTTCCAGGCTCGCCGGGAGCCGATGATAATGCGAGCGCATTGGCGGTGTTGCTTGAAACGGCTCAGTCCCTCAGCGGCGTCTCGCTCGCACGACCAATCCGCTTTGCCGCGTTCTGTCTCGAGGAGGACGGGCTGCTGGGGAGTTCGGCCTATACGGCCATGCTACGCCAGCAGAAAGAGACGCTCGCCAGGGCGATCATTCTGGAATGTGTGGGGTATGCGCGATCAGAAGAAGGAACGCAACAGGCTCCTCCTCGCGTCCCGGTGGCTGTGCCCACGGTCGGCAATTTCCTGGCCGGCGTTGGCAATGACACGTCAGAGGCTTTGACGAGTACCGCCGAACGAGCCATGAAGGCCCATGTCCCTCTGGTGCCGTTAGTGGTTCCAGGGAATGGTGCACTCTTGCCCGATACGAGACGGAGCGATCATGCGACGTTTTGGGATCAGGGGTTCCCGGCGGTGATGGTGACCGACACGGCGAATTTTAGAAATCCTCATTACCACCAGCCGAGTGATACGCTCGATACCTTGAACCTGGACTTCATGAGTCAGGTCGCTCAGGGTTTGGTGGCGTCGGCCAAGCAGCTGGCTGGAATGGATGATTATGCCACGTAAGACGATGACGGTTCGCTCTGCCACGCGGCGGGCGATCAAGGAGATCTTCGCGCGTCTCGATTATGCGCGGCTGGGCCCGATCTATTGCGACGAAGGTGGTGATGAATTCTGGGCGGCGAAACGGGGTCTTTGTCAGCGTCTAGGCATGCAGCTCGCGAGCGCGCTCCGGCCTCGACTTGCTCCAGACGGAGCCAGTCTCTATGTGGGGGCGGGTGTGGCGGAGATTCCGCTCGTGGCCCTGGAATGCCTCGATCTCGGGCGGCGCGTCGTGGCCTGCAATCTGAGAAAGAAGGAAGTGTTAGTCCTGAATCGTGCCTGTGCGGGACTCCCGATACGATTTCAGCATCGAGACGCTGGTTCGGTCAAAGAGAGGGTGGACCACCTGTGGCTGGTGAGTGTCTTGAACGATCCGGAGCGGTTCCCGGAACTCTCAACCCTGTCGTACGGTCGTGCCAACCCAGTCACATTCGACGCGCGTAAATTCTTGCCGCAACAACGTACGGTTACCACACTCGTCGATCGCTGTCTTAGCCGATTGACGGTGCCGGGATTGGTGACGACGACAGTTGAAGAAGCGGTGTGGGTCGCGGAATGGTGCCATCGAAAGGGAATCCGCTATCGCATTGACCGGCGGACGTTCGCCTCGCCTACCGTCGGCGATCCTATTTGTCTGGTACGGATCGGATGATGGGCCGCTGGCGTGGTTGCCGATACTGATAGTGCGCGTGAGGTTAGACCCAAAATCCAGGACGGGTCTTATCGGGTCCAAAGAGATACTGGCGGGAATACCGGACATAGTTCTGTGCCGATTCCCGGATCCAAGCGAGTTCTTGCTCCGTCACAGGGCGTTTGACCTTGGCCGGTGATCCCAGGATGAGACTCTTGGGTGGAACGATGGTGCCTGCTGTAATCAATGCGCCGGCGCCGACTACGGAGTCTTCGCCGATGACCGCGCCGTCCATGATGATGGATCCCATCCCGACCAACACGCGGTTCTGAATCGTACAGCCATGCAGGACCACGTTGTGGCCGACGGTCACGTCGTCGCCGATGATGAGCGGGTGGGTATCGTGCGTGACATGCAGCATGCAAAGATCCTGCACGTTTGTCCGGTGGCCGATCCGGATATAATTCACGTCTCCGCGAATAACCGCGTGGAACCAGGCGCTGCAGTCATCACCCATGACCACATCTCCGATAATAATGGCCGTCTCCTCGATAAAACAGGAGTCTGGGATAGTGGGCTTAATGCCTTGAAACGTCCGGACCATGGTCTCAATCTAGGATAGCTGCAGACGGAATAGCAAGATGGCGCGTTTGACAGACTTTTCGAGCGTCTCGTACACTGCCGGATTATGGCGTCATCACTCATTAGACCATCACGCATCAAGCAGGATAAACCTACGATCGGCTTCGTGAACCTGGGTTGTTCGAAGAACCAGGTGGATTCCGAGGTCATGCTGGGGACCTTGGTGGCCGGCGGGTTTCAGCTCACGGGTGACGCACGCGCCGCCGAGGTGGTTATCATCAACACCTGCGGGTTCATCGAAGAGGCCAAGCAGGAATCGATCAACAGTATTATTGAACATGGACGGTTGAAGAAGTCCGGCTCCTGCCGGGTGCTGATTGCAGCCGGTTGCCTGGCACAGCGATACCAGGGCGAGCTCTTGAAGGAGTTGCCCGAACTGGACGGGGTGGTTGGGACAGGCGAATTCGGGCGCATTGCGGAAATCTGTCGCAGTCTGCTGGCACCTAAAGCTCGTCAACAGCGGTTATGGCTCGCGCAACCTCCCTATCTGTATGACGCCGACACCCCGCGCATCCGCCTAGGCACTCCGCACAGCGCCTATCTGAAAATTGCCGAAGGCTGTAATCGGAATTGTGCCTTCTGCGCGATCCCCATCATGCGAGGCAAGCAGCGGAGCCGTCCGATTGAATCGATCGTGGCCGAGGCGAAGCGATTGGCTCGAGAAGGCGTCAAAGAGCTCAATTTGATTTCGCAGGACACGATCAATTATGGAGTGGACCTTGGGCTCAGGCAAGGCCTCACGGCCCTCCTGCGCGAGTTGGTCACAGTGGACAATGTGCGCTGGGTCAGACCCTTCTACCTCTATCCGCAACAGGTGACCGACGAGTTGCTGGATCTGTATGCCGGTGAGGAACGCATCACAAAATATCTCGACATGCCGCTGCAGCATATCAGCGATGGCATGCTGAAGCGCATGCACCGGTTGGGGGATCGCAAGCATCTGACGAAGTTGGTCGACCGCATCCGCACGAAGATTCCCGGGGTGTTTTTTAGAACGGCCTTTATCGTCGGATTTCCCGGTGAGACCGACGCCATGTTCGAGGAGCTCAGGCAGTTCATGGTCGACATGGAGTTTGATCGCGCTGCCGTCTTCCTCTATTCCGATGAAGAGGGCACGTCTGCTGTCGATCTGGATCGAAAGGTCGATCGTGCGGTGATGGAGGAGCGGCGCAATGAGCTGCTGACCTTACAAGAAACCATTTCAGAATCCAAGAATCGCGAGTACCTGGGGCGCACCCTAGAGGTGCTGGTGGATGGGATTTCAGAGGAATCCGACCGGTTACTCGAAACGAGACACGAGGGATTGGCTCCTGAAATTGACGGGGTCGTATATTGCAACCAAGGAACGGCCAAGCCGGGTGAGTTTGTTTCGGTGACAGTGACCGATGTGGCGGGGTACGATCTGATTGCTCAACCGGTCGGTCGGGCTGCCGCAGCCATGCCTGCGCCATCCTTCCCGGCGCTTCTCATGCCAAAGAAAGCTGGGACAGGCTATCGGTAAGCGGTGGCTCACCAATAGCCTGCCCCGATTCGTTACACCTTGGCGCTGAGATAGAGCGATGCGCCCCGCCGATTGATCAAGACCAGCACGTTCTGTCCCTTCTTCAGATCTGACGCCACTCGATCGTAGTCCTTCATCGATGTGACGGGCTTACGATTGATCTCTCGGATGACGTCACCCGGCATCAACCCGGCCCGCTCCGCTTCGCTCTCGGGATCGACGGAAGTCACGACGACTCCCTGAAGTTTGCCCTTGAGCCCAAGTTCCTGAGCCGTCTCCCGGTCGAGTTCCTGCACCGCGAGTCCAGCCAGTGGCTGGTCCGACGGTCCGGTCTCCACTTTGGCGACCTGTTGGTTGTCTGGTAGCTCGCCGATCGTGACGGACAAGTCTCTCTCATGACCATCTCTCATGACCTTCACCGTGGCTTTGCTGCCGACGGCACTGCGAGTCACCGCGCGTTGGAGGGTCACGGCGTCTTCAATCGGAGCGCCTTGAAATGAGGTGATGACGTCACCCTGTTTGAGACCGGCTTTTTCGGCCGGTCCATCTTCTTTCAGGTCGGTCACGATGGCCCCATTGCTGCCTTTAAGGTCAAAGGACTTGGCCAAGTCTTGATTCAGGTCCTGGATTCCGATCCCCAGATAGCCGCGCACGACTTTGCCGGTCTTGACCAAACTCTCGTAGATGGGTTTGCTCATGCTGGTTGGGACGGCAAACCCCACGCCCTGGTATCCGCCGCTTTGTGAGAAAATCGCCGTGTTGAGGCCGATCAGCTCTCCCCTGGTGTTGACCAGCGGCCCGCCGCTGTTGCCCGGATTGATCGCGGCATCGGTCTGAATAAAGTCTTCATATTGCGTGATGCCCATACGCCCGCGCCCTAAGGCACTCACAATTCCCAAGGTGACGGTGGAATTCAAGCCAAATGGATTTCCGACCGCCAGCACATATTCTCCGACTTGAAGGCGGGTAGAGTCGCCCCAGGTAATGGTGGGAAGGTTGCTGCCATCGATCTTGATGACGGCTATGTCGCTCTTGGGATCGCTGCCGACAATTCGGCCCTTGAACTCTCGCTTGTCGGGTAACGTGATAGTGACGGTTTTGGCGCCATCGATCACGTGGTTATTGGTCAGGATATAGCCATCGGGAGAGACGATCACACCCGATCCCTGCCCGCCGCCGCGCCGTTCCCGAGGTTCCATGGGGGGGCCGAATCGACGAGGCCCAAATGGGGCACCAAAGAATTCATCCGCCCGCCCGCGAGGGGAGGTCGCATCAGACACTTGTTCTGCCGCACTCGTGGTGATATTGACGACGGCCGGCGTCACAGCCTTGGCCACATCCGCGAAGCCGGCTGAAGGCAGGGATCCGGGCAGGGTATTGGAACGTTCTTCGACAACCGGCGACGGATTTGAGGCGTGAGAGGTGGTGAGCGAAGCATAACTCCAAATAAGGGTTGCGCCTAGAACGGCGATGCCGGCAAAGGCGCCTACGGATTGCGCTGGTCGATTCATGGGTTCCTCCTCCTAGAAGGCATGGGTCATGTGTGTGTGCGGGATGCAATTTGTAGCTGACCGTCATGTGGAGGGTATCAGTGCGGGATGAGAACGCTATTAGCTGGGGATTAGAAGTCGTTAAGCTGAGGGCGGCGCCAGTGGAAGCACAATGGTGAACGTTGACCCCTTGCTGACTTCGCTTTGGACTTCGATGTGTCCGTGGTGCGACTCGGCGATCCAGGCACAGATCGCTAAGCCCAGTCCGGTGCCCTTTTTGGTGTGAGCACGCGCGTCGTCGGTTCGAAAGAAGCGGTCGAAAATTTGCTTATGCGCCTCCTGAGGAATGCCGATGCCGTGATCGCGCACCGAGAGGCGTACGCGCTGGCCGTCCACGCGCAGATCGATTTCCACCCTGCCTTGCGCATAGGAATACTTCACGGCATTGTCGACGATGTTTAGAATGAGTTCCCGCAGGCGGAGTTCATCACCTCGGACCGTCGCCGGCTGCATCGTCTCTATCACCACGTCCACCCCTCGCTCCTGGTCGAGGAGACCGGCTTGGCGCTGAATATCCTCCACCAGAATGTCCAGTCGAACCGGTTCGCACTCTGTTTTGATTTGGCCTAAATCGGCTCGCGACAGGAACAGCAGTTCCTCGACAATGCGTGACATCCGATCGATTTCTTCGAGATTACTTTCCAAGACGGCGATGTAGTCTTCCACGGGACGGGAACGGCGAAGGACGAGTTCGCTCTCGCCCTTCATCACCGTCAAGGGCGTGCGCAGCTCATGCGAGGCATCGCTGCTGAATTGCCGAATTTGCGCAAAGGAGGTCTCCAGCCGCGCGATCATATCGTTGAAGGTGTCGGTGAGGCGCCCAATTTCGTCGGAGGAGCGTTCGGACGTCAGGCGCTGGGTGAGATCTCCTGCGGCAATACGTTGCGCTGCCACCGTGATGGAATCGACGGGTCGCAGCGCGCGTCCGGCCAAGAACCACCCGCCTGCTAACGAGACGACCAGCGCGATTGGGGCCATCACCACCAAGACCAGCAGAAAGCGGCGCAAGGTTTCCTCGACGCCTTCCAGGGTGGTGCCGACCTGGACAATATAGAGCAATGAGCCGCGGTAGATGATGGGCACGGAAACCAATCGCAAGGGGGGCTCATTGGGATACCTGGCGGATTCGAATACGGTACTGCCGGTAAAGGCGGCTTCCAGGGCATGGCGGCTCAATGGGACGTCATGTTGCCGAATATTCGGAGAGCGGATCGTAATGGTCCCGGAAGGACTGAAGATCTGGAAGAACTTGTCGATGCGGGTCAGTTCGGGAAACTGGCTGAGAAGTGCCTCTTCGTCGATCAAGGGGAGAAATCCGCGTGTCTCCAAGGAGCGCACCGCGGCCGACGCCGTTTCTTCTAACGACTCATCGACTTGGTCGCGTAGACCTCGGGCCGTGATGGTATAGAGCACGACAGAGAACGTGAGCAGGATGAGCGCGAGTGCCGTTCCGTACCAGAGGGTGAGCCGGACGCGAAGCGGCATCAGTCGACCTTGAGCATGTACCCACTCCCTCGAATGGTATGGATTAACTTTCGGGCGCGTCCGCGATCGATTTTATTCCGGAGATAATTGACATAGACGTCGATGACATTGGTGAAGGTGTCGAAATCCTGATTCCAGACATGGTCGGAAATCATCGGGCGGGTTAGGACTCGGCCTGCGTGGCGCATGAAGTATTCCAGCAGGGCATATTCCTTCACGGTGAGTTCGATGCGCTGTCCTCCGCGGGTGACTTCCCGGGTGGCTGGATTGAGGACGAGATCGTCGATCTGGAAGATCCCGGGAGATTCGGCCGGTCCGCGCCGCAAGAGCGCCCGGACCCGTGCGAGCAATTCGTCGATGGCGAAGGGTTTGGTGAGGTAGTCGTCCGCGCCGGCATCGAGTCCTTTCACGCGCTGGTCCACTTTTGACTGCGCGGTGAGGATCAGCACGGGGGTCTGAATTTTTTCCTTGCGAAGGCGGGCGAGCACTTCCAGTCCCGGCAGACTGGGTAACATCAGATCGATCATGATGAGGTCGTAACTGCCGCTCAGGGCCATGTCGAGGCCCTGCGCGCCGTCCTCACAAAGGTCGACGGCGTAGCTTTCCTCTTCCAGCGCTCGCTTGATGAACGAGCCCACCTTGGTTTCATCTTCAATGACGAGTACACGCATAGAGAAAACTCGCAGGTCGGTGGATTATACCAGAGGTAAGGGGGCTGTGAGCAGCTGGACCTTGAGTGTTATGGGAGGTCCAGGGAGACCGGTTCAGGGCGCGAGGCAGGTTGGAGACGACAGAGAGTGCGAATGTCTTTCCAGTCTTCCCCGGGGAGGAGCGTATGCACCTCGGCCGGTGGGGGCCCGGCCAGGGTGATGAGCGTGGCAAGCCGCTCGCCCATGTCCGGATGGGTGGAAAGAAAATCAGGCGGATCCGCATGGCCTTCCGCTCCGTTCTGCATGGTGCCGTAGAAGGCAATCATGGCCGCAGGGTCAAGGCGGGCGGCCTGCATCATGCGGAGCCCTTCGATATCGGCTTCCCTCTCATGGGTGCGGTTATAGTGCAATGAACCCATCGTTCGTGCGCCTTCCAGGCCCCAGGCGAGGCCACCGGACAGATCTCCGGAGATGGCGGTCAGCAGAAACGTCGTGGCTGTCTGTTCAAGAATCGCTCGCGTCGTATGGCGTTGATAGACATGTTGGAGTTCGTGCGCGAGGACTCCGGCGAGTTGTTCGGGACTGGCGGTGTTTTCCAACAGACCACGGAGAATCACCACCCGTCCTCCGGGTGCGGCGAAGGCATTGATCGCGGGAGCATCCACGACGGAGAGCCTAATGTGATAGGGCGAAGCAGGATGAATTGCGGTCAGGACCTGCACGACCTGATCGAGTTTACGCAGCCGGTCCGGGTCATGGCATTGCCGTGCTTCCGGGGCCAGATGCTCAACGACTTGCCGACCAAGGCTTTCTTCCCAGGCAAGAGGTATATAGGGGGTGGCCACGGCGGCCAAGCCCGGGATACCCCAACGATACAGCCCAACGACCATCAGGAGAACCCACAGCGCCGCACAGAGTGTCCAGCGCAGGCGAGTCTTTCGCCACGACGGGTTATGGAAGTGCTGAACCATGGTAGGCGCCGCGGTATGCATGGCCGTCAACAGCGTGGGCGTGGAAATGACGAGTGCCTCGGCCGGCTCGGGCCCAAATTCCAAACGAACCGGCTCACCGCTATAAGCGCCTTGGGTTTGACGAATGTGGTCGTACGGCCACTGCTTGGTTTCTCCGCTGGATAGGAGGAGGTGCAAGGCCGTCGGACTGATGGTGATAGTGACGCGATGGCGAGTGGCCGTACGGCCGTCGAGATAGTGCGCGATCCAGCTGGTGGGCATAGGGCTAGTCCATATCGAAGCCGGTGTCGAGCAGGTTCGACAGGCCTTCGCCGGTGACGGATGAGACGGTGGTCTCTTGCAGGATCCCATCGAGGTGTATGCTGCCTTGCAGCGACAGGGTGCTGGTGAAAAACCGGGCATTGCGAACCGTCACCCAGGGCCAGGCGAATCCCAGGGTGACGAGCAACAGGGCGAGGTTGCCGAGGTAGAGTGTCAACAGCTTCTGCCAGGTGATGCTGGATAAGAAGCGCGCCAGCCCGAACGTGGTGTGATCCCAGAAGTACTTCTGTTTCTGCCCAAGCAGCCAGATCCACATCGGCCCGAGGACGAAAGGAATCAAGAACAGGGTCAGCCCGGCATTGGTGAATTGAAATGCCACTGTGACGCCACACAGGATGAGTACTGCATAGGTCATGAAGAGGGTGATTGCAAACGGAACCATCAAACCTGAACCATGTCCCGTGAAGTGGAAACGCTGATTACCAAAATAGGTGTGTGAGTGGAGAAACGCCTGTCGTTGAGTTTGGAAGTATGGGTAGTAGGTGCCCAGGGTGAGAACTGTGAAGAACCATCCGCGGAAGTAGAGCTTCAGAAAATCCCAGGTTCGTCCTCGAAACGAGAAACGGATTCCTCGCCAAGAGGTACGCGTGCAGCGATAACGTCGCGCGTTCACGATGGCGATTGGAACGTAAAGGAACAGCACCAGGCCAGCCAGGGCTTGCAAGAGCAGGTCGAGCCACACGGGGAGAGCCAGGAACGTATGGGCGGCGCCAAGTGAAAAATAGGGGATGCCGAACACCAGCATCGCTTTGAGAAATCCTCGGTAGAGCTCCTTGCCGGTCCCATGATAGGCAAAGCGATCAGCAGCGAAGGTGGTTTGGCTGAACAAATAGCGGCGGATTTTCGCCTTGCCCCAAAAATGGTACGCGCCGAGTGTCGCGATGCTGAGGCAGATGTTCACGATGTGCATGCCGAGGAGGGTGCTACCGGTTCCATGAAAGGAGCAGTGTTTTGGTGGCGGAAGGGCGTCTGTGGCGCCGGTGGACATCAACCGGGGATGGTCCGGATTAGCAGGCATCATCTCCGCGAAGGACTCATCTCTTGAGAGTGCGGGTCTGACGCTCACCACCGCGAACCGGGCCCCGCAGGTCGGACAGGTACTTCGAGCCGAGGACGTGAGCCGGGTCGAGTGGCGAACTCGGTAGCGGGTGTGGCACTGATGGCAGTCGACTTTCAGCGCCTGGTCAGTCGTATCGGCAGGAGTTCCGATTGTGGGCATGGTTCAGCAGGCCGCTTGGTGCCCGAAGGCGCAGGCTTGGTGAAGGTCACGCAGGAAACCCTGCGTGTCTCCCTTGGCCCGTCTGATAATGGATCGTTCAAAATGGGCGCGGCCGTTTTGGGGCTGATAGGCTAAGTATCGATCCCACAGAGCCAGGGCCCGATCCCACTGGTGACGCTGCGCATGAACATGGGTCGCCGCGCGGTACGCATCGAGGAATGCGGGATCGAGCTTAATCGCGGCATCAAAAGCGATGAGGGCTTCGTCGAGAGAGTCTTTTTGGATCAGTGCGGTGCCCCGGTTGTAATAGGCTGTGGGATTATCTGGGTCCAGGTTAAGCGCTTCGGCATAGGCGAACAGTGCTTTGTCGGTTTGGCCCAATTTTTGGAAAGCCAGCCCCTCGTCACTGTGCGTCTTGGCCTGCGAAAATTCTTTTCCTCCATGTGTGCGAATCAGCTGGACAAGGTCGTCGTTCTCGTCCAGCTGCGCGATCTCCAAGGCAGTCTGCCCATGGGTTTTCTGGTTCACAGGAATGCCTCGCTCAAGCAGGATCTGGGCGGCGTCCAGATGGCCTTGCCGCACAGCTCGATGCAAGGCCGAATCGCCGCGTTCGCAGGTCGCTCTGAGATCGGCTCTATTGGACAGTAGCAGGGCCATCGTGTCGGCATGGCCTCGCTCCGCGGCGGCCAAGAGCGGCGTGTACCCTTGTTTTGCTTTGGCGTTCGGATTGGCTCCATGTTGCAGCAGTAAAGCCACGACCGGAGTGTGACCCCGCTTGGAGGCTTCGTACAAGGCCGTTCGTCCGCTGCCATTGCGGCGGTCGATACCGTCTGCTTCTGTGAGCAGCAACGTGGTCGTTGCTAAATCGCCTCGCGCCGCCGAGAGGTGAAGCGGAGTCCAGCCGTTCGATCGGAGGATGAGCGGAGACAGCATCAATTCATCGATATCGTAAGGGTCGTGGGTCGCTTTGATTTGGGTGAACATCCAGTACGCCACTCCTGACAGCAGCGCATAGTTCAGCAGGCAAGCGAGGACCGCCACCGCGATACCTGCCATGCGGCGCGACAGATCGGGTATGCCATTGGTGCCGTCTGCGTGCGCCGCGACAGTAGCCTCATCGGTTGGTCGCGCTTCAGGGTTGAGAATGATCAGGTTTTCGCCACAGATGGGACAAGGAAATTGCTGCAGAGCCGAATCTGTGACAAGGGGGCAGGAAACGGCAGTCTTGCAGAAGGGACAGGTAACGCCCTGTGCATGAGTCGGCTGCAAGCCGAGCGAAGACGTAAATGCAGGAGATGCCGTGCCTGGGTGAACGGTTGCCATGGTGCCTGAAGACCCTTCGCCCGGGCGCTTGCTGCACAGTCGCGTGACTGGCGCGTATCGCTGATCATTAAAAAGGATAGCGCAAAACGGTAGGAGCGCAACCGCCGCATGTGGCTTGCTCAGATTTTCTCGTTGGACATGCCGTCAACACCGTTTCTCGATGCGATGAGGTGGGAAGTTATGCGGGGGGAAAACGGGTAATCGTGACGGGGTTATAGGTGAGCAATGGGCCATCCGGGCCACGTCGGCTGAGGGTGTGGCGAAGCCAAGCGGCATCGTTGCGGGAGGGGAAGTCTGCTCGATAATGGGCCCCGCGACTTTCTTCCCGGCCGAGCGCGCTCACGGCGATAGTCAGCGCGATCTCCAGCAAGCATTGTACTTCAAGCGCCTGAATGAGGTCGGTGTTGAAGACCTGTCCCTTGTCCTGGACGCACATTTGGTCTGCTCGGATCTTCAAGGCTTGGAGTGCGGTCACAGTTTCGCGCATGGACTGCTGCGTGCGGAAGATACCGAGGTTGAGGCTCATGGTCTTGCCGAGATCGTCGCGAATCTGCCAGGCCCGCTCGGGACCTGGATTGGTCAAGAGGGCTTTCAGCCGCTGTTCCTCATTGCGCAGGATCTTCTCGGGAATGGGCTGGTGGTCCCAATGCCGGATCGATTCGGCGGCTCTCGTACCGGACCGGCGTCCGAAGACGATGGTTTCGAGGAGAGAGTTGCCTCCCAAACGGTTGGCTCCATGCACGCTCAGGCAGGCGCATTCGCCGGCAGCAAACAGCCCCGGCAAGTCGGTTTCACCCCAGGCATTGGCCTTCACGCCGCCCATTTGGTAATGGGCGCCAGGTCGTATGGGAATGGGGGTTTCGATCGGATCGAGTCCTGCAAATTCCAGCGACAACTCTCGGATCTGCGGGAGCCGTTCGAGGATGCGGCCGCGGCCGAGATGCCGAAGATCCAGCAGTACACAGCCATCGACCCCTCGCCCTTCTTGAATTTCTTGGCCGATGGCCAAGGAGACTGTGGAGCGGGTCGCCAGCTCCATTTGTTCCGGCGCGTACCGTTTCATGAACCGCTCTCCAAGCGTGTTCAGAAGGTAGGCGCCTTCGCCTCTGGCGCCTTCGGTGATCAAGATGCCGGTGTCCTTCAATGTGGTCGGGTGAAACTGCACGAACTCCATGTCTTCGAGAGGGAGTCCTGCCTGATAGGCCAGGGCCATGCCATCGCCGGTATTGATAACGGCGTTCGTGCTGGTGGAGAAGACGCGGCCGCTTCCGCCGGTGGCGAGGATCACCGCCTTGGCGCGCATGGCGTGCAATCCTCCGTGGACGAGATCCCAGGCGACCACCCCACAGCAACGTCCCTCTTCCACGAGTAATGCCGTGACGTACCATTCTTCATAGACCCGGCGCCGGTGCTTCAACAGCTGTTCATACATGGCATGGAGCAGCGCATGGCCGGTCCGGTCTGCGGCGTAACAGGTCCTCGGAAATCCGGCTCCGCCGAACGGCCGCTGGGCGATTCGCCCCTCGGGGGTACGGCTGAAGATGACGCCCATGCGTTCCAGTTCCAAAATATCCTGCGGGGCTTCCCGGCACATGGCTTCGATAGCATCCTGATCGCCCAGGTAGAGACCGCCTTTGGCCGTGTCGTAGGCATGGGCTTCCCAGGAGTCTTGTTCGCCGATTGCCGCATTAATGCCACCCTGGGCGGCCACGGAATGACTACGAACCGGGTGAACCTTTGAGAGAAGGGCGACATCGACGTCCGGAGGAATGGCAATGGCCGCCCGCATGCCGGCGAGTCCTGCCCCAACGATTAAGATGTCATGCGTGATCATGCGTGATGGGTGTGGTGTCAGCGGTGAAACAGTGCGATGGCCGATTTGCAAAGTCTGTACAACGTCACTATTACCGAATGAAATTCAGGAAAACAAGGGAGAGAGATTCTGGTTGGATGCTTGGAAAAGTTGGGCCTGCATGATAGGTTACCTGACGCCGCTTCGAATGATCGAGTGGGCCAACTTTTAGTAGGATTTCACCTCCATGTCACAGCCTAATATCCTTGAGCCGAACGATACATTTGTCCCTCGTCATATCGGTCCGACTGCGGCCGACATTCAGGAGATGCTGGCTGCGTTGAGTCTGCCGTCGTTGGAGGCGCTGGTCGAGGCGACTGTGCCGTCTGATATCCGGCTCCAGGGATCCCTCACGGTGCCCTCTCCCCGTGGCGAGCAGGATGTGCTGGCGGAACTCCGCGGACTGGCTGGGCAAAATCACGTCTGGCGTTCCCTCATCGGGATGGGCTACTACGATTGTGTCACGCCGTTGGTGATTCAGCGCAATATTCTGGAAAATCCAGGGTGGTATACCCAGTACACTCCGTATCAGGCCGAGATTGCTCAAGGGCGCCTCGAAGCGCTGGTCAATTTCCAGACCATGGTGGCCGATCTGACCGGACTGCCGCTCGCCAATGCGTCGCTCCTTGACGAGGCCACCGCTGCAGCTGAGGCCATGACAATGTGTGCGGCTATGTCCCGAGCGGCGGGGCTAGAGCGCAAGAAATTTTTCGTCTCCGAGAACTGTCATCCGCAAACGATTGCCGTGATACGGACCCGTGCGGAACCGCTGGGGATCGTGGTACACGTCGGCTCAATCAGGTCGTTCGATCTTTCCAAGGGCGAGTTTTTCGGGACATTGCTCCAGTATCCGGCCACGGACGGGTATGTTGGCGATTATAGCGAGTTTGTCACGCGAGTGCATGCCGCCGGGGCCTATGTGGTGGTAGCGACTGATTTGCTGGCGTTGACCTTGCTGCGTCCTCCCGGAGAATTTGGGGCTGATGTGGCGGTCGGGTCAAGTCAGCGGTTCGGAGTGCCGCTGGGGTTTGGTGGGCCGCATGCCGCCTTTCTTGCCACGAAAGAAGAGTTCCGTCGCCAGATGCCAGGGCGGATCATCGGCGTGTCGAAAGATGTCACGGGCCGTCTGGCCTATCGGCTTGCGCTCCAGACCAGGGAGCAACATATCCGTCGCGAAAAAGCCACGAGTAATATCTGCACGGCACAAGTACTCCTCGCAGTAATGGCTGGTATGTATGCCGTCTATCATGGTCCTCAGGGGCTGCGGCGGATTGCGGAACGCATTCACGGCCTTACGCTTGTGCTGGCTGAGGGGCTTCGGCGGCATGGCTGTGAGGTCGGTCTGGAGCCGGTATTCGATACGCTGCGGGTTCCGTTGTCGCAGGCACAAGCGGACACGATTCTCAACCGGGCCCGGCAGCAGAAGATCAATCTCCGATGCTACGATGATCATAGCCTGGGACTGACGCTGGATGAGCTGAGCACCCTGGACGAAGTGCAGCAGCTACTGGCCCTGTTTGGGGGCCATCATATTTCTGCTGAGGAGCTGCAGACCCTCGTTCAAGTGGTCGATGGGCGCTATCCCGCGGCGCTGGCCCGCACAAGTCCGTACCTCACGCATCCGGTCTTTCATCGGTATCACTCCGAACATGAAATGTTGCGCTATATTTATCGTCTGCAGTCACGCGATCTGTCGCTGGTGCATTCCATGATTCCCCTGGGCTCATGCACGATGAAGTTGAATGCCACGGCTGAAATGCTGCCGGTCACTTGGCCCGAGTTTGGACGACTCCATCCGTTCGCCCCCGCCGAGCAGACGCAGGGCTATCTGGCCCTATTCCAACAGCTCGAATCCTGGCTGGCTGACATAACCGGCTTTGCGGCCATTTCGCTGCAACCCAATGCTGGTTCTCAAGGCGAGTATACCGGCCTCATGGTGATTCGGGCCTATCTTCGCCATCGGGGCGAGACGCAACGCGATGTCTGTCTCATTCCGGTGTCGGCACACGGGACGAATCCGGCGAGTGCGTCGATGTGTGGGATGACGGTGGTTCCTGTTGCCTGCGACCAACGAGGCAACGTGGATTTGGCCGATCTTGAGGCAAAGGCCACGCAGCACCGCACCCGCCTAGCGGCCTTGATGATCACCTATCCCTCGACGCACGGCGTCTTTGAAGAGGGCATTCGCCGGATGTGCCAGCTCGTGCATACGCACGGAGGCCAAGTCTACATGGACGGCGCCAACATGAATGCCCAAGTCGGACTCTGCCGGCCGGCTGATCTCGGGGCGGACGTCTGCCATTTGAATCTCCATAAGACCTTTTGCATTCCTCATGGTGGTGGCGGACCTGGAATGGGCCCGATCGGAGTCGCGCGACATCTCGTCCCATTTTTGCCGGGACATCCGGTCACAAAACTGGGCGGACCGCAATCGATAGGACCGGTGTCGGCCGCTCCCTACGGCAGTCCCAGCATCCTGACGATTTCGTGGGTCTACATTGCGTTGATGGGACGCGAAGGTTTGACCAAGGCCACTCAAGTGGCAATCTTAAACGCCAACTACATGGCCAAACGGCTGGAGAAACATTACGCGGTATTGTACAGCGGGACGCGCGGGTTCGTCGCGCACGAGTTTATTCTGGATTTACGCCCGCTCAAAGAGAGCAGCGGTGTGGAAGCGATGGATGTGGCTAAACGTTTGATGGACTATGGATTTCATGCGCCTACCGTCTCTTTTCCTGTCGCGGGGACCTTGATGATCGAGCCGACGGAGAGTGAAGTGAAGGCGGAGTTGGACCGATTGTGTGATGCCTTGATTGCGATCCGGGCTGAGATTCAGGATGTTGCGGATGGCCGGCAGCCGCGTGTGGGCAATATGCTGAAGAATGCTCCGCATACGGCGCTGGCGGTGACGGCGTCTGAGTGGACCAAACCCTACTCGCGCGAGCAGGCCGCATTTCCCGCTCCGTGGGTGCGAGACCATAAATTTTGGCCGAGCGTGGGTCGTATCGATGAAGCCTATGGCGATCGCAACCTCTTTTGCACCTGTCCGCCGATGGATGCTGCCCCCTAGTCTGTACGTGCGCGGTCGTGCATGCGTGGCAACCGCCGCTTTTCGCTTGCCCTCGGTGTGGGCCTTCCTTTCGGTCGCGGGGGCCTGTCTACTGGTCACCTCCATGCGTTCCACATCCGTCTATGCCGGCGTGGAACCAGCCGTGTCTGCTGACATTCGCCAAGAGGACCGACCACGCGACATCGGCGCAGGCGTCACCTATCGCGCCGGCACGAGGTTGAGAATTCCGGGGACCGATTGGTCTTTCGTCGTTCCGGACCGATGGCAGAGTAATCGCCCGGAAGATTCAGAGATGCCATTTCTGATGGCGGAGGAGGGAAAGGGACTGGGCATGATGTTTCCGCTCGCCGACGTGACGCGCGAGGCGGTTCGTGATCACCTGAGCCAGCCCCTGTCGTTGCTCCATGGCTTGTCGTTTATTCCCGCCGGCACCGAAATCGAAACCGAGACGTCGATTGCCCGCTCCTATCAAGGTGAAGAGGTGGTCGGCCGCGCGCTTGCGGCGCTTGGACCTGAAAACGTCTGCGTGATTTATTTTGTCATGGGGCCTCTAGAAGAAGCGTCTGGCTTTGAGGCGGTGTTGGAACGACTGGGACAATCCACCCGCTTTGCCGATCTGACTTCAGGGCACACGATCGGCCCGTGAAGAGGAGTTGCAGGGGATTCGCGGATGTGTTCGCTGGTGTGGGATTGCGGTGAGCCGATCAGGTTGGCGACCGCGGTTCATAGGCTCTCTGTTTTCGGACGTTGGCGCGGTTCCTCGTGTGCCCTCTGAGCCGGAGGCGACGGTGACGCATCACGCTCTTCGATGCGCAGCCGCGGGGCTCGGCTTTAGTGCGCACAGCGAATCGGTATGAATTTCCAGCGCTCCACCCTCTAAGCATGCAGAGAAAATCCACCACCAAAGTCATCATCGATACCGACCCTGGTGCCGACGACGCCCTTGCGATCCTGCTGGCCTTGGCGTCGCCGGAATTGGAGGTGGTCGGCGTGACCACGGTATGTGGCAATGTGCCGGTCGGTCAGGCCACGAAGAATCTGTTCAGGATCCTCAATCTCGTGAAGACGCCGCCTGGGCTGTTGGTGGGACAGGGCGCGGCGAGGCCGCTGGAAGAAGATCTTATCGCGGCGCTTCAGGTTCACGGAAACGACGGGCTTGGCGAACTGGACGTTCTTCTGACGCCAACGGGGACCCCACGTTATCCTCCGGCGCGCTTGCCGTCGGTATTGTCCACGGCGCAGGAGGTGTGGAATGACTGCGTACGTCGGTACCCTGATGAAGTCACGTTGATTACCCTCGGGCCACTGACAAATGTGGCATTGGGGTTGAAAGTAAATCCCCTCACGGTCCAGAAATTTCACTCCGTGATTGTAATGGGGGGGGCCATTGCCGTCCCAGGCAATATTGTCCCTGCGGCCGAGTTCAATATCTACGTAGATCCTCATGCCGCTCATCGGGTGTTTAAGGCGTCGCTTCCATTGGCCCTCGTTCCGCTTGACGTGACGACCCGAGTCGGGGTGACACGAGATATCTTGGCAACATGGGTGGCTGAATCCCACGACCCCCTTGGTCGCGTTGTCGCGGATCTGACCAGCAAGGCATTTGGCTTTGCGGAAGAGCTTGAAGGCCATGGACTCTTTTATTTTCACGATCCCTTGGCTGTCTTGGCGGCCATCGATCCCTCTCTGATGACGATGGTGCCATATCACGTGTCAGTTGAAATGGCGGGGCAGGTGTCTCGTGGGATCACCATTGCCGACCGGCGAGTACGCAAGCCGGAGCAGAAAGCGACTCCGAACATGCACGTGGCCGTCGATGTGGATGTGGATCGTGCGCTCAATCTGCTACGAACTCGCCTCTGCCCATGGTCATAGTCATCGGCTCCAGCAACATCGATTTCACCGCGACGGTCGATCGCCTTCCGGCCCGCGGCGAAACCGTTATAGCGAATCGCTTCACTCAATCGTTCGGCGGCAAAGGGGCCAATCAAGCAGTGGCGGCAGCACGTGCCGGAGCGCAGGCCGTCTTTCTCAGTAAAGTTGGCGTGGATGCTAATGGGACTCTGATAGAACGTCATTTGGCTGCGCAAGGATTGTTCCGCCTCGTCATGCTTCGCGATGAGCAGGTTCCCACCGGAGTCGCGATGATTCTGGTCGACCGAGCAGGCGACAATCAAATCGTGGTCGTGTCGGGCAGCAATGGGCGCCTTACCCCTGATGACATACGGCAGCACGCTACGCTGATGACCGGTGCGAGAGTGCTGTTGGTCCAATTGGAGATCCCGATCGAGACCGTTCGAGAGGCCTTAACGCTCGCCAAGCGGTTGGGGTTTACCACGATCCTTAACCCGGCGCCGGCCTGTCCGTTACCATCGGAACTCTTGCGGTTGGTGGATATTCTGACACCCAATGAAAGCGAAGCGCTCGCGCTGACCGGTTCGGCTGACATGACGGAAGCCGCGCAGTTGCTGGCGACCCGTGGGGCGGGTGCTGTTGTGGTGACTTGTGGTGCGACGGGAGCAGTGATGTCTCTCGGCAAAGGCGTGATTCATATCCCCGGCTTTCTCGTCGAGACAATCGATTCCACCGGAGCCGGAGATGCGTTTAATGGTGCGCTGGCCTATGCCATGGCTGATGGACTGCCTTTGGAGACTGCGATTGAAGTAGCCAATGCGGCCGGCGCCTTGGCCACCACCACACGAGGAGCCCAAGAGTCGATGCCAATCAAGGGCGAGATTGAGTCATTGCTTCGTCTTAGGGTGAGGAAGGTCCCTTCGGACTGAGGCCCGAGTAGAGAGAGAACACTGGGTATCCGAACGCCGGGAGATGTGTGAGCAAAGCTTCCTTGGCCGATAACCAAGTTCATTGGCTGGGGCCAGTTCGAGGGCGTGATCGAATATCTCATCATTCTGAGTAGCGCCAGAACTGGAGCCAGGATTTGTACTCCGTCAATCCGCTTACTCACTGAGGCACAAGGATGTAAGAAATGCCTCGGTCGAACTATCTTCACACCGTCGTCAGCCAAGGGATCAACGTGCGAAAAGCATCCAGCATGCTCTGGTATGAGTAGGAGGCGTTGCGCCCACTGGGGTTCGGGATGAGCACGACGGCGGATTCGTGCAGCATGACGGGTTGCAGCCCAGGTTTATGGCTCGGTTGCTTCGGTTCGAGAGGGAAGAGGACGGGATAGAGCGTGATTCCAAGCAAGGCCACCACGCGCGGCTGATACCGGTCGATCTTCCGCATGAGGGCGAGACGACCTGCGGCGTAATCGTCCGAGGTCAGGTTATCCATGCCTGCGGTGGCTCGAGGGACTAGATTGGTAAGTCCAATCCCCCATTCAGGAAGCCGAACATCATCTCTATAACAGAGTCGTTCAGGTACCAGGTTCGCCTCATACAGTAACTTCCAAAAACGATTCGATGGGCCGGCATAGTGGTGGCCGAGCGCGGCGGAGCGCAGCCCTGGATTGATGCCGACAAACAAAATACGCAGTTTAGGCACGAGATAATCAGGGAGAACCGGTCGCGATGTCATCATCTTCCTTGTATCGATAGGTATCGTCAGGGCTGACCACAAGGTGAAGGTGTGTGAGCCGACGGTGATGAGGCGGTTTAGTATGAAGCACGCTATTTCGCCACAGGGTGGCGTCGTGTAATGTGGGGGAGTGCACAGATAATGTCAGGGTACATGTCATACAAAACAATGGCTTAAGACTGTATGCGCAGTCGGCAAGGACTTTGCTTTATGCAGGGCCGTCGGTGCTCAGCAATCTCAATATAACAGGAGGTGAGTCAGAATGAAGAGGATGATGTTGACTGTGATGGCGGCTGCATTGTTGGTTGCGTTCAGCGCTCCTTCTTTCGCGGGCGAAGAGAAGAAGAAAGACGAGAAGAAGGGCGGACATTTCTCCCAGACCCTCTTCGGTGAAGAGAAGAAGAAGGATGAGAAGAAGGGCGGACATCTGTCCCAGACCGTGTTCGGAGAAGAGAAGAAGAAAGACGAGAAGAAGGGCGGACACTGAGCCCAACTATTTCTTGGCGAGGCTAGCTGGCTTGAGAGGTCTCCCCGTCTTGGCGGGGGGCCTCTTAGGTCGCTCGGCGTTTTGATTCTTGTCGAATGTAGACCGACTGCAATCCCACGATTGTTTTGCCATCTCGGATGGTTCCATCCTCGATTTTCAAGATCGCTTCCTGCAGTGGCATTTCCACCACCTCCAAGACCTCATCGTGATCTAGATTCTGAGTGCCGATTGTCAGCCCAGTCGCAAGATAGATGTGGATGACTTCGTCGGCAAAGCCTGGTGCTGTAAAGATGCTGGAGAGGAGCTCGAAGCGCCCAGCCTTATAGCCGATCTCCTCCTCGAGTTCACGCGCTGCGCAATCCAGCGGGTCTTCTTGCGGATGCAGTTTGCCAGCCGGGATTTCGTAGATAAATCCGTTTGCCGCATGCCGGAATTGTCGAATCAGCACGACCGTCCCGTCCTCCTTCAATGGGACTACAGCGGAGGCGCCTGGATGGCGGATGACTTCTAAGTCGATTGTATGGCCATTCGGCAGGCGTACCGTATCGATGTTGAGGGTGACGACCGTGCCTTTGTAAATGGGTTTGACCATAGTACTAGAGCATCACAGGAGTTTCTTGTAAAAGGGCGGTTTCACGACAACAGCCGGACAAGACTTCCCTCGAATATCGATCAAAATGTGTGATCCTGGCAGCGCTGCCGCAGGTGGGACGTAACCCATGCCGATACCCTTTTGCATCAAGGGGGACAAGTTTCCGCTAGTGACTTCGCCAATCTCGGCGTGCGGTGCCTGGTGACTCAGAATCTTGAATCCATGGCGAGGTACGGCCTTTTCGACAAGCTCAAATGCAATGAGCCGTCGATTCGCTCCACGCGATTGCTGGGCGAGCAGCTCAGCGCGACCGATGAACTCTCCCTTATCGAATTTCACCACCCATTCCGCACCGGCTTCGATGGGGGTGGTCTCCTCGTTCATATCGTTACCATACAGCAGATAGGCCATTTCCAAGCGCAACAAATCACGGGCGCCCAGTCCTGCGGGTTTGATCCCGCGTGGGCGTCCCACTTCGAGGAGTCGATGCCACACCTCAGACGCCCCTTCAGCCGGGAGATACAATTCGTAGCCCAGCTCGCCGGTGTAGCCGGTTCGCGTCACGAGGACCGATCGACCGCACAGGGTAGCGTCCAGGCATTGACGAACCTTCAGTGTCGCCAGCTCTGTGAGACCGGCCGTCGTCAGAATATCACGTGAGGCTGGCCCCTGGATGGCGATTTGCGCGAGTGTGGACGATTGATCCTGGACTTTGCAGCTCTGGGCCTGTGCGACTGTCTTCTGCAACCACGCGGCGATCTTTTCTCGGTTGGATGCGTTGACACAGACCAGAAATTCATACGGTTTCACATGGTAGATGAAAATGTCGTCCATGATGCCGCCTTGCGGAGTGCAGATCATGGAATATTGTGACTGGCGAACCGACAATTTCGAGACGTCGTTCGTGGTAACGCGCTGCAAGAACGCCAGCGCTCCTGGTCCAGTCACGCTGATGCGGCCCATATGACTGACATCGAACAGCCCGGCATGGTGGCGGACAGTATGATATTCGTCGACGACGCCGGAATATTGGATGGGCATTTCCCAGCCGGCAAAGTCCACGAGTTTGCCCTGCGCCTGTCGGTGAGCGTCTATCAGAGGAGTATGTCGCATGGGATATAGGCGAAGTCCATTCTGAGGGTAAGGATAGATTGGCGCGCGTTCAGCTCGTCTTATTTGACTTCCAACAGCTCCACATCAAATACGAGCGTCGCATTGGGGGGAATCACGCCGCCCGCTCCACGGGCGCCGTAGCCCAGCTGCGGGGGAATGGTCAATTTCCTCTTGCCGCCCACCTTCATTCCAGCCACTCCTTCATCCCATCCCTTGATGACCTTCCCTGAACCGATTGGAAAGGAAAATGGGTCGCGGCGGTCCACCGAACTGTCGAACTTGGTCCCATTCGTCAACCAGCCGGTATAGTGGACCGTGGCGAGGTTGCCAGCGACTGCTTCTCGGCCCGTTCCCACTGAAACATCTACGTACTTCAGTCCGGATTCGGTCGTCACCTCAGGATTCGAGCCTGCTTGTTCACCTTGTGCCATCGTTGGTCTCCCTATGCTCATCAATATGAGGCCTACGATACCGCAAATCATAAGCCAGAAGCGAGTATTCATGGATCCTTCCTTGTACAACAGTTGAGTCGAGCGTAATATGCCGTGTCGCCTGAGTGCCTCTAACGGTTCAGGTTTGGCTCGTGTCATCGATCTGGTTCCGAAAAAATTGCAATACTAGCCGTATAGCCGTGAAGGAAATTGCGGCCTCCGACCGGGCCCACCTCGCCTTGAGCAAAAAACCCTGCCACAGGAATGTCTCCCAGCTGTTTTTGTAGAGCGAACGCATCATGGTTGGGGGCACCGAACAGACCTTTCCCGCGTCCGCAGCAACTGAACAGCAGGGCTCCCAACGGGACCGATGATTCAGTGAGCCGGGATGATGCCAGTAAGGCATGGAGATCTTGGTCGGCGGATTGCGCATCGCGGACTTGGAATTGAACAGTTTGTCCTTCCTGGACGACGTCTCCGATGACAATGGCCCCGGTCTGTTGATCGGCTCCGATCAGATTGCGGATCAGAAAATCCCCGCGGCTGAAGTGCGCGCGCTGTTCATCCATGGCAATACCGATATGGAGCGCCCGTTGGGCCTGGGCGCGTTCATCGGTAGTGAGTTGTCCGAAGACGGTCTGTAAACAATGTAAGGCAGGAACTCCGCCGAGTTCCTGGATGACGTTGTGCTCTGCCTCGGTCACGATAAATCGATCGCCGATGGGACGGCAGCCTTGGGAGATGACTGAGCGAACGATGATATTCCCACTCAGGGCCACGCCCACTAACCCGTCGGCATAGATCTGACCATCGAGGAATAATCGATTCTCACCAATGTCCTGCCCACCTCCAGCCAGCCCGCCGAGCGCGCGCGCGTCCGGGTAACGCTCTTCGATGACGGTCAGCACATCCTGCATGGGTGTGGAGAAGGGATCTGCGAAGAGCAGCATGACTGGTGCCGCCTCACCAGCAAAGTCAGGCTCCGGCCACCCGTGCAATGAAAATTGGTCGTGAACGCTTGAAAACGAGAGTCTCAATGGTTGGATGGCGACGCCGGGCAAATGAGCTGCCCACAGAGTGGCCGCAGTTCCCGTTTCGACTTCGCGTCCTGTGGCAATAATTCCTTCACCGGTGCAGCCCACAAATGTGTCTGGATCCAGCGCCGTACGAAGGGCGTCTGAGAGGGTCTCGGCCTGATCTGCGTGCTGGGCCGAGATAAACAGAAATGCCACGTCGATGCGGGAAGATCCCAGCTGGTCGCGGATGGCCCGCACCAATTCATTGGCGGCGGCCTGGGCGTCGCTATGTCGGGTGAGTGCCGAGGCAAAGCGGAGTGTCGATGGAGGTGTGACAATCACGGGTTGTATCTTCACATAAGACAGTCGGGACCTGCCGGCCTGGTTACACCCCCGGATTCATGCGTTCAGGTCGATCCAAGGCTAGTTTCTTATAGTAGCGCCACATATATGAGTGATAATCATCCAGTTGGGCGAGTAAGTAGTGCAACTCGGTCGGGTCTTGCGTTTCCAGTGCCCGAGTCATTCGAACCTTGAGGAATTCTGCAAACTTGTCGGTCTTGTCGAGCGCGGTCAGAAGCGCAAGGCCGCCTCCGATATGATAGTCAGACATAGACCTCCCATGACCAAACTGATGTGCAGGAGAATAGCCGTGGAATGCTCTAAAAGCAAGGTGTCGACGGCCCCTGGGTGGTGCAGAATCGTGCTAGGGGTGCGTTGCCGTGGCGGGAGAGACGAGCGCTCGTAGACGCGGGATCGAGATGGCCTCGGCCCGATGCCCGTCCCGTCCTACGACCGTCGTGGCGCCCGTGAGCGCATTCAGGATCGCTTCTTCCGTGGCCTCCACGGTGGCGGTGAGCACTGGATTGAGATGGGTGTCGGCCAGCTGCGTGAGTGAAAAGGTTGGCTCGGTGGGGTAATGGGGAATGACGTTCCCGGTGGAGAACGCCAGCATAAAGTCCCCGCTCCCGTGGCGAGCGGTCGACCCTGTTCGGGCAAGTCCTAAAGCGGCTCGCTTTCCGAGGCGAGTCAGTTGGCGACTATCCAGTGGGGCATCGGTGGCAATGATGACGATGATCGACCCTTCGGCATTACCGGCGGTTCCTTCGCGCCACGCGAGAGGATTGTCCTGTCCCAGATTCGGCAATAGGTTCGACTGGGCCTTCTCGGCGTCATAGCGTTGACCAACCGGCACTCCGCCCATCATGAGTTCGGGGCGACGGCCCTGGTTGGCGTTGACCAGCACCCCGACCGTAAATCCTCCGTTGGCGACAGGGATTCGCCGCGAGGCTGTCCCGATGCCTCCCTTAAACCCGTACGAGATCATGCCGGTGCCGGCTCCGACGCTCCCTTCCGTGACGGGCCCTGACGATGATTCGTCCAAGGCCTGCATGACATCCGCTTCCGAGACATGACGACCTTGGATATCGTTCAGGCGACCATCATCACATTCCGCCACGACGGGAGTCAGGGTGTCATCCGTAATCCCGATGCCGGGATATTGCCGGAGCATCCAGCTGATAACTCCGTTGGTCACACGAGGCACGTTGAGGGTGTTGGTCAATGCAAGGGGATATTCGAGGAAGCCTGATTCCGCCACCCAGGCCAGGCCAGTCATTTCACCGGTGCCATTTAAGACAAACGCTCTCGACGGGACTTTCTGGCGCCACACATCTTCTCTCGGCACGATGCCCGTCACGCCCGGCCTCACCGCGGGCCTGCTGGGCGTGGATGCCACGCTGGTGGACCTGCGGCGGGACTACATCGCGATCCAGGCTGGCCGCCTAGCCGAGGCTGGCGTCGAGGCGGTTCTCGGCGACGGGACCAAGATCTCGCGCCATCGGCGCGCGGCCGCGGTGGCGGCGCTCGCCCAGCATGGCCTCGTCCGAGGTGCCGCGAGCTCGAGCGAGGTCGAGCCGCCGGTGA
>CAZBNV010000033.1:42202-49116 GCA_964493335.1 uncultured Nitrospira sp.
AGTTGTCCGAGGTTCAGTCCCAGGTTGCGCGCCCGCACTCGGGACTGGTCTGAGGGGGTCGAAGCCTCCAGGCTCCAGACAGGGGAAGCGAGGGCAGTGAGAAGGGTAGCGGCGCAGGCCGTGGCCGCGCAGAAACGTGTTCTCGACGGTTTCGTGTCTGACACAACATCCTCCGCTCGTAAGTAGCCATGGCCGGTTGGCCGTCCTAGATCTCGTAGGTGGTGCCTTTGGTCGGGACCACCACAGTTATGCGAGGGTGCTCACCTTGGATGGCCGCGCCCAGTGACAGCGCTTGCTTTTCTTCTCCGTGGACGACGAACACTTTTTGCGGCGCCGGTGCAATGGCCCTTACGTAAGCGAGCAGATCGTTCCGGTCGGCATGCGCCGACAGCCCGTTCAAGACGACCACCTGGGCGCGGCGCGGAGTTGGAATTCCAAAAATTGGGACGACATCCCATCCTTCGACGAGTCGACGCCCCAGAGTATGTTCGGCTTGAAATCCCACGATCGCGATGATGTTCGCTTCATCTTGGATAGCATGTTTGAGGTGGTGCACGACGCGCCCTCCCTCGCACATGCCGGAAGACGCGATGATCACGCAGGGGCCTTTCAGGCTGTTCAGGCGCTTGCTCTCCTCCACCGAGGAGACATAACGAATATAGCGGGCAGCGAACGGATCCCCTTCCGAGGTAAAGGTGCGAAAGGTTTCTTCGTCATAACACTCAGGGTGCTTTCGAAACACGTCCGTGACCTTTGAGGCGAGAGGCGAGTCGATATAAATTGGAAGCGGATCGATTCGCCCTGCGGCCACCAATCGCTTGATTCGCATGACCAGATCCTGGGTCCGCCCAAGCGCAAAGGCCGGCACGATAATTTTGCTGTGGTGCGCTTTGGCGTGCGCGACCATGTGTTGCGCTTTTTGGGTGAGTGCCTCGCCGACTTCCTCATGGAGGCGATCGCCGTAGGTCGATTCGATGATCAGCACATCGCAGCTCGGTGGGGGAGCCGGATCACGGAGGATCGGCATCCGGGACCGTCCCAGGTCTCCTGAGAAAAGGACAGTCGTGCTGTTGCCGCGTGCGGTGTATTTAAGCCGAATCGCCGCGGATCCCAAAATATGACCGACGTCGTGGAAGGAAGCCGTCACGCGTGGGGCGACCTTAACGGTATCGCCATAGCGTTCGCCGACAAACCGGCGGCGGATGGCGCGGGCGTCCCCAGCGTCATAGAACGGCTGCAGGCAACCGGTGCCGCGACGCTTTTCCTTTCGGTTTACATAGGCGCAATCGTTCTCCTGAAGGCGGGCCGAGTCCTCCAACATCACCGCGGCAAGATCGACGGTCGCACGCGTCATATGCACGTGTCCTCGAAAGTGGTGTTTGGCCATAACTGGAAGCGCCCCTGAATGATCGATATGGGCATGTGAGAGCAGCACGGCTTGGATGGCACGCGGATCGAATCCTAACAATCGGTTCTGCCGGTCGGCTTCTTGCCGCTGTCCTTGGAAGAGTCCGCAGTCCAACAGAATTCGGTGGCCGGGCATTTCCAGGAGGTGGCGACTCCCGGTAACGGATCGTGCTGCGCCGTGAAATGAGAGGTTCACTGGGCCGAAGGCGCTCCATGGTTTCGGATAATGAGGTCCCACGCTTGCTGGGCTGTTTCGGCAAAGTGAAACAATGCGAGGTCATCGGCAGCGATCAGCCCTTCTTCCACCAATAGAGGCCAATTGATGAGGCGTTCCCAGAAGGCTTGGCCCACGAGGACGATCGTGATGTTGCGGGTTTTGCCCGTCTGGAGAAGCGTCAGCGTCTCGAACAGTTCGTCGAGTGTGCCGAACCCGCCGGGGAACACGACCAGCGCTCTCGCGCGGAGGAGGAAATGCATCTTGCGCAGGGCGAAATAACGAAATTGGAAGCAGAGATCCGGCGTGATGTAGGGATTGGGATGTTGTTCGTGAGGCAGCGTGATGTTGAGCCCCATGGATTTCGCGCTCGCGTCTGCTGCTCCACGGTTGGCGGCCTCCATGATGCCTGGACCCCCACCGGTGACGATGACGTATTCGCATTGACCGTCGAGTTGACAGGTGGCGGAGACAAGGCGGCCAAACTCCCGGGCGATGTCATAATAGCGCGCCAGGGCGAGCCGACGCTCCGCCACGGCAATGCGCTGTTGCAGCGTTGGATCCTGTGGGCTGGCGTGCGATTCCGCCGTCGCCTGCTCCAAGGCCTGGCGGGCGAGCGCGGGTTCGAGGAGTCGTGCACTCCCGAAGACGACAATAGTTGAACGGATGCCTTGCTCTGCCTGAATGAGTTCCGGCTTGAGCAACTCTAGTCCCAAACGCATGGGGCGGAGCTCGTCGCGTTGAAGAAAGTCGATGTCTCGATCGGCTGGGATATAGGAGGATGACGTGACGGCGTTTTGACGGCCCGTGGAATCGTCGGATGAACCTGCACCCATGTCCGGCATTATACCGAGATGCTCCGCAGGCGGCAATTCGCAGTCCGGGTGAACAAGACGACTGTCAGAAGGGATAGGGCGTGAATAGGGGTTCCGGCCTGTGACGAACAAAGGCCTGGTGTATGATCACCCAGTTAGCATCGCAGATCAGCTCGTAGGCGTCCGCGCCGAAGCCTGATCGGGACATGATCAGATCGGGATCCACGGGCGACCAGGGTTTCACCAGCCATCCAAAGTTCACCCGTGAGTACCTCGCGTTAAGAAATCGATAGGTCACGATGATGCCCGTTTCACCTTCGGCTATGGAGTCCGGGGCTCCCAGCACGTTGACGACATCCGTTAAGGTCGTGTGGCCTTCACTGATGAAGGCCACATGTTGTGGTGTTAGAGGCGTGTTGATGGTGAGGCGTGCGACATTGCAGCCCGCCAGGGTTGTGCTGCCCAGAATGGCGAGGATCAAGACGCGTAACAGGCGCCAGCTGGTCACGGGGTCAGTCTCCAAAGGGCCAAAAGCGGAATTCGAGCCCCTCTGTTCGTTTGGAGGCAATCACTTCCTCCACCGTGCCTTCTCGATTGATCAACACGAACAGGTCGTCGCTTTTCACGGAGACGCGCGAAAAGTTCACTAAGATCAGGAGCAAGCTCCCGACCTTGGCATCATAACGATAATACTGAAACAGGTCGCGACCATTCAGTTGCAGGATTCGGTCTGGAGCGCCTAGCTGTGCCAACACCTCTGCTCTCGTCGTGATCCCTTTTTTGATCGAATTGATGGACTCTGTTTTAAGCTCCTCGCCAAGTGTGCCTCGGCTAAACGCGCAGGCGTTCAGCGTCAGTATCAAGACGGCCACAAGTACTCCGGTTACTCGCATGCGGGATCATCCTCCTTATCGCTCGGAATGGATCGGCTAAGCCTTCCTGTCGGTGACGTGGCTGTGGGGCAGGACGAAATCGGATTCATAGATCTGGTAAGTCGAGACAGAGAGCCCGACCCGATCATAGACATGTTTGGCGACGCGATTGCTTCCCTCGACATAGAGCCGGACACCGCACACATCGGCTCGCGATTGCGCCAGGTCGAAGATGGTGCGATGCATGTGCCGATAGACTCCCTTTCGCCGCCATGCGGGGTGCACATAGACGCTTTGAATCCACCAAAACTGGGCATTTCGCCAGTCGCTCCATTCGTAGGTGATGAGTAGCTGTCCCACGGTCACTGTATCGGCTGGAGCGTCTTGCTGCAAGTCTGCGACGAAATACTGCCCTCGCTCAGGCTGGTCAATGACGGCTTGAGTGCCCATCCGTAGTCGCGTCCGATCCAAGGTGCGATGTTCCGTCTCCATGGCCATGGCGGCGCTGAATTCCGTCAGGGTCTCCAAGTCCTCAAGCCTGGCCGGTCGCACGATCAGGTGATTGGCCAGCGTCATGACGGATTTCCAGTCGGGGACGCGAGCCAGCCCGGCAAGGGGCGGTACAAACCGGCAGAGAATTCCAATTTCAAGGCCTCCTCAGGCAGCAGGCTGAGCGGGTGGAGTTGAGTTTTTGGAATCATGGCTAAGTATCCAGTAAAGGGGTGGATGGCCGTGGGGACAAACACCATGACCAGCTCGGTCATCGGTGCGATCTGAAGCGCTTGCGGCGGCGCGCCCATGACGAGGCCTAGGGCCCAGAGCCCATCACGCGGGAAAGGAAAGGCAACCACGGTGCTCTTTCCGAAGCGCGCCTTATAGTTCAGCAGGTCCGTCATACTTTTGAGAGTGAGGTAAATGCTGCGAATCAAAGGAATCCGTTCGAGGGTCGCTTCGGTCCAGCGTACGAGACGTTGTCCGATCACGTGCGTCGCGATGGCGCCGACTGTGAGCACCATGCCGACGAGAAGGAGAATTCCCAAGCCTGGGGCGTAGGGCTGCATCTGATGCCCGATGAGATCCAGCAAGAATGAATCCAGCGTCTCAAACAGGGCGGCTAATATCAGAAAGGTGGTCCATGCCGGAAGAAGCACGAGGAGCCCCGTGAGAAAGATGCGTCCGAGCCGTTGAGAAGCAGCCACGCCGAGTCCTGGGTTTGGGTGATCGAATGCGTACGAGCTAAATGACGATATCAGATACGAAATGAGATTTGGTATCTTCTTGATCTGTCGGTTCGTTTGGACTATCTTTCGTCTAACATTTCAGTCACCCGCTTGGGGTGAGATTGCGAGAGATATTGTGACCAACGACGTACGAAAAAAAGTTAATCTGGATAAGGATCTCTTAGCCATTCTCTGTTGTCCGGAAACGAAGCAGGGCGTGGTTCTGGCCGACGATGTACTGATTCATAAAGTGAATGAGGCCATCGAGCGCGGGTTGTTGAAAAACAAGGCGCAGAAACCTGTCACGGAAAAGCTCGATGGGGGTCTGATTCGATCGGACAACCAAATTCTCTATCCTGTACGTGAAGACATTCCCGTCATGCTGATCGACGAAGGTATTCCGCTCGCACAAGTGTCCTAATCGCTGCTCATCGAATTTCTTCCTTCTGCTCGTCATCGCGATCCCTGGCGTGGCGCACGGTTTTATCGACGCCCTGGTTCCAACTTATAAGACCGCTGCACGCGTGATGGTGGACGGTGCAAGCCGGAGGCGCGGACGCACGGCAATGCCATTTTCTTGCAGGCGTCAGGGGGCGAGCAGGCCACCCTCTGCCGAGGCCTTTTCAGTCTTTGACCCGGTTGAGGATCCGCACTGGGCGCAGAGGTACTCGTAGAGATTGCCAGTTGGAAGGACAAGCAGGAGTCGTTGACGGGTTGGGGTAGCTTGGCGGCAGTTCCCGCAATAGAGCAAGGAGGCGTTAAACGAATCGTATTGGTCGGTTGACTGCTGACCCGGGGATGGCCGCGTCGAGCGTGGCCGGACGGCGCGTGGAGGCCAGTTGGGCGGTGATGGTCTACTCGGAGGTTGCTGCATGGATGTTATTTTACTGAGGGGGAAGTGTGTGCTGCAACGTTGGAATGTAGATGTTTAGGAGTGACCGATAGTCGGATCGACATGCGGGTCACGCTCGTCACTGTTTTTGCCACGAAAAATCCACCAGATTGAACGTACAACCTGAACCACGACGTAGAGCGTGAGACCGGAGAGAATCCCGTATAACCAAGCCTTGCTCCAGGGCCACAAGTCGGGTGCGTGCAACACCACGGCAAGCGCAATATGGCCTCCCAAACCGAGACAGATAGCGAAGATGATCCACTCACGGGCCATAGTCGCCCTCGGAGGAGGCCATGACAAAGGATGAGCCTGGAGACAATCGACAGGCGGTCAAACGGAGGTCTTGGCAGATTCGATCTCGGTCGCCGTGATCAAGCTGGACAGGTAATCTGCCACGAAGTTCAAGGCTTCCTCGCGTCCATCGGCTCGGCGGCCCTTTTCACGACGTTGCACGGAGAGCTCGTGGTCCAAGTCGGATTTCACTTCCGTCAGTACACGTTGCAGTGTAGTCGGGGTGATATTGGTATCCATGTCTTCGAGCTCTTGGCAGCGATCCAACACCCAATTCAACCCCTCAATGCGGCCGGCATAGTGTTCCTGCTCGGCAGTATCAATCCGAGACATGGTGGTCGCGAATGTTTGGGCTTCATAGATCAGATTGTAGAAACTCGTCACGGCGCGCTGTAACGTGGGATTCATAGTTCTCCTTGGTTCGTAAATAGGTTCTGCTGATTATACCTGAGATTGAGGAGGCAACAAGGTATTTTTTTGTTGGACGAAGACTTACGTAAACAGGAGGGAATGGAACTCGTTCATGAACCCGTAGTAGAGAGGGGCGAAATCTTTTAAGCTGTCCGGACTATTCTCCTTGAGGCGTTTGAAGAAAAACACCTGGGCGCGCGGGTCCAACTGCTCGAGGAGCCGGCTGAGCTGCGCCATGGTGTAACTGCCCGCCGGAACACTCAGCACATAATGCACCAGTCGCTCGACAAACTGTTGCTCCACATACTCACTGGTGAGAAGACCTTCCGGAATCTTGCCTGATGCCAGATACTCGTCGAAGGGAATCGCTTGAGCAGCAAAAGGGGGTGACTGCTGCGGACGGGAGGTCACGCTGAGGTTACCTCGTTGAGGAGAAGGAAGTAGAACAACATTGGAGTCACTCTACTCAAGCCCCTCCGGTCCGTCAAGTGGACAGAAGCAGCAGGTCCATCTGAGTCGAAAGGCTATGCAATATGGTAGAAGATGGGCAATCGAGGCATCTCAATTGCCTGACTTCCTGCTGACCAGACTGACATTCGCTGTCGATGGTAGCCTACTGTGGGGAGAGCGCCGACCGGTGTACTGTAAATAGAGCATCGACAATTGCTAGGCCTGGCTTGACAGCCTTTACGCATGGCCGGTAGAATCCCGCTTCTCCGATCTGGTCTGGCGGAAGCGGGAATAGCTCAGTGGTAGAGCATCGCCTTGCCAAGGCGAGGGTCGCGGGTT
>CAZBNV010000034.1:0-45771 GCA_964493335.1 uncultured Nitrospira sp.
TCTCTCTCTACACCTTACAAGCGGGGTGAACAGGATGTCGTCGATTGCGCGCATGCACCGACCACAGCTTCACCGTGGGGGGGGTGCGCGAGCACTGAGGACATCCTGTTCGCTCCGCTAAACTTTCACTCCCATCTTCTCGGCTTTCGCCAATGCTTCTTCGATCGGGCCGACCATGTAGAACGCCTGCTCCGGCAGATGGTCATACTTGCCTTCCAGAATCTCCTTGAAGCTACGGACCGTGTCCTTCAGTTTCACATACTTACCCGGAGCGCCGGTGAAGGCTTCGGCCACGTGGAACGGCTGCGAGAGGAAGCGCTGGATCTTTCTGGCGCGTGCCACGGCCATCTTATCGTCTTCCGACAACTCGTCCATACCAAGAATGGCGATAATATCTTGGAGATCCTTGTAGCGCTGGAGGACGGATTGTACGCCGCGCGCAATTTTGTAGTGCTCTTCCCCGATGACCTGTGGATCGAGAATACGTGACGTTGAGTCTAATGGATCGACAGCCGGATAGATGCCTAGCTCGGCTAACGATCGTGACAGCACGGTGGTTGCGTCTAAGTGGGCAAACGCTGTGGCGGGCGCTGGATCGGTCAAGTCGTCGGCCGGCACATAGATCGCCTGAACCGAGGTAATGGATCCCTTTTTGGTGGACGTAATGCGTTCCTGCAGCGCGCCCATCTCGGTGGACAAATTGGGTTGATACCCGACCGCCGACGGCATACGCCCGAGCAACGCAGACACCTCAGACCCAGCCTGAGTGAACCGGAAGATATTGTCCACGAACAGGAGCACGTCCTGATTTTCTTCGTCGCGGAAAAACTCGGCGACCGCTAATCCGGTCAGCGCAACACGAAGACGCGCGCCGGGTGGCTCGTTCATCTGTCCATAGATCAGGGCTACTTTGGACTTGGTGAAATCGTCGGGGTCAATGACCTTGGATTCCTGCATCTCGTGCCAGAGATCATTGCCTTCCCTGGTGCGCTCACCGACGCCGGCAAACACGGAAAACCCTCCGTGGTGCAACGCGATGTTGTTGATCAGTTCCATGATGATGACGGTTTTGCCGACCCCGGCGCCACCGAAGAGACCGACCTTGCCGCCCTTACTATACGGTTCCAGCAAGTCCACGACCTTGATGCCCGTCTCGAGCACTTCCGTCTTGGTGTCCTGATCTTCCAAGCTGGGCGCGGGACGGTGGATCGGATAGAATTTTTTCGCCTTGATCGGGCCCTTTTCGTCGACTGGTTCACCTAACACATTGATCAGCCGGCCCAACGTCTCACGTCCGACGGGCACAGAGATCGGCGCACCCGTGTCCTGCACATCCATCCCGCGGGTGAGACCGTCGGTCGTGGACATCGCAATACCACGCACGCGGTTCTCGCCAAGGTGCGAGGCGACTTCCAGCGTAATCCGCACGGCCGGGGTGCCGGCAGCCTTGTTCTCCGCTTGCGTCACCTTCAACGCATTATAGATATTGGGCAGCTGACCGGGAGGGAATTCCACGTCGACCACGGGGCCGATGACTTGAATGACTTTTCCTGTGCTCATAAGACTCCTCTTGTCGTCAATGATGCCTGCGGCGGTTTACCGCAATGCAGCATTCCTCAGTCCACATTTCATTTCAGGGCTTCAGCGCCGCCGACGATGTCCATCAGTTCTTTGGTAATCGCTGTCTGGCGAGTCTTGTTGTAGTACAAGGTCACCTTCTTAATCAGCTGGCCTGCATTGCGGGTCGCGCCGTCCATGGCTGCCATGCGCGCCCCGTGTTCGGCTGCCGCCGATTCCAGCAGGATGCGATAGGCCTGAATTTGAAAATGTTTCGGGACCAGGACATTCAGAAGCTCGCCCTCGTCCGGCTCGTAGAGATAGCTTCCGCCGACGGCAGACTCGTGCATTCCGCTCTGGCCAGCGCCGAATTCGGTCGCGGCATCAATGGGAAATAATTTTTCGACGATCACTCGCTGTTGGATCGCAGACTTAAATTCGTTGTAGACGACATAGAGCTCATCGAACGTGCCCTTCACAAAATGTTCCGTGAGGTCGCCGCCGATGTCGATCGCATGCTCGAAGCTCAACTTGTCGAAAATGCCAGTCCATTCCTGCCTGATCGGCCAGGAACGCCGCCTGAAATAGTCACGACCCTTGCGGCCGATAATGCTGAGATTGACCGTAAGTCCCTGCGCTTCGCACTGTCGGACGAATTCGGCGCTCTTTCTCACGATGTTGCCGTTGAAGCCACCGCAGAGACCGCGGTCGCTGGTAACGACGAGAATTTCAATTTTCTTTCCCTCGCGCTTCTGCAGCAGGGGATGAGCGCTGCGATTCGCGCGCTGGCTCAGATTGCGCAGCACGCCTCGCATCTTGTGGGCGTAGGGCCGGGCAGCCAAAATGCGGTCCTGGGCGCGCTTGAGCTTCGCCGCCGCAACCATTTTCATGGCTTTCGTAATCTTCTGCGTATTCTTGAAGGCGGCAATTTTCCGCCTGAGAGATTGTAAGCTCGGCATTTTTTACGGAAGCAGACGGTGGAGGTTGGGCAATTCGATGTGCTGAAACCCTACGGCCTCACGCGTTCGATCACATCGCCGGACCACATCATCACCAAATCTTACTTTCCTCCATAGCCCATTTTCTGCTTGAACGTCGTGATGATCTCTTTGAGCTTGCTGCCCACCTTGTCGTCGATTTTCCCGACGGTGGCGAGGTCTTTTCGCATGTCTTGATGGTTCTGCGCGACGTAATGAAGCAGGTCCGCCTCGAAGGCCAGAACTTTGTCCACCGGCACATCGTCCAAAAATCCGTTGACTCCGGCATAGATCGACAACACCTGATCGGCCACCGGCATCGGCTTGTACTGCCCTTGCTTGAGTAGTTCCACCATGCGTATACCACGGGCAAGCTGCATTTGCGTGGCCTTGTCGAGTTCGCTGCCGAACTGGGAGAAGGCCGCCATTTCACGATACTGCGCGAGATCCAATCGCAAGGTTCCTGCAACCTGCTTCATGGTTTTGATCTGCGCTGAACCGCCCACGCGGGAGACGGACAAGCCGACGTTGATGGCCGGACGAATACCGGAATAGAACAAGTCGCTCCCCAGATAAATCTGTCCATCCGTGATCGAAATGACGTTTGTCGGAATGTAGGCTGATACGTCTCCGGCTTGCGTCTCGATGATCGGAAGAGCCGTCAGACTGCCGCCGCCGAGCTTATCGCTCAATTTTGCGGCACGCTCTAACAACCGGGAGTGCAGATAGAAAACATCGCCCGGATACGCCTCACGGCCCGGCGGACGGCGAAGCAACAAGGAAAGCTGGCGATAGGCCACGGCGTGCTTCGACAGGTCATCGTACACAATAAGCGCGTGCTTACCGTTATCACGGAAATATTCACCGATCGCGGCACCAGAGAACGGCGCCAGGAACTGCATCGGCGCGGGATCGCTGGCCGTCGCCGCGACCACCATGCTGTATTCCATCGCGTGGTTCTCTTCGAGAGTCTTCACCACGCGGGCGACGGTCGAGCGCTTCTGACCGACGGCGACATAGATACAGAATACGCCAAGACCTTTTTGATTGATGATGGTATCCACGGCGATCGCGGTCTTGCCGGTTTGCCTGTCACCGATGATCAACTCGCGCTGGCCACGACCGATCGGGATCATGGCATCGATGGCCTTGATACCGGTTTGGAGCGGCTCGCGGACCGATTGGCGCGTGTTCACCCCTGGGGCGACCATCTCGATGCGGGAGGAATGTGGAGAGTTGATCGGGCCCTTGCCGTCAATCGGCTGGCCGATCGCATTGACCACCCGCCCGATCAAGGCTTCACCGACCGGGATTTCCGCGATGCGACCGGTCCTCTTAACCGGATCACCCTCTTTAATTCCGACATCGTCACCCATCAACACGGCGCCGACATTGTCTTCTTCGAGGTTCAACGCAATGCCGTATAGACCGCCTGGAAATTCCAGCATCTCACCGGCCATGGCGCCGTCTAATCCGTAGACCTTGGCAATTCCGTCTCCGACCTGGATGACTGAGCCGGTTTGGCTGACGTCGACCTGTTGGTCGAAGCCTTTGATCTTCTCTTTGATGATGGAGCTGATCTCTTCTGCCTTGATCTGCATGGCTACTCCTTGGTCAACACACGCTGCATGGCGCTCAGTCGGCCCCTGACCGTGCTGTCTACGACGGTACTGCCCAGGCGGATATGAAGACCGGCGACATGTTCGGGTTCGGTATAAAATGTGACATCGACGTCGCGCTTCAAGAGGTCGCGCAACCGAGTGGTGATTCGATCCTGCTCGCCAACAGGCAACGCGTTCGCGGATGACACCGAGACTTGTTGAGTCCCCTTGGAGGCATCCACCAGCTTGGCGAAAACCTCAGCGATGTCCGGCAGGAAACTCACTCGATTTTTTTTCACCAACTGATCCAAAAAATTCTTGCCGATCGGTGGGCATCCGAGACGGGTGGCCAACTCGATCAGGACGCTCAATTTGGTTTCTTCCGGGAAGACAGGTGAGGCCACAGCATGGCGTAACGCAGCCGACTGCGAAAAGGCCTCTCCCAGTCCCTGCAAAGCCACACGGGCAGGCTCGACGCTGGATGCATCAAGAAGTTCGAACAGAGCTTTTGCGTATCGACGTGCGACGGCTGTCTTAATCACAGTGACTATCCGCTACGGTTAACCGTGTTTTGATCAAAGGGAAAGCTTGCGTGCGGTGGGCACGACAAAAAGCGCGCCAAGTTAGCATTCAGGAGCGGGTACTGTCAAGGAGGAGAGAGAGGGTCGAGGTGAAGGAGGGTTCTTTGCCCGCGCAACGCGCGCCTCAGAAGGCCTCGTTGGACGCGCGCAGGTGAACCCTCCTCCATGCTCGACCCATGTGAGAAGGTGAAAGGAGGTCGAACATCGGTCGCTAGGAACGCTGGATGATCCCGCCGCCGAGCACGCGGTCGCCATCATAAAACACGGCGGACTGGCCAGGGCTGAGCGCCCGTTGTGGTTGATGGAATCGGAGATGGAGCGTTCCGTTCTCGGAGGGCACAAGGGTGGCGGTCGAAGGAGGCGTGGCATAACGAACCTTCACCTCGGCCTCCATCGCTTGCTGACCGACCATGGGGTCAAAGAGCCTGAGATCACCTACGAAGCAATCTGTCTGTATCAGCTGATCTTCCGTGCATAACACCACTTGGCTCGACTCCGGCACGACTTTCTGGACATAGAGCCTCTGCCCGACGGCGATTCCCAATCCACGGCGCTGGCCAGGGGTGTAAAAGGCAATGCCTTCGTGCTGTCCGAGGACCTCACCATCCACTCCCACGAATGAGCCAGGCCGCTTCACGTCCGGACGCTCTTGCTCGATGAAGGTGCGATAGTCCCCGTGACTCACAAAACAAATTTCTTGGCTTTCCTTGAGTTCGTCCACCGGCAAACCAAGCGATTCGGCCTCCTGCCACACGTCACGCTTCTGCATGTGTCCCACCGGAAACATCAGTTGCGGCAACCAGTCGGCATTGAGACGGTAGAGGAAATAACTTTGATCCTTCCGCTGATCCAACGCCCGGCGCAGTGCCCACCGTCCCGCCGCCTGCTGAACGCGCGCGTAGTGTCCGGTGGCCACATAATCCATTCCTCGCTCCTGCGCCAGAGCATAGAGAGACCGCAACTTCACGCGCTCATTGCACCGTACGCAAGGATTTGGGGTCGTGCCGGACGCATACCCGGCCACGAAGTCATCGATCACCCCTTGCTGAAATGTCTCGCGGCGGTCAACGACTTCGTAGGGAATATTCAGGCGCTGGGCGACGAACTTGGCGATACCGATCTTGCAACAACCACGCTCTTCCCAGCGCTTGGAAGCGGCCACGTGATCATCCTCATGTTCCCACACCTGGAGCGTGACGCCATGAACATCGTATCCCTGTCGCACCAGGAGAGAAGCCGCGACGGAGCTATCCACTCCGCCGCTCATGCCAAGCAGCACGGTTTGACGTGTCATAAGTGATACCAGACGAAGGACCGAACGAGCAGTTATGGTTCGTGTGTTTTGGCTTTGCCGCGATGGGCTACGAGGTCATGCACGCCGGGATCCTGCGGCGAGCCGAGTTCCGGAACCTCGTCCTCCACCCATTTCTCTGCGCCCATGTTACTCATGCCGTGAAAGTGAGCCCCTTCCTCAATCACAATCACCGGGCTCTGGATGTCTCCGATAAGAATGCCGGGCTTTTGAAGCTCAACTTTCTGGAGCGCGGTCACCGAACCCTTGACCCGCCCACTGATGGCGACGGAACCGGCGGCGATCACTCCCTTGATAATGGCACTTTCGCCAATGATGACCGCCCCACCTGTATGCACTTCGCCCTCGACGCGACCATCGATACGGACCGTGCCATCAAACGTGACGATCCCTTTAAAGCTCGTGCCCTTCCCAAGAAATGTAAACTTGTCATCTTCCGCGACGGGCTGTTTTTTCGTCTCACCCCACATCGGCGACCTCCTTCACACACCCAACCACTGTGACCGGCCGGGGCGCGGCCTGCAAACAACCTCACCCTGCCTGGCCCTGCACACAAGCCAAGCGCCACTCTGTCCACCCTATTCGCCCTTCAGGTGGTCTATCCGCCCACCAACTTGACGCTCTGCCCCCGCGTGGCCCCCTGCCCCTGCGGCTCGCGCGTCGCCGACTGACTCATTTCCAACGTTCCGTTAAAGACAACCCCTTCTTCCATGGAGATGAGTGGGGCCTTCACGCCGGCATTCACGACAGCAGGCGCGCGCAGCTTCACTTTCTCGCGGGCACTGATGTCGCCGGTGATTTTGCCTTTGCACACGACGGTACCGGCGGTGATCTTTGCTGTCAAGACCGCATCCTCACCGACCAACAACACGCCTTCCGTATGGATTTCGCCATCGAGATTGCCATCGATTCGTACGGTGCCGTTATAGGAAATGACGCCCTTAAAGCTAACTCCCTTCCCCACGAAGGCATTGATCTCTTCGTTTCCTTCACGCGGTGCCGCAGCTTCTAAATTGTCCATATCAGCTCCCTCGCCTTGTCCTGTCGGACGCTTCCCGTCCTGCTTTTCCTTAATCCACATCGCTCACACCTCCCACGGGGTTAAAACAATTCACTTGATCAGACCGGGAGGATCTCCATCACCTACCGGATACTTTTCCATTCAGACCAATAAACCAAGTCGGCATTCTACTCTGGCGGGGAGGGAAAAATCTTCCTTCAATATGCACCCCCAGCTAGTTAAGTAGTCGCTCGACCAGGCCGTCCAATTCTTCTGGCGAAAAATAATGAATGACGATTTTGCCGCCCCGGCGTCGCTTCTGAACATCTACCCGAGTTCCAAGACGCTTCTGCAATCGCTCCTCAAGGTCGGATCGTAGTGGGACCCGGAGCGGTCGCTTCCCCGGCTTCCGCGCCTCGGCATGTGCCTGCACGAGCCGTTCAGCCTCGCGCACGGACAATTGGTCCTTGACAATCTGCTGCGCCAAATTCAACTGGGCCGCCGGCGTCATAAGCCCCAGAATCACCTTGGCATGTCCCGTGGAAAGCTGATCCGACTCAACCATCTGTTGCACGTCATGGGGAAGCGACATCAACCGCAGCAGGTTTGCGACAGACGAACGATCGCGGGCCACTTTCTGCGCAATCGCATCCTGCGTTAGCCCGAATTCGTTCAACATGCGCTGGTATGCCCGCGCGGTCTCCATGGGGTTAAGATCATCGCGCTGAAGGTTCTCTACCAGCGCCAGCACCATCGACTCCTGATCGGACACATTTCGAACAAGAGCTGGAATCTTCTGCATTCCCGATAACTTAGCAGCTCTCAAACGCCTCTCACCGGCGATCAGTTCAAAGATGCCGTCACCTTTGCGCCGCACCAAGATTGGCTGGAGGAGGCCATTCTGCTTCAGTGAAGCAGTCAATTCTGCCAACTCAACCTCAGAGAATTGCTGTCGAGGCTGAAACCGGTTCGGCACAATCGACTCAAGCCGTAATTCCTGCACATCGCCGCGCTCCGGCTCCGCCGTGGTTCTACCAGTCGGCAACAATGCGTCGAGGCCTCTACCGAGGGCTTTTTTCTCCATGGACCACAAACTCCTTGGCTAGTGAAAGATAGGCTTGGGCTCCAGCTGACGCGACGTTATAGAGCAATGCCGGCCGGCCATAACTTGGCGCCTCGGCGAGCGTCACATTCCGCGGAATCATCGTTCGATACACGCTCTCCTTAAAATGTCCTCGAATTTGCTCCACGACCTGACGAGCCAGCGAATTACGAGCATCGTACATCGTGAGCACAATCCCCTCGATTTCCAACCCAGGATTGAGAGATTGCCTGAGCCGTTGAATGCTCTCCATGAGTCGGCCAAGCCCTTCCATCGCATAATATTCACATTGCACAGGGATGAGGACGGAGTGTGCAGCCACCATCGCATTGATGGTTAGGAGTCCGAGGGCGGGCGGGCAATCCAACAAAATCGTATCATAGCGGTCGACGACGCCAGCCAAGGCCTCCTTGAGACGCTGCTCTCGGCCTTCCATATTCACTAGATCAACCTCGGCCCCGGCAAGGTGCGAGTTGGACGGCACCAGTGAAAGGCCATTGACTGCCGTCTGCATCGTGATAGATTCAATGCTATCCCCGCTAATCAATGTGTTGTAGATCGTTTTCCCCAGTGACATAGGATCCACGCCAAGACCACTCGTCGCGTTACCCTGAGGATCGATATCAATCAAGAGGACCGACTCCCCTTCTATCGCCAGCGCTGCGGCAAGATTCACCGAGGTCGTGGTTTTTCCCACTCCTCCTTTCTGATTTGCGACAGCGATGATTCGAGCCATTCAGTTCTCAATCTCCCGTGAGTAAGCGTTGTAAACGGATGACTGTTCCACGTGGAACAATGCCATCATGCTGTCTGCCTTGAAAAGACAGACAGCGTTCGGTGACCGTAACCAGAGGGAAGCTCATACTCGACTTCCTGGATCAAAGCAAGGCTATCAAGCTTGAAATCGCGCTCAACCTTTGAGGCCCGAAACAGTACGAGCTTCCCACGATCGTTGAGCAAATTTCCCAGCGCAAGGCCCAGTGTATCGACCCTGAAGGCCCGGACTACGATGTAATCAAAAAGCCTTCGATTACTTTCGCGATCGAGGTAGTTTTCAAATTTGATCGTCGCGACCGACACACCATGAAGACCGAGCGAACCAATGAGATAGCGCAGAAACGACCCCTTTTTTTCGCTTGGCTCAAGCAGTTCGATATACAGATCTGGCCTTACTAATTTTATAGGAATAGCAGGGAATCCGGCGCCAGCCCCCACATCCAACAATTTGTTTCCATCATGTATTTCAATGACTTTCAGGCCTGCCAAGGAATCAATAAAATGCTTCACCACAATCTCACGATCATCCCGGATTGCCGTGAGATTGATTGCTTTATTCCACTTTTTTAACTCGTTCAGATAGCTGCAAAAATGCGGGATGGAGAAATCAGGAATTGAAAGAGAAAGCTCTGCCGCTGATTTTTTGAGAAGTTCGGCTATCGGAATGGGATCCTGTTCCACGTGGAACAATTACGCCAAACGGATTCAATGGTCAAGCTAGTTCTCTGGCGAATAGACAGCAGCGATAATATGATGGGGAAACGATGGCCTTATTGATGCGTAGGTTGCCGTCGAAGCCTCTCAATCGCCACAAGCAGCAGAGACATGGCTGCTGGTGTCACACCTGAAATGCGGGACGCCTGGCCGACTGATGCCGGCTTGACTCGCTTGAGCTTCTCCCTCACCTCACTTGAAAAGCCCGTGATACCGTCATAATCAAAAGTAGATGGAATCGTCCGATGCTCCAACCGCTCCGATCGCTGAATCTGCTGGAGCTGACGCTTGATATATCCTTCGTACTTCACCTCAAGCTGAATTGCCTCGGCGATATCAGGGTCATCAATATCCGCCCCGCCGAATACGGACACGATCTTTTCGTAGGTGAGATCCTGACGCCTGAGAATTTCAGCCAGCGATTGCGTTGGACCAACCGCTCCTATTTTCCACTCCTCTATGAGTCGCTTCACATCAGGCGTTAGCCTCGGTTTTGTGTCTCTGAGCCGTTGTACCTCATGGTCGATGGCAACACGCTTCGCTTCAAGCTTGCCATGTATCTCATCAGATACCAGCCCGATCCGATGCCCGACATCCATCAGGCGAAGGTCTGCATTATCGTGACGAAGCAACAGACGATACTCCGCGCGCGAGGTGAACATGCGATAGGGCTCTCTTGCATCTTTGGTAATCAAATCATCAATCAACACGCCAATATAGGCCTGTGAACGCTCGAGGACGAGAGGCGGATCGCCACGCAGTTTTAACGCCGCATTGATGCCAGCCATGATCCCTTGGGCGCCGGCTTCTTCATACCCAGACGTTCCATTGATCTGACCAGCATGATAGAGCCCCTCGACTAATTTGGTCTCCAGGGTATTGTGTAGTTGACGAGGAGGGAAGAAATCATATTCAACCGCATAACCTGGCTTCAAAATCCTGGCCTGATCGAGGCCGGGAATGGTTTTTAGAATGGCAGCCTGCACATCGACGGGCAAACTGGTCGAGATCCCATTCGGGTAAAACTCGTTGGTGTCTAACCCTTCAGGCTCAATAAAAATTTGGTGACGATCCTTGTCGGCAAATCTGACCACCTTATCTTCTATAGATGGACAATAGCGCGGCCCAACGGAATCAATGATTCCACTGAATAACGGCGACCTGTCAATGTTTTTATTAATAATTTCATGTGTTTGCGCATTCGTATATGTTAAATGACAAGGCACCTGCCGCAACGGAATACGTTTAGTTTGATAGGAAAATGGGGGGGGCGGGTCATCGCCAGGTTGCGGAATCATGACGGAAAAATCGATCGAATCTCGATCGAGCCTGGGAGGAGTCCCCGTCTTGAGTCTCCCGACCTCAAAACCAAAATCGCGCATACAATCGGACAGATGTTCTGCGGAGGCTTCTCCCGCGCGTCCGGCCGGAAAATGGTTCAAACCGATATGAATCAGCCCCTTGAGAAACGTGCCCGAAGTAAGCACGACGGCCCTCGCCTGAATGTGTCGACCCCCGTCAGTCACCACGCCGGTCACCGCTCCGGCTTGGGTCAAGATACGGTCGACCGTGCCACACAGGATTTCCAGCCCAGGCTGTGCGCGAAGCGTGAGTTGCATGACCTCGCGATAGATTTTTTTGTCACACTGCGCGCGTAAGGCACGCACCGCCGGCCCCTTGCTGGTATTGATCATGCGAAATTGAATACCCGCCTGGTCCGTATTCCGCGCCATTTCCCCACCCAGGGCATCAATTTCTTTGACCAAGTGGCCCTTTGCAATGCCACCGATGGCAGGATTGCACGACATCTGGGCAATACGGTCCGGATCCATGGTGAGCAATAGCGCGCGTGCCCCCATGCGAGCCGCCGCCAGCGCCGCTTCGCACCCCGCATGCCCGCCACCGACGACAATTACGTCACATTGTTCACTCACGGCCAGAGTCCTTTCATTTCCCGATGCAAAATTCCGCGAAGACTCGCTCCAGGATCTCATCGGTGGTGATGACACCCGTGATCTCGCCTAAGGCATCTGCCGCAATGCGAAGATCCATAGCAACCAGCTCGCCCGCGCGTCCGGCCTCGACCGAGTTTCGGGCTTGCTCGACACCCTGCAAAGCACGTTCAATCGCCGCGGCATGACGGAGATTTGTCACGAGGACACTGTCCTGTGACTCCAACCGGCTTGGCGTCAGTCGGCTGCGGATGGCCTTCCGCAAGCCCTCCAGCCCGATCTGCATTTTGGCCGAAATGTCGATGACGCCCGCGCTGGTTGGGCAGGCGCGCACAAGCGCTTCCTTCACAAGTCTTCTGGGCAGATCACACTTATTGACGACCAGCAAGGCTTGCGCCGCCTCTTGACGAGCCAGCAAGACTCGATCGCATTCTGACAAGGGCTGCGACCCGTCTAATAAAATGAGGGCGAGGTCCGCTTCCTCCCACGCAAGGTGGCTGCGGCGAATCCCCTCGGCCTCCACCGGATCGTCAGTTGACCGGATGCCGGCCGTATCGAACAATCGCACCGGAATGCCATCTATACTGACGACTTCTTCGAGCATGTCACGTGTTGTGCCGGGAACCGGCGTGACAATGGCACGATCAGTCTTCAATAAGGCGTTCATCAAGCTGGACTTGCCGACATTCGGACGGCCCAGGATCGCCACGGCAGCCCCCTCCCTCCAAATGCGCCCCTCCTCGCCTGACTGGACCAATCGTCGCAGTCTGGTTGTAGCCCCTTCAAGCAGTCGCATCAGCTCGTCCTGCTGCACAAACGTGATGTCCTCTTCCGCAAAGTCCAGCGCCGCCTCGATGTGCGCGAGAGCCACGACCAATGCGGAGCGCGTCGCCTCTACTTCCTGTGACAATTCACCCCGCCGCTGCGATTGGGCAATCGCCAGGCCACGCGCGGTCTTCGCGCGAATGGTATCAAGTACCGCTTCGGCCTGCGCGAGATCTAACCGGCCATTGAGAAACGCTCGCTTGGTAAATTCCCCCGGCGCGGCCAGCCGGGCTCCCGCGGACATCAAGGCCCGGCACAGCTGATCAAGGATGACCGGACCGCCGTGGCACTGGACCTCGACGACATCCTCTCCCGTGAAAGAATGCGGCCGTCTCATTACGACCACCAGCGCCTCATCGATGAATGCATGTGAAGGCGCGTCAGGATCGATCGGAATAGGTGAGGCCATCGTCCGTGAGAAGACATCCGCCAAGCCCATCGTACGAGGTCGAAGAGCCTGAAGCGATGTGCCTGATCGGAGACGAACGACGTGGGAGGCGAGGTCGAGAGCACGAGGCCCGCTGATGCGAACCACGCCGATCCCCCCTTCTCCGGGAGGAGTCGCAATGGCACAGATCGTATCATCCAGCGCGTCATGCATGACGCACCCAGTGAGGTGGCATTACTCGGCCGGGCTATTTCGCCGCTTGCCGTTACTCTTTTGCTCTTTGGATTCGTCAATAACCGTGACGTCGCCTTGCGCGGCAGCAACCTGCCACTTCTTCGCAAAGAGACGTTCGGTCACCACCTGCTGCGTGATCGTGAGGACGTTGTTGGTCAACCAGTAGAGGACCAATCCAGCAGGAAAGTTCACGAACAGGAAAGTCATGAATACGGGCAAGAACAACATGATCTTCGCTTGCGTTGGGTCCATCGTGGTCGGGGTAATCTTCTGCTGAATGACCATCGTGGCGCCCATAATGATCGGGAGGACGTAATAGGGGTCTTGCACAGACAGGTCCTTGATCCAGAGCATGAAGGGCGCTTGCCGGAGATCGATCGTCATATACAAAATATTGAACAGCGCGACAAAGACCGGCATTTGAAGGACCATCGGCAGACACCCACCGACCGGATTCACCTTATGGTCTTTGTACAGCTTGATCAGTTCCTTGTTCAGCCGCTCGCGATCATCCTTGAGCTTTGCCTGCAAAGCCAAGACCTTCGGTTGGATCACCTGCATTTGCTTCATTGACTTGTAGCTTTTGTACTGAAGCGGGACGAACATCAACTTGATCGACATGGTCAAGAGAATGATCGTAATCCCGTAGTTGTGCGTAAATTCGTAGAGAAAGCGCAACACATAGAAGATCGGCTTAGCCACAGCCTTGACCAAACCCCAGCTTCCAAACACGAACCAGCCAAAGTCGATCGTATCCTCCAACCCGACATTCAACAATTTGAGCGTGTCGTATTCTTTAGGCCCGGCATAGAGCTGCATCGCCATCGTCGACCCGTTCGCCGGTGCGGTGAAACGGACGCCGGCCGACACCAATTTGTCCCCCTCTTTCTTGGCGAGTGCCGCGGAGGCCTTCTGGGGCATCAGCACGCTGAGGAAATACTTATCCTGAATCGCCGACCACTTCACATCGCCCTTGCGCTCCGCCTCGCCGTCAGGGGTTTCCTTCAGAACCTTGTCATCGACCAGGGAAGCTGATCCCATGAGTCCGATGAACCCTTCACCCCATTCCACAATGCCAAAATTGGTGCCAAGAGTCACATCGATCGGAGCGGTCAAACCTTGGGTCCGAATGGCAATGTCCACCACATACGTCCCATGGTGAAACGTGAGTTCCTTTTCAACGTCAACATTTCGCTGGGCGTCATGGTACCGGAAGGTGACATGCCCGACAGGGTGCGCACTATCGAGCTTCGATACATCCTGGCTGACATGATAGAGAGCAGTTTCAAGATCATTGGTGAGCGCCTGATCATTCGTCGTCACACTCAGGGGGCCTTTGAACCTTCCACCGCTATAGACCAGCTGCACGGGCTGCGCGCCCTGCTCGCCAGGCGTGGTATATCTCTTCAGCTCCCAGGATTTGAGCACCGCCCCGCGATTACTGAACTTCGCACGAAACAGCTCTGTATTGATCTCGACTGTCTGTTCCTCGCTGGCAGATAGGGCATCAGCCCGAGTGGTGGCAACAGAATCAGGCGTTCCCACAGATGAGACGTTGGATGGATTTGCAGACTTCGTCGAATCCCCCTGACGCTCTGTGACCTTGCCAACTGAGACCGCACGGTCTGCCGTGGAGGCCTCTTGCGTGGGTTCAGGAGGCGGCACCAATCCCATGCCTTTGAGCAAGAAGTCATAGCCGATGATCACGGCCAGTGACACGATCAGGAAGACGATGACGCGTTTTTCCATGAAGCCTACGTGTTGGATGGAAGCTAAGAAGTTGTTGCCACGCCTGTTACCGTACTGGGTCAAACCCGCCGGGGTGGAAGGGATGACATTTCAGCAGGCGCCACCCTGCCATCATGATCCCCCTCACCACTCCATGCCGCTCAATGGCATCTTGCGCGTACATGGAACAGGTAGGATGGAATCGGCATGCAGGTCCCAGCAACGGCGACACGCAGGCTCGGTAGGCCATCAAGAGTACTATGCACAGTCGCCTCAACACGCGGGTTCCCCAAAACGGGCTAACCGCTGTCTTTGTAATGTGCTTCGCCATATGTTCTTCAGCTCCGCAAAAGGCAGAGTTAGACATTCTCGTTTCGGAAATACAAGAAATGCGTACCCCGGGCTTAATGCTGGGCGGACCGAACGACCCAACTCACGAAAGAGACGCTTCGCCCGATTCCGAGAAACTGCTGTGCCGAACCGCCGCCCAATCACAATCCCCATCATTGCATCCTGGGATATGTCTGGACAAATCTGGAGATTGAACAATCCAGTGGAAACTCGTCGCCCCATCTTTTTGATGTGCTGGATGTCACGGCTACGTTTCAAAAAGAACGGCACCGGCCCTTGACCCATCAACAACCCGCCTGCCTGTCACGGGGGCTACACTGCCCCAGAAAATCAAGGACCTCGTGCAAGGCCTGACTTAAGCCACTAAAGGCCTTGTCGCGCCATATCACCCGCTACAGTCAGGACAATGTGACGGTACCCACGCAAGGGCCACCATCCACCACCTGGATGTTCGCCTACATGCAGATTGCGTAGCGACAGGGAAAATCAGACGGTGAGGCGAGCGCGGCCTTTGGCCCTGCGACGAGCGATAACTTTTCGCCCATTCTTGGTGCTCATGCGCTTCCGAAATCCATGCTCCCGCTTGCGCTTGAGATTCGAGGGCTGTTTAAAAGTGAACGACATTGCGCACTCCTTCTCGAGAGATCAATTTTCAATTAAGAGGCCGCATTATAGGGGCGCACACGCAGGGTGTCAATCAACCCTCGTCCTCGGGCAGCCGACAAACTGTTCACACCGAACACCTCATAGAGCACAACATTTTCACTTGGATCTAGCGGACATAAGATTAAGAACCGCATTCCATAGAGAAATTTTTGAGGCACTCTTGCCCGGTCGTGACAAACATGCCACAGAAGGACGCCACTGATGCCATTCGTCATTTTGATCTAAGCGATTGTTCTCGAAAGCAAATATCCATACAGCACCCAAGTCGCCCGGCTGGCACCTACATTGCGTTAGCTATGGCTGGTATTGAGGGCCAAGATGCTGCTTCGCGTGAAATCTTGAGGGAACGATGACGATAGGTATTGGAATGCGAAACCCCGATATGACGGGCACGCTGGCATCACGCAGCCCATGGTTCCAAAAGACGAGAAGAGCTCGCTGAACTGCCGCTCTGCGAGATAGAATACGATCATGACGAGACCTCCGAATCCAATATGCCGCATTCTCACGAGTCTGGCCCTCACAGGACTTTTGTCGACGAGTCTGGGCGGATGCGTGGAAACGGTTCCCGACGAGCTGGTTGAGGCCGTCGAAAGCCTTGACCGTGACTTGGTGACGCTACGAGCCGCAGACATCAGTCCAGAAGGGTACTCGAAATTCAACCGCCAATGGATTGCATTACGGACTCGCGTGCAATCAGAAGAGAATATCGTTCGTTGGCCCTGGGAAGAAAATGAGCTCGAGACAGAGTTGGAATCGCTTCAGGCGGAAGGGACTCAGCTTGTCGCAGACGTGAACACACGCCTTCAGGCGCAGCGTGCCTCCGTCGAGACGAAGCTGGCGAAGGTGGAGCAGCGGCTGCGACTACTGAATACCCGCGTGGGGGATATTGGAAGCCGTGTGATGCTCGGCGAACATCCTGTCGAGACGGAATTGCTCGTGAGACAAGCCCGCCTGTTCCTGGAACAGGGGCAGTTTGAGCAGGCAGTTCAGGCTTCAGACCGGGCGGGAAAAATTCTTCTCACGCAAACTGCGTTACTCACCAATGAATTGGGTCGTTACGCAGATGACGACCTCATTGCGGCTTGGAGAGAGTCTGCCCAACGAACCATCGAATGGTCCCGGATGCATCGGGCACAATCGATCGTCATCAGCAAGGCCGACCGAGTTCTCTCACTCTACAAGAATGGTCGAAAAGTTTTGACTTATCCGATCCGACTAGGTTCGAGGGGAATTCGAGCCAAGCAGCATTATAGAGACGGTGCCACCCCCGAAGGAGAATATCGCATTCATCGCAAGCGAGGATCTGGACAAACACCTTACTTCCGCGCCCTTCTCCTCGATTACCCCAATGCCGACGACCGCCGACGCTTCGAAGAGGCGCAAAAGGCAGGGTTGATTCCAAGGAGCCAACCCATGCCGGGGCTTATCCAGCTGCATGGCACAGCCCAGGGCATCACGGACCAACCATTCGGGAGCATCCTCCTGGACAACCCTCACATTGCCAAGCTGTTTGACCAAGTGTCAGTCGGAACGCCGGTCACGATCGTCGGCGCATTGGAATCGCACAATTCGGTTTCTCTGGTATTGGCCGACTTAGATGATCAGGAAGAAGAAACCTGAACACACCAGCCCTGCCTGCCATCTTGCAACCCTACGGCGCATTCGCCCGATTGATAGACACCATTCCTCATCTTCACCGACACAGTCTTCAACTATCTCCCTGTTTGCCTTTTTGAATTCGCGAACCTAAGATACGGACCGGACCAGTTGCATCGATTGGTTCCTCCACCAATGGAAGAGAGCGTGCTATGCCCACCCGCCCCAACGCATCTCAGATTCTGGACAACGAAGGAATCCGCCGGACACTCGACGACCTCGCCAACAGCCATGCCATCGAGCGTATGTGGACAAGGGACCATACCCTTTGGAAGCCTGATCCGACGGAGATCGAAAACCGGCTCGGTTGGCTAACCGTTCTCGACCATATGCAAGACGGGCTGGCTGACCTCCGCTCTTTTGCACAAGCGTCCCGCGAAGCCTCCACTACTGACGTCATTCTCCTGGGAATGGGAGGAAGCAGTCTGGGACCTGAAGTCCTTCGCTGCACCTTTGGCTCCTCAAAGAGCTCACCTCGGCTCTGGGTGTTGGATTCAACCGTACCGGGCTGGGTGCGCCAAGTCACCACCGCGATTCAACCAGCGCGGACACTGTTCCTCGTCGCGAGCAAATCCGGCGGAACTATCGAAGTCATGTCCCTCTTCGCCCACTTTTGGGAGCTCGTACAGCGCACCAAGGGCAATCGCGGCGGCGCTCAATTTGTGGCCATTACGGATCCGGGGACGGGGCTCGAGCAGCTTGCGCGCGAGCGCGGATTTTGGCGCACCTTTACCAATCCCCCGGACATCGGTGGACGATATTCCGTCCTGTCATATTTTGGTTTAGTGCCTGCCGCCCTGCTTGGACTGGATGTGGGCAAACTCCTCGCGAGAGCCGTCGCGATGCGGGAAGCCTGCCGAAAGCCATTGCCGGTGAAGCAGAATCCCGGCGCAGCGCTTGGCGCCATGATGGGAACCATGGTCCGAGCCGGTCGGGACAAGCTGACCCTCATCATGTCCCCGGCAATCAACTCCTTCGGACTGTGGGTGGAGCAACTACTCGCTGAAAGTACCGGCAAGGAAGGGACCGGCCTCGTCCCCATTACGGGCGAGCCCCTCGCGACGCCAAAAGCCTACGGAACAGACCGGGTCTTTGTGTACCTTCGACTGAAAGGCGATCGCAATACGTCGCTGGATCGATCCGCAACCGCCCTGCAACGTGCCGGACATCCTGTCCTTCGCCTGGACTTGGCGGATCGTTACGATCTCGGAGGCGAGTTCTTCCGCTGGGAGTTTGCGACCGCCATTGCGGGACACACGCTCGGCATCCATCCCTTCGATCAACCTAACGTACAGGAAAGCAAAGACAATACGGGTCGGGTCCTAAAAGAAGTGGAAATACAGGGAGCCTTGCCCCCAGTAGCGGCGTGCACACCCAAGCAGGCCTTGACCCAATTGCTCGAACAGGCATCACCGAACCGCTATCTGTCGATTCTGGCATATACCACTCCGTCACCTCAAATGGAAGCCGCGCTCCGAGCCCTGCGAAAAGCGGTCATGCTCCGGCATCACCTCGCCACTACGGCAGGTTATGGCCCTCGCTATTTACATTCCACCGGGCAGCTACACAAGGGAGGTCCAAACAGCGGGCTCTTCCTCGAGCTAGTCGATGCGATGAAGCCTGATCTGCCGGTCCCAGGGAAATTCTATACGTTCGGCACTCTGGCCCAGGCCCAAGCCATCGGCGATCTTCAATCGCTACACACGCACCAACGCCTGGCTTCCCATATCGCGCTGGGACGAGATCCCGTGAGTACGATTCGTAGTCTGGTGGCGCTGCTCACTCCCACCAAAGCCGGCAGTCGCAAGCCCGTCGCAAAAAAACGGCCAGCACTCAAACACCGCTCCCACCGCTAATATGTCGCGCGCTCCGGAACTCCACATTTTCCCAGGCCCTCAGGAGCTTGCCATAAAGGCCGCGGATTTCGTCCTATGGTCTGGTGAGCAGGCGATTGCGGGCCGCGGGCGTTTTCTAGTGGCCCTATCGGGCGGCTCAACCCCGAGAGCGCTCTATTCAATTCTGGCCACCCCGAGTTACGCGCGACGACTGGACTGGAGCAAAGTGCATTTTCTATTCGGCGATGAGCGTGGCGTCCCGCCCTCGCATCCTGACAGTAACTACGCCATGGCCAATGAGGTGCTATTCACCCCGTTACGCATCTCTCCCACGCAGATCCATCGGATGCGAGGCGACGAGCAACCTGAACCGGCGGCTGCGCAGTATGAGGACACCCTCCGTCGTCTGACCGCCACTGCACCAGAACAATGGCCGGTGTTGGACCTCGTGCTGCTTGGCATGGGCGACGACGGCCACACCGCATCGCTGTTTCCTGGAACGGCCTCGCTGACTGAATCTACACGTTGGGTGGTCCCGAGCGTCGCCCCGCAAGGCACGCGATCACGACTGACCTTGACCCTAGGTGTGATCAATCATGCGAGTGTGATACTGTTCCTCGTCACCGGCCTGAACAAAGCGCACATCCTACGACGCGTAATTGAACGGCCCCCAATGGATCCCGTTCTGTATCCCGCGGAATTAGTCCAGCCGGAAAGCGGACGGTTGCTGTGGTATCTAGATCAGGCCGCCGCATCTGAGTTGTCTGCATCTGTTCAAGATTTACCATCGCGATGAGGGTTTCATGATTTTGGCAGGCGATATCGGCGGTACGAAAACTAATCTGGCGCTCTTCGAATGGACCACCGATCGGATCGAACCGGTGCATGCCGATAGTTTTCACAGCGCGGACTATACAGCCCTAGAAGAGATCGTAGAAGAGTTCCTCGGCACCCTTCCACCCAAGACTTCCCCCGAGGACGAACCAGTCGATGAGGTTGTCGAGGAGGACAGGAGTGAGGATGAGCGCACGGAGACACCGAAGCCGCCGCCCAATCCCATCACATTAGCGGCGGCCTGCTTCGGCGTGGCCGGACCAGTCATCGATAACCGCTGCCGCACGACCAATCTCCCCTGGGTTGTCGATGGAAGTGTGCTCGCACAACGGTTCGACATTGCCCACGTGCAACTGCTTAATGATTTGGAAGCCACCGCCTACGGCCTCCTCCTTCTGCGTCCCGATGAAGTGGTGGTGCTGAACGCCGGCGCTCCACCCAAGAAAAAACAGGCCTTGGCCCTGATCGCGGCGGGAACCGGACTCGGCGAATGCATTCTCTACTGGGATGGTGCCCGCTATCGCCCCATGCCATCGGAAGGCGGACATGCAGACTTTGCGCCGAACAGTGATAGCGAGATCGAACTACTTCGCCATCTGCGCGGCAGCTATCTCCATGTCAGCTATGAACGCATCGTCTCTGGCCCCGGCCTGCATGCTGTCTACGAATATCTGCGTGACACTAAGAAAAATGAACCAACGTGGCTGGCGGAAAAGATCAAGGTGGGCGATCCGGCCGCTGAGATTGCCGAGGCCGGCCTCAATGGGCAAACCGAGATCGCCAAACAGGCCCTGGACATGTTCGCGTCGATTTACGGGGCCGAGGCCGGCAACCTGGCGCTCAAGGGGCTGACGTTGGACGGCGTGTATGTGGCCGGAGGCATTGCACCGAAACTCCTCAAAAAACTGCAGGACGGCTCCTTCATGCGCGGCTTCACGAACAAAGGCCGCTACAAACGGTTGATGAACCAGATTCCCGTGAAAGTCGTGACCAACGACAAAACCGCGCTGCTCGGTGCGGCGTCTGTGGCCGCGCAACTGACACTACCCATTCCATCATGACGCCAAAGTCCGATCTCGACTTCCAGAAGCGGCAGGCGGCGCTGAAAGCGACTGACTATGTCAGCGACGGCATGGTCGTCGGGCTTGGCACCGGCACGACCGCGAAACACCTGATCATGGCACTTGGTGAACGCGTGCGTATGGGGCTGAAGATCCAGGCCGTACCGACCTCCCACGATACTGCCGAGCTTGCGAGACAATCCGGCATTCCCCTCATCGAGTCCGACAATGCCTGGACGATCGATGTCGCCATCGATGGAGCCGACCAAGTCGATCCCCGCTTCAATCTGGTGAAAGGGGGCGGAGGCGCGCTGCTCAAGGAAAAAATTGTGGCCGCGGCAGCCAAACAATTTGTCGTCATGGTCGATCACACAAAGCTGGTCCCGGCATTGGGTGGCAGTTTCCCTTTGCCGATTGAAGTCGTTCCCTTCGGATGGGGCAACACCGCGCGCCACATCGAACGCGTATCAGGAGGAACCGCGGTCCTGCGCGAACGCCATGAGGCCGTGTTTCAGACCGAGGCGGGACACGTGATCCTTGACCTGCATATGCCGGCGATTGATGACCCGGCCAGGCTTGAGATAGCGCTCAATCAAATTCCCGGTATCGTCGAAACCGGCTTGTTTATCGGGCGAACGAGCATCTTGATCGTCGGCCATGCGCAGGGCGTCGACGTCACACCTGCATCGGAGTTATGAGTGACGAGCGCGCCGGCTCTCCGCTGTCACGGCGGCAGACCGCCTTGCTTACCGCACGCCTCATCACCAAGGCCGCTGTGTGGTTGGGTGCCTGGACGATCACGGAACCAGCCTTATACGCAGCCGCAGCCTGGAGCCATGCAATACTGACCGCTAACCCTAGACGACCCATAAAGAACATCATGTCATCATCAACGACTCCTCAAGATCCGTACCGACTCCCACGCCATTGCATTCCTACGCACTACGACTTGCGAATCGAGCCCGACCTCTCTTCCCACTCGTTCACAGGCCACGAAATCGTGACGCTGACGGTGGCCGAACCCATCGCTGAGATCGTGATGAATGCCACGGAACTGGAGGTGTCGTCCGCCATGTTATCCGGCGAAGCAGGATCGCCACGCAACGGAACCGTGCATATGGACGAAGAACTCCAGCGATGCCGCATCAGCTTTTCGTCAATTGTCCCACCGGGTGAATGGAAGCTGATCTTGGCCTTTCGTGGGACGTTGAATGACAAGCTGCGCGGCTTCTATCGTAGCAGCTACAAGGATGAACAGGGTGTCGCGCATAGCTTGGCGGCCACGCAATTCGAGGCGACAGACGCGCGGCGGGCTTTCCCTTGCTGGGACGAGCCCCAGTTCAAAGCGGTCTTTGCCGTCACCCTGGCGATCGATCCCACCCTGACAGCCATCTCGAATGCCCGGATCGTGGACGATAGACAAGAAGGAGGGAAGCGGATCCTTCGGTTCGCCGAGTCTATGAAGATGTCCACATATCTGGTGGCCTTCATCGTCGGTCGACTTGAATCGACGGCGCCGATCCTGGCGGAAGGTACACCGGTGCGCATCTGGTCGGTTCCGGGCAAGCAACATCTCACGGCATTCGGTCACGACATCGCCGTGTATTCCCTGAACTTCCTGGCCGCCTATTACGGCATCCCCTATCCCGGCGACAAACTCGACCTGATCGCCATTCCCGATTTCGCCTCGGGGGCGATGGAAAACTTGGGCGCAATTACATTTCGTGAAACCGCCTTGCTCCTTGATCAACGAACCGCAACCCATACGGAACAGGGACGCATAGCAGACGTGGTGGCCCACGAGAATGCCCACATGTGGTTCGGTGATCTCGTGACAATGGCCTGGTGGAATGGGCTCTGGCTGAACGAAGCCTTCGCCACGTTCATGGAAATGCTGGTCGTCGATGCGTGGAAACCGGAGTGGGAACGGTGGACCGCCTTTGGAATGTCTCGCGCCGCCGCCTTGTCGGTCGATGGGCTTGTCAGCACCAGGCCGATTGAATTTCCCGTTCGGGCGCCCAAGGAAGCCGAAGCGATGTTCGACGTGCTGACCTACGAGAAGGGGGCCTCCGTCCTGCGCATGCTGGAGCAGCATATCGGTCCGACGGCCTTCCGAGACGGCGTCCGCCACTATCTGACGACCCATGCCTATGGGAACGCAGAAACGACGGATCTATGGGTCTCCCTGGGCCAGGCGGCGCAGCAGGATGTTCCGGCGCTCATGAACGCATGGATCTTTTCGCCGGGATACCCTTTGGTCACACTGCAGGCCGATTCTCCCTCCACGCTGACGCTCACCCAGCACCGCTTCGCATATGCGGAAGATGCTTCGACGACGTCCCCTCGTGCAGCCGCGCAGCGCTGGCACATTCCCATACAGCTACGCGTCACCACAGCCCAGGGGGTCGAAACTCATCGCGTGCTGCTGGGTGAGCAAGAGAACCGCATTCCCTTGCCGAAGGATTGGACATCCGTGCTGGCGAATGAAGGTGGGCACGGGTTCTACCGCGTTCGCTACAGCGCAGACTTACTCGCCAAGTTGCAACAGGCCGGTCTACATGCCCTGGCACCAGTCGAGCGATTCAATCTGCTGAACGACACGTGGGCGTCCACTATCGCCGGCATGGTGTCGCCCGCTGACTATGTAGCCTTGACCGAACACTTTCGTAACGAAAAAGATCCCCATGTCTGGGCAGTAATGCTGGGATCACTTTCCACGATGAACCACCTGCTCACTGAGCAGGACCGGCCGCTGCTGGCCGCTTTCATACGCGATCGTGTAGCGCCGGCATTCCAAGACCTTGGCTGGGCACCGCGCGCCGGTGAGCGCGAACTGGTGAAAGAGTTACGAGGTGACATTATTCGAGCCTTGGGGACCTTGGGCCGTGATGAGGACATCCAAGCCCAGGCGGCAGAAGCCTATACGGCACTCCAGCAGCAAACACGGGACATCGACCCCAACGTAATCCCAGCCCTTGTCTCCATCCTCGCGTATACGGGCGATCACACTCGCTATGAGGAGTTCCTCGACCGCTTCCGCAAGGCGGCCACGCCGCAAGAAGAACGACGGTACCTTTTTTCCCTCGCCACTTTTCGGACACCCGAGCTCCTAGAGCGAACCCTCGCCAAGACCCTGACGGGCGAAATCCGCACTCAGGACGCCCCCTTTCTCGTCAGCGCCTTGTTGCACAATGTGTATATCCGCGAGAAAGCCTGGGAATTTGTGAAGATGAATTGGGAGCGCATGGATCGGCTGTTTCCAAAAAGCGGCCTGCGGCGTATGTGCGGTGGCATTGTGGGTCTCTCGACTCCTGAACTGGAGCGAGACGTGAGGACCTTCTTCACATCACGAAAGATCGATCTCGGCGGAAAGACACTAGAGCAGTACCTGGAACAACTGCATATTGCCGTTGTGTTTCGTGAGCGCGACCGCGATACGATTCGAGCGGTGCTGGCCCGAGCGACCACCTAACACAGTCTACCCATCTCGATTCACGCACGAGTCCCGTCGAGGTCCGGACCACTCGCGGTCACAACCGGTCGATTGTAAGCAACCGCTGTCACCCATGACTAGATCGGCCTGGTCGTTATTCGTGACGGAGAACGGTCAATGGCGGCTGGCCGAGAATCCGGTAAGTACTGAGGAATCCCACCAGCAGCGTCAGGAGCACCGTACAGACCAGCCCCATGACCAACAACGACGGCTCCAGAGACCACGGCAACTCCAAGACATAGCGGAGAATCGCCCAGGAGAAGGCACTGGCCAAGACGATGCCGATCGTTCCGGCCACGCAGCCCAGCAAGGCATATTCGGCCGCAAACGACCGGGCGATCAGCGCACGGGTCGCGCCCAACGCCTTGAGAATCACTGCCTCATACAGTCGGCGATAGCGAGTGGCTGCCAGGGCAGCCGCCATGACTAGCCCCCCAGCCAACAGACAAAATAAGGCCACGGCCCTAATAGCCAGGGACAGTCGATCCAGCACTCGCGCAAAAGCGCTCAGCACCTCCCCGATGTTGATGGCGGTCACATTGGGAAACGCGGCAACCACCGCCGACTGCAGCGCCACCTCGGCCTGGGGAGAGACATGCGCCGTTGCCACATAGGTCATCGGCGCACCCTCCAATGATCCCGGCGAAAAGATCATGTAGAAATTGGTCGAGAAATTCCCCCACTCGACTCTTCTGATACTGCTCACCTCGGCCTGAATAATGGCTCCCTGGACATTGAGGTCAACAATAGCCCCAAGATCGATGCCTAGGCCTTTTGCCGCCTCTTCCTCGACGGAGACCTGTGGTCGCGCAAACACTTGCCTCGGCTTCCACCAGACACCCTTTACGATCGTATTGTCCTTAGGTAATGCATCGAGAAAGGTCAGGACATATTCACGGCTCGCATACCAGTTCTTCCGCTTTTCCTCCCGCGTATGATCGGCTTGGTCTTCCTGCTCAGGCTCAACTTGTACCGTCCGACCGTTGATCGCGTGCAATCGAGAGCGAACGAGGGGGGTCAGTTGAGTAGCTAGATCGCCTGTGCGTTGGTGAACCAGCGCTAAAAAGCCTTGCGCTTGGTCGGGCTGAATATCGATAAAAAAGAAGGTGGGCGAATCGGTCGGTCGATTCTCACCCACTTGCCGCACCAACGCATGCTCGAGCAATGCGATGGCGAGAATCACCATGACGCCCACACCGATCGAGACCATCACTCCAAGAGTTTGCCCTCCGGGACGCTGGATGTTGCCCATGGCCTGACGCATAGAAAGGCTAGGGGGCACTGGCAGGGAGCCCATAACGATGAGCAGCGCCTTCGCCGCCAGCACCAAAGCCACGACGGCAACCAGTAAGCCGCCAATGAAGAGTCCGCCGATGGTCAACGAACCAGCCTGCCATACGGAGAGCCCCGCCAGCCCTAATCCAATCCCTGCCGCAACCAGGGTGCGAACAGGATCTATTGTCAGCAATCGGGTGACGCGTCTCCGCAGCGAAGGTTTGCCTTGCAGGACAACACAACTGTCCCCTTCGACCTCACGCCGGAAGATAGCCGCAGGCTTGATCTCTCGAATCGTCAGCAATGGCCACAGGCTAAACAACACTGTGGTGAGGACGCCCAAACCCAAGCCCTTCGCAAGTGGCGCCAGCGCCGCGGGGGAGAGCCCAGACGAAAATTCAATTTGCTGCAGGAGATCGGTCGCCAGCAATGTCGACACCGCCTGCGGCAGCAACCCCTGCACGGTGATACCGATACCAATGCCCACGCTACTGCCGACAACCCCCAGGCCCACGGCCTGTCCTAAATACGACTGAATAATGGTCTTCGTATCCGCACCTAGCGTTTTCAGAATCGCGATTGATTGAAACTTCTCTCGGATAAAAGCTTGAATCGACAGGGCGACCCCAATCCCGCCGACAAAGAGTGCCGTCAACCCGACAAGGCCCAAATACCGGGTGAGTTGATCGAGGAACTGCTTAAGCTGAGGTTGAGCGTCTCGATAGGAAGACACTCGCGCGGACTCCCCAGCCAGGCGGCTCCGAAGTTCGTAGAGCAGCGGAGTGAGGGCAATGGAGGCCGGCAGTTTCAGAAGGTGTCGTTCACGAAGGCGACTTCCAGGTTTGACGAGGTCCGCCGCCACAAGTCCCTCCTGAGAAACAAGCACGCGCGGCCCCAAACTAAACATGTTGGCCATTCGGTCCGGTTCGGTGCGGATGACACCCGTGATCCGGAATGACGCTTGTCCAATTTTCACCGCGTCGCCCACGATGAGGCCTAGGCGGATCAACAGGGACTCCTGAACGACTGCTCCATGGCAGGTTTCCCGACAAGTGCTTTCGGTCATGCGCAAGAGATCCATCAGCGGTCGATCAGGCTCGACTCTCAGAACGCCGTACAACGGATACTGTGATTCCACGGCCTTCAGTTCGACAAGCTGACTCTGTTCTGCCGCACCCTGAGATCGATCATCTCGCGAAGCCATCGCAACCAGTTCACTCACACGGGTAGTGCGCACTCCTCGCTCGTTGAGCTCCTGCAATACCGTGACACCTTGTGGCCCAATCGGTCTGGACAGCCGAATTTCCAGATCTCCGCCGAGCAATCCTCGAGCTTCCTTTAAGACCGCCTGCTCGACATTGGCAGAAAAAAGAGAGACCCCAACGACAGCCCCGACACCCAGCGCGATACAGGCAAGAAAATAGAGGAAGTGCCGCCAGGCCGATCGCAATTCTCGCCATGCCATGGTGAACCAAAAGGGCATCATTGCTAATGGTCAGAGATCCTGTGCTGAAGGTAAGAGAGTTGGTCGGAGTCGATCCTGCCATCGCGGAGAGTGATGACACGTTCCATTGAAGCGGCCAAGTTGTGATCATGGGTGACCAACACGAGCGTCGTCCCAAGGTCTCGATGCAGCGCCATGATCAGGTCAATGACCTGCTGTCCGGTGATCGAATCCAAATTGCCGGTAGGCTCATCAGCCAGAAGAATCGGCGGACGACAAGCGAAGGCGCGTGCGACGGCCACCCGCTGCTGCTCTCCCCCTGAGAGTTGGACCGGATAATGTGAGACGCGGTGACCAAGCCCGACAGCTTGCAGCAATTCGTTGGCCCGTTGTCGGGCCTGAGGGTCCCCTGCGAGTTCGAGTGGGACTGCGACATTCTCCAGTGCTGTCAGCGTGGGAATGAGGTGAAACGACTGAAATATATATCCAACGTTAGCCAGGCGCAGTCGAGCCATTGCCTGTTCTCGCAACCCCGTAATCTCGACACCATTGAGCCAAATGGTGCCGGAGGTCGGGCGATCCAGGCCTGCGATCAGTCCAAGCAGCGTCGACTTCCCGCTGCCCGAGGGTCCAACAATCGCGACCTTTTGCTTGTCTGGAATGTCGAAGGAAAGGTCATCGAGAATTGTGACCCTCTGACCGGCGGCCGTGAGTTGCATCGTAAGATGGTGAATGGCAATCATTTCAAGTAGTGTCCGCTGGCGACGCGCTCGCAAGATATTTTTCTATTATACTGTACAGGTGATGATCAGTTGGAAAATGCTCCGACTTGCCAGCCCTCTCAGGACATGCTGTATTGCGGCTGTCACGTTGACTGAGTTGCTCGGGTGCGATCAATCGCCTGCAACCACTTCGTCCTCAGCACCTCCTGCTATTTCCGCTTCCCAACCGTCGTGCGAAGAGTTATCACTTCATGACCGGGTTCCAGCCATAACAGCCACCCCATCAGACCATCGACCCCGGATTGTCGCCTTTGGCGATAGTTTAACCGCTGGCCTCGGAGTTTCTCCGGCGCAATCCTACCCTACGCAGCTGCAAAAGCGGCTCGAAGCCCTCGGGTATTCCTATCAGGTCGTCAATGCCGGAGTCAGCGGAGAAACTACCGCGGGCGGCCTTCGTCGAGTCCCGTGGATCCTCGCCGGCAAACCATATATGGTGATACTTGAATTGGGGGGGAACGATGGACTACGCGGCTTAAGCCTTCCGGAAACACGCTCCCACCTTGATGCCATAATCAGGCGGTTCAAGGAAGCGCATGTACCGATACTTCTAGTCGGGATGAAACTGCCACCAAACTATGGTGAGGAATACACGGACCGCTTCGAAGGGATGTATCGGGAACTGGCCGCGACCCATGCGCTTCCACTTCTTCCGTTTCTTCTCGAAGGGGTAGGAGGAGAAAAGACGCTCAACCAAGGCGATGGCATTCATCCGACGGCGGAAGGATACCGCATCGTGGTTGAGAACGTGCTCAAGAGCCTGGTTCCCATCCTCAATGAAAAGAAACGCGACTCTTCAAAAACAAAAAAGAAGGCGAGAAACATCGCACCTGCCTCCTCAGGTGGGAACAATGTTTCACGCCGAGAATAGCGAACTGCGCAGATTAGTTCTTACTAAAAAACGTGTCGTAGACTCCGTATGCCAAGACAATAGCGATCAAGGTGTAGTAGAGCCCCGTGATCCCGCTATAATCCGGCGGACCCTCACTGACATTGGCAAATGCAGTGGTCGTCTGAAATGCGGCAAGCCCACTGGCGAGTCCTGCGATTAACTTGGTCATGATTTCCCCCCTGTATTCACGGAAGATCAAAAAGAGGGTTGCATTGTACTGAAGGAACGAGGGGTGACGCAAGAGGGTGTATTCAGAAGGGACTAAGTGACCAGGTCATTGGAATGACAGGCTACTCCGTCTATCGCAGCCCTTCAGGCGTTGCCCAGAGATTTCAGCATCGACGCCACATCTCGACAGGTATCGGATAACCCTTCCAATCGGCGCCCCTTCTCGATCAGCAGAGTTGCGATCGACTTCACGTCGTCCTCGAACTGCTCAACCTGACGAGAAAGATCGGCGGTCTTGTTCACCGCCGCCTTTTGATGCTCAACTTCCCGCTGAAGTTCTTTGCAAATCATCTGCAGAGATTTCGATTCCTTCACCGACGAGTCGAGATCTTGAGTCAAACGGGTGACCATCGCATCTCGATTTCGAATCTCTCTACCGAGGTCGACCTGCACCACCTCGCCCTCCCGCCTCCGCTCATCCATCTGGCTGATGATCTGCGTCCAAGTAGACACCAGACCCGCCCCCATCGTGGGTTGATCTGGAACAGGTTGGTCGGTTTGTATGGCCTGAACCACTCGCTGCATCCACTCCGTAAACTGCGTCAGTTCGCTCAGCTTCACATCACCGGAAGGAACTGAAGCCGGGGCCATCGGCTTTGCCGCTTCGAGGCGGAATGCACCGACTCGCGGCTTGGGGACGATTCGCGGCTTAGACCACCGCTGATATTCAAGGAGCGCAGCCACACCATGTCGGCAAATCGGCTGCTCGGATAACGTACAGGAACACTTCGCCTCTAAGTATCCCTGGTTCAACCGAATAGATTGCTCATACAATCCTGAGTTGCCCATGACCGAGGAGGTCAATTCTATATCCGACGCATCCACCATCTGAACGCGACGCTCGGCCTGATATTGTTTCCCGAGTTGAAAGGCGTTCGGTTCCACCACCGAGCTAATCATCGCCGCCTCCAACAAACTGAGACGATCGGCTGAACACGCGATTCTCCCCTTCATAAGGCCACCTGTTAAATGATGAGTACTGTGAAGTCGTTGCTGCAGCCTGACCAGTGATCGCCTCAGTGCCATGGAGTCACCACCTCCCAGGTCCACCTGACCGACGAGGCCTGAGTGTATGTCAGACTTCGCTAGACATCTATCCCGCAGTGGGAGGGGATACTGAGGACGCGCATCACCGTTTGAGGAATCTTCTAGTCGGCCGTTGAGTATTCTTATCGGCACCGCCGGGGAGGCCCTTGAGAACCCTGAGGCGTCAACCACACATAGTCCGCAATGCCTTCCTTCATGGCTTGCCAAAGCTCCGCGGCTCGTCCATCCTCGAACGTGGCCATGTAGACTGTCACCTGCTTCAGTCCCGCCGGAACCCGCCGAGCCACACGATTTGGCACCGGCAACCCATACTGCACATGGCCGCCTCCCGTGTAACTGAGCACCGGGCCTTGCACCGGACTCGCTTCGGCGCGTATCCGCTTCAGCGCGGCAGCCAGCGTCTTTGCCATACCCTCATCCCTTACCATAGATGCCTCATACATCGTCTGATAGTCCTCGACAGATCCGCCTCCATGGCAATCCTGCAGTTGAGCCAAGATCCGAGACCGATAGGCGGGATCATCGACAATCATCTCACCCTCCATACCCCACAGTCGCCACTCGTTCTGCTCCCTGGCTTGCACAAGCCCCAGCTTGACGACCTGCCGAATCAATGTCTTAGGTGGATTCATCGCCACCAACGGAAACTGATGGTCTTTGGCAAACTGCACCAACGGTTCGTAATCTTCGAAGGCACCGCCCCAATTTTGCTTCCACAACACCCGCTCAAGAAATTCTGCGCGAGGGCTCTCCTTCGAGGCAAGATAGTGATCCAGGGCTGGCTGCCCATCCCACCCGAACATCTCCATCGCGAGCAGTGGTCGTCGCCCTTGACCCATTAGCGACCGAAGCACCGCCAATGCCGCGTCAATATGGAACCTATTGTGATGTTCCTCTCCCAGATAAATTGTCTCGTAGGCGGCCAACCCTTCCAGCCATTTACCCATTGGCACGGACAAACCAGTTCTGGCATCAAGCACCTGCCCCGCCCTCCATCCATCCCACGCCTGATGGGTCACCATTGATGAGTGGTCTTTCCCCTGACAACCCAGCATGAACAGCGTGGCACCGACGGTCGAAAGCAATCGGATCGCAATGCCGCGAAACATTTCGCAATAATTCTTGTCTGATCTACGCATAGCGTCTACCTACCATACGCATGATGTGGCCGCAAGGCGCACTCTTGACACCTTCCCGACAGCCCCGATACTCTGCCTTCACGCATAGAAACCGTTCCTTTTCAGGTCACGCCTGAACCTTACCTGGCGACTGAACTCATGCACGTGGATCCTGACATCCTGGCCGCCTTTCGAAGACAGGTCACCTCCGCGCGGTCCTCAGACGCCACATCCTGGGACGCATCCCGGCACCTCGTCAACCCAATACAATGGCCAACGACCCTCACATCACTACTTGAAGCCGTGGAGACATCCGCCCTTCCAAACGAAATCAAACGCAGCCTCGTCGCCACCCTGCCACAGGCGTACACACCCGCGAAAAGTCCCTTATCCGGCGACGCGCTCAAGCAACTGACAGGACTTCCACCCACGAAAGCCCTGCGGGCCCTCTGCGTCCTCCTTGGCGTCCAAACGAAACAACCGTCGAAGTGGCCACTCCCGACACTCACGGCAGACTCCGTCGCCGGGTTCGTTCGACAACACTCCAGTCCCTTTGACCTTTTGGCGGAACACATGCCAGCCTCCGTCTTGGACCTGGGAGCAGGCGATTTGTCCTTCGCCGAGGAACTCGTCACCTGCTATGAACCTCGATTGGCAACGCAAGGCAGGTCGCTCATCCTTCATTGTCTCGACCGATTGAATCCCGACTCTCAACTCGGTGGACCACTGCACGCTCACCCACTCCGTCTGAGCGGCCTCAGGGCCAGGCCCGGTGTCCAATTTCGTTTCTATGGCGACCAGGACATGTTTGCCCTCGAGGCACTGGTAAAGGACCAACGTCTCGCCACGCGATACCTCATCGTCACCTGTTGGGCACCTGCCACACCCACCTTTGCCTATGAACCTACCCGTCTTTCTGCAGCCCTGCTCGCCGAAGAGCTGCGACGAACCAAAGGAGACTCTCGACGAGTCACGCATGGAAAAGAGCCAGCGCTCGAAGTCCTCCATGCCGGCCGCAGCCTCCTCTTTCCGTCATGGAAGTTCGATATCCGCGGCCCTCTTGCTTTGTTGGAACTGATGGCCACCCGAGGAGCCCTGTGTGTGCTGGGCGCCGTCGATTCTCAGGTATTTTGGGAAATCCTGTCGCAGCTGATCGACGATCCTCGCGTAAGGCCAACGAATCTGGTCTTGTCGGCGCAGACTATTCCGGCGGTGTTCGGCGACATATTCCATCAACTCTCCGCTCTGCCACTTGGTGGATCGTGCACCTTGTCGGACCTCACACCGTTACGCCAGAACTTTCCCTCCGTTCTTCCTGCTCCCTTCGGTCATACCGCCGGCTATCGGTTCAGGGAGGTGACGATTCGACGTGGCGCTCTCCTTGAAGGCATACCAGCCAGCAGCACCGCCAGACGATTTCAGGACATGAAAGAAGAAACTCCACCCTGGTTTCTTACACTCGTACCGGAACTGATTCCGACCGTGTCACGCACCAGCGCGACTCACGAGACACCGCCGCGCAATCTGCATTGAACAGCACTCTGTTTAAAACCCTGTATAAATTGACGGTCTCCAGACCCTTTGTTAGACTTCGGGCATCACACGCCATGTGCCGAATCTGACGCTCTTCGAAAACATCCCATCGTGAATTCTTCTCAATCGATCAAATTGCTACAGGACAATATCGCGCTGGTCATCAAAGGCAAAGCGCGAGTCATTGAGATGGCGGTCGTCTGCCTGCTGGCGCGAGGACATCTCTTGATCGAAGACGTTCCCGGCGTCGGCAAGACCACGCTGGCCCACAGCCTGGCCCGCTCTCTGGATTGCTCCTTCAAGCGCATCCAGTTCACCAGCGACTTGCTCCCCTCCGATATTGTCGGCATCTCCGTCTTCAATCGGCAAAAACAGGCTTTTGAGTTCATGCCGGGGCCGCTTTTTGCCAATATCGTGCTGGCCGATGAGATCAACCGCACGACGCCAAAAACTCAAAGTAGCCTGTTGGAAGCGATGAGCGAGGCCCAGATCTCGGTGGACAACCACACTCATCCCTTACGCCAGCCCTTCATGGTCATTGCCACACAAAACCCCGCGGAGTATCACGGCACCTTTCCGCTTCCAGAATCCCAACTGGACCGATTCCTCATGCGACTCCGCATCGGGTATCCGACGCCCCATGAAGAAAAGAAGGTATTGGATCGTCCTCCCTCGCTGCATCCGGCAGAGGAGATTCAACCAGTGCTCACCGCACAACACGTCATGGATCTCCAAGGCCAGGCCGAAAAGGTCCGGATGGAAGACAGCCTGATGGATTATCTGCTCGCGATCGTGCTCGCGACACGGCACAACGATCTGCTCTCACTGGGCGTCAGTACGCGGGGAGCACTCGCGCTCTGCAAGGCGGCGAAGGCGCTGGCTCTCGTGCGCGATCGAACGTACTGCCTTCCCGAGGATATCAAGGAACTCGCCCCGACCATACTTTCTCACCGCGTCATGCTGAATCGTTCGCAAGGGATGCGCACGAAGAGCTTCGAACACACGGAGCGAGTCATTCAAGACATTCTGGATAGCGTTCCAGTCCCGGTGTGACAAGCCCCCCGGTGTCGGAAAGATGGGGCACTTACAGGAGCGCTGGAATGGCACGCAGACACCTCCCGTCTCTCAGCAGGTGGGTGCATACCCTCCAAACAGGGCTTCGGTGGCTGTCTCGCAATCGCGCTGTTCGATTGACGACAGAAGGCACCCGCTTTCTGTTGCTGACCCTGGCGGTCGGAGTCGCCGCGGTCAACACCGGCAATAACCTATTCTATCTCCTCCTGGCCATGATGCTGAGCCTGATCGTCCTGTCCGGCTTACTTTCGGAACAATGTGTGCGGCGATTGGAATTTCATCGCCACCTCCCGGAATATCTTTTTGCAAATGAGCCGGCGACCGCGAGCCTCTGGATAGCCAATCGCAAATCGCGCATTCCGAGTGTGTCCTTGCGCCTGTTCGACGTCGTGGCTGGGCAGGATATTGATCGCCAGGTTCGCCTCTCGCACCTCGCCCCCCACTCCTCGACGCTGATTTCCTATCCGTTACTCGTGCGACGACGTGGACCGTATCGATTCGACGGAGTCCGTGTCGTCACACCATTCCCCTTCGGACTGTTTCACAAGAAGGCGTTCTATGGTTTCGAGGCCAACATCATCGTCTGTCCCGAAATCATCCCCTTGCCATCGCTGCAGTTCCATGAATTGCAGGCTATCGGGCAACATCACGGAGTGGCTCGTCGCGGGCCAGGGAACTCACTGTACAATCTCAGGGAGTTTCGCGCCGGTGACGATGCACGCGCCATCCATTGGATGACGACGGCCCGTACGTCAAAGTTAATGCTCAAAGAAACCGAGGCGGAAGACCAGCAATGGGTCACAGTGGCCGTATCCACCATCGCGCCAGTTGAGGAGGATGACGTCTTCGAGCGGGCGCTCTCGATTGCCGCATCATTGTTCGATCTGTTGTTGAAAGGCGGGTACCACGTCCGCCTGCTACTCGGCGACCAGGAGGAAATCCTGGCCAATGGACCCGACCAATTCCTTCACTTGCTTCACGCCTTAGCCCTCTGCGAGCGGCGCCCTGCGCCCTCAGGTGAGTCCATTCGACAGGCCATGGCACAGGCGCTGGCAGAGTCGTATGAAGGATTGACCATCTTGGTGCTACCCTGGACTGACCCCGCCCAGCGTGAGGAATTGCCAACCGTCGACCACGTCATTTCCCCTCAGTCTTACAGGGACCTCTTCCATGCGGTTGGATCACGCCTTCCGACTTAGCTCAATCCTGTTGGCCGCCACGAGCTTCGCGAGTCTCGCGCTCGCAATCTCGCTGCCTCTGTGGCTTCTCACCCTGGCAGGTGTGGCATTTGCCCTGGCGATCCTGCGCATGAATCACGCGTCTACGATCTCCGGCCGCTTGCTCCACCTGCACTTCTCTGCACTCACATGGAATGTCTTCCTCCTCCTCGCGTTCGCCGGCTTCTGGATCGATCTTTTGCTCCTGTCGCAGGAACTGCTCCCGGCCGGAATACATTTTCTCGTGCTGCTCCTGGTGAACAAACTCTCGAACCTCAGTCAACGGCGCGATGCCTTGCAGTTGTATGCGATTAGTTTGATCACGCTCCTGGCCTCTGCCGCACTCACCACCCAGATCTGGTACGCGCCTTTTTTTCTCTTCTACCTCGTGGCGGGAGTCTGGACTCTGCTGCTCTATCACCTCGTGAAGGAGCAGGATGAGCAGCCGGGCCATCAATCGACCGACCTTGACGAGGCGTTGCCACCCTCGTCCTTAGCTCCCATTACATCCAGATTCTTCTGGACGACCAATACCATGGCAGCCTGCGCATTCGGCCTCACACTGGTGTTCTTTTTTTCCATTCCACGAATCGGGGTGGGCTTCTTTCAACACAACCACGAGGAAAGTCTACGCACCACGGGCTTTTCTGAGCACGTCGATCTTGGAGCCATCGGTCCGGTGAAACAAGACCCCAGCATCGTGATGCGGGTAGAGCTGCCAGAGGCCGTCGGGGACGAATCAAGACGAGAACCCCTCTATCTCCGCGGGGTCGCCTACAACCGTTACAATGGAAAATCCTGGAGCAACAGCCTGCCACACCGGCGTATGCTCACGGAATTCCCTCAGGGCACGTTTACATTCCGAACGTCCGCCGCGAAGCCAGCTGCGGCCACCAGGAGACTCCGACAGGACATTCTTCTTGAGCCACTCGATACGGCCGTGTTGTTCGGAGTCTCGATGCCTACTTCCATTACAGGCAAGTTCCTCTCGGTACAGGCCGATCTGATGGGGTCCTTGCAACTTCCGTTTCCTTCTCACACCCGCATCCACTATACGGTCAACTCTCTCCCGTCCCGCTTGATATCAGCCGAAAAGCCGGCTACCGCTTTTCTCTATCCTGAGTTTATCGCCCAACAATATCTCCAGGTTCCCGCGCTCGACGCACGTGTCATTGACCTCGCACGTCGAGTGACCCAACCCGCAACCACCGTCTTGGAGCAAGTAGACCTGATACGCACACATTTACTGACCCAGTATCGATACAACTTGGATGTGCCCACATTGCAGTCGGCACACCCCTTGGAAGACTTTCTTCTGACTCGGAAAACCGGCTACTGCGAACACTACGCCACCGCGATGGTCATGCTGCTTCGTACGGTTGGGATTCCAGCCCGGCTGGTGACGGGGTTTCTGGCCACCGAATGGAATCAGTTTGGAAATTACTATACGGTTCGTCAGCGGGATGCCCACGCATGGGTGGAAGTCTATTTTCCGCAATCAGGATGGGTCACGATGGACCCTACGCCAGCTGCCCTCGAAGCGACGACCCAAACCTGGTGGGAATCTGTCGGCAGCGTGATGGATTCGGCCCGACTCACATGGGATCGTCTCTTCGTCAACTTCAGCGCGAGCGACCAATACGCAGTCGTGCAAGGCATTCGGGAAAGCGGAGAGGCAATGCGTGCAAGCATGTCTGAGTCCTTGACGAACATGCTGGGCCATGGATCCACCATGCTCGGCCGATTCATGCAAGCACTTATACCAGTCGGCATTCCGCGGACGGCGCTCATCCTTCTACTGGTAATTACGGCAGTTTACCTCGTGATGCGGACACTGCGGCACCCTGGGCACGAATCCCTGCGGCAAGACGTCTATTCGGCCAATCAGCGCGTCGTCATCACCCTGTACAGTGACATGATCGCCGGCTTGGCACAGCACGGCATCGTGAAGGCGGCAAGCGCCACGCCGCTGGAATTTCTTCGCGATGTTCACGAGAAATGGTCGGAGGCATGGCCGTCCGCAGATGCACTGACTCAGCTCTATGCTCGAGTCCGATTTGGACAGGCGCCCTTGACGGCAGAAGAACGCTCCGCTGCAGAACACCTGCTGCAGCGCCTTCGCGCTCTTGGACAATCAGCCCCTCCCTCGCGCAACCGCTAACACGCTCAGTACTATCAAATCGAAACACTAAGTCCCTGTGAAGAGCAACGGCGGAATACCCTGCTGTCTGTATGACTGGACAAGTGGACTCAGCGGAGAGATGCGACCATACGGACGCTCTCGCTCACACACCCTGCATGCAGACGCAAAGTATCACGAGGAAAAGGGATATGGTGAAACGATCTTTTGAAGAAGCCCGGAACGTGTTACAAGAGCACTGTCTTATCGGAAAGGTGACACGGATTCGATATGAAGGCTTCTCCACGAAGGACACTTCAGCATGTTTCTCCTCGTCGCTCCACTCGTGATGCAGACTCTATCCCTGCTTCTGCCTAATTCTGCGTTGACGAGTCTTGCGCCGAATATTCTACATCCGCCTTTCCCAATGCGCGCTTGCCACCCCAGGCCCGCGCGTTTCATTCCCGCACGCCTGATCTTCAACGCGAAGCTTTCCAAGCTTAGCAGAGGACCCCAGCAATCGGAGGGGACACAGAGCGTACAGGCATCAACGAATTACCCTCTGCGAGACCGGACGAAAATAACGTTTCTAGGGCCGGACATACCGGTTATCAGGCAGTTACACTAGGCCCCTGCCTGACAGCCAGTAGGTCGAATGAAAGCTGCCTTGTCTCCCCGTAGGCGTCATGATTTAAACCTGACTGGGCCACCCCCGCAACGTTGAAAGGAGATCGCGTGTTTCTTGGGCTGAGGATAGTGTGCGCCGTACTACTTAGTATAGTGCTTGCCCATGCAGAGGCATTTGGTGAAGCCCCCGCCCCTGCTGCCCATTGGGGTGGTCTCGCGTTCCCAGATCAGTATTCAACTCTCACTGCCGGGCTGACGCTCGATCGCTTTACGCCCACCGATGGAGCGGGCGCGAAGTATGATTCGACCATCTCCCAGACGTTGGGGCTCAATCTCATCACACTCAGTCGGACGCACCATTGGGGGGACCCGTCGGCTGGATGGAGCATGAATCTCACCGTGGGTATCAGTCCCACGAGCAATGAACCCAGCGAATTCTTCCAGAATAAAGTCGTGCACCAACTTCGCCACCTTCCGCCTGTGCCGACGTTCCAGTCGCGGAGAGACACCGATGTCATGGTCGACGGTTCCGTGACAAAGTGGCTCCCACTATGGCAGCCCAAGGCAATATTTTTCGGCGGGGGGTTCTCAGTCGGCACACTCTACCAGGAGGTGTTTCTGAGGACCGGTATCCGTCGCCTTCAAGTGACGCCCGATTTATATCGTGGGGATTGGGGAGCGGTGAGTGTGCGGACATCTATCCTGGGTCGTGTGAGTCTCCAAGAAGACGGAGCGGTGCTGCATGCCACTAAACAAACCTCGCATATTGCTCAACCTGCGCTGGCCTTTGGCCAATATGCCCAAAACGACAAAGGCGAAACCGTGCCTACATGGGAAATAGAACTCGCGGTCACTTGGGATTCAGGAATTTTTGTCAATGCAGTCGGACAAAGCCGAAAACAATTCTTCTGGTCGGCGGCTATCACTGGCGGCCCTGTGCGGTTCGAAACATGGAATGATAGTCTCGGAAACATTAGCAGGAGTGACTTCGGCCCAACCTATGGCGTCAGCCTGACCGTTGATCTGTTTCGCCTCTTCAGTTAGGCCTGCACGAGTTTGTCAGGACCAGGCCGCACGAGTTAGAGATCTCGCGTTGTCGTGAATGGCAACAACTAAGAATACATCCTCGCCGCATGACGCTTCGGTGAGCTAAGGGGGGGAGCAGAGGATTCTCGCAAAACCCATCAAGGAATGTGCGTGTGGAAAATTTGGAGCGGGAAACGGGATTTGAACCCGCGACCCTCGCCTTGGCAATTCGGAAAATAGAAACTTTGTAAGGGCTTGATTGAGCCGTGGTTTCCCCACAAATCATTGATATATGGGACGGCTTTTATGATTCGAGTGGTTCGATGGACTCTAACACGAAAAGTATGATTGGACGGTTTCTAGCACAAATCTAGCACAATGGCTGTTGCAGTCCTGCTTAGCGCTGCTTCACTTCCTCCGAGTGATTCCTTATAAATTTCTTCCACTACTGCCTCGACTCAGGGGAGGTTTCAGGGGCGGGTAGAATTGCGCTCGCGCCTGAAAACGTCGGGTTCTGGGCTGTGAACCATCAGAGGACCGGAAGTTGTCCCAAGAGTGGCGCAGCGCTCCACGGCGTAAGACGCAATTCACTCGCTCACGGCCAACACGACGAGCGCGACTTCGATCAAGACTTCTTAGAAGTCTGCAAACCTATTGTACGTGGTGTGGTGCTGAGTAGGCGTCGCAGCCGTCCGTCATCGTCCTCATCATAGATCTCCCCAACGATTTCCTCGAGGATATCCTCCAACGTCACGATTCCCAGTATTGCATGATCAGCATACACAATGGCCATGTGCATACGACGTTCTTGGAGTAATCGAAGGCCTGTGACAAGCCGCGTATTGGCCTGAAGTTTGATAGCCGGTTTGACCAGGGATGCCCAATTATCGCGGCCGGCGCCGCGCAGGGCGATGAATTCCTTGGTATTGAGGATCCCGACCACGGCTTGTGCTTGTACGACGGGAATGCGAGTGTGTCCTGAAGCCAAGATAATTGACTCAATCTCTTCCACTGCTTGAGTGAGCTGGACATGCACGACATGCTTCCAGGGGAGGTGAATCTCTCTGAGGGTTTTGCGTTCAAGGTTCACGAGGTTCATCACGTACTGGCGGTGAGGCATCGAGAGAGAGTCAAGTGTGATTGTGGCCTCTCCTGACTCACTCATTTCTGGCGGAGCCTCTTCGGTGGCCATTGGGCTCGGTCCGAGAAGGCCCACCAGGCTGAGCAGATTCAAGACTTTTTTGGTGGACCATTCGAAGAGGGTGACAATCGGACCCAAGATGGTATCGAATAAGGCGAGCCACCGCGCCGCGCCCAGGGCGAGTCCCATCGAGTTCCTCAGAGCCAGAGACTTCGGAACGAGCTCTCCGACAACGACGGTGGCATATGTGAGGGGCAAAACCACGATCCCAATCGAGATCGTATCTGCGGTTGCTTCTGTTACACTGAGACCGCGCTCCAACGTTGGACTTAACAGCTCTTCGGCTCCCGCTCCTCCTACTGCGCCCGCGAGGGCTCCGACGAGTGTGATTCCGATTTGCACAACGGACAGTGTTCTTTCCGGATTGTCTCGCAAGCGGAGAAGTAGTTGGGCCTTCTTGTTCCCCTGCCGAACGAGCTCACGAAGCAATGGACGATTCACGGCGACGAAGGCAATTTCGGCTGCCGCCAACAGGCCATTGATGAGCAGGCAGATGACGATAATAAGGACTTCGAGCATCGCGACGGCCTTTCAGTGAAAAGATGAAGCGCGACAGCATGCACACGATCGTTGTCTATGATTTGCACCCTGATCCACGCGGATGATTGCGGACGGCATGGTGAACAGCGATTCGGGGAACTCGGCCAATATGACCGACGACGCTGTCAGCGCTAGCGAGTTCTGTGCGAAACCAGCAAGTGAAGGAAAGGCCACTTGAAGTGTCAATCTGTGGTGTATGAGAAGCGCGAGCCTCCTAGGCGACGAACGGTACAGTACTGAGCGTACATTGACAAGACAATCTGGTGTAGTACACTCGTTGCAATGTCCCAAGGCATGGGTGAGGTATGAGAATCACGTCTCGTGGTCCAGCGTTCTACATATTCTTACCATTGTTCCTGGTCTTCTTTGCTGTTCCCTACCTCTTCGACCTCGCGTTCTGTGAAGAGCTGTACACTACGCCGCTCTCGCAGGCCGCTCTGATTGATGCTGAAAAGGTCGATCCCTACGACGGAGAATCATCCTGGATCTCCCTTGATTCTGCAACGACAGGTGCTGTCAGTGCCCTTCCAACTCCCACGTGTTCTGTAGCGCACTTCTCCTTGCAAGGCTGCATGGTCAGCATACCAATTCCGATCCTGCTGACTTCACGTCCACCCCCTGCTTCCTAATCCTTTTCTGAAGTTGCGTGCTCGATCGATAGCCGAGCATTCAGCTCGGGAGCTGAATGCGCCGGGCTAAGTGAGGTCTGCCTTTGCAGCACAAGGGGACCGCCTGTCGGCGAGCACACTCTCAAGTATTTCAGTGGCTCACATTCTCTCGCAAGGGGCGGTGTCGTTTGAGATGTTCTTTAATAGGCGTGTCGTGTCTTGCGTCAGCGCTATTCGTTGTGCTCATGGATATCCTTTCCAGTGTTGCGCAGGCGGATAGCCTCTCCACCTGGCAGACTGCTCCCTTGGGCGGAATCTCCGCAGTTCCGGGCATCAGCTGGAATGAAGTTTCCTCCGCTCCTAGAGAGTCGCGTGGGAGCCGAGGTTGCCCGAAAATCGGTGAAGAGGACCTCACGCTCGACACAATTGAGCGTGTCTCTGGGGAGGAGAAGGGGCCGCGGATTGCCGAGCCCATGGTGTTCGATCTAATTCGTCCACTCGGTGTAAAGCGTGGCGAGGGTGAAGTCAATGTGCTGGGCCTAGTGCCATTCAGCAACAGGTCAAGACGTGTGGATGCTGTACCAGACCCGTTAGGCCTTGTGCGGCGCAGTGTTGATCGGCAGGGAATTGAGTGGGCTCCTGAAATTGAATATGCCGTGTGTGATGGCATCGCGGTGGAATTTGAATTGCCATTCGAAAATACGCATCTTGAGGCCTATAAGGCAGCTGGCCAAGTGACCTTTGGCACAGCGTTCAACCATCGTTTCATCCATGGGGCACAGGCCATCGTGCAGTATGATCACCACCCCAGCCTCTGGACCACCACGTTGCTCTATCTCGCGGGATTTCGGTTCGATGAGACCTGGAGCGTGTTCGGGATGTTCGGCAGCCGAGCCGAAGTCGCCGGAGGTGTTCAGGATAAAACAGTCGAATTACTCGCGAATGTTACGTTGTTCGCGGACGTGACAGATCGGGTCGTGGCAGGCATCGAGACAAACATCAGCCAGGCGTTGAATGGGAATACCGAATTACTTGTCATGCCGCAGCTCCATTATGAAATCGACCGGCATTGGATGATTCAACTCGGTGTGGGCGCACGGTTCACGACAGGGTTGACGCTACCAGAGGCTGGCTTCCGGCTTATCCGAGAATTCTGATGTCTCGGTGCGGAGAATATGAGAAAGGATGAGGCTCCTTGAGGGATGCCACGTCGGGAAGGGATTGGAGATTAGCAGACCCAGGGGTGATCTATGCGGGCCCTCGTTTATGAGATGCGAAAGCGCGATTTCCGACTGCCACGCCTCTCCCGTCCGGGTGATGCCCCTACAACGATTTGTTTAAGCATTACCGTCCCAGCGGGCCCAAACAACTTCACCAGCTCCGCTAATGTCTGCTCGTTCCCGCAAATGTCTAATTCTATTCGCATATTCTTTCTGCGACTTAAGCTATGTAGCAATTGATTGTCCGGCACGACTAATATATTGTAGTATGTAATACACTTCTGGAGGGTGCAATGAAATCAGACGATGCCAAAACCGAAACGCTGCAGTTCAAGGTTACGGAGCAAGAACGCAAGCTGATTGAGAAGTGCGCCTCAGAAGAAGGGACAACCGTCTCCAAATATGTGCGTGGGGCGGTCTTGATGAGCATGGTGATGGATGGCAAGGCTGATGCCATCAAGATTGTGGCAAGAGAGGTAGGCGAAAAGGCGTTTGCCGTCGTCCGACAGAAACTGACCCGACCGGCTACCGAAGGACGCTAAGCAGAATGCTATCCGGACTACCATCAGCAGGCGAAGCCGGTCCGCGCCGCATGCCGGCAGGCTGCGGGGCGGACCGGAATGGCCCCCGTCTTGGTAACACGGGGGCGCTACCCACAGCGCTCATTACAGGAGTTCGATAGATTCGATGGATTCTGGCTTCACCCTCACGATTGATTGGCTGGCCTTTACGGTCTTAGCCAGCAATCCGCAGGAGACCATGAAGGTCCTCGGTGGAGATTGGAGCAAAGCCAAAGGCGGGTTTCGAGGCTATCCGTTGTCCTGGATTAGGGTAGACGGCCTGCGCGGGGTGGGCAAGTTAGGCACCAATGCGCCTCGTCGTCCGAATGAAATCCATGTGGATCTGTCGGGCGGGCTGGCGTCCGCCCTGACACTCGATCAGATCCGAACCCTCCTGCAGTGGGTCCATGCCCAACAAGGCCACGTGACGCGGATCGACTGTGCCCTGGATGACCGAGCGGGCACGGTGCCTGTGGCGACCATCAGAGAAGCAGTATCGGCAGGCCAATGTGTCACGAGGGCGGCTCAGGTCCGGCATATCGTCTCCAACCTGACGCACGGAACAGGGGGGACGACGGGCGAAACCATCTATTTCGGAAGTCCTCAGAGCCAGACCTTGCTGCGGATTTATGACAAACGCCTCGAACTCCAGAGCAAGGAACAGCCCAATTGGCAGGAGTATGGAGTCCGATGGGAATTAGAACTCAAGAAGGATCGAGCCGAACAATGTGCCCGAGCCTTGGCCTCGCTAGACGAAGCTGACTGGAAGGAGTTGGTGGTCGGCTTACTTCGATCCTATGTGGATTTCCGGCAGATTCCGAAGGATGCCGAGGATGAGGAACGGTACCGGGCTCCAGTGTTGGAGTGGTACGCCCTCCTGACGGAGGGATTTCAGAAGGGGCGATTGGCCCAGGAGACGCAGGTGCAGACCCTGCAGAACGTGAAACGATGGGTGAGCGACACCCTGACGCCGATGTTGGCGGTGATTTGCGCCACCCCTGGAGGGGAAGAATGGCTACTGGAAGAAATTGTCAGGGGGATTGCTCGGTGGAAAGACCGACACCGCAATTTGCTCAAACAACCCACTCGGTTTCACCGGTCTGCCGGCGGGCACGCGGGCAGCCCATGTTAGGGGGACTGGGGGTGTCGTCAGACTCCCCCGGTGATCTGTATCATGCTCACCGTCAAAGAGCTCTCGGCTTGGCTCCAGATCAAGCCGTCCACACTGTACCTCTGGGTCTCCCAGAAGAAGATTCCTTGCCGTCGCATTCATGGCCTCGTCCGTTTTGAACCTGAGGCCATCCAGGCGTGGCTGAAAAGCTTTGAGCTCCGCTCCGCCACGCCGTTCCCACTGCCGACTCACGACCAGACCCGCGATCTTGATCAGCTCATTGAAGCTTCAAAACGCGAGGTCTATACTTCTCGCCACGGGGAAACCATTCAGTCAAGCCTCATCCGTAAGGAGGATTCAGATGGGGCTATTTAGACGCAATAAAGTGTGGTGGATGACGTTCATTCATCAGGGGCAGCAGGTACGACGCTCCACAGGGACAACGGACAAGCGCCTCGCGGAAGCGATTCTCGGGAAAGTACGGGTGAAGATTGTTGAGGGCCGATTCTTTGATACGTTGGAAGCCAAAGACCATACGTTCAACGACATGATGGATCGATATCTTAAAGAGCGATCAATCACCAAGGCCCCGGCGAGCCGACTGCGGGACGAACAATGCCTCACGCATTTACGAAGTGCGTTCGGCTCGTTGAATCTTGCAGAAGTCACACCGAAACTTCTTGCCGCCTACAAGGCGAAGAGGCGTGAGACGGCCAAGCCAGCAACCGTCAATAAAGAACTCGGCTTGGTTCGGCATAGCTTCAACGTGGCCATCCGAGAGTGGGAATGGTGTCGAGACAATCCCATGCAGAGAGTCTGCATGGAGAAAGTGCGGAACGAACGAGACCGGTGGCTGTCTTCGGATGAAGAGGGCAGATTACTGGCTCATTCGGCACCGTGGCTTCAGGACATCATTGTCTTTGCCCTAAACACGGGCATGCGGCGAGGCGAGATTCTCAACTTGCAATGGCAAGCCATTGACCTGAATCGGCAGGTCCTGGTGGTGATGCGAAGCAAGAACGGAGAGAAGCGCACTGTCCCGCTGAACGGTCGGTTAACGGAATTGCTCAAGCGAAAGGCGTCAAAGAAAACAGCAGGCTCATTCGTGTTTTCGAGTTCAGCTGAGACGCTATTCGACGCTCGTCGACGCTCGAAACCTCACGCGAGCATTCAGACTCGCGGCGACGAAGGCAGCGCTGAGCGATTCCCGATTTCACGATTTGAGACACACTTTTGCTACTCGGCTCGCACAAGCTGGTGTTGATTTGTACAAGGTGCAGCGTCTGCTGGGGCACAAAACAGCGGCGATGACGCAGCGCTACGCGCATCATTCGCCGGAGAGTCTGAGGGACGGTGTGTTGATTCTGGAGCGCATTCACCCGCAGATATCACAAAACTATCACAATGAGGGTGAGACCGTCGGGGAGTGTTGTGCAAGTGCTTGAGAAAATTGGAGCGGGAAACGGGATTTGAACCCGCGACCCTCGCCTTGGCAAGGCGATGCT
>CAZBNV010000035.1:0-45072 GCA_964493335.1 uncultured Nitrospira sp.
CCCAATGTCGGCACGGGCTGTGCGGAAGGAGCCGGAGCAGGTGCTGGCGCGGCCGCACGGGTCTGGCCGGTGATGATCGCGTCTAAGGTCGCCGCGATGGCGTCCGTCGCGACGTTGGAGTCGGTGCCGGTGGCCCGAATGTCGCCCATGATGGCCTTAATAACGTCGATGGTCTCGAGGATGACGCTGATGATCGTGGGGCTGACAGCCATGTCGCCCTGGCGGAGCTTGTTCAGAATGTTTTCTCCGCGATGGGCCACGTTGACCAATTGGGTGAATCCGAGAAAGCCGGCCGACCCTTTCATGCTGTGCATCGCCCGAAAGATCTCGTTCAGGAGGGCGGTGTTGCTGGGATCGGATTCCAGCGTGACGAAGCGCTGATCCAATACCTCCAGCATTTCGCTGGATTCCGTCAGAAAGTCGTTGAGTATTTCCTGCATTTCATCGCTCATAACCGCACCTCAGTTAAAACCGAATTGTGCCGCCCGATCATAAACCGGTCGCGTGGCCTGAACCCATGGATGAGGAATCGACTATTTGAAAATCTTGTTGATCTTTTCCTGCATCGTCTCGGCGGTAAAAGGTTTGACCACGTAGTTGCTCACGCCGGCCTTGACGGCTTCCATCAGATTTTCTTTCTGCGCTTCGGCCGTGACCATCAACACGGGAATGGCTTTCAGCTTCTCGTCGGCCCGGATGGCGCGCAGCATGTCGATGCCCATCATGACGGGCATATTCCAATCGGACACCACGAAGCCGTAGTGGTCGGCCTGCAATTTCGTCAAGGCTTCCTGACCATTTTCGGCTTCCTCCAAGTTGTTGAAGCCGAGTTGTTTGAGGATATTCTTGACGATCCGACGCATGGTGGACATGTCATCAACGACGAGAATTTTCATATTGAGGTCAGCCGGCATGTCGCGTTCTCCCTGGTGGCGCGCAGGCGTGCTTGCGCGGGGCGATGGGGCCTGTTTACTGTTGGTTCTCATCGAAGCTGGGCAATAAAAAAGCGCAATCTGCAATCTCAACGGTGAGACTGCGTGAGTGCGCCTTCCACTTGCAGGTCTGTATCCTGCCCGTTCAGGCCGGTCGGGTCTGCAACCTGACCATGCTCATTATGCTGGAGCACTTCTCGGTCGGTTATTGTGAAAACTTTACTGGTGGCTTGGCTTGAGCCGTCAAGGGAACCGCTCGGAACGGGTCGGTCCTGTTGCTGCAGCCAGGATTGGGAGGGTAGGTCTAGTCTGAATGATAGTGCGTGGTAGTTATTCCTCCGCGCCCGACCTCGAGGTGCTCCCGTTGACAGGCCCACCAGGGCCCTCGAGAGTCAATTAAACCGGCTCACGAGAAAACGGCGCGCTCAAAGCATTCAGAGGATAACATCATTCCCAACGCGGGGAGACTTTATGACTAGGATCCCGTTCAGTGGTACCAAGTCTCTTGTTCACATGCAGTCGGGTGAGAGTGGGGTTGTCACTGTTTCAGGTGCGCGGCTCCATGCTATAGTACCGCCCTTTCGAACGTAACGAGTGAGGAGTCTCATGAAGCAGATCATGATGGTCGGAGCTGGCTCCGTGGGCGGTTTCTTCGGGGCTCATCTGGCAAAAAGTAATCCGAACGTCTCGTTTCTTCTTCGCCCCAAGACTTTAGACGCGGTCAAGCGCCATGGGTTGACCATCAAGAGCGCCAAAGGGAATTTCACCGTCCATCCACCGGCTGCCTCCGATCCGCGACAACTCGCGGTTCCGGATCTCATTATTCTCGGCGTCAAGGCCTACGACCTCGACGAGGTGATGACTCAGTTGGAGCCGGTGATGACCGAGCGCACGGTTATGCTTACCCTTCAGAACGGCATCGATACGGAGGATCGGATCATTCGGCGAGTGCAGCGCGACTGTGTGGTCGGTGGCGTGGCCTTCATCTATTCGAAGATCGTCGAGCCTGGTGTGATCGAGCACTATAAACGCGGCGGGGTGGCGATCGGCGAACTCATGGGCCATAAGAGTGAGCGTCTGCTGCAGATCGCGGAGCTGTTCAAACAGGCGGGTATTTCCTGCCAGTTCAGCGACGATATCCGCAAAAGCAAATGGGAAAAGATGTGCTGGAATTGTGTCTTCAACCCCGTCACGGTGCTGATCGACGACAGGGTGGCGAAGGCGCTGGATCATCCGGAGATGGCGGGCGTAATCAGGCAGATTGTCGGGGAGGTCGCTGCCGTGTCGGCAGCGCTGAAGGTCCCGCTCGCGCCGGACATGGCCGAGAAGGTCGTGAAGTGGACACAGGAGCTCCGCGACATCCATACCTCGATGTACGATGACTGGAAAGCCAAACGCCCGACCGAGATCGACTATTTGAACGGCTATATCGTTCGTATGGGACGAGAGTTGGGGATTCCCACGCCGGTGAACGAAGCCCTGACGGCGATGGTGAAAGCGGTGACGGAGCGGGAACCGTCGGGTCCCGGCGTCGTCCTGATCGAGGGTGCGGTCGTTCAGCCCGTCTCCTTGACCCGTGCGGCGCTGGCACAGCTTCCGAAGGAACAGCTTCTTGAAGATGTCAGCCAGCTGATGCCGTCGATGCGTGGTCGGGCGATTCGGGTGAACGGGCTGCTGGACATTCCCGCCCTCGCGGTCGATGCCGACCATGTCACGTTCCATTCAGTCGACGGCAAATATGCGGCTACGTTGACGCTCCAACAGGCGCGCGACTATGGGTTGTTGCTCTTCGAGCTCGATGGCCAGCCGCTGCCGGACGGCAAGGGTGGCCCCTATCGCTTGATCACGCCGGGGCTGGGCGACCTCTGTGCCAATGTGAAAAGCGTGGGGCGGATCGAAGTGCGTGCGGGCTCAGGGAAGGATACGCGGCCTTCTGTCAGGCCCCCGGAATGCGCGTCCGATGCACAAAGGTAAGCTCGGTTATGTCGCCGATGAACGGAAGACCTGAATAGTTTTCCATCGCTCAGACCGATAACGCCACAACATCAGCCCCATTCGCACCGTCCAGTCTACGATCATCGCCAGCCAGACATAAAAGACACCCATCGTCAGCCAGTACCCCAGAACGAAAGCGATCGGAATACGCACGCCCCACATGCCGATCATCGTGGCGATCATGATGAAACGGGTGTCGCCTGCGCCTCGGAGTGAACCGGCCAACACCATCGTCAGCGCCAAGGGCACCTGTAACAACGCCACGATTTTCAGAAACACCGTGCCCAAGTCGATGACGGCTTCGTCGCTGGTGAAGGCACGGAGCAGGACATAGGGGAAAAAGAAGAAGACGACGCCCATCGCAGACATGATGAAGGTGGCCAACCGGTTCGCTTCCCAGTTTTCGAGTTTGGCCCGAGTATATTTCCCCGCGCCGATGCTGTGGCCCACCATGGTGGCTGCGGCGATGGCAAAGCCATAGCCGGGCAGGAACGAGAGTGATTCAATCGATAATCCGACTTGATGGGCCGCGTAGGATACGGTGCCGTAGATGAGTACGATCTTGGTGTAGAGCAGAATGCCGGCCTGTTGCACGATTCGTTCGCCTGACACTGGGGCACCGACATTCCAAATCGTGCGAATCAGGTCGAGTCGAATTCGTTTCGAAGGCCGGAGAATCGGGCGGCAACGAGCAAGCAGGTACAGCGACCCAGCCGCCTCGGCGAATCCGACGGCGACCGCGGCCCCCTTCACGCCGAACGCCGGGAATCCCCACTGGCCATAAATCAGCGGATAGGCGATGGCGATGTGAAGGACATTCACCATGATCATGGCGTACATCGGCGTCTTCGTGTCGCCGGTTCCCTGGAGAATCGAGGAGAGGACTGCGAGAAGGACCGTGAAGGGGATCACGAAAAAGATCAGGGTGGAATAGGGCAGCGCGAGTGCAATGACTTCCGGCTGAGCGCCGAGCAACTCCATGATGAGTCGGTTCGCCGAGAGGCCGAGTATGGCCAGCGCGAGGGACACCAACACGGACAGCCCCAGAAAGTGCCGAGCAGCTTGGCCTGCCTCCTCGTAACGGCGGGCGCCCCACTGTTGAGCGATGATGACGTTCGTTCCCACCGAGAGCCCGGAGACTAATGTCGTGGCGATGAAGGCGAGTAACTGGCCCAAGCCGACGGCGGCAATGGGAATCGCCCCCAACCCTCCCACGAGAAAGACCGCGACGATACCTTCAGTTCGCTGCAGCAAGCTGCTGACCGTGACGGGAAGCGCCAGAGTCATCACTGATCGTCTGATTTGTGCGACGCCGTTTGCCATGGGGCGCCATCCTACCAGAACTCAGTTGCAGACGCGGACGTCCTTCCTCGGACGACGGAGCAGGTATTCGTGAATAGGCCGAGCTAGGGGCTGGACAATCGGATCACTCCTTCGGTAGCCTGCAACATCCTATGGTGATATTGCCCGAGCCTGCCGCTCGTTCCTCCTACCGGCTGTCAAAATCGCGATACCTGTCCGGACTGCAGTGCCACAAGCGTCTGTACCTGGAGATTCATGCCCCGGCGTTGGCCACGAAACCGGATGCGGCCACACAGGCGATTCTCAACATGGGCACGGATATCGGCGAATTGGCTCGCGAGCGATTTCCCGGCGGGCGTCTGGTCAAGGCCGGGTACCGTCAGTCTCAAGAAGCCCTGGATCAGACGGCAGAGCTGCTCCAGGATCCGACTCTGCCGGCCATCTTTGAGGGAGCGTTTCAGTTCAATCAAGTCCTGGTTCGTGTCGATGTGCTGGAACGCGTCGGGGTGAACGAGCTGGGACAACCGACATGGCGTCTGGTGGAAGTGAAATCCTCGACCAAGTTGAAGGCCACGCACCTGGATGATCTCACCATCCAAAGTTATGTCCTGGAAGGGGTCGGCTTGGCGCTCGTGGATATCTGTCTGATGTATGTAAATACGCAGTATGTGTTCGATGGGCAGCAGCTTGATCTTGCGCACTTGTTTAGCCTCCGCTCATTGAACGAGACGGTCCGTCCACGATTGCCGGAGGTCCCGGCGCGTCTGGCCGCCATGCACACGATGTTAGCGGAGATGTCCGCACCGGCCGTCGTCCCGGATGAGCATTGCCAGAGTCCCTACGAATGTCCGTTCTGGGCCCATTGCACGCAGGACAAACCGCCTCGGTGGATCTACCATCTGCCTGGGAGCAGCAAGACCGTGACGCTCTTGCGGGAGCTTGGCGTCGAGACCATCGATGACATTCCCGACCATGTGACGTTGACGCCGGTGCAGCGCCGGGTGAAGGACAATCGGGAATGGATCGGCGAGGGGTTGGGGACGGCGTTAGCAAAAGTCCGATATCCCGTACACCATCTGGATTTTGAAACCTTCATGCCGGCGGTGCCGAAATTTGGTGAGACGAGGCCCTATCAGGTGATCCCGACGCAGTGGTCCAATCATATCGAGCAGAGCGATGGAACCTTGCGCCATGCGGAGTATCTCTGCCGGGATGGACGCGATCCACGCGAAGAGCTGACGGTGAGCCTCTTGGAGTCGTTGGGGCAGGAGGGGAGCATCTGTGTGTATTCGAGTTATGAACGCTCGATTCTGGAACGGCTCGCCGAAGACTTCCCCTCACTCAGGAAGGACATCAAGGGTGTCATCGCGAGACTGTGGGATCTTCACGTGGTCATCAGAGACCACTATTACCATCCCGCTTTTGACGGCAGCTACTCGATCAAAACCGTCCTGCCGGCCGTAGTGCCGTCGTTGAGTTACGCGGATCTGGTCATTCGCGACGGGGGAGTGGCAGCCTGCGAATACTCGCGTATGATTTTCACCGTCAGTGACTGGATCGAGAAGGCAGGGATTGAAGAAGCCTTACTGCGGTACTGCGAACGGGATACGCTGGCCATGGTCGAGCTGCGGAGGGAGTTGAGGAGGAGAGCCGGTTAACGCCTGCCTCTGGTCCTGATCCATTTCACCATCTGTACACAGGTCGTTTCGATTTTCTCGTCCGCCATGAGCGCGACACCTCCGAGAGCCAAGAGCGTCATCACCACTGCGAATTCAGTTTGTTCAAACATGTGGCCCTCCTGTGTGGACCAGAGATTATCCCGGACCACACACGACGAACAGACCACTAGACGCGGGGGATGGCCCTGCCCTCGGTAGGTAAGGGATGTGCTGATAGAAAAAAAGAGGTGATTATCCCGTCGCCAAGATCCATTACGAAGGATCCGGGTCGAGCAAGTTCTAGAGAAGAGTGGGCTACTGGTCGTGTTTATCCGGGGGCGACAGTCACGAAAAGGCGATAGTGAGCCCCCGGTCGGGGCAAGGTATGGCGGAGAGGGTGGGATTCGAACCCACGGTCGAGTTACCCCGACTACGGTTTTCGAGACCGTCCGATTCGGCCACTCTCGCACCTCTCCGCACTAGGGCCGGCAAAGAGGTGCAGCTTAACGTGGTCGATGGCAGGATTCAAATGAAATCATGTGCTTGGATGGGAATTTCTTGCTCCCTTACGGGTATCTCATAAGTGAACAAAAGGTGATTCCGTTTTGTCACGGACACATTCCGCCGTAGACTCACCTCGTGACAGGCCACGGTGTTCCCTGTAGCCATCACACAGGGCAGCGATACATCGCCTCTGCGCGCCTCTCGGTCCCACTGGGGTTGAGCATTTTGTGGTCAGACATCCACCTGTAACCATTCCATCCGGCGACACACTTCTCGATGTGCTGAAATGGCGGGCTGAGCACGAGCCCGACCAGACAGCCTACGTCTTTCTGCGGGATGGGGTCATCCCTGACGCCGTCCTGACTTTCAAAGAGCTGGATTTCAAAGCTCGCTCCATCGCCGGGTATCTGCAGACCCGATTTGCGCCGGGCACATGCCTGCTCCTGGTCTATCCTCCCGGTCTGGATTTCGTGCAAGCGTTCTGGGGCGCGCTGTATGCCGGATTGGTTGCCGTGCCGGTTCCACCACCGGATGCTTTTCGTCTGAAGCAGAGTATCGCGCGGCTGCTGCGCATCGCTGAGGATGCGCGTCCAGCCGGCGCGTTAAGTACGAGCCAGATCTGTGCCATGCTTCGGCAGCAGGAGCTCCCTGAGAGTTCGATCCGACGAGAGAGTTGGATCAGTCTCGATGAGGCCGGCTCACACCTTTCCGAGCAGTGGGCATTCACACTGTCCACTTCCGCGACCTTAGCCTATCTGCAATATACTTCCGGTTCCACATCCGCACCCAAGGGCGTCATGGTCAGCCATGGAAATATGACGGCGCAGAGCCGTTGTATTACCGAAGCGGGAGGCTATGCCGAGCACTCCGTCACCCTCTCGTGGATGCCGCATTTTCACGACTATGGCTTGGTGAAGGGAATTATTCAGCCGGCCTGGATCGGTCGTCCCTCCTATCTCATGTCCCCGCTCACATTTCTCAAACGGCCGTTGCGTTGGCTTGACGCCATTCAGCGTCACCAGGTCACGCACAGCGGCGGTCCCAACTTCGCGTATCGTCACTGCGTGGAGACTATCAAGCTGGAGGATCGTGCGCACCTGGACCTCTCGGGTTGGGAGGTCGCGAGTTGTGGAGCCGAACCCATTGCTTCCGACACGATTGATCGATTCGCGGAGGCGTTTGCTCCGGCGGGATTCCGGCGCGAGGCATTTTCTCCTGCCTATGGAATGGCGGAGTTTACCTTGCTGATTTCCCTGAAACGACAGGGCCTGCTGCCGACGGTGCAGGCGCTCGACCCCGCTGCGCTGGAACAGGGCGTGGTCTCTGATGCCAAGTCGGAGGCCGCTCCGGTTCGCCAGGTCGTCGGCTGCGGAGTTCCGGTCGGCGATACCAAGGTTGTCATCGCCCATCCCGAGACCCTGTCTCGCTGTGCGGCGCAACAGATCGGGGAAATTTGGCTGGCTGGGGCCAGCACGGCGCAAGGTTATTGGAATAATCCCGTGGAAACGGCGCGCACGTTCGGCGCCATGCTTCGCGATACCGGCGAGGGACCGTTTCTGAGGACTGGTGACCTTGGGTTCGTGAAGGACGGCGAAGTTTTTGTCACCGGGCGGTTGAAAGACCTCCTCATCGTTCGAGGCCGAAATCACTATCCTCACGATATCGAACGGACGGTGGAACAGTGCCATGCTGTATTCCGAGTGGGGGGAGCGGCGGCGTTTTCCATCCAGGAAGCCGGTGAAGAAGCCGTCGTCGTCGTCCAAGAGGTCGAACGCCAGGCCACAGTACTCGACATCGACGCACTGGCTGCCGCCATTCGCGCAGCGGTGTCGGAGCAGCATGATCTCCATGTGTTCACCATCGTATTCATCAAGGCGGGCACGCTTCCGAAGACCTCCAGCGGCAAGGTGCAACGGCGGGCCTGTCGAGACCAATTTATTAACGGCGAGCTTTCGATCATCGGACAGAATCGCCTTCAATCGCCGCCGCATCGCGCTTCCTCAACGCTGGTCAAGACAGAATCCCTCCGCCTGCTCTCACCCGATGCACAACGGCGGCAGGTTGAGCAGGATCTTTGTGTGATGATCGCCGATCGGCTGGGGTGTCCGTCAGATGCCATTCACTGCGGCCGGCCGGTACAACTCCTGGGGCTTGATTCGCTCATGGCAGCCGAGGTGTTGCATGCGGTGGAAGAAACATTCGGGGTCTCACTCTCATTACAGACCCTGTTGGGAGGAGCCAGCGTCGCCGATCTCGCCGCGACGATCGGTGACGAGATCCTTCAGCCAGTCATTGAGCTGACGACTGACCTGCAGCCGGATTCGTCCCAGGAGAATCGTGGCTCGCTCTCCGAGCACCAGGCAGCCCTGTGGTTCCTGAGCCAATTGACCCCGGAGAGCGCCGCTGCCAATGTGTCGGTCTTGCTGCATCTGCCCCAGGCTGTCAACGCGGCCCTGTTGAAACAGGCGCTTGAACAACTCGGCGAACAACACGTCACTCTTCGCACGACCTATGAGACGCAGCAGGACATTCCCGTCCAACGAATCCACGATTGTTTGCCTCTCATGTGGACGATCATCGATGGCTCCATATGGGACTGGGCGCGTCTACGTCAGGAGGCGCTCGAGGCTGCAGCTGTCCCATTCGATCTCGAGCATGGCCCCGTATGGCGAGCATCCCTTTTTCAACGCCACGATGATACCTGGCTGCTTCTGGTCGCCCACCATATCGCGGTGGACGGGTGGTCGATGATGCAGCTGGTGGACAATCTCAAGCGGCATTATGTGTCAGTCCAGACGGGATCTGCGTACATGTCTGATGGAAGCGGCAATAGACCGGTTCCCTACAGTGACTTCGTCGGATGGCATCAATCGCTCTTGGCAAGCGACGAGGGCCAACGTCTGAGGCAGTACTGGAAAGAACGGCTGGCCGGCGAATTGCCGACCTACGACACATTGTATGACCGGCCACAGACGACCATCGAGCCGGGCCAGTATGCCTGGCACCCGTTCCATATCGAGGCGGCCTTGTCGGAACGACTCAAGACCTTCGCCCAGGCTGAAGGCACGACGCTGTATGCCGTCTGTCTGGCTGCGCTTCAGGTCTTGCTGTACCGCTACACGAATCAGGAAGACACGGCCATTGTGACTCCGGTGTTCGGCCGCAGCCGATCCCGGTTTGCTCAGACGGTGGGTGACTTCGTCAATATGCTGGTACTGCGGGACCGCCTTCAGACGGAGGTGACCGGCCGCGACCTCCTGGCTCAGACGAAGCGCACCTTGCTAGAGGCGCTCGATCATCAGGACTATCCCTACTCTCGACTCGTATCGGACTTGCGACCGGCGCGCGACCGTCAGCGCGCGCCACTAGCCCAGGTCCTCTTCGTGCTGCAACCATTCAAATTGTTCGCCGAGCTGGATGCGCACATGGGCGGGTCATCCTCGGCCTTGCCGGGTAACAGCCGGCCTGGATGGGAGGCCTACGTCATACCGCAGCAGAGCGGACAGTTTGATCTCTGTATCGAACTGGCAGAATCGGAGCGAGGATTAAGCGGCTACTTCGAGTATAAGGACCAATTGTTTGCTCCGGACAGAGTGGCGCAGATGCAGGAGCATTTTGTGCGACTGCTGCAGGGTTTCGTGACCGACCCCGCGGCGCACATCGGTGAGTTGCCCCTCCTGTCTGAGGCTGAGCGGCGGGACAGAGTGCTTGCAGGGGGGCACCCTCCCGAGCCTGTGGGCGCCTTATCCTGTCTCCATAGTCAGATCGAAGCACAGGCCCAGCGAACACCGGAAGCCATTGCGGTGCAGCAAGCAGGGCAGACGCTGACCTATCGTGAACTCGATGCGCGGGCGAATCGGCTAGCCCATTACCTCCGTCGGCGGGGAGTCGCTCCTGGTGTCGTCGTCGGGCTCTGTCTCGAACGGTCGCTCAATTTAATCGTCGGTCTGCTTGGCATTTTGAAATCGGGCGGGGCCTACCTGCCGTTGGACGCCGACTATCCGACCGACCGGTTGGAATATATGCTGCGGGACAGCCAGGTTCGGGTCCTGGTCACTCAGCAAGATCAACTGGCGCGGTTGCCTGCGACCAACCCGCATACCATTTGTCTCGACTCGGAATGGGACCAGATTGCGCGTAGTTCGGACAGCGTCATCGAGGGCACAGACGCCTTGGACAATCTGGCCTATGTGATCTACACCTCCGGGTCCACCGGTCATCCCAAAGGGGTGATGGTCGAACATCGGTCGATTGCCAACTATGTGCGCGCGATTACTGATCTCGTCGAGTTGAGGGCACCTGACCGGGTGCTGCAATTCGCGTCGTTGAGTTTCGATACGGCCGCCGAAGAAATCTTTCCTTGCCTGGCGATGGGGGCGACGTTGGTGTTGCGCACGTCCGGAATGGTCGATTCTGTCTCGGGGTTCCTGGAGCGCTGTCGTGAATGGCAGGTGACCATCTTGGACTTGCCGACGGCTTACTGGCACGAGGTCGTCACTCGAATGGAATTGGAGCAGATCGCGTGTCCTCAATCCATACGGACGGTGATCATCGGCGGGGAGCGTGTGCTACCGCAGATCGTGCAACGCTGGGCCAAGGTAGCCGGTCGCGCGGTGCGCTTGTTGAACACCTACGGGCCGACGGAAACGACGGTGGCCGTCACTTGCGCAGACCTCACCGGTCTCGGCGTAGACGACGAGCTACAAGCCGACCTACCGATCGGACGGGTGATTCGTGGCGCATGCGTCTATGTGTTGGACCCACGGCGACAATTGGTTCCGGTGGGTGTGGCGGGGGAACTCTATGTCGGGGGGGTAGGGGTGGCGCGCGGATACCGGGGGCGTCCTGAGTTAACCGAGGCGAAGTTTGTTTCCGATCCGTTTTCAAGCCTGGAAGGGGCGCGTCTGTACCGGACCGGCGATCTGGTCCGTTGGCGGCCGGACGGGCAGCTGGACTATCGAGGCCGCGCGGATCGCCAAGTGAAGATCCGTGGATATCGTGTCGAATTGGAGGAAATCGAGGCGGTCCTGAACCGGCATCCGGATCTGGAGCGCGCCGTGGTCGAAGTGCGTGAGGATCAGCCGGGCGATAAACGGATCGTGGCCTTCATGGTGCCACGTCCCCACAACCGGCTGGGACTGGCGCAATTGCGTGAGCAACTGCGCAGTCAACTACCTGCCCACATGATTCCCTCGTCGTTCATCGAACTCGAAGCCCTGCCGCTGACGGCCAATGGAAAGGTGGATCGGCAGGCGCTCCATGTCGCCGGGGACAGCCGAGCCAGCAAAGTAGATTTGACCTCCGAGTTTGTCGCTCCCCGCAATTCCACGGAACAAGTGTTGGCCGACATCTGGGGTGAAATCCTGCACCTGAAAGATGTCGGCGTGCACGATAGCTTTTTCGAGCTGGGAGGGCATTCCCTCCTCGCCACGCAACTGGTGTCGAGAGTTCAGGCGCTGTTTCAGACGGTCCTGCCTCTCCGGCAGGTCTTCGAGAAGCCGACCATTGCCACCTTGGCAGAGGCGATCAAGCAGACGCAGGAATGCGGGAATCAGGCTCAAGGGCGGGAAGGCCGGGTCATCACGAGGGCCGGACGAGGGGCGCCTATGCCGCTGTCCTTTGCCCAAGAACGGATGTGGTTTCTGTATAAACTGTCCCCCGGCGCAGCTGCGTACAACATCCCGGCCAGTGTTCGGCTGCACGGCCCGCTCAATAAGGCGGCGCTGCGTTGGAGCGTCGATGAACTCGTTCGACGCCACGAAGCGCTTCGGACCACCTTCACGCAACGCGATGGGCAGGCGCGCCAGATCATCCACCCATCCTTAGAGCCGCAGTGGGTTGAAGAAGACGCGCGGAAATTGCCGTTCGAAATACGCGAGCCGCGGGCGCTGGAGCTGGCGACCGCCGAGGCCCGCCGTCCGTTCGATCTCGAACGGGGTCCGTTGCTGCGGATTCTGCTGGTCCAGCTAGGCGAGGAAGATCATGTGTTGGTGATGAGCACGCACCACATCATTTGCGATCATTGGTCGTATGGTGTGATCGCGCGTGAGCTGGTGAAGTCCTACAACGCCTTCTGTGCCGGAAGACCTTTTGCGATCCAGCCGGATCTCCCGATCCAATATGCCGACTTCGCGCTGTGGCAACGCACCTGGCTGACTGGGCCGGTATTGGCCGAACAACTCACCCATTGGAAGTCAAAACTGCTGGATCTTCCGGTGTTGACGTTGCCGACCGATCGGCCGCGGTTGCCCGTGCATGCCTTCAAAGGGGATCATCTGTCGGTGGATTTGCCCTGGGCATTGGTCAATCGGCTCAAGCAACTCAGCGTCCGCGAAGGGGTGACGCTGTACATGGTGTTCCTGGCCGGATTTTTCGGCCTCTTGCATCGCCTCACGCAACAGCGTGACCTGGTCATCGGCACCCCTATCGCGAATCGCAACCGCCTCGAGATCGAAGATTTGATCGGCACGTTCGTGAATACGCTGGTGTTGCGAACGGACGTGACGAGCGAGCTGACCTTCCGCGAATTATTGGGGAAGGTCCGCGACCTGTCTCTCGATGCCTATGCCCATCAAGATATTCCCTTCGAGAAGCTGGTGGAGGAATTGCGTCCGGACCGCAGCCAGGGCGGCTTGCCGCTGGTACAGGTGCTCTTCAATTTCGCCAATACGCCGTTCGCGCGCACGGAGTTTCAGCATCTATCGTGGACGCCGTATGAAGTGAGCCGGGGCGCGGCCCAGTTGGATCTCGGGCTGTCGATCGATCCGTTCTCGTCGCGAAAAGCCTATCTGGAATTCAATACGGATCTCTTCGATCGTGCGTCCGCCGAGCGGTGGCTGGGGCAGTATCGGGAGTTGATGGAAGCGATTGCGGAGCATCCCGAGGAGAAGCTCGGACGTGTGGCGATCCTCACGGAGCAGGAGCAGCGTCGAATCATTCGAGAGTGGAACGAGACCGAGACGATCTTCGACCGCACCGTCTGCTTCCCGCAGCTGTTTGAAGCGCAAGTCGACCGCACTCCCGATGCCATCGCCGTGGTCTTTGAAGGGGTAGAACTCTCCTACGCGGACCTGAACCGTCGCGCAAACAGGCTGGCTCACCATCTGCGGGATTGGGGCGTGGGGCCGGATGTCATTGTGCCGGTCTTCCTGGAACGGTCGCTTGAATTGCTCATTACGCTGCTGGCCGTGATGAAGGCCGGAGGCGCGTATCTTCCCCTGGTGCCAGGGCTGCCGATACGAAGGTTGGCCGTCATGATCGAGGCCAGCCAGGCCGCGCTGCTCGTGACCCATTCGTCGCTCCTCGCAGGGCTTCCTCAGCATCAACTGCCGGTGGTGTGCATGGATCTCGATGCGGAGACGTTGGCGCAATATCCGGAGGACAACCCGCCGCCCCTGGCCGGCCCGCAGCATCTGGTCTATGTGCTGTTTACCTCGGGTTCGACCGGTCAGCCGAAGGCGGTCGAAATCGAGCATCTCGCGCTGGTGAACTTTCTGCGATCGATGCAGCGCGAGCCGGGTATGGCCGCGTCCGATGTGCTGGTCGCCCTCACGCCGTTGTCCTTCGATATCGCCGGGCTGGAACTCTATCTTCCGCTCTTGGCGGGCGGGCGTATTCTGTTAGCCAATCGTCGACAAGCGATGGACGGAGTCTGGTTGCAGCGAGAACTCGACCAGGGCCAGGTCACCGTCATGCAGGCCACGCCGGCCACCTGGCGGATGGTCTTGCAGTCGGGATGGCAGGGCGGACGCCATGTGAAGGTGCTCTGTGGCGGGGAGTCACTTCCTCGCGAGTTGGCGCAGAAGCTGTTGGCAAGGGCAGGGTCCGTGTGGAACGTGTATGGACCGACGGAAACGACCATCTGGTCGACTCTGGAGCGGGTCCGGTCGGCAGACCGGACGATACCGATCGGCCGGCCCATCGCCAATACCCAGGTGTATGTGCTGGATCCCAATCGCGAGCCGGTGCCGGTTGGGATACCAGGAGAACTCTATCTCGGCGGAATGGGCCTCGCGCGCGGGTACCGGCACGCTCCCCAGTTGACGGATGAGCGCTTCGTCCCCAACCCGTTTCGATCGGGGGAGCGCCTGTATCGCACTGGAGACCAAGTGAAATGGTTGCCTGACGGCAGGCTGGACTACGTCGGACGTATCGACTTCCAGGTTAAGCTGCGGGGGTTTCGGATCGAGCTGGGCGAAATCGAGACCGTACTGGCAGAAGATCCTACCGTCAAGCAAGCGGTGGTCATTGTGCGCGAAGATGTTCCGGGAGATAAGCGGCTGGTGGGCTATGTAGTGGCGCGAGAGGGACATCGTTGTGACCCTCAGACCCTGCGTCGTGCCATTCGAGACGTGGTTCCGGACTACATGGTCCCGTCCGCGATCGTGGCCCTGCTGGAGTTTCCGCTCACCCAAAACGGCAAAGTCGATCGTAACGCCCTCCCGGCTCCGGCCGCGGAGCCGATTCACGACGGCGCGCAGGCCATCGAGCCAAGGAATCGAATCGAATTGCAGCTGGCGGCGATTTGGGAGCAGGTGCTGGGAATCACGTCCATCGGCGTCCGAGACAATTTTTTTGCGCTGGGCGGGTATTCCTTGCTGGCACTGCGGATGTTCAGCGCGATCGAGCAGACCTTCGGCACACGGTTGCCGATGGCGTTGCTCTTTCAGGCGCCGACGATCGAACAATTGGCGGATGTCCTGGCCGATGAAGGTTGTACGGTGCGCTGGCGGTCATTAGTTGCGATTCAACCGGAGGGCAAGAACCCGCCCTTCTTTGCGGTTCCCGGGGTCGGGGGCAATGTCCTCGTCTTCGCTCGCCTGGCCAAGTTACTGGGCAACGATCAGCCATTGTATGGCTTACAGGCTCGTGGTCTCGATGGAAAAGAAAAGCCATTCATGCGGGTGGAGGACATGGCCGCGCATTACATCGATGAAATTCGCTCGGTGCAGCCGCAGGGGCCCTATCTCATCGGAGGGACCTGTACGGGTGGGCTGGCCGCATACGAGATTGCCCAGCAGCTCACAGCGAAGGGGGAAGAGGTGGTGCTGGCCATCATCGAATCCTGGCATCCGCGATCCTACCTGACCCACTGGAGCCGTCCGCCCTATTTGTTGTGGCCGCTTCTGTTCGTGGCCATGAAGGTGGCGACGTACTATCGTCTCATGCGCAAACTACCACGCGAGGAATGGCTGATGTTCTGGAGAGGGAAGTTGAAACGACTCTGGGGTCTCATGCACCATACCGAAGCCGTCGAACATCAAGATGAATTTTTATACAAAGACCAGGTGACCTATGCCACCTTCCACGCCGTGGCCCGCTACGACTTGAAGCCCTTTCGAGGGCAGGTGCTCAATGTGATTGCCTCCAAACATCCGCTCACGAATTCCACCGATGACACGCGATTGGTCTTCGGCGAATCCGCAAGGGGAATGAGCCGAACGATGTATTTGCCTGCGGAAGATTCAGGGCGCCTCTTCGTCGCCCCGCATGTACAGGAATTGGCCGTTCAGCTCAAGACCTTTTGGCAGGACGCCTGGGCGCAGCTCCAGCGAAAGCCGGATGATGAGGGGAAGGGGCCGTCATCGCGAGCGGCCTAACGAAATGCTGACACAGGCTGTCAGCGTGGTTCGCGCCGCGCAATGGCTCAGTCTAAGCACGCCACGCCCCGGTGTTCGCTGGCCGCGTTGGCCGGCCATTTAATCATCCCGAGCCATGACGAAATCACGACCATGATAAAAATGTATCGGTTCCTCTTGTTTCTCTTGCGCGGCGCCAGAACCATGATGGTGCTGATGGTGCTGACGGGGCTCTTGGCCGGGCTCTCCAGCGTGGGACTGCTGGCGGTGATCAACAAGCTGATCAATGGCGCCGGTTCGACCTCGGACGTGTTCGCGGTGGCATTCATCGGGCTGGCCATGTTGAAAGTGGTCTCGAACTATGTGTCTCAATTGCTGCTCGTCAAATTTGCGCAGGAAACCATTTTGAATCTGGGCATGGAGCTCTGCTGGAAAGTGGTGCGCGCGCCCTATCGCACGCTGGAGCGGCGTGGAGCGCATGAAATTTTGGCGACATTGACGGATGACACGAATGCCATGGCCTGGGCGGTGAACGGCTTGCCGGGTTTGGCTATCAATGTGGCTATTTTGGCTGGGTGCTCAGCCTATCTCGCTTGGCTCTCCTGGCAGGCGTTTCTGGGTGTGGTAGTCTTGGCGGTGTTGGGGTTGCTGGGGTACCGCCAGCTCTACAATCGTGTCCTGCAGTCGTCTCTCGCCGTGCGCGACGCGAAAGGCGCGCTCTTCGAGCATTTTCGTAGCCTGACGGAGGGGATGAAGGAGTTGATGCTGCATCGCGGGCGGCGCGAAACCTTCGTCGCCTCGGATATCAGGCAGGCCGCCGAGTCGCTGCGTCATCACAACCTCGTCACGACCAAGCAGTATCTCGCGACTGATTCATGGACGCAGGTGCTCTTCTACGGATTGATCGGTGTCATCCTCCTCCTGTTTCCAAGGCTCCTCGCGCTGTCCGGTGAGTCTCTGACCGGATATGCCTTCGCCATGCTTTACATGATCGGTCCGATGTGGGGCTTGCTGGGGATGGTGCCGGCGTTGAGTCGGGGGCAGGTGGCGCTGGAGAAGATCGAAGGCTTGGGGTTGGCATTGGACGAGGGAAACCGAGAGGGTGGCGCGGAGCGACCGGTTGCCCAGGGCGCGCACTGTGTAGAGTTTTCCAACGCCATGTTCTCCTATGAGCCGAAGGATGAAGGCGAGCGTTCGTTTACGCTCGGACCCTTGGATATGACCTTGGCAACCGGCGAGCTGGTCTTTATCATCGGAGGCAACGGCAGCGGCAAGTCGACATTCGTGAAGGTGCTCACGGGACTCTATCTGCCGCAGCAGGGAGCCGTGAAGCTCAATGGTGAAACGATTGCACCTCCGACGCAGGATTGGTACCGGCAGCATTTTGCCGCGGTCTTTTCGGACTTTTATTTGTTCAAGAAACTGCTGGGATTGGATCCTTCCCTGATTGCCAGCCAAGCTGACGGATGGTTGAAGACGCTGCGAATTGAGCATAAGGTCACGATCCAGGACGGGGAATATTCCACGATCAATCTGTCTCAGGGGCAGCGCAAGCGCCTGGCGCTGGTCACGGCGATGCTGGAAGATCGGCCCTTTTATGTGTTCGATGAATGGGCGGCCGATCAGGATCCTCAATACAAGGAAGTGTTTTACGGCGAGCTGCTGCCGGAGTTGCGGGCCAGGGGAAAAGGTGTGATCGTCGTGACTCACGACGACCGGTATTTCCATGTGGGCGACCGCGTACTGAAGCTGGATGAAGGCAAGCTTGTAGAGGCTTCCAATGGGATCACCCGCGGTGCCACGCACCGAACCGGACCGACGCTCAAACCGGTTGCTCGCCCGTCGGCGTGAAGAAGGCCTCGTTCGTCATGTATAGTGCGTTGTGGCTGCTGTGCTGATTCCTTCCACCACCTCTCTCCCATCTCCAGGTTTCTCTCGGCAGGATGTGCATGTCTGGCTCTGTGACCTGTCCCGACATGAGCTCGACCCTGCCGCCCTCTTCGCGCTGCTGTCGACGGATGAGCAGAATCGCGCCGCTCGGTTTGCCTTCGAGCGGGATCGTCAGCGATTCATGCTGTCACATGGGCTGCTGCGGCTGATTCTGGGCCGTTATGTGGGAGAAGAAGAGCCCGGACAGCTGCAATTTGAAACGGGAGATCACGGCAAGCCGTCTCTACGGCGTCGGTCTCATACCGCTGAGCCGATTGAGTTCAGCCTGTCTCACTCAGGCCAGTATGCCGTGGTGGCGGTGGCGGACGGGCGAGCGGTTGGGGTGGATGTAGAAGTCTGCCGCCCTGATGTGGAGGCGCTCAAACTGGCCCAGCGATTCTTTGCTCTCGGCGAATCGCAGCGCATCGCGCAAGCTCACGGTGAGGAGCAGCCGGGCATGTTCTATCGCTATTGGACCGGCAAAGAAGCCTATCTCAAAGGGCGAGGCGTGGGGCTGTCGTATGGGTTGGACCGGTTCGAATTGCTGTTCGATGATCAGCTGATGCAGGCGCAGGTGCGTCTCACGGAATCGGGCATTTTCGACAGGGATTGGTCGGTGCAATCCTTACAGCTAGGCGAGCAGGTCACCGGAGCGATCGCGGTCGAAGGCGAAGCCTGGCAGGTGCAGATGTTCGATGCGATGGCCTTGTTTCGTTAACCCAGGTTAAGCATTCTCCCGCCTTGTCGCGTCCTTCCGCAATTGCCGAAAGAAATCCTGCAAGAGGCGCTGACTGTCCTCGGCGCATAGCCCACCGATGACTTCCACGCGATGGTTCAGGCGGGGCTCGAGTGGAATGTTCATGGTGGACCCGCAAGCGCCGGCCTTGGGATCGGTCGCGCCGAACACCAGTCGTGGAACACGAGCCAGCACGATGGCGCCGATGCACATGGCGCAGGGTTCCAGCGTGACGTAGAGCGTCGTGCCGGTGAGCCGCCAGCTTTTCGTCTGCCTCGCTCCTTCCTGAATCACGATCAATTCCGCATGGGCCGTAGGGTCCTGCTGCGTTTCCCGGCGATTGTGGGCTTCCGCGATCACGAGGCCATCGCGCACCAATAGGGCGGCGATCGGCACCTCACCGATCAACGGCGCGGCGCGAGCCAGCCTCAAGGCCTGTTGCATGTAGCGATAGTCGAGATCGTCGAGAGGAGACATGTGTCGTCGGTTGGTTTCAGGACTGTCAGAAAGCTCTGGCTGTCAGCAGGAGTAGGGGCATGGTACCACGTGATGTCTGAGGAAAGGCAGGGGAGAGAGCGCGTCGGCCTGAGAGAAAGCTGCGCTTAGATCTGTCCCACCAGGTAAATGGCCCCCGTCGGCTGCGGGAGACCGCCATCCGGCTCTACGGTCACGGCGAACTTCTTCATGCGTGAAAACTCGTGAAGATTCTTGATCAGCATGCGGCCCTTCTGTCCGGTATCCAGGCCGAAGACCCCGGCGCTGACAGGTTTATCGTCGATCGCCCAGAGTTGATAGACTTTGCCGTTCGGCAATGCCGGCAGATTAAAGGCATAGAGCCAGGCCTTTTTGGTGGCCGGGTCGAACAACAGGAACGCCCCGGCGGATTTCGCCATCTCGGATCCTGAAAGCGAGACGACTTTGGACGCAGGATTTTTAAAGAAACTGACGAACTCCTCATTCTGGCGGGCCAGCCGTTGCAGGGAGCTGTCGCGCTGGGTCAGCTGCGTCCGCACATCCTCCACTTCAGCCTCCCGTTGGATCACCTGATCCCGCAGTTCGGCGACTTCAGTGGCGCGTTGGTCCAGCTCTGACTTGAGAGTTCCCACAGCCTGTTCTCGCTGCTGCAGATCCGACTGCAAGGTCGTCACGCGCGCGGTCGCCTGCTGCATCGCGGTTTGTAACCGTTGAATTTCTCCGGAGTGCTGTGTCGATTGGGAATAGGACAGCCAGGCCAGGTAGCCGCCTCCGGCCACGAGTGCGCATGCGGCGAATCCTACCGCGAGTTGGAACGGCCAGGAGCGAGCGGGCGCAATCGGTGGAAACAGATGGTTCATCCATTCGCCTGGTTCCAGACTTGACCGGCCGGCCGGCTTCTCCATTTCGGCCGCACCCGCCAGAGGGGCCGGAGCCGACATGATTTTGGCCTTGAGCGTGTTGGGCGGCGTGGCCGGAGTGAGACCAAAGGGCAGCAACGACGCCACGGTCTGATAATCCTTTAAGGCGGCATGGCAGGCTGCGCATCCGGACAGCAGATGGGCCTCGATGGCCTGCCGCTCCGAGCGCTCCAGGGCGCCGATGGCGTAAAGGGGAATCGCTTCTTCCAATTCCTCGTGCGTCATAACCCTTCACCCTGCGGCAGCGTTTGCAAAGAGGCACGGAGTTTGGTCATCGCCAGCTTGATGCGGGTCTTCACCGTCCCTAATGGCTGATTCAATTTGGCGGCGATTTCCGTATGCGTCAACCCTTGGTAGCAGGCCATTTCGATGGCCTGCTGCTGCGGGAGGGGCAGATCGAGAATCGCTTTGGCCATCATCTGCCGCAGGTCGGTGTCTTCCTGCGCTTCATAGGGATTCGGGCTGACATCGGGCGTATGCGAGACCAATGGATGCTCAAGAGAATCGGCCACCAGATGCTGCCCCCGCGAGGCGCGTGATCGAAGCCGGTCGATCGCGCGGCTGCGCGTCAAGGTCACCAACCAGGCAATCGGACTCCCCCGACCCACGTCGTATTTGGCAATTTTGCGCCAAACTTCCAGATAGACTTCTTGCAGCAATTCTGCCGCCTCTTCCCGATCGCTCAGAATTCGATAGGCCAGTGTAAAGAGCAGGGTGCTGGATTGATCGTACAGCTGGCCGAATGCCTGCGGATCTCCCTTGGCCACGCGGGTCAAGAGTTTGGGTTCGATGCTCGATGCGGCTTGTCGGGAGGCAGATTCCATGCAGTGGGCCTAGGCGCGGGGCACTCCTCTGGGTCTCGGCACGCCACACTATAACACTCTACGGAATAAACGACCAATCGGATTGCGATTACATTCTCGTGATCACGGGAGACGGCAAGGGCAGACAGGCGAGCGGTCCCCGGCGGCTCAGAAGTATCGACTCAGCATATGTGCGGCATCCGCAGCGCCCGAGAGCGGTGGAGGCGGGTGTGGAATGGATTGATCGAAGGCCTGACGTATGGCCTGTTCCCAACGTCCGTCGAGAAATTCGGACAGCGACAATTCCACACCTCGACCATAGCGGTGGAGATAGTCGACGAGTGGTTGCTCGTCCGCGAAGTTATACCGGCGCACATAGACCACCGGGGTGCCTAATGCTACTGCCTCGACGATGGTGCCATAGCCAGGTTTGGTGAGGACCATGTCCACGGAGGCCAGCACCTGTTTGAACGGTAGGCCCACGGTAGCGAGTGACGCCACCCGGCTAAGTCCCAGCGGGACGTGGCCGTCGACGAGAAAACGATAGGGAGGCATTTTCTCCATGGCCTCGAACGGAAGCCCTTGCAAGGCAATCCCGCCAAACCCGACGAGGATGATTCGATCGGTTGCCGGCGCGCCGATGGCCTCACGGAGTCGGACGGTCTCCGGCGCAGCCGGTTCCGCGATCGGACCGATATCGAACAGGTTTCGGAACGCCGTCATGGCCAAACCAGGGGCCACGCGCAAAAAGCAATCGGCCAGCGCATAGGCCTCACGAATTTGTCGAAGGATCTCAGTCTGCTCGGCGACGGAGGGATCAATAAATGGTTCCAGCACCAGATCCCATGAGAGTGAGCACATGCCGATGGTGGGAATGCCGGTGGCGGCTCCGGCGGCCACCCCCAAGTGGGAGATATCGGAGAGCACACAAGCGGGAGAGGCGGCACGGATGAGCGCGGCCTCGGCTTCGACCTTGGGTTTCCAATCGGTATGGAATGTCCGATGGGCGGCCCAGGTGCCGGCGATGTCGATCTTCAGCGGGCCATCTTGGATGCAGCCCACATCTTGCTGCGCGGTACTGAGTTGCCAAGGAATGGTGAGGCGGGGTTCGAAGAAGCCGGCGGGAACGGTCGTCCGCAGGATGGCGGTGAGGTTGGGCACCAGCCGTCCCAGCGCATTCAGCACCGGTCCGACTTGCGCGGCATGACCGTAGCCGTGACCGGAGATGGAACACCAGATCAGCGGCATAGACGGGTGCTGAAAAAGAGCCCCAACATCGTTCTCGGCTTGGAATCAGCCTCGGCGTACCTCCGACTGTACGCCTGCGGGTCTTCCTCGCCTGCGGCCTCGTTGGATGGCCGTTTTGAGCACCCTGAAAGGGCTGTTCGGAAAAATTCCATCCCTGCTCAGCTATTCGACGACACGTCGGATTCCAACGGCGCGATGTTGTATTGCAGTTCCAGGTCGAATTCATCGATCAGCTCATTCACCGCTTCGTAGCCCATATCCGAGCGGACTTCGTTGATCACGAGTTCAATGGCCATGGCTGCATGCTGGCCATATTGGGTCATGGCGGATTCGATCCGCTGTCTGGCTGTATCAAGATTCATAGATCCTCCTGAATGACTTATCCAAGTGTGCGTAACAGCTGTTGTAATTCCGGGACGAGATCGACCCCGCCGTTGGAGCGGCCGGACACCGCCGCATCGATGCCGGCTTGCAACACCGGCTTGGCGGCGTCCTTCTTGCCCAGCGAAACCAGCGCTCGCCCGAGCGCGAGGTGCGAGGCCACGTGTGTGGGATCGAGTTGGGTGGCAACGGTGAGGTGTTCGACGGCCTCCTCGGCGTTGCCGCCTTCTTGCAGAATTTTATTTCCCAGGCCGTAGCGGCCTAAAAATCCCTTGGGGTTCTTCTCAACCATTTGACGAAAGGCACTGATATCCATGAGGCTCCTTGTGAAGCGTAATTGGCTTGTGACACGAGGGCGGATTGTACCACCGGCCCTCTTCAATCAGCTATGGGCCGTTCGGTTTTGACGGCACGAAGTCGCGCGAGTCGTTCGCGGTCGGTGGCAGCCGGCGCTCGTCCCGTTCCCAGTGCCAGGTGATGCAGCCGTTCCACGCAGCGGATCGCCGCGATCGTATCATGCCGCTGTTCGTACAGATCGGCCAACTCCCGCAGCACGGCCGCTTCGCCGGTCGGATTGCCCAGCTTGATGAAATGCTCCGACGCGTTGTTGAAACAGCGTTCGGCTTCGACCGGACGGCCGCTTTCAACAAACGTTTTTCCCAGCTGACTGTAGGTACCGGCGAGGCCCTCTTCGTTGCCGACGACCCGATGAGAGTCCAGCGCCTGTTGAAACCACCGCACGGCCTCATCCCAATGCTGCTGCCGGCCTTCCTCCATTGCCAGGTTGTGGTAGAGGATGCCGAGGGCGCGATGGTCATTGAGCGGCTTCAACAGATCGAGGGCTTCCAGGTAGTAGGGGCGGGCCTTCTCAGGACGGTCGGCCCCAATGTACAGATTGCCAAGATTGACGAGGGTGTGGGCAATGGCGTGCGGGTCCTGTTCGCTCCGTTGAATGCTCAGCACTTCCTTATAGCAGGCATCGGCCTTCTCCAACTCGCCGGCCAGGGCGTAGGTATTGCCGAGATTCCCAAGACTATTGGAAAGTTCGCGCTGGGCCCCAGTAACGCGGTCGTCCTTCACGGCCGCCTCCCAAGCGGCGCGCGCCTGGACGAGATCTCCGCGATGGAGAAAAATGCGTGCGCGATGTTTGTCGTTTTCAGCCATTTCTTTTGTGAAGCGTGAGTGGTGAGGGGTGAGGCTTGGACACCCTTCCGAGATTTGCCTCTTTCTTGAAGTGAAACGGATGGTCAAAAGGGCCGTCCAGCGAGGCCGCAGCAAATGAAGCGTCGAGGCGTACGGGGCAGTACGTCGAGCCGCTGAATGACGCGAGAACAAAGCTGAAGGTCCTTTTCAGCATCCGTCAATCGCCACCCTTGGGCGTGTCCTTCCTGAACTCCACCACAATGTCGTCCTCTTCGTCCAATCCCAATCCGGCACGAAACGAGTCGAGTAGCTCAGACACGTAGGCGACGTGCCGTGGGTCTTTTCCCTCAGGCGAGGCCAGGTACGCCTCCGATAATCTCATCCCGGTCTGGAAGTGATGGGCGATCGTTTCCTCCGTCACCTGCTGCCAGGTGATGTAGATGCAGAAGGCCTGAAACGTGTGGGCCTGGGGATGCCGGCCGGCCAGCGCGAGCAATTGCTCGTAGGCCTCGCGCGCCAGGGCGCCGGCGTTGGAAGAAAAGGTGCCTTCGAGTTCAACGGCCCGGTCCCAATCGGTACCGAGTTCAACTTCCGATTCCTGAAGGGTATCTTGAGCAGCCAAAGCGGCATCGAATTGCATGGATGACTCTTTCGTGAAGCGTGTGGGTGAAGCGTCTGTCGGGCACTCCTGTCTGCCGGATGCAGGCAAGTCCTACCTCAGCATACGCGGGGAGAGAAAAGCAGGTCAATGAGGGAAGAGTGCTGGAAGGATTGCGTGACGGGAACGGCTTGCCCTGTTGTTTCGCCTGGTTGGATTCATTGGTCAGCCATTGTCCTTTAGGCGGTTGCGAGCCCATGATGGACTTCTGCGACAATCCAAGAGCATCGGTTCTCGGTCTTCGTAAAACGGAACCCTTGCAGCAAGTCTTCCTGGGCTTCATCCAGGATTTCGATTTTCACAGCTTGTTACGGATGTTCGCTTTGGCTGTCTCCCACTCGGTGAACCGGGAGGTTTCCTCGGCCACGTGGCGAGCACGCTCTGCGAGCGCGTCCTTATGCCAAGCGGGAGATTCAACGGCCTCAGGAGTGCGGATAAGATCGTCCCACAAAGCCTCCATTGCGGAGAGTTTGTCATGGAGAGTCATGTCTTTGAGCGGAAGGTTGAAGGACATGAGGCCAGTATACAGCAGGGTCTGGGGGATTCAAAACCTATTTTGCCTGTGGCAGGCAGCACGTCATGACTTCGGTGATCGTCGTATATGTCTGGTGTCACGGTAAAATCCCGCGTTGGCGAGCACCCCTTGAGTGGAGTGTGCGAGGCCTGTAGAGTGGTGCTGTTCCGCTAATCTTCTTGTGAAGTCTGTGAGGTGGTTATGGCAGTCGAGTCGGTAATGTTATCGCTTGGAACGAGCGCACCTCCTTTTGCCTTGCGCGATGTCGTGAGCGGGCAGGTCTTTCAGCTCGACTCGTTTGCCGGCAAATCCGCGTTGCTGGTGATGTTTCTCTGCCGGCATTGTCCTTACGTGCTGCACGTCCAAGATGAAATCGCCAAGCTGGGGCGGGACTATGAACCGAGCGGTTTGGGCATCATCGGCATCAGCAGCAACGATCCAGGGCATTATCCTGATGATGCGCCTGAGCGGCTCAAGGAGATGGCCCAACGCCTGGGGTTTCGGTTTCCCTTCTGCTTCGACGAGACCCAGGATGTCGCGAAGGCCTACAAGGCCGCCTGCACGCCGGATTTTTATCTCTTCGACAAGGAGCGACGGCTGGTCTACCGAGGGCAGTTGGATGACAGCCGTCCAGGCACCGGCAAGCCGGTAACCGGCCGTGATCTGCGCGCCGCGATTGATGCCCTGCTGGGCGGTACGCCGATAGAGAGCCACCAAAAAGCCAGCATCGGCTGCAGCATCAAATGGAAGCCGGGCAACGCGCCCGCCTATGCCTAACGCCCTTCATCAAGCCGGAGATGACTGAACCCACCCTATGCTGTAGCAGCACTCCCTGCGCTTTAGGAAAATGCCCTGATAACCGATAGAGAGAGCCGAGGGCTGCGGAGAACCTGGCACAAGTCGTGCGCAAGGAGGAGCGTTGACCATGGCATCGGCACAAGAACTCGTCCAATCCTGCTCGAATATCTTTACCCTCCCGGAAATTTACTTTCGAGTTCGTGATGTCGTGGACGACCCCCACTCCACCATGGATGATCTGGCAAACGCCCTCAAAATCGATCCGGCAATTTCCGCCCGTGTCCTCAAGATCGTCAACAGTCCGCTGTACGGATTTCCCAAGCAGGTCGACACCGTGACGCGCGCCGTGAACCTTCTTGGCATGCAGGCCGTCCGCGACCTGGTGACGGCCACCACGATCGGCCGTCGCTTCAGCGGGATGACCACGGAAATCATGGATCTGTCCGCCTATTGGCGCAAGAGCGTTCTCTGCGCGTTGATGGCCGCAAAAATCGCCAAAGCCTGCGGTATCCGGGACAGCGAGCGATTTTTCATCGAAGGCCTGCTGCGAGATATTGGGCATCTCGTCCTCTACCAAACCATTCCTCAGCGCGCGCAGGCGGCGCTCATTGAAGCCGGATATCTCGGGACGTCGCTGGCGGAAGTCGAGCAGGCCAGCATCGGATGCGACTATGCGGAAGTCGGCGCCGAACTCATTCGATCCTGGGGTATGCCTGCCCAAATCGAGCAGGCCATTCGTCACCAACTGAACCCTCACGCAGCAGGGGAACACATACTGAATGCATCGGTCGTTCATCTGGCCGGCGTGGTGGCGGACCAGAGCGAGTTGCCTCCATCCCATGCCGCACAAGAGCCGACCTTTGATCCGCACGCGATGCAATTGACGGGCTTCAACCTCGATGAGCGGCCCGTCTTGCTCCTAGAGGCGCAGGAGCAACTCCAACAAACCCTTGCCCTATTCAGCCCCCAGTCGATGGCCGCCTAGGGCTAGGCGGGGTAACAAAGGCGCAAACCTGGGGCCCATGGCAAGCGTCGTTCGAGGACGGCCGACGACGCAGATAGCTTGCTCCAGCCTGCGGCATTCGCTCACACCATAACTCCCGGCTTGCCCCAAGCCTCTCCTTCTCACAAGAAGACCCTCCACATGCCTGAAGTGGCCATGACCCCCTGGAACTCTCAGGGGATCTCCTACTAACCAGTCGCGGATAGTCAGACGGCCGGCATCGGCTGACGCATCAAGTGGGAGCGTGTAGGGCGAACATTCACTCAGGATTTTTCGTGCAGTCGGAGCAGGGCGAGCGAGCGGGCGTCGAGGTCGTACTGCAGGCCGCCTTTCAAGAGGGTCACCGTCTTTTCGTGCCCCTTGGAGACGGCGGTGTCCAGCACCGGTTGCCATCGCACGCCGGGTTTGTGGGCGGGCAACGTAAACGGCCGCGGCTCGTGATGCGCATTGAGCAGTACCAGGAACGTTTCGTCCAGCACCGGTTTTCCCCTCGAATCCTTCTCCTCGATCGCATGGCCGGCCAGCCGGACGCCCAGGCAACGCACATACCCGAGAGCCCAATCGTCATCCGTCATTTCCTTGCCATCCGGACGGAGCCAGGAGATGTCCTTGACCTCCGCGCCACGGATGCGGCGGCCCTGAAAAAATCGGCGGCGCCGGAATACGGGATGCTGCTGTCGCAGCAGGATGAGACTCTTGGTGAAGGCGACCAGCGCCTGCTGATGTTTGTTCAGTTTCCAATCGATCCAGCTGATGTCACTGTCCTGGCAATAGGCGTTGTTGTTGCCGCGCTGCGTTCGCCCCATCTCGTCGCCGCCGCAAATCATCGGCACGCCTTGTGACAAGAGCAGGGTGGCCAGCATGTTGCGCTGCTGCCGTTCACGGAGCTCCACGACCGATGGTCTCGTCGTGGGTCCTTCCACTCCGCAATTCCAACTCAGATTGTCATCAGTGCCGTCATGGTTCTCTTCGCCGTTGGCCTCGTTGTGCTTCTGATCGTAGGAGACCAGGTCGTGCAGGGTGAAGCCATCATGCGCCGTGACGAAATTGATGCTGGCATGGGGCCGCCGCCCGCCGCCTTCGTAGAGATCGTTGCTGCCGGAGAGTCGATAGGCCAGCTCCGCCACTTGGCCGCCGTCGCCTTTCCAGTAGCGCCGGATCGCGTCGCGGTACCGACCGTTCCACTCGGCCCACCCGGCGGGAAAATTGCCGACCTGGTAACCGCCTTCACCGAGGTCCCAGGGCTCGGCGATCAGCTTGACCTGCGAGAGCACCGGGTCTTGATGGATGATGTCGAAGAACGCGCTTAGCCGGTCTACGTCGTGCAGTTCCCTGGCGAGGGTCGAAGCCAGGTCGAACCGAAACCCATCCACGTGCATCTCCAGCACCCAGTACCGCAAGCTGTCCATGATAAGTTGCAGCACCCGAGGGTGGCGGACGTTCAGCGTATTGCCGCAGCCGGTATAATCCAGATAATAACGCGGCTGGTCCGGCATCAGCCGGTAGTACGACGCATTGTCGATACCGCGAAACGACAAGGTCGGGCCGAGGTGACTGCCTTCTCCCGTGTGGTTGTAGACCACGTCGAGAATGACCTCGATGCCGGCGCTGTGGAACGCCTTCACCATCGTCTTGAATTCCCATACCTGATGCGCGCGAGCCGAGGTGGTGGCGTATTGGCTGTCGGGCGCAAAAAACCCGATGGAGTTATAGCCCCAATAATTGGTCAGCCCACGGTCGAGCAAGTGTTTGTCGCGGATGAAATGGTGCACCGGCAGCAACTCGACGGCCGTGACGCCGAGATTCTGCAGGTGCTCGATCACGGCCGGCGTCGCGAGTCCGGCATAGGTGCCGCGCAGATTCTGAGGGATATCCGGATGCCTGGCCGTAAAGCCCTTCACATGCAGTTCGTAGATCACCGTCCGGTCCCACCGCGTCCGCAGTAATTGATCTCCGCCCCAGGTGAAGGCCTGATCGATCACCACGCATTTGGGCATGTGTCTGACATTGTCCACGTCATTGCGCGACAGATCAGCTTCTGGGTCGCCTATGTTGTAGCCGAAGAGCGATTCGGACCAATCGATCCCGCCGGCGATCGCCTTCGCATAGGGATCCAGCAGGAGCTTGGCGGGATTGAAACGATGCCCGGCTTCCGGCTCGTAGGGACCATGGATGCGATAACCGTAATGCTGCCCCGGCCTGACCTCCGGCAGATAGACGTGCCAGACGTAATCGGTGCATTCCTCGATCATGATCCGGTGCGATTCTTCCGGGGCATCTGGACCGTCGAAGAGGCAGAGTTCCACCGCCGTGGCATTTTCAGAAAAGAGGGCGAAGTTCACCCCTTCGCCATCCCAGGTCGAACCGAGCGGGTAGGGATGTCCGGGCCAGATTCTCATACGTAGCCAGTCTCCACGGTTGGGGTGGGCGCGCAAGAAATCGATGCTGCGACAAACTCCGAACAACGTATCATACAATGAGACCTTACGACGGACTCAATGGGGGTTGGCAAGAACCGTTTGCCCATCCGTCGCAAACTGGGTATGGTGAGAGCATGACGGTGCCGACTTCTTCCTTGCTGATCATCGACGACGATCCCATTCACCTCAGTACGCTGGCGTCGACGTTACGCCTCCGATTGCCTGATGTGCAGATCGAGACCGCAGAATCTGCGTTGGCCTCGCTCGAGCGTATCCGAGCTCACGAATACGACGCCATCCTCTGTGATGGACACCAACCGGGTATCGAGGGTATCGCCTTCGTGCGAGTTGTGCGCAAGCTTCACCCGCAGACGCCGCTGTTGCTGATCCTCGAAAAAGACGATCAGGATGGCATCAGGCAGGCGATGGAGGCGGGGGCCTATGATGTCGTGGTGAGACCGATTGGAGAGAGCACGTTACTCTTCGCCGTCCACCGCGCTTTGGAGGCGCACCGGCTACGAGTTCAGGTCAAACGAGAAGAAGCACAACTCGTGGCGACCCTGACGGAACTACTGAAAGATCTCGCAGTGCTCTATGGCGCGGATGGGTTGCCGGCCCATTTTGCGGCCTTCATGGATCAGATAAACCAGGACCGGCAGGCTGCGAGCAAGAATCATGGTTCGTCCCACAACGGTTCGAGCGGCGGGAAGGGGCAGGTTTGATCTCCTGAGTCTCGCGAATTGGCTCGTCGGGGAAGCAATGGACTCTATGACGAGAAAATATCCCTTTGGATGAATGACAAGGCTACGGGATCAGGATTTTCGTAACGTCCGATAGACGTCCCGTCGGTGTCGGATGTGATGAATCGTGATCGACAGGGCCTCGGAATCCACTTCATAGACAATCCGGTAGTCTCCGACGCGGAGGCGATACAGACGCTCAGCGCCCTGTCGTTTGCGGGATTGAGTTGGAAAAGGATCTGTCGGTAGTCGGTCTATGCGGGCAAGGAGTCGTGAGACAATGGAACGAGGAATCGACTGAAGGTCTCTCTCAACTGACGGCTTAAAGCGCAGGCTATACGAGGCCACGTTTAGCGAGCCGTTTTCTCATCTCGTCCGGGCTGACGGCTTTCTCTGATCTCCGCTCGGCCACCACCGCGAGATCGTGAAGATCTTCCATCAGACGCGAATAGCGCTTCAGAGAGAGCACCACTCCGGTCCGCTTGCCTTGACGGTCAGTCACGTACCGTTCCCGTGGCCTCGGGCTTTTGGTCGGTCGCTTGGCCAGCATGAGAGTCTTATAGCTCACATGGCGAGAGGTTGTCGAGGTGTCTGCGAAATGACGCCAATGTCATTCCGGTTTCTTGTCCGCGTCCGTACCCGGTCATGAATTCCTCGCTCAATATGTCGATTGAACAATCGGCATCGCCGGCCAGGCTGGCCGAGCAGAAACTCTCCGCAATGAGGTGCGCTCGATTGTTCGAGTCAGCAGGAGCCTGTGGTCCTAGACTTTCGCGAAAGCCTCATCGCTTTGCCGGGCCATGGCGAAATCCTTGTCCGTAATGCCGCCTTCGTCATGGGTCGTGAGTTTCAAGGTCACCTTGTTGTACCGGATGTCGATGTCCGGATGGTGCTGGCTCTTCTCCGCGCGTTTCGCCACTTGCGTCACGAACTGTAGACCTTGCATGAACTCCTTGAACTCATAGGTGCGAACCAGGGTTTGCCCGCGCTTCGACCACTTCGGGATGGCCTTGAGGTGTAATTGCACGTCTTTGGGTTTGAGTGCCGGCATAGAGTAGAGGGCCTTTCTATAGGAGGTTCGTCTGGCGCGTGGACTTCCGTAGCAACGTCTTAAGTGTCATCGATTTTTCGCGCATGGATGCGCGAGCTCGGCTCACGGCTTCATCCACGTCGGCAGGCACGATAAGCGGAGCGGCCAGGGCCTGATTGCCTCGTCGTAACGAATGAGCCTTCGTGAGTAGGGGAGCCTTCTCGGCGTCCGCCGCACGTGGCTTAGCAGAGCGAGTCTTCATCGACACCTCCTGTCAGTATAGGTTTGCGAGTTCAGAATGGCACTATGCCAAGACGAAGGGCGGCTGTCTGGTCAGAATTGCTCAGTCAGCGCTTCTTGCCGGTCGCGCCGGTCGCTTCGAAGGAGCCTGTTCGACCGACAGCAGCCATTGCGCCTGCGTAATCGCATCCAGCAGCGCATTGCGTTCCGCTTCCAGCTTCTTCGATTTCGGCGCACCGTTCACAAATCGTTCCGCCGCCTCCATCAAAGTCTGCAGCGTCTTGCTCATCTCGCTCTGCGCAGCCGCCCGCAAGGACGAGCCAGGACGGACCTGCGCCTGTCTTCTCCGTGGTCCCACATAGGGCTGCGGAGCCACCGGATTATCTTTTTCCAACTCGGGTCGTCTCGATCTCGCCATACATCCTCCAACCATCAGACAGATACATTCGATCGGCCCAATGTACTCGATCCTTGGTGGCATTTGCATTGGGACTTCGTGACGCTGGAGAAAAGAGCGCGCGAGAGCCATCTGGAGGGAGGCGGTGCCTCTAGGCCGCTTAGAAGGTGATGTGGTCGAGAGGATGAACGGCATCCTGCTGATTGGCTGATGCAGGCCGGATGCAGTCGTCGGGCGACCCCCTCGAGCGAGGGCCGCGCCTGGCTGCTTCACGTTGCATAGCGGACGAGCACGAGCGCGCTGCAAGGGCAGGCCAGACGGGCGCCGTGGCTGACCCAGGCAAAGGCATTGGCTCCGGAATGACCCGACAAAAAGTTCGCGGCGGGGATCGACGTCAGCGTCCCGGCGTCGACTTCAAACCACTCCCCATGCTGGAGGAGCACCGAGGTCACTTTGTCGAAGTTGATCATCTGATCCATCGTTCACCTCCGTTGGCGCTTTTCAGAAGCGCGGGCACCAGCCGAGAAGAGCCTCCTCCCCTGAGAAGAGCCTCGCAACCTGGCCAGAATTTTCGGCACACCTCCATCCGACCTCTTCCATAACCTTCACGACAGGCAGGATTGCCCCGCTATTGGCCAAACCCTGGGATCATCTGTTTCAAGGATTCACTCTCCTTTTTCATGGCCTCTCCAGTAGCCGGTGACAGCGACGACAACTGATCCTTGGCTTGTTTGATCGTGCCCATATTCTTTTGGAGCTCGTCCACGTTCTTCTGCATCTCGACCAAGGCGCTGCCGATCTGTGTCACGGATGTCTTTAACCCGAAGACCCCTTGCGAGGAGGCCACATGGAACGAGAGCCCTCCCAGGGCAAAGCCGACCAGAAACGTGGCAATCGTGAAGATGTACGTCGCTCGTGTGGCTCTCATAGGTTCCTCCTTGGTCTCATGAATCCCATCTGGATGAGTGGGCGACTGGGAATGCCCCCCGTGGTGCGTCGCGCAAAAATCATCCTTGATCTCGCTGCTGGACCGCGGAACACAACAGAAGGGTCAGTATGCCAAGAAGACAGATGACCGTCTGGTCAGAATTGCTCAGGGGGGACCAGCGGAAGATCGGCATCTCCAGGGGGATGATCTGACCCAGCCAGGGGTTCATCTAGTCGCGGCAATTCACGGCAGGAGGTAGAAGTAAAGCCAATGAAGCGTGAGTTTGGGAGGCCGGTGCTAAAAGAGAGCCTAGAGTCTCAAGATCTTAAAAGGAGGTGGCCACCATGCAGAAGCAAATCGAACGCCCAATTCGTAGGACGGAGACGCACAAGACCACTAACGGCAACCAGGAAGTCTGGCCCCTGTCGGCGCGTCAGTTCATGAAACTACCCGTCTCGGGGTTGCTGTCAGCAGGTAAGCGACTCACATTCAGCCGCATCGTCGCGCCGCCGGATCAAGCAGCCTAGGAGAAGCGCGTTGATCCCTCATCGGCGGAAAATCGCCGGGAATAGGGCGAACCTTCGCATGCCTGGCAGCGCCGCTACAGCTCCATGGCCACGTGAATCTCTGCGCAGCGGATGGACGCCGACGACCCGATTGCTAGGATGACATGACGCGCCGCCTAATGAACCGGAGCAGGGGATTAATTCAATCGCGTCAATCGCGCGATCGGATCGCAATTTCATCACCGTCGCATCAAGGGGGAGGAACGCATGATACCAGCCACCACGACTCGGGTTGAGCAACATACCGATGAGGAAATCAATGCCCGCATTCGCCGTCAGACTGAACGCAATATCTCCCACTTTGCGAAACAAGGAGACGGGGACATCACTCGGCGCCTTGAGGAGTTGGATCATGAATGGGACGTCGAGCGGACGTTGGAGGCCAATGCCGCCTCGATTTCTTTGGTGGGACTCGGGCTCGGCGCATTCGTCGATCGCCGGTTTTTTCTGCTTCCCGCTGTGGTCGCCGGATTTCTGCTGCAACATGCCGTGCAGGGATGGTGTCCTCCCGTTCCCCTGTTTCGGCGCCTGGGCGTGCGGACCGCCAGCGAAATCGATGTCGAGCGTTATGCGCTGAAAGCCATTCGGGGGGATTTCGACGAGCTGCGATCGGAACGAAGCCATGAAATGGGCGACGGCGAGGTCAAACGGGTGCTGGAGGCGGTGGATCGATGACGCCCGGCCGGTTTCTTCCGCCAGGCTTTGGTTGTGGGAACTGGAGCGGAACATCCCCAAACCATGCGGAATGTTCTCGACGGTATGACGCCGAGGAAGCGGGAGGGGACTGCCGATTCACAAAACATCGTAGTCAACGTCGTTGAGTATCCGGGGGCATGAAATCGGCCACATGGATCAGGAACAAGAAGGATCACTCAAGCCGGGAGTCAACCGCCGAACATTCCTACTGGGCGCCGCGGGAGCGGTGCCTCTTTTCACCAATAATCTCGGGGCGCCCCTGCTCGCGGCCGCGCCGGAGCCAGGCGGAAGGCTTGGCCAGGAGGGCCACGTGGCCGGTTTGATCAGCAGGCAGCGCAACCCGGATAATTTGGAATTCCCGTTCTCGACGCTGAACACCTTTCTGACGCCGAATGAGCAGTTCTATGTCCGCACCCACTTTGGGGTGCCCGAACTGCTTACGAAAGGGTGGAAGCTCACAGTCGAGGGCGCAGTCTCCCGGCCCCTGCAGATCAGCTATGACGAGCTTCGTGACATGCCGTCGGTGAATGTGACGGCAGTGCTGGAATGTTCCGGCAACAGTCGGGTATTCCTCAAACCGCCGCAAACCAGCATTCGCTGGGAGCTAGGCGGCGTCAGTAATGCCGAATGGACCGGGGTGAGATTGGCCGACCTGTTGGCCCGTGCCGGCGTGAAGGACCAGGCGGTGGACGTGATCCTGGAAGGAGCCGATACCGGCGAATTCCACGATCCTGATCCGAAAACACCGGGCGTGATTTCCTATGCCCGTAGCCTGCCGCTGCAGAAAGCGCGCCGGCCCGAGGTCATCCTGGCCTATCGCATGAACGGCAAGGACCTCCCTCCGGCGCATGGGTTTCCGGTGCGCGCGGTCGTGGCCGGATGGTACGGCATGGCATCGGTCAAATGGCTGAGCCGAATTATCCTGACGGAGCACCCGTTCGATGGGTATTTCCAGACGTTCATGTATGCGGTGTGGGAGCGCCCCCATGGGCTCCCCACGTTAGTTCCCGTCTCCGAGATCCAGGTGAAGGCTGAAATCGCTCGTCCCACCCTCCATGAGGTGATTCCCGCGCGCTCGCACTATCGGGTGGCTGGTGCGGCCTGGGCCGGCGAAACCGAGGTGACGAAGGTGGAACTCAGCACCGATGGGGGCAGATCGTGGCAGGCCGTGCGGTTCATCGATCAGGCCGTGCCCTACGCCTGGCGTTTGTGGGACTACGACTGGGACGCCCCGGCGCAAGCCGGTCACTACACCCTGATGGCGCGCGCCACCGATGCCAGAGGTCGCAGCCAGCCGATGGTGCGAGAGAAGGACCGCCGCGACGCCATGATTACCCATGTGTTGCCGGTCGAGGTAGAGGTGCGATGAGTCCCCTCAGGTGCGGAAGCCCGGCATTAAATCGCAACATGAATCGGGTGCGTGATGGAAGGAAGCGAACTCGTGCGTAGACCGGTCGTTGTTTACTGGTCCTGGGTCTTTCTTGCCCTCGCGGTGGTGGCAGGGGGATTGGGACTCTCCGGAATCGCGGGCGCTGCGACGGGCATGTCGTACGTGCTCTTCCTCCTTTTTTTCGTCGCCTATCTGGTCAGCTTCTTCATCGGCCGTAGACCGCCGCCGATTGCGTGAACCACTGGCTTTACATCATTAGGGTTCATCATACTTTTTTGCATTGCCGTATGACTTCTCAATCGGATATTTGGCTTCGTTCTTCTGCAGCTTCGAGAGCACCGCGGCATTCACATCCACGGCAAGATCATGACAGAGGTAGGTGAGGAGGATTACGACATCGGCGATTTCATCCTCGACGCGTTCCCGTGACGGGCTGTCCAGGAGACGGGTCACCTCCTCGTGCGATTTCCACTGGAAGATCTCCAGCAATTCGCTCGCCTCGACCGTGATGGCGGCCGCGAGTTCCTTCGGCTTGTGAAACTGCTCCCAATCACGCTTTCGGCGAAATTCCAGCACCGCCGCCAGCACATTCGCGTTCAACATCGAAGACCTCCCCTGATATCAGCACCGTGCGGCGAAGGGCCCGGTCTTCCACCTTTCCGAACCACTCGCTGGCGGCGGGAACGTCACCTGACCCAAGGAGTGTCGAACATAGGCGGCTTCAGGCGTTCGGAGGGCGCGCTGGGACGTGGGAGCGGATCGGAAGGAAGTGTGAGGCTCGGGCCTTGCGCGTCGCGGTTCATCCGCACCACCAGCGCCCCCATCACATCCATAGGTTGAAAGGTCCGGCGCACCGCGCGAGGATGGTGATTGTGACAATCGACGCAGGAGCGGACGAGCGCCAAATCCGCCGACATGGCCTTGAATTGATCTCCATCCACAAAACTCACGAAACCGCGCGACCGATCCTTCTCCAGGCTGATCAAGGCATCGGCTTCGGCATCGGTGCGCGGGCGGTTCTCCGGGTTGAGGGGCGTCAGGCTGATCAGTCCGATTTCTAAATTTTGCACTTGGCTCGCCGCCGCTTTCACGAACTGCGCCGGCAAAGGCAACAGATGCGCGTCGGTCTCCCAATCTTCCCGCGTCGACAGACCGCCCGCTCGCGTGTGCTCCACCACGTTGAGCACGTAGGCGGTGCGAAAGGCTTTGACGATATCGAGGATATAGTGGGCGGTGAGTTCGAACGAGGGCTCGGCCCAGGTGACGGTCCAGCCCAGGAAGGAGAGGCATCCAATCAGACCCAGCACCATTCCGCCATGACGCAGCCGCATATCAGGCCTCGCAGAAAGGAGATCAGTCAGAACGCGTGAAAGTGCCGGAGACTAGCCGATTGACGCGTCGCTCGTCAATTGTGGGCTGGGGCACCGCCTCGTACAATGGTCGGCAGACGGTTGCACACCGACGAGGCGAACGCGATGAGAGCGATTGGGAGGGGGCTCCCCTGTCCCGGTCGCAACGCGGGACAAAGTGGAAGCCTCATTGCGCGGTCGGGTGAGGATTGCAATGGAGCAGCGAGTGGCGTAGAGGAAGATGCACGAACGACTCTTCACGCGCAGATTGTCTCGGCGCTGTTTGCAGGAGGTCCGATCATGAACGTCCGACTGGTGCTCGCATTGCTTCCGCTCTTGTTGCTCGGCCCTCCTCTCTACGCCCAGAACCCCTGTTCGGATTGTTTCAACGCGGCTGAGGAAGAGGCACAAAAATGCCTCGAGAGTGTCACCGGACCAAGCGAACGGAATGCCTGCTTGGATAACCGGCAGGCGCAGATGAAGGCCTGCAGCGAGGGTGACTGTAAGGTGGAAAGAGAGGAAGTTGCGACCACGGAGACACGACCGACTCCGAGCCGGCCTGGCCTCGGGACGTACAGCCCGACGGAAGGCGAGTGGCTGGCATTAGTCATGCGAGCCATGCTCAGACGGGAGGCCACGCCCGACAATCCCTATTCGCTCGACGTTGTCCTGGCCGGTCCCGACACGCTCCAACTCCTCGTTCGATATCGTCCACCCATGACCCGGGACAGTCTGAACAAGACCATCGAGGCCGCCAGGGAAGCCATCAAAAACCAGGCGAGGGCCTATGGGTGGGACAAATGGGTGAAGATTCGAGAGACGGTCGAGCTGGAGCCGGGCAAGAAATGAGCAAGCGGCTGCCCATGAAGCTGCCCCTGTCGGGGCTGCTGTCAGCAGGTAAGCCGATCAAGCCTCGCAGGGGCGGTATTTCAATTCGAAATCCCAATCGCCGATATTCAGCGTAAGAGACTATGTACCTTCAATAGCTCCAGGTCTCATGTGCTAACGGTGCACAATTCAAATCGTCTCGTCGATGTCGCCAGTTTGGCAGGAATTTATCCATCAGCGTGATGAACCGGTCATTGTGGTTCCGTTCGATGAGGTGCAGCATCTCGTGCACGATAATATATTCAAGGCAGTGAACCGGCTTCTTCGCCAACTCAAGATTGAGCCAGATGCGGCGGTCAGCGCGGTTGCAGCTACCCCACTTTGTTTTCATCCGTCTGACGCCCCAGTCTTCAACTCTCATGCCCACCTTGGCTTCCCATTTCTCAATCAACGGCGGGATCAGAGCTTTGAGATTCGCCCGATACCAGTCAAGCAGGATGTGTTCGCGCCTCTGCCGGGTGGTTCCTGGAGCGATACGAAGCTCAAGAGTCTTATTCCCTCGTCTCAACACTTGGGGCGAGCCGGCGTGCTGGATCACCTTTAATAAATACCGCCGGCCTAGAAAGTAGTGGCTCTCGCGCGACGCATATTCACGGTCTGTCTGCCGCGCTTGGGCATGAAAGCGTTTCCGCTGTCGCTTGATCCAGGCGAGCTTTGAGATGACCGCCAACCGAACTGCGTCGTTATGAATTCTCGTAGGAGCGGCCACACGGACTCGGCCATTGGGCGGGTAGATGCCAAGATGAAGGTTCTTGATGCCTTTTCGGATAATCTCGACCGGCAAACCGCTGACAGTAATCCGGCTCCGTTCAGTATTCATCTTGGTTCTGAACCAATGCGAGAACGCGGGTGGCCCGATCATCCAACGACTCCGAGGATGTCGAGTGATAAGTCCCAAGGCTCTCTACAGACAGGCCGGAACTGACATCTGAGGACGAAGGACTGCCTTGACCTTCTGCTTTTTCCAGGGCGGCTCTGATCGCATTCCTCACCCGCTTCACTTTGAACTGATTGCCTCGCCAGTCGTCCTGCCGACTCTCTCGCACGGCTGCATTCACGGCCAAGGCCAATGTTTCATCCCTGTTCAGGTTGTCGTACAGCGCTCGCTTGCCCGCGGTATCCATCGTTTTGGGATACGCGCCTCCTGTTTCCGGGTGAGCCGCCTTCGTGGTCAGTTCAACGATTTCCCGCAGGTACTCCTGATAGCTCAACGCGTCTTCTCGCCGCTGTTTAATCAGGGCATCCAGCAATTGCGACATCTTCTCGTAATACTTCGGGTTGACCGGTTGCTCATCGATGATCAACTTACGGACGTTGTTCTCGATGGCTTCCGCAACTGCGCTTTGGCTTTTGCGAATGCCGGCAGGAAGCGCGTTCACGGCGTCGGCCCCACGCTCGACGATAAGCTGAACCAGCGAGAGGTCGTCGAACGCAGACACCTTTTCGCTCTCCTCGGCTCTTATATAGGTGTCGATCAAGTGCCGCATCGCCGGTTCATATTGCTTCAGATCGATGGCATCCCCGCTGTGCAACTTCACCTCGTTGCGCAGGTCTTCGTAGAACGTCACCTCGATCTTGGTCGCCTCGGCTTGCGAGGTCGTAAAGCCTGCTTCATCCATCTCGCTCGCCAGGTTGGCATAGGCTCGAACCAAGGCTGCCACCAGTTTGTATAGAGACAGACGCTGAGGTTCGTTGGCTTTGAGCTGTTCGGCGTTCCCAGGGTCTTTCGAGGAAAAGTAGTGGAAATATGCCTGTTGATCCTTGGGGGGGTTAACCGGCTCGCAGAGTGCGCGCACGGCTTCGAGCGCATCCTCAAGCCGCTCGCGGGCCTTGCCCACGCGATCTTCAAGCAGGCCCGCCACATCCTGCTTATCGTAGCCATCGAGCGCTCCGCTGGTGTAATCGTGCACAGCGCCTTCCAGGCTTTGGAAAAGGTCCTTGTAATCGATGATGTAACCGTATTCCTTGTCGTCGCCGTCCAGTCGGTTCACCCGGCAGATCGCCTGAAATAGGCCGTGATCCCGCATCTGCTTATCGATGTAGAGATAGGTCGCCGAGGGGGCATCGAAACCGGTCAGCAGTTTGTCGACCACGATCAGGAGCTTCATCTGCCCGGGCTCGTCGATAAACTTTTTCTTCACCGCCTTCTCGAACGCGTCGACACGGTTCAGCGCCGTCTCCGACGGTTCATTGAACCAGTCGGCCAGCATCGTCCGGTAGATCCCATACTGCGCTAGCTTCTCCGTGTCGCCCTCGCCGCTTTCCTCGCCCTTGAGGTCGGTAGCTTGGGGCGCATAGGAGGTGACGATGGCGCACTTATTCCTGAGGTCGGTCTTGGCGAACAACTCATAGAATTTGCAGGCTTCATAGATGCTGCCGCAGACCAGCATCGCGTTGCCGCGCCCGCTCTTGAGGCGATCGCGGGTCGCCATGTCCATCATGATGTCCGCGACGATTTGTTCCAGCCGTGACCGGCTGGAGAGCACCTTCTGCATCGTGCCCCAGCGTTGCTTGAGTTGGGCCTTGGCCAGATCGGTCAGGCCTTGCGTCTTGGCTTCAAACCACTGGTCGATCTTCTTCTGAGACGTAATGCGCTGGTCGATGTCCCGCGCCTCGTAGCAAAGATCCAGCACCACGCCATCCTTCACGGCTTCGTCGAACTTATAGGTGTGAATATAGGGGCCGAAGATTTCGATACTTCTCTGCTTATCGGCTTTTAGGAGAGGGGTCCCGGTGAAACCGATAAACATGGCGCTCGGCAGGATCGCTTTCATGGCATCGTGCAAGTCGCCGGATTGGGTGCGGTGGCACTCGTCCACGAAGACGAAGAGATTGCCTTTCGCGAGAAACCCTGGCGGAAGCGCCTTTTTCAGCTCCTCGATGTAGTCGGAGATGGTGCCATCTTCTTCGTCTTTGTCCTTTCCGCCGAATTTGTGAATGAGTGAACAGACCAGCCAGGGGGTCGTGGCATTGAGTGTGGCAATCAGGTCCGCGCCGCTCTGCGTTCGATGAATGTTTTCATGGACACCCATGAAGACACCCTCGATCTGCTGGTCCAACTCCTTACGGTCGGTCACGATCAGCACCCGGGCATCCGTCACATGCTCGCGAATCCACTTTGCGAGCCACACCATCGTGAGACTTTTGCCAGATCCCTGCGTGTGCCAGATGATGCCGCCTTCGCGACGCGTTACATGCCCCTGCGCGGCCCGCACGCCAAAATACTGGTTTGGGCGACAGAGTTTCTTCACTCCCGCGTCGAAGACAATAAAATCGTGTATCAGTTCCAAGAAGCGCGCCTTCGCGCAAAGCTGAACCAGCGCCCGGTCAAGCAGGTTCTCAATGGGGCTCTCTTCCTTCCAGGTGAGATAATACTTCTCGCGGGTCTCGATAGCGCCGTAGCGCAGACCCTCCGTTTCATTGCCCGCCATCACCCACTGCATCGTGGAGAAGAAGGGTTGGATGAATTCTTTCTTCTGGTTATCCAGGTTCTGGCGGATGCCCTCGGCCACGGACACAGTCGAGCGTTTCAACTCCAGTACCCCGAGCGCAATCCCGTTCACATACAGCACGATATCGGGGCGCTTGCCATGCGCCTTGGTATCGGCGGCTAAAACTGTGACTTCTTCGGCGAGGGCAAAGTGGTTCCTCTCGGGATTCTTCCAGTCGATCAACCATACCGTCTGGGTATGCTCGCCGGCTTCGGCCTTTACCTTGACGCCATACCGCAGCAATTCATAGACGGCTTTGTTGCGGTCGTACAGGCTCTTGCTCGTATCGCCCGCCGCCTTGTCCAGAAGGTACAGCGTCCGGGAGATCAGTGCCTCGTCATAGCCCTGCCTGTCCCGCAGGAATGGCCGCAGATAGTCCGGCTCGATATTGCGGTTGCCCCCGCGGTCGGCCCAGTTACTGAGATAGTCGTAGCCGAGCTGCTCGCGAAACAATTTCACCACGCGGCGTTGGGTACGCTTCTCGATCTGGCCGATCGTGCTCATGCGTCCGTGTCCCTGTCCGCTGCTTGACGGTCGAGCCGCGCGCGCGCGCTGGAAATCGCCTGGTGGAACCTTGCCTGCATGACTTCGCGCGGAGGCAGTTCGGTGAGGTACTCGGCCACATGCACGCCTTTGCGGCCAAGGTCGAGGTACTCCACCGTTTCCCGTTTCTTTCCCGCGCAGAGGATGATCGCGAGCGGCGGTTCCTCGCCCGGCTGGCGCTCATGACGATCCAGCCACCGCAGGTACAGTTCAACCTGGCCGGAATCGGCAGGTTTGAAATCTCCTAGCTTCAACTCGATGATCACCAGCCGCCGCAACCGGCGATGGTAGAACAGTAAGTCGATGTAATAGTCGTCGCCGTCCAGCGTAATGCGCTTCTGCCGTTCGAGAAAGGCGAAGCCGGTCCCAAGCTCAAGGAGAAACCGCTCGATTTCCCGCAACAGCGCCGCTTCTAAATCTTTCTCGCTGTAGGTGTCCTTCAGTCCGAGGAAATCGAGCAGATAGGGATCTTGCAAGACGAGGTCCGGGGTCAACTCTTGACCGGCGCGCAGCTTGTCCAGTTCCTGCCTGATGAGCTGCTGGGGTTTTTTCGATAAGGCGGTCCGTTCATACAGCATGCCGTCGATTTTCTGCCGGAGCAGGCGGGTGCTCCACCCCTCGATCCGGCACATCTCGGCATAGAAGTCGCGTTTCAACGGGTCGTCGAGGTAGATGAGCTGCTTGAAATGCGTCCAGGCCAATTGTCTCCGCAGTGCGGAGACAATCGCTTCTCTCGGAAAAGCCTCGGCGAACTTCAGCATGTGGCGGAGCGACTTGTCGTCGAACCCCCGGCCGAACTCCGCCGACAATTGTCTCCCCAGCGCGGAGACAATCTCCTGGCCGTAAGCGGCTCGTTCATGGTTCAGAATGTCTGCGTGGACTCGCCGACCGATGTGCCAATAGAGGGTCGTCAGCGCCGAATCAACAGCCCTCGCGACACTCGCACGGGCCTGGACGATCATCGTCCGCAATTCTCCCAGCAGCGCCGTGTCCACACGCACCTGGCGTGTCACAGCCTGAGTCGTTTTTCCTGCGATGGGTCGCCTGCGGCTCATAGGGTCTAGGCTTTCTTCTGTGCCTCCGGTAGGGGAAGCCTGATACGGCCGGTGAGAAGTTCCTGCATCATGCCTTGCTTGAGGGCGCGGGTCTTGTCGCGCCGCCGCTCCAACGCCGCAAGTTCGGCATCCATGTCCGTCAACACCTGCGCGATGGCGGTTTGTTCGCCCAATGTTTGCGGCATGGTGATGGAGGCGTTTCGCACGCTTCCAACGGAAACAAAGGGCTGAGCTTGTCCGCTCTTTGGCCAAAAATCGCGGTCACAGGTTTTCCAATATAAGAACTCCGTACATGCTTCGTGACCATTTCCTTTGAACCAAATCGTGTTTTTGATGGGCGTCCATTTGCCGTGAGTAAGCCACGTTTTTCCGCATTGTGCACCAATTGCACTTATCACAACGCCTGCGCCATCATGCTCAAACCAGCTTACGTAGCCATCTTGTCCGGAAGCGCTGTACGCAGCATAACCGTGATCTTGGTATGCGTCTTTCGTGATTGACGTGTTGCCCCAGTCAGCTTGGGCCACATCCTCCAGCCGCTTCACTTCCCACTCACCGTGGAAGCCGGGGAGGCGGGTTTGGCCGGTGAGGAGCTGCTGCATGGTTGCCTGTTTGAGGTCGTGCTTCTTGGTAATGAGCCGGTCCAGCCCGCCCAGCAGCCCATCCACATCGCTCAACGCCTCCGCGATGGCGCGTTGTTCTGGGAGAGGTGGAACAAGAATCGGAAGTTTTCCTAGTGCGGTCTTGTTTATCGAGGCAAGATTCGTTGTCTGCTTTCCGGCAATTAGAAAATACTGTCTCGCAGTCGAACCAGCCGACCAAATTGTGAGATAGTCTGGGACTACGTGCACCCCACATCGAACCACGAAGACATGGTTCTGGTGTATACATGGTTGAAATTCGCCCCGCCAGATCGAGCCACGTCCTAGTTTGTCGCGGTCACCGCCTTCATTCATCAGAACGTCTCCTGAGACCACCGCGAACCGCTGGAGGTCACTACGAGACACTTCGATTGTGCTCATCTCCGCCAGATCCAAGAAACCATCCTGAACATTAGCGACGCGAAGATAGTGAACGGTGACCGGATCTGAGACTGCGGTGTTTGCATTCTTTGCGATGCCTGAACGAATTTGAGCAACTCCGCAAAGCGGCTTCACCTCCCAATCTTCCGGAATGACGCCCACTTCGGACTGCTTATAGCCGGGCTTTAATTCCACCGCATCCCCATTTTCTTGAGGTGTTCATCGACGCGAGCGGCGAGGGCTGTCACTTCCGCGGTGAGTTTCGGTAGGGGGGTGGCATAGCGTTCGGCCAGTTGTTTGATGCGACTGGTAAGGCTCTGCGAGACTCGATCCAGCTCGGACTGCACCAAAGCAGCGAGGCTGGCCAGCCATTTATTATCCACGACGAGCGTCTTGATTTCGGGTTCTGTCAGCTTGCCATACTTTGCCGCAACCTTGGCCATGAGCGCATCCTTCGCGTCATTGACCTTCTCGCTGGTAACCGCTTCTTGTTCGATGAGGGCGAGGTACCTGTTCAGCACCTTATGTTCGTCCGCCGCGTCGGTATCGCCCTTGATGTCCTTGAGCCGCGCCGCGACCGAGGCTTTGGTGAGCTTGTCCTTGTCGTTCTTCGCCTCTTCTAATAGGCCCTCTTCGCCGCTATGCTCCTCGACCATTTCTTCCATCGCCTGCTCGATGGCCGCGATTTCGGCTTCCAGCTTCTCGATGGCGGCCTGCTCGGCGGCGAAGTAACGGGCGATGATCAGCGTGGGCGGGATCAACTCGGCTTTGTACTTCTGTTTGCCGATGGTGAAATCGAGCTTCTCCTTGGTTTTGATGCCCTTCTCCTCAACGATGAGCCGGGGTTTGGCGGCTTCGCGCCAGCCGTCGCTCAGGATCAGGTATAGATCGTCCTGCATGCTCTCGGCCCAGTAGTCCATGACGTGCTGGTAGACATCGTAGGGGTCGAGAAGCTGTGCTTTCTCAAAGGTGTTCAGCATATCTTCCGAGAGGATCTCGATCAGCGCTTTCGGATGGTCGCCTGGCTTAATGGCAGTGAGGCGCGGACGGTGACGCTGGGTCCAGTTCTCAAACAGCTTGGTGACCGATTGGTTGAACGCAGTAAATTCCTGGTGGCCGAAGATGGCGGCCTTGATGTCCCCGGCCGTGATCTTGAGGTGGCTGTAGCCGTGGCGATCCGCTTTCTTGAATAGGGTGGCGCGTACCGCAGGGAAGACCTGCCAGTACTGTGCGAGTGCGTCGATGTCCCGGTTCGGAATGCCTCCGCGCAAGTGGCCCTCGATGTCCTGCAGATCTTCCGGTTCACTGCTGTCGATATAGCGCGGGAGGTTGAGGTTGTAGTCGTTCTTCGGATCGCTGATCTCCGAGAGCGGCACCATTTTTGAGTAACGGTCGATGTCGATCTGACGGGTGAAGGTATCCACGATGCGGTGGATGTCCTGAGCGCGGAGGCGGTTCTTGTTGCCGTCTTTGATGAACCCCTTGGAGGCGTCGATCATGAAGATGCCCTTGCGGGCATGGGCCTGTTCCTTGTCGAGCACGATGATGCAGGCGGGAATGCCGGTGCCGTAGAAGAGATTCGCCGGTAGGCCGATAATGCCCTTGATGTAGCCGCGCTGGGCAATCGTCTTGCGAATCCCGGCCTCGGCTCCGCCACGGAAAAGCACGCCATGCGGCAGAATGATCGCGCCTTTGCCGTTGCTCTTGAGACAGGCGAGGATATGCAGCAGAAACGCGTAGT
>CAZBNV010000036.1:0-42646 GCA_964493335.1 uncultured Nitrospira sp.
ACTGCGCAACTGGTAATCCTCGGTTCGAGAAGTTGCTGAAGGACGTCCCCTCGCCGATGCGCACCGCACCCGCGTTGGCAAAGGTGCCGGTGTTCAGGGTTGTACTAGGCGCAGATGTGCTCACGCCGGGCAACCGCTCCTGGATATACTCGCCCGTCGTCCCGACCGTAATCGCGCCGGCATTGGACATCTGCCCACTGAGGTTGACAAAAGTGGCGCCAATCTCGGTCGTGCCGCTTGCCAGCTGGACGTACTGGCCTGTGTTGAAGAAAAACGATGGGCCGGAAAGACTTACCCGGCCCTCGTTTTGAAAGGTACCCGCATTCCTAGTTGTCGAGGCCACGTCCGGACTGGAAGGGGACTGAGTGTATGCGCCCGTCGCACCAACCGTGAACGTGCCTTCAATCGATACAGAACCGCGATTGTCAAAGCCGCCATCGATTCGGGTCTTTCCGGCACCCTGAAGACCGTTTTCCTGGATGTACAGTCCAGACACTGCAGCCGTTCCCGATGGGGTGTTGCTGAAGAGCGTGCCCTCCGTGATCGTCACCTGGCCCGCCTTGTTCCTGAAGTCGCCATTGTTCTGAAAAACCGCGGTCAGCGCCGGGAAGTTGCCGAAGACCTTCCCCTCGCCGATTTGGACCTGGCCCGCATTGTTCCTGAAGTCTCCATTGTTCTGAAAAACGCCAGTGTTGATATTGGTCGTTCCGGCATTAGTAAAAGTGCCAGTGTTAGTGGTGAGGCCAGTGTGGACGCTGTAGACAGGCCCAAAAGTACCTTGCTGACGATACTCCCCGGTTGACCCGACCGTGATTGTGCCCGCGTTGCGCACCTCACCGCCAATGTTTTGGAACCTCGCGTCGATCTGGGTCGTGCCGGTGGAAGTTTGCTCATAACGCGCGCTAGGAGCACGACTACTAATCGGGTCAATGTTAAAGTCACCGGCGGCGATGTGTACCCGCCCCGCATTAGTAAAAGGCGCCTCAAAGGTAATCGTCGTTGGCGTCACGGACGAACCCACGGCCTGCCGCTGAATATACTGTCCTGATTCGCCGACTCTAATGAAACCATCGCCGTGCTTGACGGCGCCTTCGTTGACAAAGGTGCCACTAATCCCGGTGGTCGCATCGCCGCCGTTATATACGCCGGACGCCAGGTTATTGAATTGCGATCCTTGTGGAAGAAGTAAGATACCAATCCCCGGGTGAGGTAAGGGACGAACAATTTCGGTAAACGTACCCGAATTAGTGATGGTACCCCTATTGTTAATGACGCCGGAATTATCCAACTGATTCGCATTGTGAAACGAGGCAAGAGGCTCAATATTGATCGTGCCCAGATTGCTGAAAGAGACCAGATTTTCGCGCGGTGTGGAAGGGGTGATGGTAATCGTGTTTACGTCTGGATTGGGATTCGGCTCAATTTGAACAGCCATTGCCTGCCCAGTAGACACCGCCAGCAGCACCAACATATAGAATAAACCTACGCGCAGATAAGCGATTGGTCCGTTCATTCTAGTCTCCTTACCCAACCAAGTAACCGCCCAAGAAAGCACGCGTGGACAGTGGACAAGAGATTCCACGGACACTTGTCTCATGTTTTCTTCAAGATGGGCTTGATATTATGCCGCTTGTGCGGCCACAGCATGTTTCGTCAGAGCCTCGGTGGAATGGAGATTCAACTGATCCATCACCTTGAATTTATGAAACTCGATGGTCTTCACCGCGATGTTGAGAAGAGTGGCGACCTCTCTGGTCCCTCGCCCTTCTGCAATGAGCTGCAGCACTTCTCATTACCGGACATCTGGGATGTCTGGCATATTGACGGGCACCCGCCTGACTCAACACTGACTTGATGCGCGATTCACCATCAAGAGGGAACCACCACCTTGCACTGCTTCCGCCGCCATGCTGCCATCCCTAGCAATCCGGAACCAACAAGTAACAGAGTACCAGGCTCGGGCGCAGAGGCCGTGGATGTCGAGACGACAGCAAGCTGCAACGTACCGAGCCCGTCCACAAATCGCACCGACCAATCTAAGCCCGAGGCCAGCGTCGGTAACGATAGACTTCGTAAGCCTCCGCTAATTGTGCAGCCGGTGCAGGTAAGGACGCCAAAGGTGTTTCCCAAAGACGGCGAAAACCCGTTGAGCAGCCCCACCTGGAGACTGCCGCCCAACGTCACGGCGGCTCCTGTCCCTTGCACCGCGAGAAGGCCAAAGCTACTCAAGCCTGCCAGGTTGACGCCAAATGTCCCGCCCACCCCTTGCGCGTACTGTCCTTTAATGGTGAGCGTCCCCAGCCCATTATTGCCCGGCAGAAGGAGTCCCCCGCTGTTCTGGACCGCTCCTTGAATCGTCCCGGTCCCCGTCAAGGTACCCGCCTGGAGAGTGATGTTGTGAGCAAATGTCCCGTTGACAATCGTCTGAGCCGCCGCGGCATTTTGCACATAACTGCCAGTGCCCGATACCTGCCCAAGAGTTCCAACCTCAACTGTTCCTGCATTGACCATGGTGCCTTGGTTGGTGAGCGTTCCTGCACCATACACCGCGACCTGAAGTATTCCGGAGTTCACCACGCTGCCGTGATTGGTGAAAGTCCCCGCGTTGATCGCCGTATTTCCCGCGTTGACAAAGCTCCCGCTATTGACTGTCGTAGACACAACCGGAACGAACTTATTAAATGCCTGGAGGTAAGTCCCCGTCGCCCCGACAGTCATACTACCGGCGTTCTCCACGCGGGCAGCGGCGTTCTGAAAGGTACCGTCAATTTGTGTCACACCGCCGGCCTGCTGAATGTACTGCGCAACTGGTAATCCTCGGTTCGAGAAGTTGCTGAAGGACGTCCCCTCGCCAATACGCACCTGGCCCGCGTTCGTAAAGGTGCCGATGTTGCCGGTCGATGCAGCTGGGAGACCGGTGGTAGCTGCACGCGACTGGAGATACTGCCCCGTCGCCCCAACAACCATGATGGCGCCTTCATTCGTTACGCGACCAGGGTTGTCAAAGCTGCCGTTGATCTGGGTCGTACCGCTCGCCAGTTGCACGTACTGCCCCGACGAGGATGGACGGTCCGCCAGCACGATGTTGCTGAATCCTGTGCCCTCACCGATGCGTACCTGGCCCGCGTTGGTAAAAATTCCGCCATTGCCAGTGCCCGTGCCAAATGACGTACCGGCCACTTGACTGTACAACCCAGTCGTGCTCACGGTGATCGCCCCCCCGTTCTGCACTGCGAAGCTGTTGGTAAAATTCCCGTCAATTTTCGTCGTACTACCGGGCGGCTGATGATAGATTCCGCCGTCTGTATTGGTAAAGGTCGTCCCCTCACCGATGCGCACTATGCCTGTGTTGGTAAAGAAGCGGGCGTTTTCGAAGACCCCGGTGTTGATGTTCGTCGTCCCGGCATTGGCAAAGGTGCCTGTGTTAATCGTGAGGCCGGAGTGAATGAAACCAGGAACACCTTGCTGACGATATTCACCGGTTGCCCCGATCGTGATCGCGCCCGCGTTGTGTACCTCACCACCAATGTTTTGAAACCTCGCGTCGATCTGGGTCGTGCCGGTGGAAGTTTGCTCATAACGCGCGCTAGGAGCACGACTACTAATCGGGTCAATGTTAAAGTCACCGGCGGCGATGTGTACCCGCCCCGCATTAGTAAAAGGCGCCTCAAAGGTAATCGTCGTTGGCGTCACGGACGAACCCACGGCCTGCCGCTGAATATACTGTCCTGATTCGCCGACTCTAATGAAACCATCGCCGTGCTTGACGGCGCCTTCGTTGACAAAGGTGCCACTAATCCCGGTGGTCGCATCGCCGCCGTTATATACGCCGGACGCCAGGTTATTGAATTGCGATCCTTGTGGAAGAAGTAAGATACCAATCCCCGGGTGAGGTAAGGGACGAACAATTTCGGTAAACGTACCCGAATTAGTGATGGTACCCCTATTGTTAATGACGCCGGAATTATCCAACTGATTCGCATTGTGAAACGAGGCAAAGGACTCGATATTGATCGTGCCAAGATTGCTAAATGGAACAAGATTTTCGCGCGGTGTGGAAGGGGTGATGGTAATCGTGTTTACGTCTGGATTTGGATTCGGCTCGATTTGGACTGCGATAGCCTCGCCAGCAGAAACCACCAGCAGGACCAACATATAGAATAAAGCTACGCGCAGACAAGCAATTGGTCCGTTCATTCTAGCCCCCTTACCCAACCAAGTAACCGCCTAAGAAAGCACGCGTGGACAGTGAACAAGAGATTCCACGGACACTTGTCTCATGTTTTCTTCAAGATGGGCTTGATATTATGCCGCTTGTGGAATGTTGAGAACCAAGGAATGTACTTGCCGATGGGGTTATTCTTACTTGCGTGGACCTGTACAATCCTGACACAGTCGTCACACGTCTTCTCCCTATTGCCTGATTCGAGAGCACGGAAACCAGGTTAGCGTGCACTCCCTCCGATAAGATAACTTCGAGCTCGCCTCCGACACGCCTACCTGAGAGCCAACGAACGCAGCAAACACAACAACGAGCATAATATGCGGCCGACGAACGGAACATGGCGAGAAGGATCAGGCTGTCTCCAGGCTAATCAGCCCCTCAGCGTCAGCATGCTTGGTCAGAGCCGCGGTGGAATGGAGATTCAACTGATTCATAATCTTGAACTTATGAAACTCGACGGTTTTGACCGCAATGTTGAGCAGAGTGGCCACTTCTTTGGTCCCCCTTCCTTCTGCCACGAGTTGCAGTACTTCTCGCTGGCGGGGAGTGAGCGACGCCAACGGTCGTCTGGTGACCTTGCTCGCCGATCCATTCGCGCCAATTGCCAGTACATCCTTGGTTATGAGTGGACAGACAAACAAGTGTCCGTGTAGTACCGCCTGGATCGCCGCATTCAGTGTGGATGGCGTTGATTGCTTCAATACATAGGCGGAGGCGCCGGCCTGAAAGGCCTCGCTTACAATGGTCGAGCTGGCCTGTGCAGTGAGAAACAGCAGCTTGGTGCCAGGCACCAGTTTGGTGAGCTGCCGGGCTGCATCGACACCATTGAGTTGTGGCAGAACAACTTCCAGCACCATCACATCGGGGCGCAGTTTCTGCGCTTCTCCCAACAGACTGCGACCATCCTCTACGATGCCGACCACCTCATAGTCCGCTTCGAGCAATTTGCGAATTCCTGCCGCAACCATTGCCTGCCCATCCGCGATGAGGACGCGGATTTATTTTTTGTGATTAGCCTCAGCCACGGATTCTCGCCAAACGGTGGATGACCCGTTCGGACTCTGTGCACTCGTGCTGCGGGCAAGCCTGAAGTTTGCCGACGGCAGAACCACCAGCCCCCGCTGCTATCGGCCCAGCGTGATCTGAGCAAACAGGCCGCTATGATCCGACACAGCCGGCTCGGCAGGATTGACGGGACCGGTCGCAGCATTGCCAGGGTTGAAGACGACTCGGCTTGTCAGGACGCTGCCCGCGCCTCGAAGAAATAGGTAATCAATCCTTGCCGGCCTTGGGAAGCCTGCTCCAGTTTGCTTGTCGATGATTCCTTGTAGAGGGCTCACCCCGTCCGTGCAGTGGATATCGGGCACTCTATTCCAGCAAAGGGACTGGCGCGCCTCGCCGAATTGCGTGCTGCGATACTCGGCATACACGTCTCGAAAGCCGGATTGGGCCATGGTCTCATACGCAGCCTGCTCCGCCGCCCCTTTCGACAGGTCCAGATTCAAGTCTCCGCCCAGGAGCACATGATTGCCCTGGACCTTCGCCTCGACCTGTTGCACGAACGCCAAGAGCGCATCCATCTGCTGTCGGAGCCCTAGGACCGAACAGGCCGCGCAGAGGTGCGTGTTATAGAGGTGGAGATTCCCCTGCCCCGGAATACTCAAGTGGGCCACTTGGACATTGCGTGTGATCTTCATTTCGATGCCTTCGAAGGCCTCCTCGGACTCGATGGGCAAGAAGGTCGAAAAATGCCGCGTGATGTGACAGCGACTCAAAATCGCATTGGCCGTGGTCAAGACCAGGGGGACTCCGGTTTCCCAGGCCTCGCGCAGTTCGTATGGCTCGGGGCTGCGCTCGTTCAGGGTTCGCTGCAGGTCCCTGGCACTGTCGGACGTGCCCAGCAGCTGGCGGACTTGATCGACATCGGTCAACAGGGCCTCCTGCAGCAACAGCACATGGACATTGTTCGCCACGGCGAACTGCGTGATGTCCCCCCAGCTCTTCGTTCGTACAGCGGCCGGGGCGTCGTACAATGTATTCAGCGTCAGAACGTTGAGTTGTCCGGTCTTGCCAATGTCAGGACAGTCCGATGAAAGCTCCTGCGTGCGCTTCGAGGCGCACCCGGAGAAAAGCATGACCAGCGCCAGCATTGTTATTCCGAGATGGTTTCGGAGAGCGCGAATGATCATGCGCGTGTATCCTTCATGGCCTGAATCCGTGATTCCCCTGGGGCTACCTGTCCCTTTCCGAAATGAATAGTGGTCTTTCGATCGAGCGCGAACGCGTAAGGCATCCGTGTCTCACGATGCCGGCGTATAGGCGTCCTACCCAGCATGGCGTCTTGTCACCCTTCGCAAGGTGCAGAAATCATGAGTTGAAGGACGTGCTTCCAATTCAGGGTTAAGTCCTAGCGACAAGGAACAGCGTGTCATTCGCTTGATGTCCCGTAGAGAACGGCTAGTGCCCTCATTGGTCCATCGGCATAATAAGACCATCGGTACTTGCGCAGACCTGTGAGGTCTTGCGCCCCTCAGTCGCCGACAGATTAGTTATACGGGTGGTCAAAATGCAGGGCTCAGTTCCAGGAACGAGGCTGCCCTGAGGCGAAAGCACTAAGGTCCGACAAGCCCCTCGGCAATGGCGTGCTTCGTGAGAGCCGCGGTGGAATGGAGATTCAACTGATCCATCACCCTGAATTTATGAAACTCGACGGTCTTCACCGCGATGTTGAGCAGGCTAGCGACCTCCTTGGTCCCTCGCCCTTCTGCAATGAGCTGCAGTACTTCTCGCTGACGCGGGGTGAGGGAAGCGACTGTCGCTCTACTTGCCTCTTGCTTTGAGCCATTCGCGCCGTTCGCCAGCACGTCTCTGGTGACGAGGGAAGTCAGGTAACATTGTCCATTCAACACGGCTTGAATGGCTTGACTCAACTCCGAAGGTGGTGAACGCTTTAAGACATAGGCTGACGCGCCGGCCTTGAACGCCTCCGCTACGGAGGCGGAACTGGCCTGACCGGTCAGGAAGACGATCTTGCTTCCTGGGATCGCCTTGGTGAGGTGCCGAGCCGCATCGACACCATTGAGCAATGGGAGGGTGATTTCCATGATAATAAGGTCAGGCCGCAGCTTCTCCGCCTCCACGAGGAGCGTCCGGCCGTTCTCGACAATCCCGACGACTTCACATGCCGGCTCGAGCAACTTGCCGATCCCGGCGGCGACGATTCCCTGGTCATCCGCGATGAGGACTCGAGGTTTGCGAGGTTGCTGATCTGGGGCCGACACTGAGGCTCCTTCCAGGACGGCGGTTGATTAGTCCACTTTGACGCAATGCTATGTTACAGCGACCGGGGCCTGTCGTATGTCGACGATCATCTTACGCAGGAGCAAGTTCGCTGCCGGAGATCATGTTAGAGCCGCCCAACGCCCTTATCCGTTGCTGAAGCGGTTTATGGGGAGATCAGGGTCACAAGGGAGGGGCCGGCGTCTGAGACTGAGCGATTTCACACGACGACACCCGTGTGAAATGACTCGGCTCAAGAAGGCACAGAGTGGTGCGTATCCAGGGCAATTGTCCACAGTGCAAAATACAGGTATTGGGGCAATTAGGGGCATGTCGTGTCTATGCGAATGGATTCATGCTCCGGCCTGTGCATGGCGACTAACCGTCCCAAGGGCATTGGGGCGATTGGGGCAACGTCACTCGTCCAGCCTGGTCCGAACGACCTTCGACCGCTTCCTCGTCTGCCTCCTGCCGAGGACTCTTCTGATCCTGCAGGCGGTGACTCTTCGAGGCCATCGCGCAAGATTGTACAAGAGCGGGGAGTCACGCTCACGCTCCCCGTGGAGCCAAACGGCGTTGCGACTTTTCCAGGGCGGCCGTAATCTCTGCTTTCTTGCGCAGGCGCCCGGCTGCGGCAACCGTTCGCTCCAAAGCTTCCGATGACGGTGGCCTCCGTGAAGTTCCGACTGCCCGCTGCGATTCCTCCATGGCCTCAGTGATCGTTTCTTTCTTCCGCCCGCGTTGCGCTGCCTCCACCGTGCGAACCAACGCAGCGGAAATCCGTCCTATGGTCTCAGTGGCTCCTCTCCGCTGCGATGTATCCATCGCAGCAGTAATGATCTCTTTCTTCCGCTCGCGTTTCGTTGTCGAGGCCTTACGGGCCAGGGCGCTGGAGGAAGTGTCCTTCTTCTTGGTGCGGGTGACCTTAGGCATTCCCTTCCGTGACTTCATAATGTCCTCCCTTATGGCCGCACATATTTCTTGCCTTGCATTCCAGTGACGTCACACGCATTCCCACCATTAGTCCGCGCATTCCTTCAGTAACAGCGGTCGCCGTCGCGCACCCCAACGGCCGGCCGCAGGTTCGAAGACGCCGGCGCAGGGAGTGCGGCAGAAACGACAGGCCCCATCCGCTGACAGATTCCATCCGCTCAACTCATACCAATCCCGCCCGATCAGCTTCGCACGACAATGATGGCAGAATGTGCTTCCGCCTTCGGGATCGTGGACGTTGCCGGTGTAAGCGTAGCGGATGCCGTTCTTCATGGCAATGCGACGCGCCATGGTCAAGGTGGCCGTCGGCGTCGGTGGCCGATCCAGCATCCTATAGTCCGGATGGAAGGCGCTGAAATGGAGGGGCACGTCGGGGCCCAATTGTTCGACTACCCATTGCGTGAGCGCTTCGACTTCCTGTTCGGAATCATTCTCGCCCGGAATGAGCAGTGTCGTGATCTCGAACCACACCGTCGTGTGGCGCTTCAAGTAGACAAGCGTCTCAAGCACCGGTTGGAGGTGCGCACCAGTGAGTTGATGATAGAAACGCTCGGTGAACCCTTTGAGATCGATGTTCGCAGCATCCATGTATCGATAGAATTCTGCGCGCGGTTCGTCGCACACATACCCGGCCGTCACCGCGACGGACTTGATGCCTCGCTCCCGGCAGGCTTGGGCCACAGCGATCGCATATTCATGGAAAATGACGGGATCGTTGTAGGTATAGGCCACGCTGCGGCAGCCCAGTTCTGCGGCCGTCTGCGCAATCATCTCCGGTGACGCTTCGTCGGCCAACTTGTCCATTTCGCGCGACTTGCTCATGTCCCAATTCTGACAGAACTTGCAAGCGAGATTGCACCCCGCAGTTCCGAACGACAAGACCGGCGTGCCAGGCAGGAAATGATGCAGCGGTTTCTTCTCGATCGGATCGACGCAGAACCCACTCGATCGCCCATAGGTCGTCAGCACGATCTCGTGTTGTTGCCGCGCCCGGACAAAACACAATCCTTGTTGCCCTTCCTGGAGTGTGCAGTAGCGTGGGCAGAGGTCGCACTGGATGCGGCCGTCCTCGAGTCGATGCCAGTATTTGGTCGGCGCACTGGTCTTCATGGTGGCATCATTATACCAAGGCATCAGGCTGACGGCGGTCGATCAATTCCAGGCGTGGCGAGCAGCGCGTACAACAGGGAGCCGACGATGGCGCTAAAGCCATACCTTGATGACGAGCGTCTCTCGACGATCAAGTGGCCGCCTATTCGCCCTGACGCATGCCCTCATAAGACTAGGGGACATCCCAGTGTCTCAGAATATTTTCTCCCCTTACAAATAGAAAAGTTGCCTTTTCGATGTTCCATAATTATTCCGCAATATTTTCAGGAGGACATATGGGTCCGACACATCCCCTCGAATCGGCTATCCATCGAGAACTCGCTCGGGTCGGCATCTGCACCCTTGCCGAACTCGGCGATCTGCTGCCAGGTTACCCGCAGACCGAAATCACGGCTGCTGTGGCCCGACTTACCCAGGAAGGCGCCATCGCCCACCGGCATGCGGACTCCTTACATCCTCTTCTCTGGCTCCCGCGATGTCGTCCCAGCCGGCGCTCCGTCCTTGAAGCCATGACCTCCACGGCATAACACGCCGACTATTCCCTCATCGGTTGATGAGACAACCGGCGTCCAGGCCGGAGCCTGCCGCGCACAGCAGCTATGACCGTACGCCTGTCTATGGCCCGCCGAGGGGATCAGGGAGGAAGAAGAGCCGACGGCATTGTGTTATCAGGTATGCTCGCGGCATACTTAGCCTGATCCCGATTCCTTCACGAGGACATGACGCCATGCGCACAAGAGTCGTAGTTCCTGCAATGGTTTTGGCTGCCTTCCTCCTCGCGGCTTCCAACGGAAATTGTTCCGAGCCGGCGGCCAAGACTCCCCCGATGAAGGGCGATGCGACAGAGGGGAAAGCCGTCTTCAATGGCAAAGGGATTTGCCACTACTGCCATGGCCTCGACGGGGTAATCGACCGGAAACCCTCGCTCACGCCTGACACCGAGGCGGTCATTGCGCGACTGGCGGCGGCCTCTCCGGATCTGCGCAATCGAGCGACGCTGAAACTGAAAGACAACAAAGCCCGGTTTCGAGTGATACGCGAAGGCCATCCTGGAGGCGGGATGCTTCCGGATACGACGCTGAGCGACCAAGACATCACCGACGTCCTCGCCTACCTCGCGACGCTCCGGCAGAGCGCGACCCCGTGAGGGAAAAAGGCTTACTGAACACGGGAATGTCCTGAGTTCAGACATTCCCCGCATGACCCCATCCGCCACAGGCGCGAAAACAGTTCCGACCGATCCGCTCCATTGCCGTCCCCGATTTAGGCAGCCTCAGAGGCGAAGACGCGCCACTCCCTTCCAGGTCCGACTACCTGTCAGGATCTGCTGATTTGCTGGCGAACATTCCTCAAGGCGGTACGATGGTATCGTCCTATGCTACCTCTTCGACGACTTATCTGCGGTCTGCTTGGAGTCATTCCGGCGCTACTCGTCTCAATCGGCATCCTCTCGATTGTGTCCGCCGTTCAAGCCCGTGATCCGGTGATGTACTCGGTCCACCGAGACGATTACGTCGGGGACGCGTTCATATTTTCAATCATAGACACCCGAGCCATTCAGTCATTCGATGTTCGCCCGGCAGGGACAGAAACTTCCCTACGTAGTCCAATGTGTGACCGCCGCGAGCAGCCCTGTGACGGGCACGCCGCCAGAAAGACTGGGGACCATTCTCTTTGCCCTGAGCCCGGATGGGAAGCAGGCTTGGTTTGCCGCCACGGTACTGTCGCGGGGAATCGACCGGCAGGCTGTTTGGTTGACAGGGGACGACCAGCCACTCGTCATTTCGGAACAGGTACGGACCGACTTTTAGTGGGAGCGGGACATGTCTACCGAAACAGTCATCGTGTCATACCAGCCTGTGTGAGGCTGATCATACCCACCTGCCCTTCCGGGGCCATCGTCGTCTTGAACGGTTTACACTTGGCCTGCATCCTTCGTGCAAGGGTCTCCCATTCCCGTTCACTAGCCCGCCTCACCCGGAGGTCCTCGATACAGACGGGATGAAGCCCTATGCGCTCGATACGACCGTTCTCCCCTTCCACCATAAACAGAAACGACAGATCGTTCCGCTCCTCCTTGTCGACCAGATAATCGTCGATGAAGTCCCCGGCGGAATAGACGATGGCCTTTCCTCGATACAGTTCTATTCCCTGCGGGGTATGATTTGAATGCCCCCAGTACAGATCTGCTCCCATGTCGAGCAGCTCGTGGGCCAGCGCCTGCATCGCATGAGACGGGGCACCCCAGTTGGGACCGACATGCGCACTGACGATCACCAGCTCCGCTTTCCTCCGTGCTGACGTGAGCACCTGGGCCATGCGCGACCGGTACGGTTCCACCAATCCGTGATCGTTGTATGCGACATAGTTCACGCCGGGTTTCCTGTTCGTCGCCTCCCACTCCGGCTCATTGTCCGTCAAGGAAACCACAGCGATACGGCCCTCCGGCAATCCGAAGACGGCTGGGGCAAGGGCCTCCTCCAACGTCGCGCCGGCCCCGGTCCGTTTGATGCCCGCCCGATCGAGCAACTTCATGCAATCCAGTAGCGCGTCCTGGCCGTAATCCAGCACGTGATTGTTCGCGAGCGTCACGCCATCAATTTTGGCCGCCCGCAAAATATCCAAGGCGCGAGGACGGGCACGAAAGTGAAATGCCTTCGTGGTGGGATGCCAGGCTTCTCCCTGGCTGCTTATCACGCATTCCAGATTAATCAACCGGCAGTCGGCAGTCAGCAGGACTGGAAGGATGTCGCCCCACAGGGCTTCCGGACGCAGGGATCGATTCTGGATCACATACTCATCCACCAGCCGTCCGAGCATCACATCGCCGGTCAATGCCAGTCGCATAGGCCTCTCCGCTCATTCCTCAGGTCAGCCGCCTCACCAGCGCGGCCTGAACCCGTTGCTTCACATCCTCCGGATCGAGCACGCCGCGGAACTGGATGACCGCCTCATCTACCCGGGCTTGAATGACGACGGTCCCGATCCCCATCAGATCAGCCAGCGGCCCCTGTTTGATTGAGATCTCGCGGATCTCCTGGTGCTCGATCGATTGAATGTCGCGTCCCGTCCAGCCGTTCTGCAGCGCAATCCGTCTGCTTGTCACAACATACCGGCCCCACCTGCGCAATATGCCAGCTGTGCCCAGCAACGTGATCGCGCCGGCCAGCCAACCGCCCCACCCCGGCATGCCCGACCTCACAAGCAGAGTCACCCGGACCATCATCATGGCGACGACCATATAGAGCCAGATGAATTGGCTCCGGGCTGCATACCCTTCCCACAGCACCACTTCTTTTTCTAATGTGGGATGCTCATTCATGGCGTTCATGGCGATGGCCTGGGACTTTTCTCTACAGCCTTGTGATCTGGTTGTGTCGCGGAGTTCCCCACAGTGCTGCTTCGTCATTGACACAGGTCTCGGGTACTGTTGAGCGTTTATGCGCAGATGCACTCCGCGCACTCGCTTCACTTCCGCTGGCGTCCCTCTTGCTCTAGAAGGACACATACGTGACCGAGCGATGTACTGCAAGTTATGGACAATCGCAGGTTAAGCCATCAGCCATCAATGCACAGCTTGAATTCAGGTCAGCTCCGAATGGTTTCATTCAACAGGGCATGACCCATCAGCTTCAGGTTGAAGCGAATCCTGCTCGAGAGCACCTCCACTCCCAGACCACCGACCCTAACCCAGGGGCGTCATGAATCAGAAGCTCCCATCGTCTTCCCATTGGACGATTGTTCTCGCAGGCGGCGAGGGGACCAGAATGCAACCGCTCGTCCATCGCTGGCTCGGCATCAACCGGCCCAAACAATATTGCGCCTTCGTGGGTTCTCGTTCCATGTTCCAACATACGGTGGATCGCGCGGCGTTGGTGACGGACCCAGGACGAATCATCGCCGTAGTGGCGGGGGATCATCGCCAGGAAATCCTGACACAGCTGGAGGGTCGAACCGTCGGACAGGTCATTTACCAGCCACGCAACTGCGAGACGGCAGCCGGGGTCTTTCTACCATTAACCTACATTCATGCCCGAGCCCCCGAAGCGACGGTCGTCATCTTCCCATCCGACCACTTCGTGCACCCGGAGGACCGCTTTCTAAAGGCCGTACGCCGTATCTGCGACGTGGCGCAGCGGATGCCTGACCGTCTGATCCTACTGGGCATACGACCGGACCAACCCGAAATGGAGTATGGCTGGATCCTGCCGGGCGAGCCACTTTCCTCCCCCGGAGGGGAACCGGTACACAGGGTCGATTCATTTATGGAAAAACCCACCCTGGAGCAGGCCGACCATGCCCTCCGCCATGGCGCGTTGTGGAATACCTTTGTGTTTGCCGCCCGAGCCGACTTGCTGTGGCAGATCGGGGCGCGTTGTTTCCCGGACCTCATGCTCCGCTTTGAACAGCTCAGACGCGTGATCGGACAGCCGCAAGAATCCGATGTCCTCGACGCCATCTATGACGACATGCCGGCGTACAATTTATCAACCACCCTACTCCAGCAGGCCGCCGGGGCGGCGGCAGTCATTGAGCTCCACGATGTCCTCTGGAGTGACTGGGGCCAACCGGCCAGGATTGCGGAGACCCTTCGTCGAATCGGTCGCCTTCCCGCATTTCCGCTGGCATGTCTTGACCGTCCCTTCGCACCGGCACCTCTCGTTGGTGCCAGCCCTGAACCGACCGTGCAACCATGATGGAAGGAGTACCCGATGCTGACCCCATCTCCGCAAGACAGCAAAAAACAGCCGCGACACAGCCCCACGCGGACAGCGACAAAGCCTTCGAGCGCGGCGCGCCCATCCAAAGCCCCGCCGGTATCGACCTCCGATGACCTGAAAGCACTGATTGCCAAGCGAGCCTATGAGCGCCATGCGGATCAGGGGTACCGGCACGGCTGCGCGCTGGACGATTGGCTGGAGGCAGAGCGCGAGATCATGAGCCACGTTCTTCCGGTGTAACCATCTTTTGAGTTGGGACAGGAACCCTCCAGCGATTCCCCCTCACAAGGATTCCGTCAATGATTACGTCGATGGCATTCACCGTCTATCCCGTTTCCGATATGGCACGCTCCAGAGCCTTCTATGAACATGTACTTGGCTTGCCGGTGAGCGACAACTACCGAGACGTCTGGCTCGAGTATGCCTTCGGTGATTCGACCTTTGCCATCACCACCACGGACATGGGACATGCCCCTGGCGCAAAAGGAGCCGTCGTGGCGTTTGAAGTGTCCGACCTCGAGGCCTTTATCTGCAAGATGAAGGAACGAGCCGTGCCCTTCGTGGTGGAAGCATTCGACACCCCTGTCTGCCGGATGGCCGTGATCGAGGATCCTGACCACAATCACATCACGATTCACAAACGCCACTCGTAGACACTGTATCCGCTGAGCTAAGTTGAGAAGGGACCCCGATGCTGTGGGACGCAAACGCGATCCACCACGACATTCAATGCAGCACCAATTCTGTCTTCTCTATCTTCCGAACCGTCCCATCAATTGTGCTTCGGCCAGCACATGGCCCTTCGTCGCGTCGATCACTTGAGCCTTTGTCGCACGCGATTTGACGTTCAATTCACGATCCAGCGCGTAGAGCCTAAAGTAGTACCGATGGGGGTTCCCAGGTGGGGGACAGGGTCCGCCGTAGCCGATCCGTTTGAAGTCGTTCAGGCCTTGCAACCCATCATTCGCCAAGGTCTCCTGCGCAGGAAGGCCTTCGGCCAATCCGCGAGTATCGATGGGAATATTGAAGATGACCCAGTGGACCCACGTGCCTGCGGGGGCATCGGGATCGTCGGCGATCAGGACGAAGCTGCGCGTTCCCGTCGGAGGATTGTTCCAGCGCAAGGGAGGCGAGAGGTCCTGGCCCTCGCAGGTATGTTTCTTCGGAATCAGGGCGCCTTCCTTGAAGGCGCTACTCGTCAGTTCGAACGTCATGATGGACTCCTTCTTGTGCCTCGACCGTGAGCGGCAAGCGCGCGGCCTGCGGCCCTTCATTCAGGCTATGTCTCGCCGGTCGTCAATATTTCCCGCACGCTCTCCAGACACGCGATGACTTCCTCGTCTTCAACCTGAGGAAACTGGTCATAGAACTGGCTGATGCCGAAAAACCATGTCGGCGTGTGCAGAATGACCGTCTCATCCACCGTCTTGTGCAGCATATGCCACGCTTCGGGAGGAGCGACAGGCACGGCCGCCACGATGCGCGCCGCCTCTGCATGGCGCAACGCTTCCAAGGAGGCATAGAACGTGGCTCCCGTGGCAATTCCATCGTCCACCACAATCACCGTCTGTCCCTTCAGCGAGGGAAGAGGCCGTCCTCCCCGGTACCTCTCAATGCGGCGGTGGATCTCCTGTTGCTGGCGCTGGACTTCGACTTCCAACTGCCCGTCGGTAATGCCATAGGTCTTGATGACGTCGAGATTCAGATGCCGATAGCCGGTCTCCGCCAAAGCTCCCATCGCGAGTTCGGGATTGGCCGGCGTGCCCAATTTTCGAACCACGAGCACATCCAGCGGGACACGCAGGGCGAGGCTCACCTCGTAACCGATTACGACGCCACCGCGCGGCAGCGCCAGCACGATCGTGTTCTTCGCGCCCTTGTATTGCATGAGTGCATGAGCAAGTTCTCGGCCCGCATCGCGACGATCATGGAATTTTGCGCGTTCTTTCGTAACCATGATCACTCCTCATTCTCCCCGAACTGTCGTCCGGGACCACATCTACAACCACGCTCGTTCGGCCTTGGAACCCTGCTCTCCCCACAAAGCATGAACCGGCAGATCGAGGAGAGAATGTGCGCCTGGGCTCAGCCCCGGCAACGCACGGGCAGCAGCCAGCATCATGCGCGCCGTCAACACAGATTCATCGAAGCGGGCTTCAAGCAGCAATCGTTGCGGTCCTGCTCGTCCCGGGGCACCGCGCCGCTCAAGCACAATTCCGCGGCCTTCCTGCTCAAGCGCAGCCACACTCTCGACTGGAAACACCAGGGTCTCGTCTCCGAGAAACAGCGGATCGGCACGGATCGCCGCGGCCACGCGATCAGCATCGGCCCCCTTCTCCAGTTCCACATAGACATACCTCTGTCGTGTCCCGTCCGCCGCACACTGTTCTGTGCAGAGCGCTTCCTTGACCCCAACCACCTGGCGAGCCATCGCCGTATGATGCAGGCTCGCGGCCACACGATGCCTGGTCTCGATCTCGCCTTCCGGGGCCAAGAGCGCAAAGAGGGACCGGACGATGGAGAGCGCTCCCGGATCCCACCCGGCACCCACAATGGCCGGTACGTCATAACGAATGGCCAGCCGGTGAAGCGCGTCACGATGGGCATGAAACGCTTCGCCATGCAGCACCGACGATTCGATGATCGGGATGCCATGCTGAAGACAGTCATGCGCCGTATCAAGCACCTGCGCCATCGGCACGCAGAGGAGCGCTCCATCCACCTGTTGAATCTGCGCCGCATGAGAGACGAGCGGAATCTTGCTGAACGCGTCAGGCAATCCTTGGGCAAGGCTATCAAGGCGTCGAACGATCGCCGCTAAGACCAAGTCCTTGCTCTCGATCAAGGCTTCCGCACAGGCTTTCCCTACTCTCCCAAACCCCACCACACCTAGACGTATTGTGTCGTTCCTCTTTTGAGCTTTGACGTTCACAGAGAGAGACTCCTTTTCCCTCGACCTTATCGCCACAGCAGAATCTCCGGCTCTTTCCTGGCTACCGCAGCGGTCTCGCCCTTCGGATACCCGAGGATGACCGGAAACACGGCTGTGTATGTCGCTGGAATGGCACACTCGCGCTTGCCCTTGGCCAGATTCAGCCAGGGTCGCGCAAATCCAATTGGACAGGTTCCCAACCCCATCGCATGAGCGGCCAGCATCAGGTTTTGGGCAGCCAAAGAGCAATCTTCCTCTCCATTGTGCGCATCCAATCTGGCGCAAATGATGATGAGCGTCCCCGCCCGATGAAACACGTGGTAGTCGGGGTTGGCAAGCATGTCACGATATTTGTCCAGCGGAGAATCGGGCTTGAGGCGCTTGAGCACATGGGCCTTGATCCGCCCTGACCAGAGCGTCAGCTGCGTCGGGTCTTGCACGACCACAAAAGCCCACGGTTGCTCGTTCATTGAACTGGGGGCCTGGATCGCGGCCTTGAGAAGTGCATCGACAGTCGCTTTATCGACGGACTGGTCTGTATAAGCGCGCACGGAACGGCGTTGGTAAATGGCTTCCGTGACATCCATGGTTTCCCCCCATCAAGCGGAGCAGGCGATCGAACGGGATGCAGGCCCTCACCAGCTCGCCAACGTGGCCGAATTGTTACCAGAGGCCGAAGTTGATGTCTCGGAACGGGATTGTTTCCCATTCCTCACTCTCTGCATCCAGGATGGCGATTTCGAGATCCTTCGGAAGCACTCGCATCCCTTTTGGCCGAACCCAGAGGTCCGACTTCCTGGACTTGAAGTACAAGTGAGGTCTCGTTTGGGAATAATCTCGCTGGTGGAACAGTTCCAGTAAACGCAAGGCATCTGAAAAGGTCATCGTTTCCTCCCCTGCTTGAGCAATGCGGATGTCTTGAGCAATGCTGATGCCACGGTGAAGAACAAGCAACCGCCTCGATTGTCGGGCTCTTGCTATTGATCAATCTGAGAAATAGCGACCTTTCGCTACAGCGACCAGAGCACCCTTGTAGCGGATTTCCGCAAATGGGGTCGGCGAGGTGGTCGAAACTGACCCTTGCATCTGGCTCGGTTCATGCTTGCTCCCCCTAGGAGCACAGCTGTCCGAGGACGACGCATGAAGCAGCCATTCATTCGCGCGCTGATGATAGGGGGGATTTTATTGTCAGTCGCCTGCGTCGGGCCGCTGCAGCAATGGGGAGAAGAAACAACCTTCCGTCCCAAAACCACGTCATTCGACCCATCCACGCTGAAGAAGGAGCAGGTCACCGTCTTGAACGCGGTGGTGGGATTCGGATTGGAAGGGTATGCTCACCAAGTGTCACGCTCGTTGTCGAGTGTTTTGGATCAAAGGCCGACCCTCATCCTGTCCCTCCCGGTCCACGATGCGCTGAACCGCATCAACCGGGAAGGGTTGACCGAGGAATATGCGGGCATGGTGTCCGACTATGTCAGAACCGGTATCCTCAACCGGGCAGGGCTTGAAAAAATTGGACAGGCAGTTCATGTCGCCTACGTCTTCCAGCCCAGTCTCGCCTCATTCAGCCAATCCATGTCCGGGCGGTTTTCGTTCTTTGGCCTGCGAGTCCTGCAAACCCGCGTCACCACGCTCCGTATGACCCTGCAATTGTGGGATACCAGAACGGGAGACATCGTCTGGGAATCGTCCGGTGAAGCGACGCTAGCGGGTGAGGATGTCCGTGAGTTCCGCATCCCGTTCGGCGAGATTGCACGCCGATTATGGGCGCATCTCCTGGACGATCTGTTCAAAGGTGTGCCGGTGGAATAACATCGCTCGCCACTCACGCAGGGCCCTCGCATGGTAGCAATGGTCGAGCAGGAACGTTCGAGATAGCGCGATGCGACCTACCCCCGCAGAGACTGACCTCATCACGAGACCTGACACCCTTCAGGCGTGGGTTCGTGCGCTGGCTGCCCATGGGGACCGCCCGGCGATTCTGGCGTTCCACCGCCATAGGCTCGAAACATGGTCGTTTGCAGAGCTCTCGAACAGCGCCACGCGTCTGGCCTCGGGCCTTCTGGAGGCGGGTCTTCGCGACCGCCAACACGTGGCAATTTTTTCGCCGAACCGACCCGAGTGGATCATCGCCTGTCTGGCGTTGCTCTATGTTGGTGCCGTGCCGGTGCCCATCGACTCGCAAATGGCCGGCGACGACCTCAGTCATGTGGTTGAGGACAGCGCGACAGGTTGGATCATCACTACTCGATCTCTGGCGGACCGTGTGACGACCGCCGGCCTCCATCGAAACCGCTCGCTCATTCTGTTGGATGCCGAAGAAGATGATTCCCGAAGCTGGCAGCGCTTCCGTCGCGAGCCAATACGAAAGGTCCCTTCCGTACAACCCGCGGATCTCGCCCTGTTGTTTTACACCTCCGGAGTCAGCGGACGGCCGAAAGGCGTGCCCTTAAGCCATCGCAATCTGATCTCCAATCTCCAGGCTCTGCTGGACGTCCATGTCTATCGTCCCGATGAACGGCTGCTCTTGCCGTTGCCGCTCCATCACGTTTACCCCTTCATGGTCGGTCTGCTTGCGCCATTCACACTCGGGCTCCCCGTCGTCCTTCCGCACTCGCTGACCGGACCGCAGATTCTGCGCGCGCTACGGGAAGGCCGGGTCACTGCGATCGTCGGAGTCCCCCGTCTCTACTCTGCGTTGTATGACACGATCGAGCAGCGGGTGCAGCAGAACGGACGGGCGCTGACGGCAGTCTTCCACGGCCTGCTCAGGCTCTCCATGATGCTGATGCGATCGTTCGGCATTCGGCTCGGCCCACGGCTGTTCGCTGCGCTCCGCGCGCGATTGGCGCCACAGCTCAGAACGTTGGTCTACGGCGGGGCTTCGCTGGCGCCGGACCTCGCCTGGCGACTGGGGGGGTTGGGTTGGCAAATCGCCGGCGGCTATGGACTGACGGAAACCTCTCCGGTTCTCACGTTCGTCGCCCCCGGCAGCCGATACATCGCTACGGCGGGCCAGCCGCTTCCTGGTATTCGCATCCGCATCGCCGACCTCGATCCGGGTACCGGCCAGGGTGAAATCCAAGCCCAAGGACCCAATGTGTTTACCGGCTATCTGCATCTGCCAGCCAAGACAGCCGAGGCCTTCACCGAAGACGGCTGGTTCAAGACAGGCGATTTGGGTGCCATCGATCAACAGGGGTGTGTGCACTTGAGCGGGCGCGCCTCCTCCCGCATTACCTTGCCCGGTGGGGAAAAAGTCTGGCCTGAGCGGGTTGAGGACCTGTTGGACGGCGCGCCCTCGATCCGGGAATCGGGCGTGCTCGCTCACGAGGGCCGTCTGGTCGGGATCATCGTCCCAACTGTCGCCTCCATCCAAGCAGGCGAGCCTGATACGATGGCAAAACCGATCCGTGCCGACATTGACGGGCGCCTCAGTCTCCTGCCCTCCTATTGCCGGCTCACCGACTTCATCCTCAGCCTCGACCCCTTGCCCCGGACCAGGCTCGGCAAGATCCAGCGACACAAACTCAAGGATCGCTTCGAGGCGGGCAAACGGCGAACGGATAAGGTCCTCGTTGAATCGCGCCCGATCTCCATTGAACTGATGGCCCCGGAAGACCGGCAATTGCTGGAAGAGCCTGTCGCATCGCATACCTGGACCTGGTTGACCGGCCGGTTTCCCGCCGTACGGCTCACGCCAGACACCAACATGTCGCTCGAACTCGGCCTGGACTCCCTGGAATGGATGACGATGACGCTGGAGCTACGCGACCTGGTCGGCGTCGACCTCCCCGAAGAAGCCATCGCACGTATAGGGACCGTGCGGGATCTGCTGCGCGAGGCCATCGAAGCCGAGCAGGCCGTCAGCGCCGTGACGGATCCGGCGGTACGGCTCACGAAGCCGGAAGCCCTGTTGGGTCCACAACAACGGCGCTGGCTCCGGGCGAGGGGATGGTTCCTGCGCGGACTCGGGAGGGCTCTGCTTGGCCTCGACCGACGGCTCATGCGGACGGTCTTCTCGCTCGAAGTCCATGGGGTCGAGCGGATACCAGCCGAGGGCCCCTGCGTGCTGATACCCAATCACGCCAGCCTGCTCGATCCGCCCGCCCTGTTTGCGGCCCTGTCCGCGAGATCCTTGAACGAAACGTATTGGGGAGGCTGGACCGGGATTATGTTTCACAATCCCGTCATGCGCCTCGTCAGCCGCGCGACACAGGTCTTACCGATCGACCAACAAGACCGCCGCCCGCTGGCGAATCTTGCACTCGGCGCGACCGCGCTCTCACGCGGCCACAAGCTAGTCTGGTTTCCCGAGGGCGGACTGTCCCGCGACGGAACGCTTCAACCGTTTCATTGGGGGATCGGCTTGCTGGTGACGGCCTATCCGGTACCAGTCATTCCCGTCCGGATCGAGGGGAGCTTTGAAGCGCTTCCGCCTGGCACATGGTGGCCGCGCCGACGGCACATCAGGATCGAATTTGGCGAAGCCCTCAACCCGAACACCCTTGCCGGACCGAGTGAGGGGGCCGATCGTTATCGACAAATTGCAGCCGCGCTTCATGATCATGTCGCTGCGCTGGGACATCATCCCGAACCACCACGCGACCACACAGATCATCCGTCGGCGGGGCGCGCAGGATGCGGCTTTCCATCGCACGGATCGTGACTGTTTGGGGGATGTGGGCGGTCCTACCGATCGCCTGAGATCGACGATGCGAATGCGCTGGGGGCCACGAGCTTGTACTGATGAGCTCGAATGAGGAGCTTTTGGCGGGTCGCGACGCCAAGTTTGTCGAAGATACTAGTGAGGTGATGGCGCACAGTGATGCTGGAAATGCCAAGACGACCGGCAATGTCTTTGTTTGAGAGTCCTTCTCCAATCAAGGCGACGATCTCGCGCTCACGTTTGGTCACGAGGTCAGGGCATTTCGTCGAGGTCGCTTCCGTTCCATCGATAGGGTCGGCCAATGCGTTCACGTCCGGCCGGCCCATGCCATTGTGTTTCTCTGCGCCCGCCTCATGACAATGAGCGACATAGTCGATCGTTGCGAGCATGGCCGCCGGGGGCTGACTGTTCAACACGATGCCGTCAATCCCGGCAAACAAGGCTTCCCGGCTGCGGTGTTTGTCTTCCAGATTGGTCAAGACAATGATTTTGGTCGTCGGGACGGAGGCCTTGATCCTTCGAACCAGGTTCAGGGTATCGACCTCGGACTCCATGTGGATGATGAGCACATGAGGTCGCACGCGTACGACCATATCCTCCGCCTCCATCGGGCTCGTCGCTTCGCCGAGAAGCCGAAGGTGCTCTCTGGAGCCAAGGACTGCCTGGAGACCAACTCGCATGATATGTTCCGTGCTCAGTATGACCAGTGTAATGACAGCGTTGCTGGATTCGAATCCGATCATGATGTCCTGTCTGAAAAGGTTTCGTTCAATGCTCGGCTCCGCCGCGATTACAGCCCCGGCAGATCCTGAGATACACCCGTAATACCTTCCGCCGGGCGGCGGGGAGAATGCATCTCATCAGGGCATGTTGGAACTTGCATGCGTCTGAAGGTATAAGTGAGAGAAGCTTCTTTCTGTCGGTCCCTCAGTGCGAAACGCCTACACCGATGAAACCGTGGGACCAGCCAGCACCTGTCGCCGGCAATAGTCATAACAACTCGAAAGAACCAGGTCACCCGATGGCCGAACCGTGCCACAGACCTGCCCCCCGAGGAGGGCCCATTCGGCGATGTGAGTAGCCAGGCGAACCGGCGTCATCCCTTGTCCGCTGAACAAATTCAGCACGACTGTCGAGAGCAGGACTTTGAGACAGGACAGAGACGGACCGTAACTAAAGACGTATTCATGCTGCCCCAAAAACAACAATTGCAGCCCGTCCCGGGCCTTCATCCCACGGTGTCCGCAGCGGCGACAAGAAACCCCTTCGAGACCCGTGCGGGCGTCATAGCCGTCATGCGAGTCGAATTCCATCGGGTGACCGCAGCGAGTCATCGGACAGAGCATCATCAAGTTCTCCGTCCCAGGTTCTCGTGTTTTGCCTGCTCCACATCTGTCACGCGTCACCTTCTACGGTGGTCCATGTCGTCGAATTGAACACCGCACTCGAGGCAACGCACCTTTCCACTCCGCTGACCGTTTTCTGTGAAGACGTCGTCAATGAGCCGGCCGTGGACACAGCGACTGACTGAGACACTTTTCCTCGGGGCCTGAACTGGCTCGGTCTCCGCCTGAGCTTCCATTGGCGCCTCCCCCCTGCGTGGCATCGAGTCCTGCTCTCCTACTACGTCAGCTGTCCCTTCGAAGGCCAGGCACCATTCAGATGCTTGAGCCCAGAGTGTTGCGGGCGGGAGCCTCACCGGGCAATCTCTACGGAGGGCTCAACCCCGCCGGGTGCCACATCAGGCGTACCGGCACCCACTGAAAACAAGGTACTCAGGCGGCCGCCCGAGAAGCTTCCACCCGATACGTCCTTCCAGGATCGATCGTCACACGAATCTCACCGGTCCGACTCAAGTAATCGATCGCCAGAAAAATCTGGTTCCATGTAAGCTCTGGACAGAGCCCGGCTACTTCTTCCAGCGGGTAGCTACTTCCTACCTGTTCCAAGGCATCGCGCACTCGATCAATGATCGTCGCCATCTCCATGAGGCACCTCCGCATGAACGGGCAGAGCACTCAGGTTGGATGCTACGGGAAAGGTATGCGGGAAGGATCTAGGGAAGGTACCAGAAGAAGGATCAAATATTACTAGAAGGGAACGCAGGCCATGGACGCGCGGCGGGGAGCCGCACTGTGGGGCATGCCTTTCGATTGGTTTGTGCCCCTGATCAAAGAGGTGTGGTTACAGCCCTACCAGGCCTTCCGCGATGGCAAACTTGATGAGTTCGGCAGTGGAATGGAGATCCAGTTCCTCCATGATGCGGGCTTTGTGGAATTCGACGGTCTTGACCGAAATGTTCAACAGCGACGCCACTGCCTTCGTCCCTTTCCCTTCGGCAATGAGTTGAAGCACTTCGCGCTGCCTTGGGGTCAAGGTCGCAAGCAGGCGTTTGGGGGTTGCTCCATCCTGAGGAAAGAGAGTCGACGCCAAGACATCTTTCGTAATCAAGGGAGTAATGTAATGTTGCCCCCGCATCACAGCCTGAATCGCTTGCTTCAGTTCGGATGCGGCGGAACGCTTGATTAAATAGCCGGACGCCCCGGCCTTGAACGCCTCCGTCGCATAGGTTGGAGTCGCATGCATCGTCAGGAAGATGAGCTTGCTCTCCGGCACCAACTTGGCCAGCTGGCGCGCGGCCTCCAAGCCGTTGAGCAGTGGCATGGAAATATCGAGCAAGATGATGTCCGGGCGGAGCCTCTGCGCTTCTTCCACCAAGGCTCGTCCGTCTTCGACGGTGCCCACGACTTCGCCTTCGGACTCCACCAGCTTAAGAAGACCGGCCAGCACAATCGAATGATCATCGGCCATGAGGATGCGCGGCTTGGTCATGCACGATCCTCTGAACGCGGGATCCAGGCACAGACTTTGGTGCCGCTTCCGAGTTTGGAATGGATCCGAAGAAGCCCGCCCAGCAGACGCAGACGCTCCTGCATGCTCACCAAACCGAGTCCTTCCCGCTCCCTGGCCTTCCCATCCATATCAAACCCCTTACCGGAATCGCGCACTGATAACCCGATGCCTTTCGGTGAACCGCTCAGCTTGACCGTGACGTCGGTCGTCTGGGCGTGCTTGAACACATTTTGCAGGCTCTCCTGCATCACACGAAACAGACAGGTGGCAAGGTCCGGCGAGAGGGTCTCGGGCACTTCACTAGCGGTGAAGGTCACGAGCAGCCCGGTCCGCTTCGCGAACTGGGCGACATGCTCTTGAATGGCCACCTCCAAACCGATGTGCTCAAGCAACGAGGGATGGAGCTTGTAGGCCAGATCATGGAGATCGTCTGAAAGTCGTCCCAGCTGTTCACGGATTTCCGACAAGCGTTCCGAAACAGACTCTGGGAGTTCGCCAGGACCGCGCTCCAGCATTTCCAGATCGACGGTCAGACCCGCCAGCCGTTGGTTGAAGTCGTCATGCAAGTCACGAGCGATCCGTTGACGCTCTTGTTCTTGAGCCTGGATCAGCTTTCCCGACAGAAACTCCAACTCCTCCCGCTTTTCGTCGAGCAGCAGCACGTGTTGTTCCAAGTTCCGCGCCAACCGGACCCGCTCCGAAATATCCGTATGCGAAATGACGACGCCCCTCGCTCCTTTCAACGGTTTCACGCGCATGAGGAACCAGCGCTCTTCTTCCGGAGAATGACAGGGATATTCTGTGCTAAAACTAGGCTGACTGCCTGCCAGCACGGATTCAATGCCATCAAGAACGACCTGTGTTGCCGACTCTCCGCCGACGATTGCTCGTCGACAGACGTCCAGATAATTCTGACCGACATCGACACCGGCGACCGTGCGAGCCAAATTGTTGCGTGAGAACTCTTTCCAGGCGTCGTTCGTCTTGAGGATGACTCCGTCCTTGTCCAGTACGCAGATATGCGGGGTGAGCGAGTTCAGGACGGCGCCGGTGAAGGCGTTGCTGGCCTGGAGTGCCTCCTCCGCAACCTTCCGCTCGGTGATATCCCGCAGAATGATGGTAAGGAGTTGCTTGCCCTGGACCAGGACATGGGAGATGGACGCTTCGAAGGGAAATTCCTCTCCATTGGCTCGAAGGCCAATCAATGTGCCGCGTTGTACAGCCGAACGGGATGGCACTGGCGACCTCAGGAAGACGCTCAGGTGACCGTGATGCGCCTCTCTGAACCGTTCCGGGATAAACCGTTCGAGTGGCTGTCCGATCGCCTCGGCGGCCGGGCAGAGAAACATGGTCTCTGCAGCGTGATTGAAGAGCAGCACGCGTTCCCCCTCATCCACGGTAATGATGGCATCCATCGCTGAGCCGATGATCCCGTCGAGCCGTGCCCGCTGACTCTCTAGCTCCTGCTCAGCCTGCTTGCGATCGCTGACCTCCAGGAGCGCCGTCCGGCAACGGATGAGGTGTCCTGACTCATCGTGAACCGCGAGGCTCTCGAGATGGACCCAGTGCGAGACGCCTGCCTCTCCCCGAAGATGCACCTCACAGGTTTGTCGCGCGCCCCGCTTCAAGACATCCTGAAAATGCCGATGGAACGTGCCCTCATCCTCCGCTGCAATGAACTGCACGAGTGGCCGCCCGATCAGCTCCTTCCGGTTCTCCCCGAGCAGCGTGCAGACCTTAAGATTCGCCTCCACAATCGTGCCGTTCAGATCCAACGTGAGATGGCCGGCCGGCGAGAAATCGTGAAGCTCGGCATAGCGGGTACGGGCCGCTTCAAGCTCTAACTCGGTTCGGTGCAGCTCCTCACTCTGTAGCATCTGAGACGCGCCGCTTTCTGAATGAAGCAGCGGCGTCCCTGCAGGTTTCGGCTTGGCTTCCTTGTGCATGGAACCGGTCTTGGCAGTGGATGTTCTTTTAGGAGTCTTTCGTGCCGCGGCCACAGAATCTTCTCCTCGGCATCACAGCGCCCGCAACATCATGAAGTCGTACCCCCAGCGGATGGGCTGATCAGCAATGAAAGAGTCTAAGTCTTTCTCCCTTGCCAGACAAGCACGAGAATCGCCCACTCGGCAGGTACTAGTAATCTCCCCTCATAGAACTAGTGGGCACCCTAGCTTCCCCGAGCGGGTGCTCGCCTTGCAAGATGAGACCTGTCCGTCCGGCAGTGCCGCTGCCTGGTGCGCACACACCCTGGGGTGAACATCGCATTCTTTTGGAGGACTGTATGGTTCCGACAGATTCCCTCGATTCAGCTCTCCAGCGACAACTCGCTCGCTTCGGCGTCTGCATGTCGATGATTGGCTTGATGCGAATCGGTAGATCCTCAGCCGGATCCACAGTCGGCCTGGCAGAGCGCCCAATGTTCTGTCGGTTTCCCATAGAGGCAGGGCACACTGGCTCGATGTGTCGCCTTTCGCACCAGCCCTCTTGTGAACCGTGAGGTGTCTACCCCCAGGCCCTCACCGGTCCTCACGAGTTTGGCCTCTCTCTCCTAACTAACCGTTTGTTCTTTCAGCGCATCGCGAAAGTGGTCTAGCGGGGTATGCGACTTGCTGATCACAGACCATGAGTGCAAACCAGAACGCGTAACCGGTTCTATTTGGCCAGAGTAGTTGGTCCATGTCCTATGTAGGTGTGAACATCGGTGCCCTCACGGTGAAGGTGGCTGTCGTACGCGGCGATGCCAGGAATGCCACCGTCGTGGCCCATCAAGGTCGGCCGCTGGAGGTCCTCAAGGAGGTGCTGGCCCGCCCGGAGTTTGGCGACGCGGAGTATTTCGGCGTGTCCGGTCAGCTCGGGCACGTTCCTGAAGTGGCCGCGATTCAGCGCGCCCTCCACGAGGTGAACGGTACGTTTGATGCGGTGGCATCGCTCGGCGGGGAATCCTTCCTGGTCTACCTGCTGGTCGAGGGGAAACTCACTAATGTGTTGTCTCACAACAAATGTGCGGCAGGAAGCGGCGAGTTTTTCGTGCAGCAGATCGGCCGAATGGGACTGGGCATGGATGAGGCGGTCCGCCGGTCGTTCGACGGCAAGGTCGTGCCGCTGGCATCACGTTGCTCGGTCCACTGCAAATCGGACATCACCCACAAACTGAACCGCAATGAGGCCACGCCCGAGGATATTCTCCATACCCTCCACGACAGCATGGCCAACAAAGTGATCGCGCTGCTGGAGAAAGGCGTGCAGGCGCCGAAGCGGGTGCTGCTGATCGGCGGCGTGACGCATAACGACGCGATGTTGGCGGCGCTACGCGCTAAACTGCCGGATACCGAGTTCGTCGTACTGCCGGAGAGCCCCTGGTTCGAAGCCTGGGGCACCGCCTTGCTCACACGTGACATGCCTCGTGAGCGATCTCCCAAGCTCGCTGCCCAGCCGGAACTAGGCCATCTCCCGCCTCTCCATCTGTACGGCGAACGGGTGCAGGTGATCGCCGCCCCGCCCTTGCAGGCACCACCCGACGGACCGCTGGTTTTGGGCGTCGATGCTGGATCGACGACGACCAAGGCCATTCTGCTCGATCCATCGACGCACAAGGTGGTGGCCTCCCATTACGGGCGCACGAAGGGCAATCCCATGGCGGCCACAAGGGAATGCCTTCAAGCCCTCGTCGATGCGGTGGGGAATCGCCCGATCGGTTTGATCGGCACGACCGGCTCGGCCCGGGAACTGGCCGGCGCCTACCTCGGCACCGAACATGTCTATAACGAGATCTCCGCCCATGCGGCAGGAGCCACCCATTTCGATCCGGATGTGGACACGATCTTCGAGATCGGCGGGCAGGATTCCAAGTACATCTATCTGCGCAACGGCGTGCCCATCGATTATGCGATGAATAACGCCTGCTCAGCCGGTACTGGATCCTTCCTGGAGGAGAGCGCACAGAGCGATCTCGGGATTACCGTCTCCAACATTGCCGACCTGGCAATCGCCGCTCCCTCTCCGGTGCATTTCAAGGCGACCTGTGCGGCCTTCATCAATTCCGATATTCGTCTTGCCCAACAGAAAGGACATCCCCGCGACAACATCGTAGCGGGGCTGGTCTATGCCATCGCCGACAATTATCTCAACCGGGTGAAGGGACCACGCTACGTGGGCAAGAAGGTCTTCCTACAAGGCGGCGTCGCCTTGAACCACGCCGTCGGACATGCCTTTGCCCACAGCGTGGGCCGCCCAGTCGTGATCCCGCCTAGCCCCGAATTGCTCGGCGCGCTCGGGGTCGGGCTGCTCGCTCTGAACCGATCCGGCGCAGTGCTGGGCCATACGGTCGATCTGCTCACACTCGGCGCTCCGGAGATGCAGCTTGTCGGCCGCTTCACCTGCGGGGCCTGCAAGATGTACTGCAGCATCGACCGATTCATGGTCGCCGGACGCCGCTTTCCCTTCGGGGGCCGCTGCAGCCTGTATGAGAATGTGTGGAAACGAAAGGCCCGCCAGGCTGGAACGGCAGACCTGGTCGAGAAGCGAGCCGAGGTACTCTTTCAGGTCACCCCCGCCCCGCCCGCCGCCACACCCAAACATGAACGGGTCGAGCGCACATCCTGGGGCGTGGGGTCCGCCTACGAAAGCGCCAAAGCCTTTGTGCAGGAATCGTTGGGCCGCTCCACCGGCACCGCGGTGGCCAACGGCACGCGCATCGGCATTCCCAGGGCGCTGACCACCCACTCGCTGTTTCCGCTCTACTCCACCTTTTTTTCTCACATCGGAATGGAAGTGTTGCTCTCGGATGTGGACCCGCGAGGCGACCTCACATCCAATTCCGGATTCTGCTTCCCCGCGCAGATCGCCCACGGCGCAGTGCTCGATCTCACCCGCCGGGGCGTCGACCTAATCTTCATCCCGCATGTGATGCGCATGCCCCATCCGAACCAGTGCCGGGAATCGTACCTCTGTCCGATCACCCAGGCGGAGCCCTATTTTCTGGCCAAGGCGTTTCCAGGCAGCCACCTGCTGTCACCCGTGCTGGATTTCACCAATGGGTATGAGGCCTGCTCTGCCCTGATCGACACGGCAGTCCAGGAACTCGGAGTCGAGCGCGAGATGGCGCAAGAAGCCTGGACGGCGGCCGTGCTGGCGCAGACCACAGCCGAACGCACCCTCAGTGAGCTGGGACAGCAGGCGCTTGAAGCGGCTATCGCGGCAAGCAAGCCGGCGATCCTCCTCGCCGGCCACAGCTACAACGCCTTCACGCCGGAAGCCTCGCAATCGGTGGGCAAAAAACTCTCCAGTATGGGAGTGCCGGTGATCCCTGCCGACTGTCTGCTGCCGGTCGGAGAGGGCCCCACATCCTGGCACTTTGCGAACCAGATTTTGAATGCCGTTGCGATTGCGAAGCAGCATCCCAACGTATTTCTGCTGAGCGTCAGCAACTTCAGTTGCACCATCGATGCCTTTACACACTCCATGCTCGCCTCCGAGATGGGGTCAAAACCCTATCTGATCCTTGAGATCGACGCGCACACCGCCGATGCCGGAGTCCAAACCAGGCTGGAGGCTTTTCTCGACATTATCGGCAACTACCAGGAGATTCACCGCAGCGCCGGTGAGACGTTCAGCGCCTGCCGGCTCATTTCAGACGGCCGAATCATCCGTTCCAATGGCGAGCAGGTTCACCTGACAGACCCGCAGGTCACGATTTATTTCCCGAACTTTTCCCCGTACCACACGCAGGCCGTGACCATGGCTTCACGCTGGCTCGGCTTGCATCCCGGCGTCGTCGTTCCGCTGACCCGCGCTCAGCTTGACCGGGGCCTTCAATACACGTCAGGCCGGGAGTGCCTGCCCTTGCCGATCTGCATCGGACAACTTCTCCAAGTCCACGAGCTGCGCCGGCCCGGCGAGGTCGCGGGGTTCTATATGCTGCGGGGCGGGGCCCCCTGCGTGAGCGACTCCTACATGGGCTACTTGGAACGGTTTATCAGCGAGCAGCGGATGACGGACCTGTTTCTCTTCGATCCGCGAGAAGAAAACCAGTATCTCGGCTTTGGCAAGGAGCGGCTGACGCGGTCTTTCTCTCCGGCCATCGTCCTCGGGGATGTCCTGGTGGAGATTGAGCATGTGCTTCGTGTGGTGGGCCATCCAGGCAGCATCGACCAATTGAGGAGTGAGTGGCAACGCTTCGCCGAGACCACGCGATCGGTGGAGGAGTTTAATGCCACGTTGCCCGCATTCGTCGATCGCGTGGCCGAATTACCGCGCGCCAGAGATCCGTTGACCTGCCCCCGTGTCGTCGTGGCGGGAGACTTCTTCACCCGATTCAGCTCATTCTTCATGGACGGGGTGCGAGACCTGTATGCCGAACGGGGCATCATCCTCAAGCCAGTCGACCTGAGCGATCTCTTTCTCTACTTCACCTATGACGAGATGGCATGGACCGCCAGGAATTGGGGGCTGAAGCCCGGTGGCCTCGCCATGGCCAAGGCCTGCACCAGGATCTTTGAGCCGGAGGGAAAGCAATATCTTCAGCAGTGGGCCGGCCACCAGATGCTTCAGGGCGTGGAGGAACATTACCGCGGGCTTTTCCAGAAAACGGGCCTCATGGTGGCAGGAGCGAACCGCGCCTCCACTGTCTTTGACAAGGGCGCCGAGCAGGTATCCCACACGATCTGGGGCGAACTGCTTCCCACCATCGGCAAGGGGCTGGATGCGGCACGCGAAGGCTACGACGGGCTCATCCTTATTGGACCGTTCAACTGTCTTCCCTTCCGAATTTCTGAGGCCATTCTGAAGCCGCTCAGCATCCAGCACGGTATGCCCATTCTGACCTATGAGAGCGACGGCTATGCCGTCTCCCCGTCTGTGCTCAGACAGGTGGATGTGCACATTCAGCAGGTGCTCGATCACGCGAGCCGATCACATGTGACGACAACATGAGCAGCAGGTGATATTGGGAGGTGGCCATTGCTACACATTAAAATTGGCATCATGCGCCTAGCCCGCCTCGCTCAAGCGGTCGCCGCAGGCCTGGCAATCGGACTGCTGCTCGCCGGCATTGTTACCGCTTCGACAAACCAGGAAGCGCCGACCGCTGTCGTCCGTGCGACGCTCGACACGGTATTTCACATTCTCGATGACCAACAGCTCAAAGCGCCCGGCCAATTGACGCACCGGCGACAACTCATCGAGCAGGTCATCGGAGAGCGGTTCGACTACGAAGAGATGTCAAAACGGACACTTGCCGCACATTGGAAACCGCTCAACCAATCAGAACGTCAGGAATTCGTTCAACTCTTCAAAGCGTTTCTCTCAGACCAGTATGCGGCGAGGATCGAAGGGTATGCGGGCGAGCGGGTACTCTACCTCTCTGAACGCACGGTCGAAGGGTATGCCGAGGTCCGAACCAGACTGGTGTCCGACAAACTGGATTTTCCGATGGATTATCGTCTCACAAACAAGGCCGGCACCTGGTACGCCTATGATGTCATCGTCGATGGAGTCAGTCTTGTCATGAACTACCGTAGTCAATTCACGAAGATCATTGCGGATTCCTCGTTTCAAGATCTGCTGGGTCGTCTCAGAGACCGACGGCTGAAAGAGGAAAAACCCAAGGCCTGAATCCCTGCGCTTCAAGAACCCCGGCTGACCATCGAAGGAACCCGACGCACCTCGGATTACGGAAATTTTCGCAGTCCGACCCGCCCCGCCAGTTCATGCACTTTTTCGTGGATCGATTCGTTGTTACAGGACTGGATGTCGCCGAGGGCCATGCAGTAATCCGTCAATGCGTCGAGCCAGCGCTGTTGATTCTCACAGGTTACCGGCCCCTCGCGGGCCACCTCAATGCGCATCGACGCATCCTTGAGTCTCGCCGCAGCAGCTTCCAGATGCTTGGGAATGGACATGGCTTCCTCCTTCTTCTCACGACGCTGATCACTGCACCTTGATGAACGGGAATCGATCGCGGAGGGCTCTCGGTAGAAGGCCGACACCGCACTCGTCGCCCACGATTTCAACGGCGATGATGGCATCCGGGTTCTTCAATGCGATCGTCGCGGCCAACCCTTGCGTGGCGAGAGCCTCGAGCAGGACCTTGGCCAACTCCTTTTCCATCAGCTGGCTGTGCAGCTCACCCACATGGCCGCGCCGTTCGACCCGGACACAAAACGACCCGCTGCCCATGCGATCGGTGAAGGTCTTCACTGCTTCTGCGAGCTGCGCCGCAAGACTCTCCATTGTGAAACTGAACATCCGTTCGATCGGCACCAGCCTGGCCAGCGGGTGAAGGAACCCTGGTTTTGTTTCTTCGCACCTCGCAAGTTGCGTCAAGAATGTCTCATGCTCTTCCACCCGACCGACCAGCACCCCGAGAAAACGGGTCCAATGAAAATCACCGAATCGCTTGAGCATGCGGGCAAGTTGGCGCTGTTCCCCGTTCTTTGCCGTCGCCAGGACATTCCAGGCCGGCGACTGACTGAGGCTGAGTCCAGGCCCCGAAGCCGGCACGATATCGAGACCTTGAACGGGCATGCGTCGCTCCTTTGTGCCAATCAGACCAGGGTCAACTCAGGCTCCACAGCGATAGATCGCCAGCGCATCGGCTGCCGCCTCTTCGGCCAATTCCTCGATGGAACGGCCCGTCAACACCGAGTGCTGCTGCTCGACGGTGATGTCTGAACCGGGTCTGGCCGCATCATCATGTTGCTTGATCAGCAACCACTGTCTCGGCCGCCCTTTTAGACGCACAAGCGAAAAGCGCCCGCTCAATCGCCTGCCATGAAGGCGGACATCGAGCACACCCTCGCGAAGCATCTCTGCGGCCGAGCCCACTTCTCCCTGTCTCGGCAGGGGGTCGAACCCTCCGCGATCCCACACCAGGACCGGCCCTGCCCCGTATCCCCCTTCTTCAATAACGCCCTCAAAATCGGCATAGGCCAGAGCATGGTCTTCAACCTGAATCGCCAACCGCTTGATCCCCGGACCGAGCGACGGGCCCTTCGGAACCGCCCATGATGCCAGCACACCGCCGATCTGCAATCGCAGGTCGTAATGGAGATGCGTGGCTTGGTGTTTGTGGACGATGAAGAGCAGCTTTTTCATGGGCTGGCGATGAGTTCAGAATTCCACACTCGCAACCCGTCAAATTAGAGTTTGTATCCGAACCGACGGAGCAACGACTTTCTTTCCGCAATGTCGGCCGCCTGTTCGATCCCTTTGGGAACGGCTCCGTCCACCACGCCCAGAATACCGCGTCCCCCTTCAGTCTCCGCCAGGATCACTTCCGCCTCGTTGGCGGTCGCACAGTAAATGGTACAGACCTCCGGTACCTGACGAACCATCGGTAGGACGTTGACAGGGAAACAGTCTCGCAGCAGGATGATGAAACTATGCCCCGCTCCGATCGCCAACGCGTTCGTTCTCGCCAGATCAATCAATTCGTCATCCGTGCCGCTCCAGCGGACGAGACAAGGACCGGACGCTTCACAAAACGCCAACCCGAACTTGATCCCCGGCACCGTCGTCACCAGCGCTTCGTGCAGATCCTCCACGGTCTTGATGAAATGGGCCTGCCCAAGGATCAGATTGATGGAGTCAGGTTTTTGGATTGCTACCGAACGCAAGCTTATCGTCATCGCAGCCTCTTCGTTCGTGGTTTGTGAACGGACGGGTTCAACCTCTTGCGACGGTTTCACAATCAGCACGAGGCATGTCGCCAACTGGGCGACGGCTTGCGACACACTGCCCAGCGCGGCCGCCTTCACGCCTGTACCCCCCCGGGCGCCGACCACCAGCAGATCCAAGGTGTCTGCAATGGCCTTCCGCACGGCCTCCCGTCAGCTGCGCCTGAAATCAGCCTGCATCGTGCGGCTCTCGGCGCTTTGGAATCGGTCGAGCACCGCCGGCACCGCTCCGAGCGGACGTACGACACTCACCAGCGTGATCTCCCGCACATCGGCGAGCTCGCTGACGACGCGAGCCGCTCGCTGCCAGTCTTTTCCGAAAAATCAGACTCGTCGAGTGCCACCAACCATCGCATCACTAGCTGCCCCTCCCTCTTGGGCATACCAACGGCAGAATGCACGCGCTGCCCTTAACAATACACACAGCATAGGCTATGCCAGAGTCAGTCTCTCCACTTCCGAACAGAGGGTCAGGTGAAGGGGAGAATAACGCGAGATGGAACAAGGTGTTGACGGCAGGAACCAGAACGCTGTCCCAACTGGCCATTGGATACTGCCCTGTAATGCTACAGGGACAGAGCACCCCTCTGTGGCGTGGCCCCCCAGTGGGAGTGAAGCTTGACCAATGCCAAAACAGCGTTAGCTAATAAGTGAGCGGAGGCTTCGGTGAGAGGAACACAGATAGAAGCCGAGGTCGAGCGTAGAGGCGGTGAGCAGGCCCGTAGGTGTAAAGCGGGAAGCCTGAAACCTCTCCAAGATCTCCTCTTTTGATGTAGAGCTCTCTGGACCCGCCCCCGCTCTTTTTTTTACCTTTCTCAGGTTCTCAATTCCCTTAAGAAATATGAGGCATGGCGCTTGTGAGATGAATCATGGATTTTCATGAAATGGCTGTACAGCCCTGAGAAGAGAGTGACCAATAAACTAGAGAGGGTCTAGCAGGTGAGACAAAAAAACGGCCCGCCCTTGTGTGGAACACCGGGGCTGCCGACTGGCCGAGACACGATCCAACAATCCTTCAGTCGCCCTATTGGCTGATTGTCCCGCGCAGAGACTTTCTAAGAGCCGCATCAGCGGCCGTGCCTAATGGCACCGAGAAACAATGCGCGTCCCTTGAACCCTATCCCGCAACTGAAGCAGGAGCGGTGCCCTTTGCACGCTGGCTGCACAAGGGCGAGTCAAACTCAAACGAGGCTGCCGACCTCAAGAAGCTTTGCGCCTCCTTTCCTTCACTTATTAGATAAGCACGGAAAAGCAGGAATCAACTGTAGTGCTTCAGACTCGACCCGGCAGTCAGTGTCAGCTATCGACCCAAAGCAGAAGTACACGACCGACCGCTACCAGAGGGGCTTACGTCGATCCACACAAGAACCTGCGATAAATGATCCCGTCATTACAGCTCGTTGAAACGACAACGGTTATGGCGTATGGTTCGCGAAAAGCTGTGCTGTCATGTGCGGATAGAATTTGGGTGATTCGGGTTTTTTGCGAGTCAGCCTAAACATTGGTACCCATCGACAAAATCTTCTGAATAATCACGCGGGGATCGGGTGGTACGATTCGATGACTGGTGCAATTCAGTCGATGGGAAATTCGGGAATCACACCCTCACGGTGATGACCGGCCAGGTTGCCAACCTTCCGACTGGGATCCAAGTGACTGCGGCCATCGTCCCGGGGCACTATGCGTCGGAGGAACAGGTGGCGCGTGCGCTCGCTCGTCTCGGCAAACCAGCCGCAGCCACGCTTATCGAGGGCAAACTCCCAACAACCAAGGCGATCCGCTCCGGCGATCTCGGCGAAATATACGCGACGGAATGGATGAATGCGCATAGCGGCGGTTATCGCGCTTCCATCAAGCGCCTGCGTTGGAAAGACCATCGCAACATGGCGATGCGCGGTGACGACGTCATCGGCATCGTTCAAGATGCCCAAACCCAGCGGCTCCATTTCCTAAAGACCGAAGCGAAGAGCTACGCGACGCTCACCGCTAACGTCGTTGCCAAAGCCCGGGACAGCCTGGATAAGGATGGTGGATTACCGTCTGCCCACGCGCTGTCCTTTATTTCGGCACGCCTGGTTGAGTTGAACGATTTTCCGCTCGCCGACGCGATTGATGATGCGCTGCTCAAGCAGGGCATCCCGGTACAGAACGTCCGGCATCTGTTTTTCACCTTTTGTGGCAATGCACCGAACGCCCTGCTGACCGCCTTTCTCCGGGCCTACCCGGGACCGATAAATCAGTGGGGGGTCGGCCTCCGCGTAGAGGGACACGCCGCCTTCATCGGCGCGGTCTATGATCGAGTGATCGCCAATGCCAACAACGCCTGAGGCAATTACGGCTGATATCGTAGAAGCGGCAACCGCCGGTTTTCGCGGCCGCCTCATTGCGCGTGGCCAGGCACGAGCAATCATCTGGCGCGACGGTGAGCTTCCGCCGGACGCGCCGGCTTTTGCGCCGCAGCTCAGCTATGACCTGCACTCCTATGGCTACGCCCTGCTCGGGATAGGCCTTCGCCTGCGTGAGCTCGGTGGTGACGCCGCGCCGGCGCGTATTGCCTTCGAGCAGGCCGCCACCGCCCTTGAGGCCGTCATCGCCAAGGGCAATCGCCAGGAGGTCGATCGCGACTTCCACTTCATCATGGCAGCGGCGGGCTACCATCTCGCCCATCTCTCGGCACGCGCATACTCACTGCTCGCGATCGTCGAAGCCGACGAAAACTTTTCGCCCATTGAACGGGTACTTGCCCAGTTAATGCGGCGGAACTTCCGTGCTATTCGCGTCAGCGTGCTCGACTACCGCAGCTCCGGCCAAGGCAGCGATGCGCAAATCGCCGCCGCCATCCAGGCCAATCTCGATCAAGCCGAAGCCACGGCTGATCCAGCAGAGGGACGCAATGAATTCCTCTTCGAGTGTCTCGACATTGCGCTGACCGATGCCTTCATGGCCGCCATGTCTCTATTCCTCCTTGCGTTGGAACGCGGCGAGCAGCCGCTCCTCGACCAGGCGCTGGAGCGACTACGAACGAGCCTGGGAATCTGCAGCGAGTTGAACATGCTACCCCAATGGTGGGCACATCGCATCGCGATCCACCTCTTGCCGGACCTTTGGTCGAACACCTTCCACGAGAAGCTGCCTCTCCAACCTGCCGGCAGCGAAGCAGCCGACTGGCCCCGGCTTCGCGAGCTATTCATCGCACTACTGCAACGGCGCCTCAAAGCCGAAGTTGACCTGTGGCCATCCCAGATCGAAGCGGCATCCCGCGCGGTCGACCAATCCGATGACCTGGTCGTCTCGCTGCCCACCAGCTCAGGTAAGACACGCATTGCTGAACTGTGCATACTGCGCTGCCTGGCTGGCGGTAAGCGCGTTGTCTTTGTTACGCCGCTGCGTGCGCTGTCGGCGCAGACGGAAATGACCCTGCAGAGGACCTTTGGCCCGCTCGGCAAGACGATCTCGGCACTGTACGGCAGCATCGGGGTGAGCGGCTTCGATGAGGATGCTATTCGGGAACGCGACATCGTGGTCGCGACGCCGGAGAAGCTCGACTTCGCGCTCCGCAACGACCCTTCCCTCCTCGACGACGTCGGTCTGCTCGTCTTTGACGAAGGTCACATGATCGGCCTGAACGAGCGCGAGGTCCGTTACGAGGTGCAGATCCAGCGACTGCTTCGTCGCGCAGACGCCCACGAGCGTCGGATCGTGTGCCTCTCGGCGATCTTGCCCGATGGCGATCAGCTTGATGACTTTGCCGGATGGCTGCGGCGAGATCACCCCGGCAGCCTGATCAAGCATGACTGGCGGCCGACCCGGCTATGGTTCGGAGAGGTGGTTTGGTCCTCGCCAAACGCCCGGCTGAATCTGCGTATTGGTGACGAGCGCCCATGGGTCCAGCGGTTTCTCACGGGAGCGGCGCCGACGAACTGGGCACCGCCAAAACGTCGTCGAACCAAGCTCTTCCCCTGCGATCAACGCGAACTCTGCCTCGCGACGGCGTGGCGGCTTGTCGAGGATGGGCAGACCGTCCTCATCTTCTGCCCGGAACGACGTAGCGTCGAGCCATTCGCAGACGTAATCGTCGATCTTAATGAGCGGGGCGCGCTTCGCTCTTTACTTGAGGCTGAACCCGCAGTCCTCAACACAGCGATCGCGCTCGGCGAGGAATGGCTCGGGCCGGACAGCGCCATCCTCAAATGTCTCCGCCTAGGTGTCGCCTTGCACCACGGCGCGTTGCCGACAGCCTTTCGAAAGGAGGTTGAGCGCCTGCTGCGCGAGAACATCCTCAAGGTCACAATCTCGTCGCCGACGCTGGCGCAGGGTCTGAACCTTTCGGCGACGGCCGTCGTCATGCACTCCCTCTACCGCTTCGGCGGCCGAATCGAGATCTCAGAATTCAAGAACGTCATCGGACGAGCCGGACGGGCCTATGTTGACGTGGAAGGCATTGTGCTTTTCCCGATGTTCGACAAGATTGCGAAGAAGCGGCGTAACTGGGAAGCTCTAATCAACGATCTCGGCGCGCGTGATATGGAAAGTGGGCTAGTGCGGCTGGTAGCGGCGCTACTGTCTCGCATGCGCGCCAGCATCGGTGTAGACCTGGACCAACTCGTGGAGTATGTCGTCAACAACGCCGCCGCATGGACCTTCCCTGAAATCGCGAACGAAAAGCCCGAGGATCGCGAGCGAGCCCTCGCCGATTGGAAGCGGCATCTCGCGACGCTCGACACAGCAGTCCTCAGCCTCATTGGCGAAAACGACATCCCGGATGATGGGATTGAGGCCGCGCTGGATGACATCCTTCAGTCCTCTCTCTGGCATCGCCGTCTGTTAAGAAAGAATGAGCAGGAGCAGCAGGTCCTCAAGGCAGGCCTCGTTTCACGCAGCCGGCACATCTGGAATCACTCGACGGCAGCGCGACGCCGGGGCTATTTCCTGGCCGGTGTCGGTTTAACGACGGGGCATGCGCTGGACGCCATCGCAGCGGATGCCAATCTTCTCTTGGTCCAGGCCAATGCTGGCATACTCCAGAATGATTCCGAAGCAACGATCGCTGCCATTACGAGTATCGCCGAGCGGGTCTTTGACTTCTATCCGTTCACGCCAGACCCAATACCGGCAAACTGGCGGGACATCCTCCGAGTCTGGCTCCTCGGCCAACCTCTCGCAGCCATCGCGGTGGGTCAGGAGTCGGACACGCTCCAGTTCATTGAGGGTGGACTCGTCTATCGGCTGCCTTGGGCGATGGAGGCCATCCGCGTTCGCGCGATTGCCAACGGTGACACCATCGGCGAATTCATGCTCGATGACTTTGATCTCGGCTTGGCCATCTCCGCAGTCGAAACCGGAACATTGAACCGCTCCGCCGCGATCCTCATACAAGCAGGGTTTAACTCTAGGCTTGCTGCCATCAAGGCACTCGCCGATACTGGTGCGACCTTCCAGACGGGCCAGGAGCTTCGGCAATGGCTTAACTCACAAGCCGTCGCCGCATGGAGCGCTCATCCCGATTGGCCCACCACTGAGACGAAGGCGATGTGGACAGAGTTCGCGCAAAGCTTCACACCGACCGAGAATCGGACCTGGGCTGAACGCAGATATTTGGCAAATGTCGCATGGCTCGGCTTCCCGCCACGGCCAGGCACGCCCGTGCAGATTCACGAATGGGGCGGTCATCTAAACGCTCTCTCCGCCGAAGGCGCGCTGCTGGGGATTGTGCAGACTGCAATCAATCCCGCACGAGCTGGACTGGTGCGTGCTCAAGTGGCTCAGGAGGTCAGCAAGATTGACATCACCTATCTGGGCCCTGACGATCTTTCTGCTGCGTGATGAGCATTCCATTTGCGTGCAGTATTGTTGTGGGGCCATTAACCAATCTGCTCCATGTATGTCCCGATTCTTATTCTGTGGCACACAAGAGTACAAATACTACTAACTAAATATAGGCCAAATGGCTAACAACCGGTTGCAGCGGACGGCCCGCTAAGCGGTCCGCCGCTGAACCGCAGACGTTAATGCGGCAGGGCTGAGGATCGCTTTATGGCGGTGCGATCTCGGCGCCGAACGTCTGCACTTGGCCGGGAGCGACCTTTCGAGGCCCTAGCCCTCATTATTCATGACGGTTCGTCGCGAAAGCGCCGAGTCACGTGGCGAGACCGGCGCGCGGAGCCGGGAGGACCCGACGCGTACTCGTGCAGTACGTTGAGGGTCCGAGGGGCGAGCCCGCCGGCCGAAGGCCCGTCGTAGCAGTGAATCGGCGATTGCAGCAGAAGTGCTCATGAATAATGCGGGCTAGTTCATCTAACGTTTTTTGTCCGATTAAGTACCGATTCATACAAATCAACCCTGCGCCTAGTCCTGCACGGCCATCGCGGTTCCCGCCTCCACCGCTCTTCTCACTCCCTTACAGTCGGCGGAGCGACAATCAGCCCCTCGCGCAACAGCACACGCATGGCCTCATGCGCGGAGCGGATCTTCGATTCCGCCAGGATCTGGATCTGGTCTCTCGTTCTCGTCACTGTCGCCAAGCCCTGCTCCTGCGCCTTGGTCGCCGTGGCCACCGCCAGACGCATCGGCACCTGCCATTCGTCCATCGTCGGCAGGATGCCGTCCTCGTGTATGCCGCGCTCCCGGGCGCACAGCGCCAGTTCGTGCGCCGCGGCGATCGCCATCTCATCCGTAATCGCCCGCGCCCGGACGTCGAGCACCCCGCGAAAGATGCCGGGAAAGACGAGTGAGTTATTCACCTGGTTGGGGAAATCACTGCGTCCGGTGGCGACAATGCGCGCACCCGCTTCTTTTGCTTCCCAGGGCCAAATCTCCGGAACGGGATTGGCACAGGCGAACACAATGGCATCTCGCGCCATGCCCTTCACCCATTCCGGTTTGATGATGCCGCCGGCCGAGAATGCCACACAGACATCGGCTCCCTGCAAGGCTTCGGCAATGCCGCCTCGCAGACCGGTTGGATTGGTGCGAACACAGACGTTCCATTGCTCGCTGAAAGCGGGGTCCTGCTCATATTCCTGCCGATGCTTTCCCAATATGCCTCCTGCGTCACAGGCCACGATGCGAGATGGGTCCGCGCCGCTGGCCGTGATAAAGCGATAGGTCGGGACATTCGCCGCCCCCATGCCGATCATGGCAATGCGGACCTGGCTGATGTCCTTCCCCACCACAGTCAGCGCATTGATCAAGCCCGCCAGGAGCACGGTTCCGGTTCCCTGCTGGTCGTCGTGCCATACGGGAATCGTGCTGGTAGCCTGTAGCTCGCGCAGAATCCTGAAACACTTGGGCATCGCGATATCTTCGAGGTTGATGGCGCCGAACGAGGGGGCGAGTAGTCGCACGGTCCGGATCAGTTCATCGGGATCTTTCGTATTCAAACAGATGGGTACTGCGTCCACCCCGCCCATATATTTGAACAGCAGCGCTTTGCCTTCCATCACCGGCAGCCCGGCTTCCGGGCCGATATCGCCCAGCCCTAAGACTCGCGTGCCGTCCGAGACGACGGCGATCGTGTTCGCCTTATTCGTATACTCATAGACCAGCTCTCGATCTGCCTGGATCGCCTTGCAGGGGGCAGCCACGCCAGGCGTGTACCAAATTGAGAAATCCTCCAGCCCCCGGATCGCACACTTCGGCAACGTCTGCATCTTCCCCTTGTAGTACGCATGCAGCCGCAACGCCTCTTCTGCCGGTTTCAACGCCTTCGCCAACAGCTCAGCTTGGTCGCTCATCGCTCCTCCTCATCCCTCTGTCAGGCTCCCATCGTCCGCTTCAGGAGTTTCAATACTTCCTTCACGGGTCTCGTGTTGACGACGTCGGACTTTTCTAGCCACCCTCGCCTGGCCTGTCCGACTCCGAATCGTATATTTTCAAGGTCCAGAGTACTGTGCGCATCCGTATTGACCGCCAGCAGAACTCGCTCTTCTTTGGCCATCTGGCAGTACGTATCCGTCAGGTCCAGCCGTTCCGGGTGAGCGTTGACTTCGAGAAAGCATCCACGCTCCTTGGCCTTGCGTATCACGCGAAGCATGTCCACCTCATAGGGTTCGCGCTGATCAATCAGGCGTCCGGTAGGATGCGCAAGGATCGAGAAATGCGGATGGTCCATCGCTTTCATGATGCGGTCGGTCTGTTGTTGCTTGGAAAGGCGGAAGTAGCTGTGGACCGCACCGACCACGAGATCCA
>CAZBNV010000037.1:0-42130 GCA_964493335.1 uncultured Nitrospira sp.
CCTCTCCACCGGTTCATCCTCGATCCACACCGCAGGGGGCGTTTCCTCCCATGGACATAGCCAGTAGTTTGGGAAAGATTCAGGTCCTCCCGAACGATGTCATCGGTCGAATCGCGGCAGGGGAAGTCGTAGAACGCCCGGCTGCGGTCGTGAAGGAACTGGTCGAAAACAGTCTGGACGCCGGCAGTACCGCGATTACCGTCGAGATCAAAGACGGCGGCCTCGGGTTGATTCGCGTTACCGATGACGGCGAAGGCATGTCTCGCGCCGACGCTTGTGTGGCCTTCGAACGGCATGCCACCAGCAAATTGCAATCCGACCAGCAACTTAGCGCCATCCGCACAATGGGGTTTCGAGGGGAGGCATTGCCGAGTATTGCGGCCGTCTCGAAAGTCCGCCTGAAGACGGTGGCTCTCAACCAAGCAGTGGGAACACATCTCTGCCTCACGGGAGGGACGATCGATCGAGTGGAGGATGCGGCGGCTATTCCCGGCACGTCGATCGAGGTCTCGGAGCTCTTCTACAACACGCCGGCTCGCAAGAAATTTCTCAAGTCGACGACGACCGAGTTTTCCCATATCAGCCATGCAGTGCAGCAGGCCGGCTTAGCCTGGCCGCAGGTGCATATTCGCTTGATTCACAATGGGTATGAGGTGTTCAACTTTCCCGGCGTGTCCTCGCCTCGCGATCGGGTACTACAGATATATCGCGCAGTATTCGGCGACCGGGCGTTGGTCGTCCAGGCGGAGCGAAACGGTCTGTCCGTCAAGGGTTTTATCATTGACCCGGTGCGGGCACGAGCGGGCCGGACCCCGCAGGAATTGTTCGTCAATCGCCGGCCGATCAAGAATGGCACTGTGCAACATGCGGTCATCGATGGATATAGTTCGTTCCTTGCCAAGGGTCATGTTCCGCTCTTTGTGCTGTTTCTTGATGTCGAACCTCACCGGGTCGACGTCAATGTGCACCCGGCCAAACGAGAAGTGCGGTTTGCCGATACGGAGCAGGTGCACCAGCTCGTTCGCTCGGCAGTGCGTCATGCGCTCGGTCGCGCTCAGGTGGAAGCCTCAATAGCTGGTTCCATCCATGCGCAGGTGAGCGGCCACGCCTCATCGGTCGTTCCTGCTTATCGGGAGGGCGGCGCCGCGGACGGGGGCGTCGAGCGGGATCAATTGACCATCAGCTCGAATGAGGCAGTTGGCTCAACGGCCCTGACTGACAACCAAATCTCCTTTGTCAGAGAGGCAACGAGGCCGTATGACGCTCCTGTCCCGCTGGACATCGTTCCCCTGGGACAGATGAGTCGCACGTTTCTCATCGCGCAGGTAGGAACTGAGCTCCAGGTGATCGATCAGCATACGGCGCATGAACGGGTGTTGTTCGAACGGTTGTGGCGAGCCTGGCAAGGTCGTAGCCTACCGTCACAGCCGCTATTGTTGCCGGAGCCATTGGAGTTGCCGGTTCAACAGGCCCTCATTCTCCAGCGCCATTTGGCAGAGCTGGAACGGCTTGGTTTGCTGATCGAGCCGTTCGGACCGTCGTCATTTCTGATCCGTAGTCTGCCGGTCATGTTGGGACATACGGATCTGGCCGCGCTTGTGCAAGATTTGATCGATGATCTCGAGCAATGGGATTCCATCTCCTCGCTTGAAACGAAAGTGAAGCCCATTCTGGCGTCGCTGGCCTGTCATAGTGCGGTACGAGCAGGCAGGTCTATGGCGCTTCCCGAGATCAAGCAATTGGTACAGGATTGGGTGGCGGAAGGCCTCATCATGACCTGTCCGCACGGCCGGCGAGTGGCGTTCCGTTTGTCGGCCGATGAACTGGCTCGTATGTTCGACCGCGCGTAGGGAGAGGGAGTGAAGCCCCGTGATCCGGCTGTCAGAATTGGTCTTGGCCTCGCGGCCCCTGGTGGTGCTGGTCGGTCCAACGGCGGTTGGGAAAAGCGCGATCGGACTGCAGCTCGCCCGTGCGCTGGACACGGAAATCTTGACGGCAGATTCCCGCCAGGTCTATCGCGGGATGGACGTTGCCACCGACAAACCCACGCTGGAGCAACGGGCAGGGGTGGCTCACCGGCTCATCGATGTGGTCGATCCGGACGAGTCCTTCAATGCGGGCGACTATCGCCGGCTTGCGCTGCAGGACATTGAGCGGCTCTATGGCGAACGCCGACTGCCTTTGATCGTCGGTGGGACGGGCCTGTATGTTCGGACGCTGATCCACGGACTCTGCGATGCCCCGCCTGCCGATCAGGCCTATCGCGCGTCCTTGTTGCAGGAAGCGAGGACGCAAGGACGGCATTTTCTTCATGGCGAACTGAAGCGTATTGATCCCGAATTGGCTGAGCGGCTTCATCCGCATGACGAGGTCAAGATCATGCGAGCCCTGGAAGTGCATCACCTTTCAGGGCGTCGCCTGTCGGAGATGCAGCGGCAGCATCGATTTTCAGCGCAACCTTTCTCTCTGTTGATGATCGGGTTGATTCGGGATCGCGAAAGTCTCTATCGCAAAATCGACGAGCGGGTAGATGAGATGTTTGAGCGCGGCGTCGTGGAGGAAACCGCCCGGCTGTTGGCCAAAGGCTATGGGCGGGAGCTAGGTGCCATGAAGGGGCTGGGGTATCGTCAGATTGCCGGCTATCTGGCTGGCGAATACGATCAGGCCGAAGCATGTCGCCTGTTGAAGCGAGATACGAGACACTTCGCGAAACGCCAGCTGACCTGGTTTCGGAAGGAGCCGGGCCTGCGCTGGTGGTCGCTCGATGAGCAAGACAGTCCGGACCTGCTGGCCGGGCGCCTCTTCGAAACGATTCAGGCGTTTGTGGGAGAGTTACATAACCGAGGGCCGGTGGCCGAATCGCCAACGTCGCTCACAATGGAAACGGAATCGACCGCATGAGAGCCTCGAAAAAAGCTATCCAGCCTGCGATCGGCATCATCGGCGGCAGTGGGTTGTACAACATTGACGGGTTGGAAAAGGTTCGCGAGATACGCGTCCGTACCCCGTTCGGCGCGCCATCGGATGCGCTGGTCGTCGGCACCTTGGATGGTGTCAGGGTTGCGTTTCTTTCTCGCCATGGGCGTGGGCATCGGACCAATCCAAGCAGCATTAATTATCGCGCAAACATCTATGCGCTGAAATCGGTGGGTGTGACGCAGGTGATTTCCGTCAGCGCGGTCGGTAGCATGAAGGAGTCGATTCACCCTGGGGATGTGGTGCTGCCCGATCAGTTCATCGATCTCACCAAACGCCGTCTCTCGACGTTTTTCGACGAAGGCATCGTGGCGCATGTGGGGTTCGCTGAACCAGTCTGCCGATCGTTGGCCGACGCGCTGGAACTGGCAGGGCGGTCCGTGGGAGCGAGTCTCCAGCGAGGTGGAACCTATGTGTGCATGGAAGGCCCCCAGTTTTCGACCAAAGCCGAGTCGCGGCTGTATCGTCAGTGGGGGGTGGATGTGATCGGCATGACCAACATGCCGGAGGCCAAACTCGCGCGTGAAGCGGAACTGTGCTACGCAACGGTTGCGCTCGCGACGGACTATGACTGCTGGCATGAGACGGAAGAACCCGTGAACGTTGAAGCCATTCTCGCGACACTCCACAAGAACGTCGAGCTCGCCAAGCAGTTGCTCAAGTCTGTCGTGCCGGCGCTTGTGCCAGACCGGACCTGTGAGTGCCGCCAGGCGCTCAAAAACGCGCTGGTGACCGCTCCGGATCACATCCCGGCTTCGACGAAACGACGATTGAATCTATTAATCGCTCCCTATATGCGGAAGCGGAAAGGAAGCAGGTGAGGCATGGGTAAGTTACTCGTGGTTGGGTCGGTCGCGTTGGACACGGTCACAACACCGTTCGGCGAGGTGTCCGAGGTCCTCGGGGGATCAGCGACGTACTTTTCAACAGCGGCCAGCTATTTCACGAGCGTCGATCTCATCGCGGTCGTCGGAGAAGATTTTCCCGATCAACATCTCGCGTTTCTCAAGAGCCGAAAGATCGACCTGACGGGGCTCGAGCGTCGGCCGGGCGCTACCTTTCGTTGGAAGGGAGCCTATTCGCATCAATTAAATGAAGCGCAGACGCTCGACACACGTTTGAACGTGTTCGAGACCTTTCGTCCGAAGATCCCGGCCCAGTACGCCACGCCGGAGGTGCTCTTTTTGGGAAACATCGACCCCGAGTTGCAGCTTGATGTATTGCAGCAAGTGAAACGCCCGCCGTTAGTCGCGTGCGATACGATGAACTTCTGGATCAATGGCAAGCGAGACGCGCTCTGGAACGTCCTGAAACACGTCGACATCCTCATCATCAACGACGGCGAAGCGCGGGCGTTGGGTGAGGATACGAATCTCGTCAAGGTGGCGAAGAAGATTCTCTCGCGAGGGCCCAAGCATTTAATCGTGAAGCGCGGTGAATATGGCGTGCTGATGTTCAATGAACAACACGTCTTCGGCGCGCCGGCCTTCCCATTGGATGACGTGCGGGATCCGACCGGCGCGGGGGATACCTTTGCCGGCGGATTTCTGGGGTACTTGGCGGCGACGGGAAACCGGTCGGTGGACGCGATGCGGCAAGCTATCATCTTCGGGAGCGTCATGGCGTCATTTACCGTAGAAGCCTTTAGCCTTGACCGATTGAGGATCCTAGATTACAAAGAGATTGAGGCGCGATTCAAAGAGTTCAAGCGGCTCACTCACTTCGAGGACATCGGAGCATAATGGTCAATCGTCCGGTTCAGGAACGATCGGTACAACGAGTGCAGGCTGGGAGTGCCCGCTGGCTCCTGTGGTTGCTAGGGCTCTGCATACTTTCCGGTTGCGCGAATGAAGAGAATTTGCGCAAGTCGAAAGGGTTTTACCAGGAGGGGATTGCCCAACTGAACTCCGATCAACAGCAAGCCTATGTGTCTTTTCAGAAAGCCGTCAAGCTGAATCCTGACAATAAGGAGGCGCATTACGGACTAGGGCATATCTATTCCTTGCAGGGACGGTACAAATTGGCCGAGGAAGCCTTTCGCGAAGCCATTCGCATTGACGCCGACTATGCCGAGGCGCAGACCTATCTCGGGCATATGTTGGTGAATCAGGATCGTTGGAAAGAGGCGATCGCGGCCTACCGGCAGGCTCTCGGTAATCCGTTGTATTCGACGCCCGATCTGGCACGATTTCACTTGGGTAAAGCCCTCATGCATGAGGGTGATCTGCAGGGAGCGATGGAAGCGTTGGAAGATGCGACGACCGTCACGCCGCCGAATGTGCCTCCCGCGATGCTGCAGTTGGAGCTGGCGCGTGTGTATCACAAGCTCGGGTTTGATGTCCGGGCACGCGAGGCCCTCGCGAGGGTTGCCACGTTGGATAAGAGCGGTGAACAGGCAGCCGCAGCGCAAGAATTGCTCGGCAAGCTTAAACCATAGGCGGATACCATGGAATCAGTCGGTGAATTTTTTCGGCAGGTGCGTGAGACGAAAGGGCTGACCGTCGATGAGGTGGCATCGAAGACCCGCATCCGCACGGACTTCGTCAAAGCGCTCGAAGAGGGAAATTTCGCCAAACTCCCCGACCAAGTGTTCGCTCGTGGGTTTGTCCGCTCCTACGCACGTTCACTGGGGTTGGATGAGGAAGATGCCATTCATCGATTCGTCCAGTCCGCCGGGGCGTTTTATGAAAAACAAGGCGAGCGGGAACGTTTGAGGCAGCGACAGGTCGAAGAGGAGCGGCGTCGGAAGGCCAATCGCAAAGCGGTGGGTATTGCCATCGCTGTGGCCATTGCGACACTGATCTTCTTGCTGAGCCGTGAGCAGTCTTCAACACTTGTGCGGCGAGCTGGGTCGGATGCGCCGACGCCCAGCAAAAAAAGCGCGCCGTTCGGCAAAGAGGCGCGTGAGTCCCTGTCGCGTCAGGGATTGGAGCTTCCCCCTCCCATTGCACCGGTCACCAAGCAGATTGAGCCGGCGCCTCTTCCTCCTAAGGCAACACAGGAGAAATTGCAGACGCAGTTGTCTCCGGCTTCCGGCCTAGTGGCCAAAGCACCCGCGCAATCGGAGGCTGCTCCCTCTCAGCTTCCGCCATCGATGGGATCCGATGGTCCCCTGGCAGGTCTGTCGGTGAACGGCCCCGCCGGGTCGGATGGTCCGCTGGTACTTGACCTTGATGCGACTGAGTTGAGCTGGGTCGTGGTTCAAGTCGACGCAGGCAGTCCACAAGAAGCATTGTTGCGTCCGGGCGAAAAAGCGCAGTGGAAGGCGCAGGATCAGTTTACGGTTACGCTCGGCAACGCCGGGGGAGTTCGCGCCGAATTGAATGGCAAACCCCAAAAACCCTTTGGCCCGAGTGGAAAAGTTGTGCGGGACGTGGTGATCAAGCGCTGACGCGTTGGGCCACAAGGTGTCTTTCTTCGTGCTGAACGTTCGTGCTCCTGCCGGGCTCTACTCTTCGCATTTCCCTGACCGTGCGCTCGCTTGGATGAGGCGGGCATGGTGACCTGGGGCGCAAAGGTGTCACGTCACTCCGCGATTACGTAGGTACTGGTCACAATCCAGCCTCGAAACGTACGGAAATCAGGCAGTTCTCACTCTAGACTGCCTGGCATGCCCCTTGAGTAAGTAATGTGCCAGTAAGGTAGGGAGAGAAGGCCGAACGGCAGCCCGTTCCCTTGACAAGACAGAAAATGCGTTGCTATAGTTCGCCTGCTTTGTCGGCCTTGTATTCGGTTTTATTGCCCTGCTAGTTTGTACAAGAGCGTCATGGTTCACGCGGTGGGTTCAACACAAAGGAGGAGTAGTGATGGGGTATCTTTCTAAGTTTTTTGGAGTGTGTGCGGCCGTCGCCTTGTTGTCTGTGACGGTGGTGGGTGCAGAGGAAAAGGATCCATTGAAGCCTCGTGTTGCGCCAGATCAGATGGCGGACGCGAAGGCGATGAAGAACCCGGTTGCTTCGACCCCGGAAAGCATTGCCAAGGGCAAGGCACTGTATGAGGGGAAGGGTACCTGCTTCAATTGCCACGGTAAGGAAGGTAAGGGCGATGGTCCTGCCGGCGCGATCCTGAACCCGAGCCCACGAAACTTCACCAACTGCAAATTCCACAAGAAGCGGAAAGACGGCGAGCTCTTCTGGGTGATCAAGAACGGCAGCGCGGGCACGGGCATGGTGTCCTTGGTCCCTGCGGCGATCACAGAAGAAGAAGCCTGGACCATCATCAATTACGAGCGGAGCTTCTGCAAGGGCGGAGAAGAGTAGTCGTTTCATTCAGTGAGCTGGCTGAACGGGAAGGGGCGGCGAGGGTATCCTCGCCGCCCCTTTTCATGTGTACAGTGGGTGCTGCCAACAGGATTGCGCCGACGATGGCTAGAGACACGAGACCAGAGGGTGGCCTGCCGTAGGACTTCCTTTCCTGCGGGCAACCGATCCGGAGGGGTGGCGGGAGTGCAGTCTCAGGTTACGGATGTTCGGCTGCAGGGATGGTAGGTGGTTTGGTGAGAACCAAGTCCTGGCTCTTGTCAGTGCTGCGTGGTGCCGGCAAGACTTGTGGCTGTTGTTCTTGCCTGAAATCTCTACGGGCCACCACTGGTACCTTGCGATTGACATAGGCCGTCATCTCTCCGATTGTCACTTCACCGTTCCGGTTCAGGTCTGCCTCGCCCCGAAGCGCACGGAGAAAATAGTACGTGAACAGTCCGTGCCGCAACGTGTCCGATTCCAAGCTCTTGCCGAATCCCGTAGTGGCAATGAGATGAAGGACCGACCCATTCGTCCCCGCCCATTTGGGTAACGAGACTTTCCCCCGCCCTGCTGTTCCGTTTTTGAGCACCGTGCCATCAAAGACAAACAAGACTTGTTTGGCTTTGAGCCTTCCTAAGGCAGTCTCCAAGTCTTTGAGCGGATAGAGGCGCGTGGTGGCGTCTACGGCACCGTCATACGGGATCAGAAACGTGTCGCCGGCCGCCGACACGACCGCCTGTCCGGCAAAGTAGACCATGACGACAGAATCCGTTGTGATTTTTGACGGTAGCCAATCGAGCAGAGCTTCTTCAATGTCGGGACGTAACGCGCTCCAGTCTTGTAATAGTCGAACGTTGTTCTTCGGCAATCCACCTACTGATTGAAAATAGGCGGCCACCATTTCCGCATCAAGAGCCGCATATTTTCGCGCGGCGATGTGCTGTTCCCGGTAGCTGCTCAGCCCGATGGAGAGCAGATAGTCGCTTGATCGTTGAAACCCTGGGGTCACCGCGGGAACCTGGTCCACGTCGTCGCTTCTCACGCCAGGAGGGAGTACGGAGGCGAGCAACGTTTGCGGGGGCGGGACGCGGAGGCCGGTTCCGCTCGCCAACGTGACCTGAAATTCGGCTTGCTGCGGATTAAGTGATGACGGCAGGGTGGCAATGAACTCCAGGGATTTTGAGCCGCCTGCTTCAATGGTGCCGGCAGACAATTTCGTGGCCGGGAACTGTGTGATGAGAGTCGGAGGACCAGCCAGTTGTACGGCAATATCCTGCACCGCCTGAGGCCCCGTGTTGACGACGTCCACGCGCACGCGGATCCGTTCGCCCCCTTCGAGAATCAAATTGCTGTTCTCGTCTAGGAGCGTGGCCTTGAAGGACAGAGAGGACATCGTGGTGGCCGAACCCGCAGCGACTAGACCGGTGGGTTTCGGGGCGGCTCCGGCAGGCGCGACAGACGCCGGTGCGGTCGTGGCCGATGCCTTGTTGGTAGGATCGAGGAGAACGCGTGCCTCTTGCATGAACTGGGTGGCCAACATGGTGGAGGTATCCTGGAGAATGGGATCCACGACGTAGTCACAACGTTGCTGAGTCAGTTCGAGTTGCAACCGTTCTTTTCGCGTCGCTTGCAGCGGTCGTTCAGCCAGCAGCTTGCCGGTCACATCATAAAATTCAGCGATGACATCTAAACTCAGTTCGGCCGGCTTACGATCGTACAGCCCATCGGCTTGAATCTTCAGCCGAGGGTCCAGCATGCGGACACGCACCGTCACGTCTGGTTTTCCAGCGGTGGTATTGCCGCCCGCAATGAGTACGGTTCGAAAGGTCTGATGGGCGGCTTGCACCAGCAGATCTTCAACCGTCGGGCCGATTGAGAACATCTGAATACGACTGCAACCGTCGGTGTATTGGGTCTTGGCCTCCGACAACGACGGGTCCACGTCCATTTGGACGGTGAGCGCAATCGGGGGGCCGAGGTCCGGCAATGTCTGGCGAGCAAAGCGTGACTTGATGGTTTCGCAGGCGGTGAATGCCAGGGCCTGTGTCACAAGCAGTCCGAGGATGAATAGACGGGTGTTCTTCAAGCAGGAGGCCTCCTCTTAAGGCAGGTTTCGAAGGGGGAACGGTACAGGAAAGGAAAGGGCATTGCAACCAAACGCCTCTGCGGCTTGCGACCCTCACGGGGCTCGTTTATCCTACCCTGCGCATGCCTAGGTATGAACAAACGGCAGGGAGTGTGGAACCATCGTGTTAGTGCTGGGTCTCTCCAATATGCGGGATGCGGCGGCCGCGCTCGTCTCCGACGGTCGTATCGTAGCGGCGGCGGAGGAAGAACGATTCGTTCGGCAGAAGCATGTGACCGCGCTGCCGGTCCACGCAATTCGGTATTGCCTGCGCGAGGCTGGTGTGACTCTTCGCGATGTCGACGCCATTGCCGTGCCGTGGAAGTATTGGCTGGTCGGGCGGCGCGCCTGGCTTGCCTTGACGGCGATGGTGCGTTCCCCGCAACTATTTCGGGTGAAGGGGACGCGATCGCTGGAGCGGGTCAGCCGGGAATGGATGGAGCTGTTCCGCCTCAGCCGAGAATTGACCCAACGGGTGGGGGCAGTCGGTCACCGGCCGGTGTTTCTCGATCATCATCTGTGTCACGCGGCCAGTTCGTTTTTGGTGTCACCCTTCGAACGGTCGGCCATCCTTGTCGTGGACGGTGCTTCTGAAGCGGACACCACCTTAATGGCGATGGGCGAAGGCGCAGAGATCACCGTGCTTGACCGCACCCCGCTCCCGCATTCGCTCGGCCAGTTCTATGCAGCCATGACGGCCTTTTTGGGGTTTCGCCCGGATCACGATGAATATATTGTGATGGGCTTGGCGGCTTCGGGCGAGCCAACCTTTGCCGCGGCCCTCCGTCGAGAAATTGTGCGCCTGTTGCCCCACGGGGGGTTCGAGGTGAATACCCGCCTGCTGGATTTCCATCTCGCGCGCGCCGGCCTGTTTGTGGAGGACTTCGTTCGCCTATTCGGCTCTCCACGGCAGTCAGCGGACGAACTTACCCAGCGACATCGTGATCTGGCGGCCAGCGCTCAACTGGTCCTGGAGGAAGTCTTGCTGCACCTCGGTCGTCACCTACGAACCCTGACAGGGGCAGAGTCTCTCTGCTTGGCGGGGGGGGTGGCCTACAATTGTGTGGCGAACGGTCGCCTGCGTGCCGAACTCGGATTCAAACGGGTGTATGTGCCGCCGGCTGCGGGGGATTCCGGTGCGGCACTCGGTGCGGCCTTGTGGTGGACGGCTAGGCGAGGAGGCAGAAACAACCGACCGCAAATGCCCTCAGCTTATTGGGGACCCCAATTTGAGGAGGACCTGTGTCGCGCGGCATTGGAGCGGGAACGGTTGGTGGCCGAACCTTTATCGGATGGGCAGCTGTATGAGCGAGTCGCGACAGAGCTGGCGCGAGGGCGTCTGGTCTTTTGGTTTCAGGGGCGAATGGAATGGGGGCCGCGCGCACTGGGAAACCGTAGCCTCCTGGCGGATCCCCGCCGGGAAGACATGCGAGAATTGATCAACAGCAAAGTAAAATGCCGCGAGCCCTTTCGACCCTTTGCGCCCTCGGTCCTTGACGAGCGAGCCCAGGAGTTTTTCGATCTGCCGGCCGCCTCCCCCTTTATGCAGTTTACGGTGCGGGTCAAGGCGTCCGCGAAAGGGATTATCCCCGCCGTGACACATGTCGATGGGACGGCGCGCGTCCAGACGGTGACGCGAGAGGCCAATCCCCGATTCTATGATCTTCTGGCGACATTCGGACGACTCACCGGCGTGCCGATGCTTCTCAACACCTCCTTCAATGTACAGGAGCCGATCGTCTGCAGTCCGGACGATGCCGTCCGCTGTTTTCTGCGCACCCAAGTTGACTGGTTGGTCCTTGGCAACCTGCTCGTGAAACAACCGACCCACCAGACTCTCCCGGTCCATGAGCACTGAAGCCGTTCGGTCGTCAGTCCCTCGTGCTCACCACCTGCTCCGCGTCATACTGAATCTTCTCCTGCTCGGCTTCGTGCTGAATCTGACGCTCCAACCGCTCGTGGAACCAGATTTGGGGTGGCACCTGCGTGCCGGGCTCGACTTGGTAGCCCACGGATGGGTCCTGCCGGACACCGATCCCTATTCCCATACGATGCCGGACTGGCGTTGGGTCGAGCATGCTTGGTTGACCGATGGTGTGATGGCACTGCTCTATCGCGCGCTGGAGCCTTTCGGCGCGTTGGGGCTGATTGTATTGTTTGGGGTCGTGACGGCTCTGGCCTGGTGGCTTGCGGCAGGACAAGCTGAGGTCTCCTGGACCTGTCGATTAGTTGCTATGGTGGTCAGCCTCTGGGTGGCGTTACCCTTTCTCGGCGCTCGCACTCAACTGATCAGTCTCCTTGGTGTGGCAGTGCTTTTGCGGGTATGGAGTCAGATTCAGCAAGGCCGTCGACAGTGGATGTGGGTGCTTCCGCCGGTCTTCTTGCTCTGGGCCAACCTGCACGGAGGCTTTACGGCGGGACTCTTTCTGTTGGGGGTCATGCTCTGCGGCGCTTTCTTGCTGCGGATCAGCATCGCTCTTTCACCCACACTTGTGGCGAGGATAGATGAGCCTGTCTTAGGTTGGGAAGATCTCATTCGGTGCATGCTGGTAGTCGGAATCGCTGCGGCAGTGACCTGTCTCAACCCCTATGGGTGGCGGCTATATGTCGAGATTTATGAGTCTCTGACCGACCGCTTCATGATCGAGACGTTGCGGGAATGGCAACCCGTGTCTTTCCAAGGCTGGGCCGGACGGGCCTATGGCCTCTATCTGGCAGGACTCGTCTGCCTCGTCGTCGGATGGTATCGGCGGGTGGAGCCGGTCCGGTGGGCCATGCTCGTAATTGTGTTGGCGCTGTCGCTTTTGCATTGGCGCAATGTGACGTTGTTTCTCATCGTGAGTCTGCCGCTGCTGGCGGAGTTGCTCGCGTTGGCGGCGGCATCATGCCTCCGATGGGTTCCGGTGCTGAGGGCTTTCGCCGGCATGCGCCTTCTTGCGCTGACGGTTGCAGTGGTGAGCGCACTCTGTCTCTGGGGGCCTGAACATGTCGTGCATGTGTGGCGATCAGGAACCACGCCTGAGACCTATTTCGAACAGACTGACTATCCGATCGAGGCCGTGCGATGGATCCGCAATCATCGCGAAGAAGTGGGAACGAGGCTGTACCATGAGTATGGCCATGGAGGGTTTCTTCTCTGGCAACTCCCCGGAGTGAAAGTGTTCATCGACGGCCGCATGCCGGCATGGCGGATCGGGGATCGGCGTATCTTTCAAGATTACGTCAATCTGAATCACGCGGATTCGCCCGACTTGTCCGTGCTGGACCGCTACGGTGTTGATTGGGCGTTGGTCCCACGCGGGAGTGCTCTGGCTCTGACCCTGGAGTCGCATCCCGGCTGGAAGAGCCTCTATGTCGATGCCAAAGTGGTGATTGTGCGTCGATAGGTGTCAGTCGAGGCCGCTACAACTGGGAGGGTTCGGAGTGTAGCGCCGGCTCGACGGTGCTGAGCGTTGGCCAAGCGCGGGGCCTATATCGCCCTTGGGCGTGGCGCTTACGGATGGCCATCAGCTCGCGAAGCATGAGGAATCCGTCTCGCCAGGGGCGGACTTTCGATCCTGGCTGATCGGTCCAATTGACGGGAACCTCCGCGATGCGATAGCCGCGTTGGCGGGCAACATAGAGGAGCTCGAGATCGAACGCGTAGCCGTCGACGCAGGTGACAGAAAACAGATCCTGCGCGACAGACCGGCGGAATAACTTGAACCCGCACTGGGTGTCCGCAATGTGTCGAAGGCCGAGACGTTGAACGACGGCGTTAAAGAGGCTTCCCATCACGCTTCGATGCCACCGCGCCTGGACCGTATAGTTGGGATCTTGAGAGGCCAGCGCCCGCGATCCGATGGCGAGATCTGCTCCGGCGGCGAGTGCGGACTCTAAGTGCGAGAGTTCCTCGATCGGCGTCGCCCCATCCGCATCCGCAAACAACTGCATGGTGCCTCGTGCTGCCTGCATCCCGCGACGGACCGCCGCGCCTTTGCCCCTATTGCGGGTCAATTGAATGAGCCGCACAGCAGGAGACTGTTGCGCCAGGAGTTCGACCGCCTGTGGGGTGTGGTCCTGACTGCCATCGTCTACCACGAGGATTTCATACGATAGGCGACGCTGGTCCAGGTAGGTCACCGTGCGCTGCAAGAAAGGGGGGAGGCGACGAGCCTCATTGTAGGCTGGAACGACAATCGAAAGAGAGGGCGCCTGAGTCGAGCACGGTGTCACGTTAGGGCAGCCTCCGGTCGGGGTGTGCTGCGACCGATCCGTCTTGCCGCTGACGAATGGTGCACAAAGGTATCGAAGCGGCGATCGAATTGCAAGCGGAAGGTGTCGGGCCTTGACAGGACCGGCATGTGGGGGCGATCGTAATCTAAGGTACCATCAGCGTCCAACTCTGGCTTGCAAAAGGAGAGTTGTCACATGTGGATGGAGCGAACAGGGCTAGGGCTTTTCGTCGGGCTGCTGCTGGTGGGATGCGCGGCGACAACTCCCCCCAGCCGCTTGAGTCAGTATGTACCCTCTGTGGCATCAGTGAATTTGGTCGACCACAGTCTTCCAGTCCCACGTCCGGTTCGCGCGGTGCTGGTTGTGCTCAATGACTCGTCGGCTCCCGAGGCTGCGCCGGGAATTCCTGCGCAGGCACAGGATCGACTGGCTGAGACGCTTCGCGAGCGAATCAATCAAGGATTTCCCCTCCGTATCGAACACGTGGTGAATCTGGGCGAAATACCGGAAGGGACCGTTCCAAACTGGACCGAGGTCGCCAGGGCGCAGGGGGTGGAATATCTGGTGATCGTCGTTCTATCGAGTACGGAGCAGGAATATCCGGTGTCGTTGTTTCTGGGGTGGACGACTCACATGCAGCCCGGGTTCCGACGCGATAACTGGTCGCTGGCCGAGGCGGCGCTGGTCGACGGACGGACGGGCAACCTGCTGCTGCATGCCGAAGGGCGAGCCATGGCGACGTTGGACAGTCCGACAGCTCCAGGAATCAATCAATGGTACCCGGTGATTTATTTCCGGCCACAGGATCCTGAACGGCGCATCTGGCCACCGACGTATGAGGGGGCGCCTCTCACTCTCCGCGTGGTGTCGATGGAGCAGGCAGCCAAGCGATTGGCTGGGAATCTGCAGCGCGCATGGGTCGACCAGCGCGATCTTGAATTAGCCGCCATGACCATGCCCTAAAGATAATGTATTGCAGTTGCCTGGTGCAGGGACAGGTGGCAGTGTGAATGTGTCCCGATCCTGTTTTTCCTCTTTGAAGGCGATTCTACGAATAGTGTAGAATGACACGTTGGTCGTCGGCGAGGATTCAATTCCTTCATTTTCAGGCTTCCGGAGGAGTACACATGGTGTATCGACATCCGCGTAGTAAGGTGCTGTCCGTACTCGCAGTGATCACGATGGTTGCTGCCATGTTCTTAGTCGGCGCATTCCAGACCGACTATCAGGCTGAGGCGGCAGGTGTGCCCCCGGCGTTTGCTCAGGGGTTTTCGGAGATTGTCAAGGCGGTCACCCCGGCGGTTGTCAACATTGCGGTGACCGGCGGAGGAGAGACCCGTCGTGAAGGCCGTCGCCAAATTCCTCCGGGCGGCCCATTCGGTGGCCCGCCTCCTGGCCCTGGTGACGAGCCACCAGGCATGGAACCACCGGGCCCTCCTGGTGCGCCCCCTGGTCCCCCGGGCGGAGGCCCGCATCGTCCGGATCAAAGCGCCGGATCGGGCGTAGTCCTCGACCCGAATGGATATATTGTGACGAACAATCACGTGGTCGAAGGTGCCACCCAAATCACAGTGACGCTGTCGGACCGCCGTGAATTTCCGGCCAAGATCGTCGGCACAGATCCCAAGACGGATTTGGCCATTATCAAGATTGAAGCAAAAGATCTCATTGCTATGAAGTGGGCGGATTATGATGAACTCCAAGTGGGTGATGTGGTTCTGGCCGTGGGGAGCCCGTTTGGGCTCAGTTCCACCGTCACCCTCGGTATCATCAGCGCCTTGGGGCGAGGAAATGTAGGCATTGCCGATTATGAAGACTTTATTCAGACCGATGCCGCGATCAACCCCGGCAATTCGGGCGGCGCTTTGGTCAATATGCAGGGTAAGCTCATCGGCATCAACACCGCCATCTTCTCCCGAACCGGCGGGTCTGAAGGAATCGGCTTCGCCATTCCTAGCAGCATCGCGACGGACATCGTCGAGAGCTTGACCAAGACGGGCAAAGTGGTGCGGGGTTGGATGGGTGTGGCGATTCAAGAAATCACCCCGGCCCTGGCTAAATCCTTCAAGCTGCCTGAGCAGCGTAAAGGTGTGTTGATCAGCGATGTGAACGAGAATGGCCCCTCGCATTCGGCAGGGATGCGGCGCGGGGATGTGGTGGTGGCGTTCAATGGAAAAGAAGTCCAGAGCGTCAGCCAGTTGCGGAATCTCGTAGCTCGCACCACAGTGGGCAAGGATGCGGACATCAAGATTCTGCGCGAGGGAAAAGAGCAGGTCTTGAAGGTCAAGGTGGCGGAACGGCCGTCGGATGAAATGCTCGCCAAGCGTGACCCCGGTCCTGCCAGCGCCCCGACTGAGACCGTGAAGCCACCAGACAATGTTCTCGCGTCCTTGCGCGTGCAGATGCTGGATGCGGCGATGCAGAGTCAACTGAATATTCCCTCAAAGACCAGCGGTGTAGTGGTCAGTTCCGTCGAGACGGGCAGCGCGGCGGAGTCCGCTGGGCTGCAGCGTGGTGACGTTATCCAAGAGGTCAACCATGAGGTGATCAAAAGCTTGGAGGATTACCAAAAGGCATCTGCGAAGGTGAGAAAGGACGAAATGGTGGTGCTCTTGCTGAACCGGCAAGGGAACAATCTGTTCGTCGCCGTCAACCCGAAGTAAGGTGTCGGTGAGGGCGTGATGTGTTGAGATGAAACAATGACCATGCGCCAGATCACCGACTCACTGGTTTCGTGAATACTCATGGCTGACGGGTTCAAGTTTCAAGAGTGGCTGCAAGACACGATCTTTAAGCCGCTCGAAGATAAAAAAATGCCGGTCATGGAGCACTTGGTGGAGCTCCAGGTCCGGCTGACTCGGGCTGTCATCGTGACGGCCGTGATATTTATCGGCACGTTCTTTTACGCCGACCTGCTGGTGAAGTGGATCCGGGTACCCTTACAGAACATGTTCGTGCCCGGATCCCTTTCCTGGATGCCGACAGATCTCCCCACCGTGCCCTTTGTGTTCCTCGCGCCCGCCGAAGCCCTGTGGCAAAACGTAAAAGTTGCAGGTCTCTTTGCGCTCGTCTTGGGAACTCCCTACATCCTGGTGGAGTTCTGGCATTTTGTGGTGCCGGGGCTGCATGCGCAGGAGCGAAGATTCGTCGGTCCGTTTGTCATTTTAAGCACCCTGGCCTTTTACCTCGGGTTATTGTTCTCTTTTTTCTTTGTCCTGCCTTTTGCGTTGAACTTCTTAATTTCGTATGGTGTGAATGCGGGATTCATTCCGCAATTGTCGATCGCGCAGTATGTCGGATTTGCGCTCTGGTTTCTGTTGGTGTTCGGCCTCATCTTCGAAGTCCCGTTGGTCATTACGCTGCTGGCCAAGCTTGGATGGGTGGATGCCCCGCTGCTGAAGCGTTATCGAAAGTGGGCCTTCCTCGCGGCATTTATCTTCGCCGCCATTCTGACGCCGACGCCGGATCCCTTCAATCAGTGCCTGATGGCGCTACCCATGTATATTTTTTATGAAGTCGGGATCGTGAGCGCAGGGATTTTCAATAAGAAAAAAATCACCGCTCCTGAGGAGGCGCTTGTGCCGGTTGTGGCTGCGGTGGGTCCCAGTGCCGGTAAAACTGGTCCATCCGTCCCGTCCTCCGGTGGAGGTGACAGTGAATATGTCGGTGTGCCGACCGGCCGCCGAGGGTAGTGCAATAGAAGAGTCAGGGAGACGACGAGGCAATCTCATCGTTTTACGCATGTCGATTTACGCTTTACGAGGAGTCTTAGGATGCCACGCGAGTTAAATGTAATCTCACAGCCCGGTTCCAGCAGCGGCGGGGATGCTTGCACGTATATGTGGGCCTGCGCCATTTGCGACGAAAATGAAACGTGTCAGAAAGACAAGGAAGGCCACAGCCGCTGGCTCGTCGCAAAACGCATGGAGCGGATTGAATATAAAGTGTTGGTGATGAGCAATAAGGGCGGAGTAGGCAAGAGCACCTGCACCACCAACTTGGCCGTCAGCCTGGCGCTCAAGGGGTGGCATGTCGGGATTTGCGATATGGACATCCATGGTCCCAACATTCCGAAGATGGTGGGCGCAGAAGGTCAAAAGTTGAAGATCAGCACATCGGGCGGAATTATTCCGCACCAGGCCTATAACATGAAGATCGCCTCGATGTCGTTCCTGCTGCAGAATTCAGACGATCCGATTATTTGGCGGGATGCCTATAAGTATGAGTTCATCAATCAGCTGCTGGGAGGCGTGGAATGGCAGGATCTGAACTTCCTGCTGATCGATCTTCCCCCTGGAACCGGAAACGAATCCGTCACGACTATCGATCTGTTGGGCGGTGTCAGCGGGGCTGTGATCATCACAACGCCTCAAGAGGTCGCTTTGCTCGATTCGCGTAAGTCCGTCACCTTTTGTAAAGATAGCGAGGTGCCGATCATCGGAATCGTTGAAAACATGAGCGGACTGGAATGTCCCCATTGCCACAAGCAGGTGGATGTCTTTCGCAGAGGCGGAGGCGAAGCTTCGGCTGCGGATATGGGAGTTCCCTTCCTGGGCCGAATTCCACTGGATCCCGATGTGGTGACGCAGAGCGATGCCGGGGAGCCATTTGCCCTCTTCAATTCCGATTCGGCCACGGCCCAGGCCTATCATGACATCGCCAACCAAGTCGAAACGTTCTGCAAGAAGAGCGGATCGCTGATCAAGGTGGCCCCACGTCAGCAACATTGATGGGAGATTCATTGGTGAAATCCGCCGATGCGACAACTGGGTTGACCCCACTTCACAAAGCGCAACACATTGTGTTGGACGCTGCTGCTCCACTGGGGCTCGAAAAGGTCTCGATCCTCGATACGCTGGGTCGCGTGCTCGGAGAGGATATCGTGGCGGAACGCGCGAATCCGCCATGGGACAATTCAGCGATGGACGGTTTTGCGGTTCGAGCGGATGACATCACGCAGGAACATGCGATTTCCAAGCCGGTTACGTTGAGGGTCGTTGAAGATGTGCCGGCGGGGAAGATGCCGACCAAGTCCGTCGGGCCGGGGCAGGCGATCCGAATCATGACGGGTGCGCCGATTCCCAACGGGGCGGATACGGTCATCAAGGTTGAAGACACCGAACATACACCCGATTCGGTGCGGGTATTTAAAGCGGAACCTCGTGGGTCGAATATCCGGCCGCAGGGTGAGGACGTTAAAAAGGGCGACTGCATCATTCCCAAAGGTACGCAGATCCGCTCCGGCGAGGCGGGGATGCTGGCCATTCTGGCGAAATCCTTCGTGCTGGTATATCAGCGTCCACGCGTGGCTATTTTGTCGACCGGGGACGAGCTTGCCGATCTGGATGAGCGGTTCAGCGACGAAAAGATCATCAATTCGAACAGCTATGGCATTGCCGCGGCGGTGCAGGAGGCCGGTGGCATTCCAATTCTGCTGGGGATTGCGCGTGACACTCCCGCCGCGCTGAAAGAGAAAATCTCCCACGGGTTGAACGCCGACATCCTGGTGCTGTCGGGCGGGGTCTCGATGGGTGACTATGATTTTACGAAAGCGGTCTTCCGGGACTTGGGCGCAGAGATGAATTTCTGGAAGCTGGCAATCCGGCCGGGGCAACCGCTCGCGTTCGGAAAAATTCAAGGGAAGCTGGCCTTCGGTCTGCCAGGGAATCCCGTCTCCTCGATGGTGACGTTCGAACAATTGGTCCGCCCTGCCATGTTGAAGATGGCGGGACTGCGGGGGTACGGGCGACCGCTGGTTGAGGCGCTGTTTCAGGATACGTTTTCAAAACGGACGGATCGTCGTCACTTTCTTCGCGGCGTCTTGTGGCGGGAAGGCGGGGTCTTTAAGGTGCGGACGACCGGTGATCAAGGATCCGGGATCCTGACCTCCATGGTGAAGGCCAACTGTCTCATCGACCTTCCCGTCGAGGTGGAGCGGGTGAATCCCGGCGATCCGGTTACCGTGCAATTATTGAGTGGTTCGGTGTGGATGGAGCATGCGGCACCGCTGCCGTCGGCAGGCGCTCGTCCCTCCTGCTGTTGAACCGCGAAAGGAACACTCCCCATGGCCGTCTCTATTCTGGCGTTTGTCGGACGATCAAACAGCGGGAAGACGACGCTCATTGAGCGTGTGATCCCTGAATTAGTTCGGGCTGGGTACAAGGTGGCGACGGTTAAACACGCCGGCCATGGATTCGATTTGGATACCGAGGGGAAAGACAGCTGGCGACACAAGCAGGCGGGGGCCAGCGCGGTCGTCATCATTTCGAAAAGCAGCCTCGCGATGTTCGCGGATGTACCAGATCATATGAATGTCGAAGAGGTGCGTGAGCATTATCTGGATGCCTCCTATGATCTGATTCTTGCCGAAGGCTGGCGAAGTGAAGGGTATCCTAAGATCGTGGTAGTGCGGGACCAAATCGGCGAGGTGCCGGTCTCGCAGGATGGCCTCCTGGCTGTCGTGTCCAACAAGCCGGTCGAGACATCAGTGCCGCTGCTCGATCCCGATGATGTACCAGGCGTGGCGGCCTTGATCATTCGACATTTCCCCAAACCCCAACGGGACGATGCGTAGAGTTTCAGCCATTGTGATCGGAGCGATCGTGGCCGGCGCAGTGGCTGTGGGGGGAGTGGCGGTTCCTCTTACCAATCATCCGAAGTTCTGCGCCAGCTGTCACACCATCAAGCCCGCCTACGAGAGCTGGCTCCAATCGTCCCACAAAGAGGTCGAGTGTGTGGCCTGTCATGTCAGGCCAGGCGTCACCGGTTGGCTGCACGACAAGGCCTGGCATGGAACGAGAGATGTGGCCATTACACTGTTTGGCACGCCGACGGAGCCCCACAATCTGCGGGCGCAGGTCGATTCAGCTGTGTGCCTAGGGTGCCATCGCAACATTTTGCGGGTGTCAGAGATCGCCACTCGAGATCTACCCCCGCCGGTGAAAGATGTGGGATTGATCATGAGCCATCGCAAACACATGGAGGCGTTCGGCGCGAGAGGACAAGGCGAGGGTTGCACGACCTGTCATGCGGCGGTCGTCCATGAGCGCCCGATTAAGGGCTATCCCATCGTGATCCCCCGGGGGCACGTCGCGGCCGATAGTCGGCCGTGGAAACCGGAGCATCCTGAGGGCTCTGTGCTGCATAAGCGCGCCATGGCAGACTGTTTTCGCTGCCACGACAATAGAACGGAGTACAATGGTAAGGTGCTAAGCCGGAAGTGCGACACGTGCCATGTGCCTGAGAAGCTCACAGAGTTCTTGTCGTTTTAATCCACGGGAAAGAGCGTCTCATGCCTTCCGCGGTGGTCGAAGTCCGCAATCTGACCAAACGCTTCGGCGAGTTCACGGCGGTGGACGGCATCTCCTTCGATATCCACCGAGGAGAGATCCTCGGTCTGCTGGGCCCCAATGGCGCCGGGAAAACTACCACCTTTCAGATGATGCTCGGGTTGGTTACGCCGACCTCCGGCTCGATCCACATGTTCGGATTAGACTTGCAGACCCAGCGAGGGGCGATTCTCCAGCAGGTGAATTTTTCCTCTACCTATATTTCGATGCCCTATGCGCTGACGGTGGAAGAGAACCTCACCGTCATCGGCCGTTTGTACGGCTTATCGAACATTGCCGCCCGGATCGACGATATGGTCAAGAAATTGGAGATGGCAGAGTGGCGCCACAAACTCACACGCAAGTTATCTTCCGGACAAATGACCAGGCTAACCCTGGCGAAGGCGTTGCTGACGGAACCTAAAGTGTTGTTTTTGGACGAACCCACTGCCAGCCTCGACCCGGATATCGCGCACAAAATCAGAGCGATTCTCCTGGAGGAGCGGCGCGCCAGCGGCCTCAGTATTCTCTACACCTCGCACAACATGCGGGAGATGGAAGAAATGTCGGATCGTATTATCTTCTTGCAGCGTGGAAAAATTGTGGCCGAGGGCACGGCCCAGGACATTGTCGTTCGGTTTGGGCAGGCCGATCTGGAAGAGGTCTTCCTCAAGCTGGCTCGCGAACAGTAACGATTATGCTCAATGTTGAAAGGGAGGACAGGCGCTCATGATTGACGCGGGATTGTCCTTCGGCGCAGGGCTGCTCATCGGTGGGTTCAGCCTCATGCTTCTATGGGGACTGTTGTGGCTGGTTATTGGGACCATTGGGTTGGCGCGGCAGACGTGCGGCTGGGCGATTCTCCTCAGTAGTCTCAGCAGCAGCGCCATTGCGGCCTTGTCGATGCTGGGCATGGTCTGGTTGATTGATCAAGCCAGGCTGAGTAGTTTCGCCTTACAGATCGGACTCCTGGGAGTACCGCTGGCTCTGGTGGTGGCGAGTTTCGCTCGGCTTGAAGATGGGCGCCGAATCGGTCCGGCCTTTGTCGAAGGGAGCCGCATGATGGTGCATCAACTCCTTGGTGTACAGCAGGAGGGGTGCGGCCATTGTCACGAGAAGCCCTGTGAGGAGCAACTGTAGCCGGAGATGACCTATCATCGTATCGCAGCCCTGGTCATTCGGCATCTGTATCTCTACCGGCGCAGCTTGCCGCGGATGATGGAGATCATCTATTGGCCGTTTCTAGATTTGGTGGTTTGGGGATTCATTACGGTCTATTTGGCGACCTTTCAAGGCCAAATGCCGGCGATCGTCACATTTCTTCTTGGAGCGCTGATTCTGTGGGACGTGTTATTTCGATCGCAACAGGGCATCGCCATTTCGTTCCTGGAGGAAATTTGGGCGCGCAACCTCATGAATCTGTTTGCCAGTCCGCTCACCCCGAGCGAATTTTTGGCCGCTACCATGGTGATGAGTCTGTTCAAAGTCACCGCGGTGTCGATCGTGATGTCTGGGTGCGCCTGGTTTTTCTATGGATACAATGTCTTCATGCTCGGCCTGTGGCTCATGCCGTTCATCGTGAATCTCGTCTTGACCGGATGGATCATCGGCGTACTGACGACCTCGCTCATCATGCGGTTCGGACAGGAGGCGGAGGTGCTGGCCTGGAGCATGGTCTTTTTGTTTCAGCCGATCTCCTGCGTGTTCTACCCCATGGATGTCTTGCCGACGTGGTTGAAAGGGGTGGCATGGATGAATCCGGCTGCGCATGTGTTTGAGGGCATGCGAGGTCTTTTGGCCAGTCACGTGGCTCCCCTGGCAAGTCTCGGCTTAGCGACGGGGTTGAATCTCCTGTATCTCGTGGCAGTCATCGCCTGGTTTCATCATACGTTCAATGTGTGTAAGGATCGAGGATCGTTGGTGCGAGTGGGCGAGTAGTTGAATGGGATCGCACCGCCCGATCGGGAAAAAGATATGAAGATCACATCAGGGCACATCCAGCAATCGCGCTCGGCAGTTGAGCTCGAGGGGTTCTCATTTCACCAGACGCCGGTCCTGGTCGTCGAAAACTTTTGGTCCGCCGAGGAGCGCAGTCAGTTTCGAGGGGCGATGCAGCGTGCCAATTGGAATCAACTACAAGATTTGTCCCATGTGCGGCAGGATTTTCCGAATTCCGGCAATTGGGCGAAGGCCGAGATCGCTCAACCGCAAGGCCAGATGCTGCTGAGTCGGTTGCAGATACCCTGCATTCATGACTACGTGGAGTCCTTTCCCAACATTACCGGCCGGCATTTGGGGTTCAGTTATTATTCCTATGGCGCCGGCGACTGCCTGCTCACCCATGATGATACGGATCAAGGTCACCCCGCAGGCGGGAAGCCCGCTCCGTTGCGACGTCTCGCGCTGGTCACCTATTTCCATGAGGAATGGGAATGTGATTGGGGGGGCGAATTGATGATCTATGCGCCGGCGGGCACACGCCAAGACGGCAAACCAGACCTGGCCATCACGCATTGCATTGCGCCGAAGCCAGGGTCGCTGGTCATGTTTACGGTGCCGCGGTTCCACCGCGTGTGCCGTGTGGACCACACGGCGGGAGACCACAAACGTCTCTCGATTGCCGGTTGGTTTATGACCGAACATCGGTAACCGATGAACCCCTGAATGGCGGGCGCCGACCAGGCGGGGGGCTCATTTACTGGCTTGTATGGCGAGTGAACGCGTGGTAGGATCCGCCCCGTCTCCCGCTGGGGCCTGGCGAGGGATGCGTTGAAATAGTTCAGGTCCACTATCGATGTTGGCTTGCCCGAGGATCTAATCGAAAGCCAGACCCAAGTCGCCCCTTACGTCGCGTCTTTGGCCCGTCCTTTCCCTTTCTTTCCTTCGTTCAAGACAATATCATTACCCAAGAGGAGGACCCGTATGGGTTCCAAAATTTACGTTGGCGGGTTGCCGTATTCGGCGACGGAGCAGCAGTTGAGTGATCTGTTCGCGGTGCATGGGGCAGTTGAGTCAGCCCGTATCATCACGGACAAGTTTACCGGCCAATCGAGAGGGTTCGGATTTGTCGAAATGACCTCCTCGGACGAGGCGCAGAAAGCGATCTCGGCTTTGAACGGGACGGATATGGGTGGCCGGACATTGACGGTCAATGAAGCGCGGCCTCAAGAGCCACGAGCCGGTGGCGGACCGGGTCGGAGCGGCGGCGGAGGCTATGGCGATCGTGGGGCCAAGCGCGACCGCTGGTAGCCACTACATGTGAATAAGCACACGGGGCAGTCATCTTCGGGTGGCTGCCCCATTTTTTTGCGCAATCGTGGGCGACAGCCTATGACGATTGCACCAGATCCTTCGCCGACGGCAGCTCGTCCGCCAGGAGACGATGTGTTGTCCCAATGATGAAGGGACGGATGAGCAGACCGGCCGCATAAATGGCTCCGGCGGCTGATAGGCACGCCGAACTGCCGAAGGCAGAGACGAGCGCGCCGGTGAGTGATGCTAGAGAAAGGCTACTTGAGAAGTCGGAGCTCGAGGTCGTCAAAATAGGTCACGGCGTCGGCCTTCGTCCAAAGCCCGATCCGGCCCTTGATGAGGGTGCTGTCGCAAACACGAAAGAGCGTGGCATTGTCGTACTGGGCTCTAATATCGCATCCTTGCTGGATGATTCGCAGTTGATGCCAACCCGAGGCTGGGAGCGCGTAATCGATCTGTTTGACGACCTGCTGCACGCCCTTGACGACACGATACAGACGAATCTTTTGTTCCACGAGGCTGGCCCGCAGGAGATAGTAGTTGCGGTCATCGGTCGCGTGCCACACCAATCCCCCGCCGAGATCAGCTTTTCCGGCCACGGCAAGATACGAGACATTGAGATCAATATTGGCGCTGTCGGTTCCTTCCATCAGGAGGAGTTTGTGTGCTTGGTCCGTTCCCTTCGGCAACACTTGAGCGAGCACTTGCGCGGCGCTCTTGGCACGGTCGGTAATCAGGATTTTCCACTCGCCAGCCGGCCGGCCATCGAAGAGGGTACCGACGACGAACGAGCCCGGCAGCGAGCCGGGAGAGGCGCCATCGAAGTTCCACTGTTGGGCTTGAGACGGCTCTGGCTCCGCGGGATCGGACAGATCGAACCCAAGAGCTGTCATGCCGAGAGCGGCCACGACCATGGTTCCGAAAAAGATGAAGCGATTGGCTGCGGATATAGGTTCAGGCGTGATCATTATGGTTCCCCATCCAGTCTCAAGCGTGAAGGACTGTACACTAAACGGGGCGCTGTCGGCGAGCGGGTCATGAGAAAATTCTCTTGGCACGGTGACGCGGGTCTAGGAGGGTAGTCCATTCGCTACTCGACCGCGGCAACCCATGGTGATCATTGGGGCATCTCCAGTTCACGCAGCTTCGCCTCGGCCTGTTCAAGCCAGCGTCGATTTGCCGGGGTGTCGAGTTCCAGCCGAAGGTATTGTCTCAATTCCTGGGCCGCTTCCATGCGCTGGCCTGTGCCTGCCAAAGCGTTGCCAAGGTTGAGACGGATTTTTGCGTCGTCTGGCCGCAGGTGGAGAGCGGTGCGGAACTCGACGATGGCCGCGTCCGAATCCCCCTTCTCCATCAAGGCCAGGCCTAAGTTGAAGTGCGCATTGATGTCGTTTGGTTGGAGGCTGGCCGCCGTTCGATATTCTGCGAGAGCGCCATCGAGATCGCCCATACCCTTGAGAGTCACGCCGAGGTTGTTGTGCGCATTGACATCGCTGGGACGGTGGCGCAACACCGTCTTGAATTCGGCAATGGCGCCTCCAAGATCCCCCATCTCCTTCAGGGCGACCCCCAGATCATTGTGGGCCTTCAGGTCGTCGGGTTTGAGACGTAAGGCAGCCTTGAATTCAGCGATGGCATCGTCATGTTTACCTATGTCCAACAGGGTGTTTGCCAGGTTGAGGTGGGCGGCGAAATAGTTCGCCTGGAGCCGAAGCGCGTGTTTGAATTCGTCGATGGCCTGTCCGAGATCTCCCTTGAAGACAAAGGCGACCCCAAGGTCATTATGGCGCATGGCTTCTGCGTCGGTGTCGACCGGCTTGGTAATCTTGTCCGTGGTTGAAAGAATTTGTTCCTCTACTACGGGAGCGGTGTCGACCGGCATAGGCTGGGGCGCCTGTTTTCCCAGAGGCGCTGCCAACGAATGGGCGTAGGGCGGCAGCAGTCCGAGCATTAGGAGGATAAAGATATGAGTGATTGAGCGTGCCACGTTGTGGCCGCGGACACCATCTGGCATGGAGACTCCTTCCAAGAATATGCAATGGGAGTGAGGAGAACGGCGTCACCGGTGTCTGGTTCGCCGCTCGCTTGGAACCGTAGATCGCGTTCTGTCAGATAGCCCTATCCGAACGAAAAATTCAAGTTGAAAGTCCCTGTTGCCGCGGTGGCAAGACCAGCCTGCAGGCCGTTTGTTCCACAATTGACGCGCAGGCTCTGGCTGAGAAGGGGCGTTACCGTGCAGCTGACTTCTGCGAGGCGGGAAGGCCACCCTCCGCTGAAGCGGACCATCCGCCTCCGAGGGCTTTGTAGAGACCCACCATGTCGGTGAGGCGGGCTCGCTCCGTTTGGGCGAGTTGCGTTTCTGCCGTGAGCATCGTGCGCTGGGCATCGAGCACATCCAGATAGTTCACCAATCCTTTGCGGTATCGCACATCTGCGAGGCCGACAGCCGCGGTGGCCGCAGTCACCTGCTCACGTTGGCGCGCCAGTTGCTCACCGCGCGCTTGAATCGACACCAGCAGATCCGCGACTTCGCGAAACGCGAGGAGAATGGTTTGCTGGTAATTTTCCAACATTTGCTGATAACGCGATTCAGCCGCATCCAACCGGGCCACGTTCGTGCCTCCCAGGAAAATTGGCAAGGTCACAGAAGGGCCGATACTATAGTTGGCGCTGTTTCCCGTGAACCAGTTCGCGAACTCGACGCTCTGTAGTCCCCCTTGGCCCGTGATTGCGAGCGTCGGAAAAAAATAGGCGCGCGCTTGGCCGATCCTGGCATTGGCAGCCACGAGGGTGGCTTCTGCCTGGAGAATATCAGGCCGCCGCTCCAACAGTTGCGAGGGGAGGCCCACGGGAATCTCCGGCTGAACGATCACGGTCCGCAACGATTTCGGTTGCAGGAGGACAGAGCCGGGGGAGGCCCCCGTGAGGACCTCAAGGCGGTGCATTTCCATGGCGCGCAGGCGAGTCAAATCAGGAATTTGTCCGGCACTTTCCGCCACCAGGACTTCCGTCCGTTTCACGTCGAGATCGGAGGCCAACCCCACCGATGCCCGTTTCGAGATAATCTCGAGCGAGTCCCGGCGCAAAGTCAGGGCGCGTTGAGCAATTTCGATTTGCTCGTCCAATTCACGAATGCGAAAGTACGCCTGTCCGACATCGCCGATCAACGTCAGCGCAACCGCGCGGGCGTCCTGTTCGATAGCTTGGGATTCGGCGGAGGCGGCTTCCAAGCCGCGTCGAATGCGGCCCCAGACATCCAACTCCCAGCGCAGATCAGCCGCGCCGTTCCAGAGATCGAAACTGCTGCCGGGCGTCGCAAATACCTCGGGTTTCGGCTGTTGGCCGGTGGCGAGGCCCAATCCGGCCAGCGTGTTCTTTGAAATCGCGAGGTTGGTATAGCTGCCCTGCACATTGAGCTGAGGATAGAGTCCGGCGCCGGCGGTCGTAATGGACGCTCGCCCTTCAAACACACGGGATACAGCGCGGCGTACGTCGTGGTTTTGGGCGAGCGCGCGTTCGATGAACTGTGTCAGTTCCCGGTTGTGGAACGCTTGCCACCAGTCGGCCTCCGGCATTGTGTCGGAGCCTCCTGCGGCCAGCGAGCCTGAGGCCATGCTGGTCCAGTCCGCCGGTGTCTCGACTGGTGGCCGGTGATAGTCAGGACCTTGGACGCAGCCGGTTGACGAGATCACCAGAAGGATGGAGACCGCGGAGCTCCAGCTGGACAATTTCCGATTCATTGAGCTCGTTCCTCGGCGGGGTGCTCGTCGTGTGAGGTGTGCGGAGGCGCCGGTGAGGGCGTTCGATCGATGAACACATCGACCTGTTGCCCGGCATAGATGGGAAACGGCGGACGCTCGAAGCGATAGATGATTTGTAGCACGCGCGTATCGACTCGTTCGCTGTTGTCTCCCGTCAGGGATTTTTTGGGTACGATATAAGGCTCGATACGAACGAAGGTGAGCGGGATGGCGTGAGTCGTATTGCCTTTCAGGTAGGCGACGCCAGGCTGTTGTGGGATGACCAAAGGAGCATTGACCTCGTCCACCTCTGCGCGGACCTGCAGTTGCTGCATGTCACCCAGGAGCATGAGCGGCTCGCTGGCGCCGGTGGTGAGGGCATATTCGCCGGCTCGGACATTGACCTGCAAAATAGTGCCGGGGCGTGGTGCGCGGACAGTCAACCGGTCCAGCAGGATCTGTGTTTCCTCCCGTTGTGCGATGACTTGTTTCAACGTCGCCTCAAATCGGCTCAGGGCGCGCTTTGCCATTTCCGAGGCATACCAGGTGCGTTTCACGTCGTCTTCGCTGACGGCGCGGCTGTCCCGCACGGCCTTCAGGCGCCTGAGCTGCGTGTCGAGATCGCCGATTCGATATTTCTGTTCTTCGACCTGGGCCTCTGCCGGTGGAATCGCCGCCTGACGAGCCACCAGTTGCGCGCGAAGGTCGCGATCATCTAACTGGAGGAGAGGATTGCCCTCGCTCACTCGATCGCCGACCGAGACGAATACTTTGGTGACGAGTCCCGCCACCGGCGGTCCGATGCGCACGTTTTCGTTGACGGCTTCGATGATACCGGTGGCGGCAACAGTAGTGTCATAGGGAGATCGGGGCGGTTCCACCAGCGGTGTCGGCATGGGAGTCTGCTTGCCGGCGCTCAGGACCGTCCAAGCGGCGAGCGTCACGCCGGCGAGGGCAAGCCAGACGCTGAACCGATTCAGAATCTTCATGCCAGGGCCTCTTTCTGAATCGAATGAATGCCGACGATGCGTCCGTCGGTCAGCTCCGCCATGCGATCACCAAAGTGAAACACGCGACTATCGTGGGTGACCACGATCACACAGCGGTCCGAGGCTCGCCCCACGTCTCGAATCAATTCCATGATCTTCTGGCCATTGGGTCCGTCGAGCGCGGCAGTGGGCTCATCGCACACGAGGAGCTGCGGTTCATTGACCAACGCCCGTGCGATGGCGACCCGTTGCTGTTGCCCGCCGGAGAGATTCTTGGGGAGAAATTCCGTCCTATCGCCAAGTCCCACCCGTTCGAGCATCAGCCGTGCCCTTTTAACGGCTTCGTTCTTGCCACTTCCCTGGATCAGCAAAGGGACGGCCACATTTTCCGCAGCCGTCAAGGCGGGGAGGAGGTTGAACTGTTGATAGATAAACCCCATCGTTCGCCCTCGGAATTTGGTACGGGTACTCGATGACATGCTGGTCAGGGAGGCTCCTAGCACCTCGAGGTTCCCCGCGTCGATATCCAGAATTCCGGCAATCGCAGAAAGCAGCGTGGTTTTTCCTCCGCCGGATTCGCCGACGAGCAGCAAGAGCTCGCCGAAATACACATCCAGGTCGATGCCCTTAAGCACCACCACCGACGTCTCGCCGGACCCGAACGACTTGACGAGCCCTCGGACCTGCACCGCGATGGAGGCGTGGTGTTGTGCTTGTTCGCTCACATCCTCCTGTGCCTGTGAAGGACCTTCCATAGGCCTCATCGGAAGACGATGGCCGGTTCAAGCCAGGCCAGTTTGATAATGCTGATGAGCGCAGCCAGGGCACAAATCATGAGCAATGCGACAAAGACGAGCAAGAGCAACGGCCAGGTTTCAATGAAGGGTAGCTGGCCTTCCTGCGCGGTCAACAGCCCGAAGGCGGTGGCCAAGCCGACGCCAACCCCATAACCCGTGATTCCCACCGTGAAAGCTTGCAACAGAATCATGCGGGCCAGCGTCGCGGTGGAAGCCCCCATGGCTTTCAATGCGCCGAACTGCCGAAGGTTCTCGACCGTAAACAAGTAGAACGTCTGTCCCGCGATCGCCATGCCGACGACGAAGCCCAGCAGGATCGTCGTGCCGAAGTTAATGCCGATCCCGGTGTTCTTGAGTACCCAGCCGATGGTTTTCCACCCGAACTCCTCGCCGGTGAAGGCGCCGAGTTTCGTCTGGTCGCGGATACGCTGGATCACCGCTTCGACGGGTACGTCGTCTCTGGCTTTGGCGAGGACGTAGGAGAGGGTGCGCCGTTCCCGTGGCACGTAGCGCAAGGCACGTTCGTACGTCGTGTAGACCACCGGAATGTTCGTGAAGGTTTTCTGAGTTTTCGCAATGGCCACGACGCGGGCGAGCTTATCGTTAAGTTCGAAGACCGTGCCGACCCTGATGATCTGCGGCCCTCCCATCCGTTCTACGGCCCACTGGTCCACGGCGACGGCATCTGGCTGGCGCAAATCTTCGAACCGCCCAGCCAAGACTTCTGCCGGCCGGCCGATCAAGGTGGCGGCGTCTAGGCCGGTCAACGTGATCTGGTGATATTCCCCATTCGCGAGCCGGGCGCGCAACAAGCCTTTGTAGAGGGGAACGGCCCATTCCACGCCTCGAATGCTGCGGACCCGATCGACGGTGGTATCGGCGATCGGCTTCACTTCATCGACTTGCGAGATGCCGGGATCCGTCACCCAGATCGGCACGTTGAGATTACTGATGCTCGATTGGGACCAGATCATGAGGCCCCAGAAGATGGAGCCCTGCTGGACGATCAGCATGACGGCGAACGTCAACCCGCAGAGCAGCATGAGGTACTTCGCGCGATCTCCGAAGAGCATTCTGAGTGCGACGTAGTTCATGTAGCGCTCTCTCGATTCGGATGGAGTAGGAGGAGGACGGATTGAGCCATGTCACGCTGGGGAGGTGGCGTCCTCGCTCGAACGGAAACATTACCATGTCCCTGTTTCAGTTTACCAAGCATGAGAATGGGAGCGTCCGGAGGTATGTTGATTGGCTGCGCCCTGGCCTCATGCCTGGGAGCGCTCCTTCATAGCCTCCAGACGACGTTTGTCGAGCGTCACGTGCAGGGATTTTTCTTGGGTGACCGTCACGGCTCCCGGGGCCTGGCCTTTGGTTTTCCGGACCCACTTCCGCCGCGTGTAAATCACCTCGCCTTTTCCACTCTTTTTGAGATCGCTGTAAAGCAGGGCTAAGGTGGCGGCGTCTTTCAGCGTTTCCGGAGGTGAGTCGGTTCCTTTCTCCAGGCGGACGATGACATGGGAACCGGGAACGCCCTGGGCATGCAGCCAGAGGTCCTCGCTCTTGGCGAGCCCGAATGTCAATGCATCGTTCTCGCGGGCATTCCGCCCGACGAAAATTTGATGGCCGTCCGATGAGACGAAGCGCCGAAAGGGACCGCGCCGTTCATCAACGGCAGCCCGGCGGCGACTCGTGGGTTGTGTCGAACGTGGCGTGTTGTGTACGTCGATGGTCGGCGCTCGCCAGGTTCCATGTTTGATGTTGTCCAACTCGGCCTGGACTTGCTGCACCTCCGCTTCGATTGCCGTCAGGCGAGGCGCGATTTCCCGCTGGGCTGACCCGAACTTCCGATATTTGGCAAAATACGCATCCATGTTGGCCTGCGGGGCCTTCGTCGGATCCAGGGGAATGGTCAGCTCAGGGAGTGTCGCGTCGTAATAGTCCACCACGGTGACGGTCGTGAGCCCCTTCCTCAACGAGCCGAGATTGGCTTTCAGCAATTCGCCATAGCGTGCATAGGGTTCGTATTTTGCGGCCTGTTCAAGATCGCGGCTGAGTCCCGCCATGCGGCGAAGGTGCTTCTTGAGGGTTTTTCGCAGCACCGATTCTCGTGCCCGGAGCTGTGTCTGGTGAGAGAGCTCAATTTCTCGCTCACGGTACAGTCTTTCCAGTTGGGCGGAGAGGGGGAAGGGCTCGACATCGGATGCGGCCTCGGGATCAGATGTGACGGGATCATGAGAGAGTGACCGTGACGGAATGTGCGAAGGGGTCTGGTAGGGCTGACCGCTCCGTTCCTTGTTGTGACGGAGCGTAGCAACCACGCGTTGTGTTCCGTCGAGAAACAGCAGGTCGGCATTTCTCCCGAACAATTCCGCGACCAGGGACACCGGGCCGTCACGACTGGTGAGATCCACACGAACGATCCGGTCATCTGCGATTTGACGGATCCCATCGATGCGCGCGCCTTGAACGCGTGCCCGCAGCAGTTGGCAGAAGGACGGCGGCGTCGGCGGGTTGGAAAGGGTCTGGCGAATGAGATGCAGCCGCGCGGTTTCGTCATGAACCGAACAGAGCAGTCGATGGGTATGCCCAGGGACGCGAATTTCCAGCAATAGGACATCGGGGAGCGGTTGCGTGATTTTTTGAATCCAGCCTTCGGTCAGGGCCGGCGCCAGTTCCTGAACAATGGAACCAATTTCTGTCGCAGTGAGAGCCATTTCGTTGCCTCGCTTCGGAACGGAAGAACAGGGAGCGCGTGCTGATTTAGGCCCTGTTGTTCCAAGCACAGACAGCGTTTTAGCAGGGTTAGCCGATTCTACTCAATTCTGTCGCATGAGACCAATCAGGTCGCAGCCGGGTCAATTTGTCGTGAGAGGAGGGGTTTTGGCCCCATCTCATGTTGGACAGAGCAGGAAAACAGGGCAGGCGAATCGGTGGCATCCACATTGCTTCTTTCCAGCCTCGAATGGTGGCGGCGTGGTTCACTTCTGAGCCATATATGCTGACTTCGATGCCCACATCCTAAGCGGTCCGAAGGGAGGCGACTCATGACCTGTACACGATGTGAAGGTTTGATGGTCTCGGATGATTTACTCGACCTTCAAGAAAGTTTTCACCCCTTGCGATTGGAGGGCCACCGCTGTCTCAGTTGCGGCAACGTGGTGGATCCGCTGATTCAGCGTCATCGGATGGTGCAGAATTCACATCTCCGCCCTGTCGCCGCATCCTGCCCAGAGAAGCCGTTCCTCTTCGATCTCATCAAGCTGACGGCGTAGATGAGGCTCCGCGAAGCCGGGGCAGACTTCGCGGAGCCTCGTTGCAGTACAGGCTCATCTTCGAACACTTCTTTGGCCCGTTCAATTTCGTCACGATCCTTACCGATTACCTTCCCTCTCCGGAACATCGCAGGATATTGCATGGTTCCCCAGCCCTGTTTCTGACCGTTCCCTCTACCGCTAGCCAATCCGTTTGCTCTTGTCATGCTGATCGTACACTGCCTTGTCAGTCGCCGGACACTCGCGTACAGTGCGCGCGCAGTGACTTCTTGAACTTGAAAGGGTGTGGAACGATGACGTTGCTTGATGCTCAGTGTCTCGAAAGACTCATGTTGGAGTTTCGTGGGTCCATGCGTGGGTTGCTGAAGGACCTGTGCCGAGATTTTGAGCGGAACTATGTGGAGTCTGCTCGTACCCTTCACTTACCGATCGAGTGGTTTCGAACGATCGAGCGCTCATTGACGTCGGTCGAGTTCAGTCATTGGAAAGTCGTGGGATGGATCGAGTCATTGAACGATCTGCTCTATTTCGTCGATATCTTGGCTCAGGTACAGCAGGAGCGATCTCGCCGAGACATTGCCGAACAACTCCGCGGGGAGTTCAAAGAGAAGTTCTATGAACATGGGTATGCCGATGAGGTATTCCCCAACGGGACGCCTGAACCGCGTAGGCTGCTGTCTCGCCTCACCGGACTTTGCCGACGGTTGGCGCGGGAAGTCACGCAGGAATCCCTGTGTCTGGCTCCACATCTGGCCTGCCTGCGGGTTGCCATGCAGCCAGGGAAGAAGGTCTGGCTGGTGCCGTGCGATCTCAGCGCGAATGTTGAGCGAGTCGAACTACCTGGGGTCTGCGTGATCGGCACGACGGGCTTGTGTTATGAAGCGCCTCGGCTTGTGAGACAGGCACTCACGCGTGTAGGAGGGCAGGCAAAGTTTGTGGTCAAGGCATCTGGCATCGACCTGCGGATCGGCAAGCAGGCCCATGTGATGGTCGAGTACGGTGATGTAGAACGGTGGCATTGGCGCCGCATCGATCCGCATTGGTTACGGGATACCGGCGAGGGCCCGCTCTCCCTCGGGCCGACGCTGGTGTATGGAAAAGAGAAGACCCCGGTGGCGGTACGGCCGACGAGGCCGGAGGTGGCAAGCCGCATGCAGCGCGCGCTGGCAGTGCTCGAATCGGCATGGCCGGAGGGTAACCAACTGCTGAGGCTATTGACCTCGCGGATTGTTCCGCTCAGAGCCTCCGGCGTGGTGAGCTTCAGCTATCGGCATCGTCCCGGCTTGTCCGCGATCAATTGTTTCGACCGTGACCGACTTGACCTGATCGATGATCTTATTCACGAGAACAGCCACCACCACCTCAATCTGCTGTTGCGGAAGGCCGTGCTGTACAAAAACGATCACAATCAGGAGATCTTTTATTCCCCTTGGCGGCGGAGTTTACGGCCGCTGAGAGGCATTCTCCATGCGACCTTTACGTTCACGATGGGAGCGATATTGTTCGAACGGTTGTCTGCCTGGGCGGACACGAAGCAGGGGAAGAGGCAATGGAAGGAGGCGGGGCTGACCGCACGCGACCTCACGCGCACGCGTTTTCGATGTCTCGAAGAAATTGACTCGGTTCGCTATTCCCTGCAGGATCTCGCCCATGCCGGTGGCCAGTTGAAATGGCTGACTCGCATGGGCAATCAGCTAGTCGATCAGTTGGCGGAGGCGTTGGGACATGTCGAGCGGTACATGAAAAAACATCACGCTGCGGTGAATCGGTCGTCATTCGGCCCGGCTCTACGTCGCCATCGTGCCGAACTGGTTCGGGCGCGCGAAACCTGTGGTCTAACGTGAACTGGGTGTTCATCCTCACAAGTGTGAAGGGGACAACCCGGTGGTCAGTGCACGGGCTGGCGTCGGCTTTAGTTGCCGACGCCGCCCCATTCTCGCTCTTCCGAACTATCGATTCCTGCCGGTCTTCCGTGGCTTTGGCGTAGATTTAGCCTTTTGAACCTTCGGTTTCGCTGGGAGCTTTTTGGCATTTACGGCAATCGGGCGGACTCGCACAAGGTACGATCCGATCTCAGGATCCCCCACCTGAGGATTGGCCGTCGGTCCTTCGCTGTCGGTATGCGAGCCAGGGATATTCAGGAGATTGAGAAACGTACGGATCGTGCCCAGAATCGCCGCTGAAACATTGGGGGGAGGCGCGGGTGGTTTCATGATACCGCGGGTGTGGACCACCGAGCCGATCAATGTCTTGCCATTCATGAAATTCTGAAGCATCTCGGTCCCATGGTGGTTCTTGGCGTCGTTTGGAGACGGCGTGAAGGCTGGTTCCGTCATCCCCTTTGTGATACCCGCATGGCTGCATAACGTGCTGATCTGTCCGCCGTCGGCATACTGAAAGCCGTGAGTCGTGGTGAACCCGCCGAACCCGCCCATGACTTCATTGAAGGAGCGACCGGCTGTCACCGTGAGATTCAACCACTGCAAATTGGTGTCGGTATCGAAGGTCAGCAGCTGATCGCCGCTGCCGGGAACGAGATCTTGTTGAATCAATGCCATGAGAGTCCTCCGTTGTTGGCGGTGCGAGTCGGTGTTCAGCAAGACACGTGCCGATAGTAGCACAGTTGCTGAGGCACGAATCAGCCTTAGGTCGGCGGGAGCGGGCTGCGGTTTTTCCGCCGGTGAGTGATCAATCTGAGGTGAAAATGATGACCAGGCCAGTGCCACCGTATCCAACAAGATACGATGAGTATCTAAGCGGATACGTTAAGCGGGGATTGAGGTGGACGCATCAACGACGACGGAATGTTCTTGCTGCCTGACCGCCACCATCGACATCGACGGCGGTTCACAGAGTGTCAGAAAGAGGTGATGGCCGCGCGGGTCCTCCTTCATGCTAACGGCGTCGAGAAATTGCCGGCTCCTCAATCCCTGGAAATCACTCTGCGGCAGGCTGAAGCAGAAAAATTGAGCAAGGAGGCATGGACTTAGTGACTGCGGGCACAGATCGGCAAGCGAATGTAATTCCCGTCTCCAGGTCGAAGAACTCCGCAAGGCCCGCACGACATAGGGGCCAGTCATATCAAAAAGCGTGACGTTACGCGAAGCATCGACTAACGCGACGATCGAGGGCCTGAATAAGATGCAAGTACCGCCGGAAGCTGTTTGTATGTCGTTGTCTTAGCAAAAAATCCCGCCATCTCCCGAAAGTACGGATTGCGGCGAGATCCTTGAGTCATAAATTCGTGTGTGCGTTTATCAACGATGATTGCGTCGACATAAGGAGCCAAGCAAGCCAGATAGTCATCACCCAGGTCGCTTCCACTAGCTCTGGTAGCTGTTTTTCTCGCTTCTCGAATTGTATCTTTAATGATCTCGGAGGGTATTTTTGCGGCTCGGATTCGTGGCCATATCTGGTCCAGGTCGACTCCAAGTTGATTGCAAGCTGCTCTGGCAAGCTTTCGGAGTCTGGCCGTGCGTGCAAACATCCTGAGCGTTGTTTTGTCAGAAATATCGCTCAATGGAACATCGGAACTTGCCAGGAAAATATCAAAAGCAGTCCCTTCACGGTCCGCCGCCGTCAGCTCATAAGACACTAGGTTAAGGAAGTCTTGCGCGGTGCGGTTTGGGTCGAGCAGCCTTCGATCTCCATGATTCTTTAAGTCTTCTGTCAATTTTTCAACTTCCGCGGGGAGTGGTCGATTAAACGATGTCTGATCAACGCGACCTTTCTTTTTCAGCTGTGAGATCTCCATGTCATCAAATACGGAATGTTTCGCATGCGGAATGGATGCGATTTCTTGTTCGCGATCTCCCATTGCTACTATGGCAGGATGCAGGTATGCCCATTCATTAAGAACATCAATGTCAGTTGGCGGTCCGTATCGTACAAGTTTTTCTTTGACTGATTTGCGTAGAGCAGGGAAGTCTATGTCAGACGAGGCTATTATCGTTTCTATCTCTGCTTCAAACACATCAACTATCCCTCCTAAAATCCTCGATTCATTAGATCTCCCAAACCAGCCTATCCGTGAGAATGAGTTGAGGAGGTCGATTCGTCTCGCGGATACCTTAATGTCTGGATGCCGAGCCAGTTCTATGAAGTGCTGCAAACAGATTATTGGTGCCCAGTTAGAATCGAGGAGGTTCGTTTGGACATCGCGCGCTGTGGCGCGAAGCTTGGGATCTGAGGCGAACGCGTCTGTGGCCCAACCGATCAATATTGAGGAATCAATTGCAATAAACCGTGGAGTTACCATCTTCACGAAGAGCTTTCCTGATCTGAGATATTCCCTCCAGGCTGCTCAAGAAGGTCAACCAACGAGGCCGCAGGCGAGAAGAAACCGGAGGCGTAGCTTCAGGCTAAGTTGAGGACTGATTCGAGCCGAGAACGAACTTGGGGACGCTTTTTCGGCAGCCTGCTCAGGGTTCGACGGTAACGTCCACATACGCCGGCACACCATCCGCCCCCTTCTTGTCCGTCACGCGCAGCTTGAACCGAAAGGTGTGTGTCTCTGACACATAGGGCGCGGTGAAGGACGGCTCCGGCATGTTGACGTCGAGCATCGCGACCTTACTGCCGCGCACTTGACTCCAAGCATAGAACAAGGCTTCTCCCTCCGGGTCGCGGCTCTGTAACCCGCTCAATCGTACCTTCGTCCCGGCTTTCACCGTCTTTGCGGTTCCGGCATTCGCAATTGGAGGTTCATTGGGCTCGGAGTTCACTTCGACTCGAACATCGAGCGTCGCCTGTTTGCCGCGATTGGTCACGGTCAGGGATGTCTTGCCGTTGCCGACGATTTGGAGCAAGCCGTCGGGCAGGATTTTGATGATGCGCTCGTCACCGGAACTATAGCTGGTTCCGGCGCTGGGGGACGACAGGGGACGAATGATGCCGTCGGCAAATTCGCCGACCACCGGGAGTTCGAAGATTTTTCCCAGCGAATCAACATGGCCGTAGGCGGAGGATTGCCCTGTCCGCCCCAGTTGCAGCGGCTTCTCGGTTTCAAAGTCGATGGAGACTAGATCGACAGCAGGCTGGACGATGACCAACACCTCGTCGAACACGGCTTTTCGGCCGAGACGACCTTGTGAAATATCGGCGATGGCCAAGAGGCGCATGCGTCCGATCGCGTCCGAGGGGATGGGCAAGGCCCCGCCATAGGGCGGCAGGCGGTCGACGGTAGAGGTCAACGCCGGCAAGGCGACCACGGGCGCTCCTGTAATGCTGTCTTTCTGCCAATACTTTTCCGTGGACATGCTTCCCTGTGACGCTGGGCCCATTCGCTCTGCGCCCTGCTCCACCAGCGCTTCGGTTTGCTCCGGATACCAGTAGTAGCGCACTTCGACCAGGCCTGCCTCTCTGCCGGCCTCGACTTCGACTGGGACCGATTGGCCGGAGACTAACGTGGCCCCGTCGGCTGGTGAGACGATGCGAAAGGCCTGAGCTTGCCCAGAGAGCAGGCTCAGAAAAATTCCTGCCGCCCACACATATCGGTAAGAGTGAAACCACTGAGGCAAATTAGTGACCCTGTTAGGCATGTGCCGTTACCTCGTCAGATGGTAAGGAACGTCGGTCAGGATGACACGATCTTTAAAGAGCAGAGCCCCTTTCAACATGAGGGCGCGTTGATTGTGAAGGATGTTTTGCCACCAACGAGCGGGGAGAATTTCTGGAATGACGACGGTGACCCAACACTCCTGATCTTTCTGCAGCACCTGCTCAATGTATTCCAGAAGCGACCTCAGGACAGATCGATAGGGTGACGGCAAGACTGCGAGCGGCACACCACAGCCCCACTGGGCCCATTGAATCTCCACCCGTGCGGTTTCCTCTGGATCGACATCGACCAGCACGGCGCGAATATCTCCAGAACGACTCCGTGCATAGTCCACGGCGCGAATAACCGCGCGATTGACGCCGCCGATCGGCAGCACGACGATGTTGCGTCGCGGCATCGGGGGACGATGGTCTCGCGAGAGCGCGACCTGTTCGGAGACCGCTTTGTAGTGAGCGCGAATGGCTCGAAACAGCATGATCAACAGCGGGATCAGCACGATGACGATCCAGGCCCCGTGCGTAAATTTCGTGCTCGCGATAATGAGCGTGGCAATCGCGGTGGTGACGGCGCCGATGCCGTTGACGAGCAGTTTCTTTTCCCAATGCGGTCCCTTCTTCACCAGCCAGCGTTTCACCATCCCGGCCTGCGAGATGGTGAAGGAGAGGAACACACCCACGGCATAGAGAGGAATGAGCGCATGGGTGTCGCCGTTGAACAGGAGGATCAGCAAGCAAGAGAAGACACCCAGGATGATCACGCCATTGGAAAAGACCAGGCGGTCTCCCATCATGGACATTTGATGGGGCATGTAGCTGTCGCGCGCCAAAATCGAGGCCAATCGAGGGAAGCCGTTAAAGCTGCTGTTGGCCGCCAGGATCAAGATCACCATGGTCGAGGCCTGCACCATAAAATAGAGCGGGCCGGTTCCGAAGGTCGCGCGCGCGATCTGCGACACCACGGTCTCATCCTCTTTGGGCACGATGCCGAAGTAGTAGGCCATGCCGCTGATGCCGATGAACATCGCGCCGAGAATCGCGGCCATGCCGATCATCGTGAAGGCGGCGTTTTTGGGCTCAGGTTTCTTGAACGCGGAGACGCCGTTCGAAATGACTTCCACTCCCGTGAGGGCGGTACAGCCGGAGGAAAAGGCGCGGAGCAGGAGAAACAGAGTCAACGACTCCGTGACCGCGATGCTGGGGGGCGGTTCGATCCGTGCCGCGTGGCCGAAGAGAATCTGCACGGCGCCGACGCCGAGCATGGCCGCGATGCTGCCGATGAATAGATAAGTCGGCACGGCGAAGAATTGACCCGATTCACGGACGCCCCGCAAATTGACCACCATCACGAGGAGGATTGCGGCGAAGCAGAGCGCTTCGCGATGGGGAAGGAGTACCGGGACGGCGGAGATGAGCGCGGCCATTCCAGCCGCCACACTGACGGCGACAGTCAGGACGTAGTCGATCATCAGCGCGGCCGCGGCGATCAACCCCGGCCATTCGCCGAGGTTCGATTTGCCCACGATGTAGGCGCCGCCGCCTTCCGGATATTCAAAGATAATCTGCCGATAGGACATGGTCAGGATGGCCAGCAGGCCGATAATGGAGAGGCTCAGGGGAATCGAGTAGCCCACCATGGCGGTGCCAGCCAGAGTCAGGACAAGCAGAATTTCCTCCGTGGCATAGGCTACCGAGGAAAGGGCATCAGAGGAAAAGACGGCTAGGGCGAGTCGCTTAGAAAGGCGTTCGTGAGCGGCTTCCTTCGTCTTGAGTGGCAGGCCGACGAGCCAGCGTTTCAAGATCATGCGTCATTATGCCTGAACTATTGGAAGAGAGACAATGGAGCGACCAATGTCGTCGGTGTGACGTGGATTCAGCTCGGACATCGCGCAACGGGTATGGTATGTGAGGACATCTAAATCGGAGCCTATGAATGAGGGCGAGGGGGTTGACAGAGAGGGAAGACTCCAGTACTCTTCGCCCCCTGTTTTCCTAAGGACTGCTGTGCGTCCATAAGACGCAGGATTACAGCCAGAACGACTCTCCCAGATGCCGAGGTTTTCCATGTTCTGCTCGTAACAGCGCACAATTTTTTCATCAAACCTTTCTCATCTCTATCCAAGGAGGCCGGTCCATGGATTGTCATTGGTTCACCCGTGTTACAACACGCGCCCTCAGCGTCATCGCTGGCGGTGCGCTCGTGTGTCTGCCGTTGGTTGCGTCGGCTGAGAACCAGCTGCATGCGGGCCACGCGGAGCCGCAACAGACGGCGATGTCGCATCAACTACCGTCGTGGGCTGAGCAGCTCAAGGGGCAGACGATTGTCGAGGACGCGATGGTTGGAAAGCCCGAGCGCTCCGCGATGGTTGAACAGCAGCATCAGCGCATCATGGATCATTTAACCCAGGATCCGCAGGTGCAGCAGGTGAATACGGGTATGTTCAACACCCAAACCATGATGCACCAGTATGGCGCGGGTGGTCAGGACCTCCTCTTGATGTCCGACCCGCGGGTGGAGCCAGTGGCATTGACCGGTGGCGGCAAGTGCCCGGCCACCGCTCCTGTGAGACAGTACAATGTATCCGCGATCAACGTCGAGATCACGCTTAACCAGTGGCTCGATTTCTATCCCGGCTACATGTACACGCTGGACGAGAATCTCGACAAGGTCCGTGCGGAAGAGACCAAGAATCGGGAAGCACGCGAGAAGGAGGGCTTTGATCCGGGCGCGGTGATTCCCGGCGTGCAGGCGCAATGGATCCAGCCCTTGGCCATTCGCGCCAACCAAGGCGATTGCGTCAAGATCAAGTTGAGCAACAAATTAGAAGGTGGCGAGGACGTCAGCCTGCACATCCATGGCTCCAGCATGGTCGTGAGTGCCACCGGCGCCTCAGCCGCGACGACCAACTCAGATTCGATCGTTGCGAAAGAGAAGAGCGGAGAGTTTGAGTGGTACATCCATCCCAGCACGCAGGAGGGGGTACGGCAGTTCCACACCTTCGCCAACGACCGTGAATTGACGGTGATGGGACTTTTCGGCTCCTTCATCGTTGAGCCGCGCGGGTCTGAATACCTCGAACCCCTGGGCACCGGTGATCCCACGCCAGCCACCAGTGGCTGGCAGGTCATCATTAAGAACGGGACTGGTCCTGATTTCCGCGAATTTGTTCTCGCCTATCATGAAGTCGGCGACGAAGCCTTCCGCCCGGTCAATAAGAAGGGCGACTTCTTGCCCCAGCGTGATCCGCTGACGGACGCCTATCGTCCGGGTGGCCGCGCGATCAACTATCGCAGCGAGCCGTTCGGGATCAACAACATGCACGTGCAGCACGAGTATTTCGGCTTCGAGGATGAGTCGATGGGGTACAGCTCCTATACCTTCGGAGACCCGTCCCCCACGATTCCCCGTTCCTACATGGGCGATCCGGCGAAATTCCGTCTGGTGCATGGCGGATCGGAAGTGTTCCATAGCCACCATCCCCATGGTGGAACCATCCGGTGGCCGCGCAGCCCACGCGCCATTGATGACATGAATCTCTGGACGACTGCTGTGAACGGACCGGTCAAGTATCCCGTCATTCGTGCCAAGACGGACCGTGTCGACGTGGAAGTCATCGGGCCGTCAGAAGCATTGGACCTGGA
>CAZBNV010000038.1:0-42093 GCA_964493335.1 uncultured Nitrospira sp.
CATCTCCTCCGAAAGCGTGTCGAACGTGCTGGCGACGAACCTGTTCGTCTGATGTCCTGCCATGACCTTGCCATCGTTCGTGCACCCTGAAGTTCCAAAGCTGATTCCGAACGTTTGACTGCCGAACGTGCCGTTGGTGGTCGCCATCATCACTTGAGGCGCAATGTTCTTGGGCGTTCTATAGTCAGCCCAGGCCAGTTTCCCCAACCCGCACCCAGGCCCGTTGTCCGGGTTCACGGCGAAAGCCACTGTGACCTGAAGGCTGACCAGAACAACTGTGAGCGCAACATACCATCGTCTCTTCATGCGATCCCCTTTCTATCGCCTCGCGTCACCGCGTATTCGGGAGAGAAATCATGCTGAATCCTGCAAGCGGTTATCCTAACTTAATCGTTTATTCTAGCCTGTCAATCGGAACTCCTATTTGCTTCAACTCCCAAGCGGAGTAATTGTGCGCGGGGTGTCGATCCCGGCGCGTAGGTCAACTTGACCTGCGATGAGAGACCGATTGTGATCTCCTATTGTTGTCGGAGTTATTCAGGAAGGGTAGATGTAGGATCTTGCGAGTGACGCAACAACATAAGGGGAATGAACCCACGCAGAGTCCTGTCTCCGGACATCTGGCACGCAATGTCTGCAGCTGTTCATATCACGCACTTCTAGACTCGTCGTCATGTCCATAGTCTCGCCTCTGCTTCCCCTCCCTCCGTACTCCATCGGGGTAGGTCCTCTGTGGCATAGGCAGATGGGCAGTCTCCGGCTACGCTTGAAACATGAGCAGCACGGAGACCACAGAAGGAGGAAGGTTCATGAGCACAGAGGTCATGTTTCGAGCAGATTTCAGGCTGGTTGCCGCGGAGACGCTTTCTGAACACACGGGCCGCGTGCAATCCCTCTCTTCCAGCGGCTGCACGATTCTCACTCGATGCCAATCCGAGCCTGGGGCAGAGATCGAACTGCGATTGTATCTGCCGGGCGGGGCATGGCCGATTCGAGTCGACCACGCCAAGGTGATGTGGGGATATTGGGACTCATTTACTGTGGAATTCCTCAGCCTGCCGGCTTGCGACCAGGAGCGGCTAGAGGACTATCTCGCGGAAGCGTCCGCCCCTGCGGCGGTGTAGCGTATGCAGTTCTATCTCACCCTGAAACATGACGACGAGGAGGCTGGTGTGAAGACACGCTACAGTGCCCGGAAGCATACGACATGTAAGATGACGCTCTCGTGCGGCGGACGAGTGGGGGAAGGATCTGTGGTCGATCTTACGGTACCCGGCTGCCAATTGGAAACCCCGTTACTACTGGAACCCGGACAAAGCGTCCAACTCCGAGTCTACCTCGACAACCACCGTCCGATGCGCATTGATCTCGGCGTCGTGCGATGGGCGAAAGGCGGCAGGGCGGGCATTGAGTTCATCCGCATGGCCGAGTTGGAGCAAATTCGTCTGCGCTTCTATGTCGGATATATCGAGAAACGATCGCGGCCAAGTAATAGCTGGGGCGAGGCACCGATGTGTGTAGGTTTTTGAGGTGTCTGCATCCCCAGTCGAATGATCTCAGGCCTCTTCGGTTCAAGGAGGACGATGAACAATGGATTATCATGCAGACATGTCGAGGGATGCCAAACTGAAAGTGCTGATACGGCATCTGGTGACGACATTCCCGCATGCCGCCATTCTGTCCCGTCCGGTGCTGGAGACATATCACCTCTTCATCATCGTGCCTTATGGCGGTGCTCCCGAAAAGGCGATCCAGGTAGAAAGAGCCCTGCTTGTTGAACGGAATCCATCTGTGCATGACTTCGCCTGCTTGCTGGACAGTCTCAACCTCACCACTCTCCTCGAGGGGCGTGATCAGTATGACCTCAGTCATGACAGCTGGACGCATCCAATCTCCGAGCGGGCCGGACCTCAATCATCGCACCCCCAGCCCAGCAGGTGCTGACCCAACGCATAGGCGCCGCACAATTGACGACTCTCTATGGGCGCTTGCACGCCGTCATCGTTCGGCGTGCGTCCTCTGTGGAATAGGCAGCGTGTATCTTCTCCTCTATGCTCAGGAGCTCAAGGCGAGTCACGCGGAATGACGTAATAGACCGGTTTCTCACCCTCGCAAGATCACCAAGGAGCTAGATAATGAAAACCTTGCCGTTGTGTATCATAGTGGGACTGCTGATGAATCTCGCGTTATCCACGGTGATCGTCTGTTGGCTTCCCGTGCCGCATGAGGCGCGAGGCGCAGATGCCGAACTCACGCGGACGCTCGCGCTGCGGAATATCTCTGTGCCATCGGCAACCTAGGATGCCCGACGACAACTAAAGCTGAGAGACGTTGAGCCACGCCAACAATCGTTTCAACCGACCTGTCCTTCTCGCTCGGCCTACGTGATTCCTCACGGCTTTCTTTTTAGCAAACCCTACATCGTGGACCCTCAACCATGGAGGAGGGTGATTGTTTTATTACGCAGTGCGACGGAGTGCCGCTTGGTTCACGCCAGGAATCGGCATGGTGGATGTACCGAACCAGACACCGTCTCCCTGTGGGATCGCTAGCAAGAAGGTCAAGAATAGAGCAGACAACTGACAGACCAGCAGCCTTCATGGCCTCTCCTGCTTCTACACCAACGCAGTACTGTAAACGTTTCATGACTTCCCCCAGGTCCATGGAACCGGGGGAAGATCAGAGGTGATCCGAACAAAACGGCAATCCTCCGAAATCAGCCTCTAGGCCGTCCCGCGCCAGCCACGGGTTCGAATCCCAACGGGATTCTCCAAAGAGGGAGCAGAATCCCGGTGCTTCGCAATTGGCGTCATAGATCTTGCCGCCAGCGGGTGGGCCAGATCACCGATCGTGGAAAAGGGCAAGCGATCCGCCCATCGTTGGCATGGGGGCTTTCCTTCAAAATTGAAGTAGTCGCTACGGCTGCGTGAGGCTGGTTGGAATTCACAAACTAAAGAGGATAGATGCAGATCACCATCGGCACTGGAAGTATCAAGCCAGGCGAATAGCCGATATGACCTGCATTTGGAAGAATCGTGACCGCTTCACTGGTCCGCTCCTTTCGGAAGGGACCACCCGAGGTGCCATCGTACTCTCATTTTCAGCCGTCATCGTTTTCCTGCTCACCTGCGGCCGATCTTTCTGGACAGACGATACGAAGCGTTTAATCTGAGCAAGCTTGTCCTGTGAAATCTTCAGGGTGTCGTCAGTAAATTTATCATCTAAGTCGGGCCATGCCATCGCAAGGTCGTGTCCTAGAAGCTTTATGAGGCTCAATCGCTCCAGCACTGTCCTCGAAGGGTCCCGATCACGATGATCAGGGAAATCCCGGTCCCACGGACTGCCATAACTTGCTTTCGGAGGCGTTTGCCGACTCTCATATCCTTTCCCCACTAATGCGCCGAATTCACCGATTATCCCTGCTTTTGCAGTATGGGCCGTGGGTAAGGTGGGAGGATCGCCGAAGGGTCCGACATGCTCAGCATAATAGTGAAACTGAGGCAACGTGCCGGTTGGCAGGATGGAGAGATCCGACAAATAACGGTGCCCCACGGTTGAGGGAAACTTCTTATCCTTGATCCAATCCAACGCCAGAGTGATGAAGGCGATCATCCCATTCAATTGCACATACGGAATGTGGGGTGGCTCCGAGGGAGTAAAGGGGAGATTGCAGACATCCCATACGGGTTCATTGATCACTTCCCACGCATAAATGAAATCTCGATAGTGCTGCGACACGCTCAGAAAGCCCGCAAGGACTGTGAAGAGAAACGTATTCCTTTTGACAGCATCCTCTGCAATATCGCCTCGCCCCCCGGATGCGTCCCGTGCGGTTTTGTTCGTTGCAAAGAATTCATAATTCACCAGCGAGGGAATGAGCTGCATTCTTAGGGTCTTGTGCAGCTCCAACAATTGTTGAAAATGATCGAGAAATAGCGGGTCGAGTCGATCTGGAGGATCAAAGTCGATAATCTGTACGGTGAGTCGAACTTATCTCGTTTTCTGATGCTGACTACGCGGGGCGGCCACCCATAGTTGAATCCATTCCCCAGCAAAAAACCATCTCACCACCTGAACGCCATTATCCCGAAGCGTTTTAAGATTCTCTGCGATTTGTTTTTTAAACGGTAGCTCCTTCCATAGCGTCGCATAAGTGGGGGGGCAGTGATCCTGGCGATCCGGCGGGCCGATCCAATTCCCATCCCTGTTACAGGGTGCCGGGTAGTTGTAGCCGACGATCACTGTGCGCTCTCCCACTCGATCGAAACCATGTCGGCAAGGATTCCCCCAATTCGATTATCCAACAGCGCTCTCAAGACACGATAGGTTTGACTGCTGAAACAACAACCGCCTTTCCCGAGTGCCCTAGTGATGTCCATACTCTTATTGTATTCAGATCTGTATGTTGCAAGAGTCCCCCTGATTCAGGCGATCGTAGCCAAGTTGCTGGTGACCGCAATATCGGTTCCGGACGAGGGCGTATATTCAAACCATTCTGCTATCAAGACCCCTTTCTCCCCCGCTTGCATGACCGCAATGGGCCGACTTGAACCCTCGTGATGGTTCTTCAACCCTTGGACCACGATGTGGGTCGAGTCAGGCACCGACGCAATAGTTTGGGCCTCCTGCACACCCGAATTAAAAGTGTCGATAATGGCGGTGTATCCCGCGACAAATCCTTCACTCGTCGCGACACGAATCGTCACAGGACTGGTACTGGGTACCAATGTGTCCGCGGATACTGTGGCGACTTGGGGGCCATCATCCGGTAACGGAGCACCTCCTGTGGTCGTTGGGGGATCCCAGGATAATTGGTATTGTTATAATCAGCGATCTGCTGCGCAATCGTCAGGTAAGGTCCCGAGTACACCGCATCAACCGCTCCGCACTCTGCGAATCTCACCCAGGCTTCTTCAAATCCCTCACGAATAGTCAACACCACTCGCGCACTACCGGACCGGAGAAACCCTTGACGAGTCGCATCCGGGTGGCGGATCGAGCGGGCAAACTCCCAACTTTCTGGTACATCCCATGGGTTCTACTAGTGAACTGTAACGATTGATTCGGGAGTAATTCGACGGGACGCATCGAAGTACTTCCACTTCACGGGTTTGGGCTGCGTGTTGTAGTGCCGGATAGAGCGCATGAGCTTTCGTTTGAGATCAGGCAGCGAGGGAAAGACGCCACGGGCGATCACGTCGCGTTCGATCTTGGCGAACCACAGTTCGACCTGGTTGAGCCAGGAGGAGTACGTCGGGGTGAAGTGTAGCTGCACCCTTGGATACTGGGCGAGGAACGCCTCGACCCGCGAGGTCTTATGCGCCGAGAGGTAATCCGCAATCACGTGAATCTCTTTGCCGGTGGGCTGGTTGGTCACGATGTCGGTCAGGAATGCGACGAACTCGGCCGAGGTGTGGCGCGGGGCGGTCTTGCCCAACACCTCGCCCGTCTTGGTGTTGAACGCGGCGTACAGGGAGCGGGTGCCGTGACGGACATACTCAAACCCATGGCGTTCGGCCCGCCCCGGCGACAGGGGTAATACCGGGTCTTTGCGATCGAGCGCCTGAATCGCGGTCTTCTCGTCGACGCAGAACACGGCCGCGTGTTGCGGTGGATGCAGATACAGGCCGATCACATCAGCCGCCTTGGACTCAAAGTCCGGGTCGTTGGAGGCCAGATACCCTTTCAGTCGATGCGGCTTGAGGGCGTGCTTGGCCCAGATACGCGTCACCGTCATGTGGGAGATGCCCCCCCAACTCCGCCGCCAGCTTGCGCGAGGACCGGTGCGTCGATCCGTCACTCGGTGTGTGTTTCGTCGTCCAGGCCAAGACGCGTGCCTCGATCCGATCCGTCACTTTGTCGCGCGCCCGCCCGGCGTAGCGGGCAAACAACCCCGACAGCCGATCCGTGGCAAAGCGCTGGCTCCATCGACTGATGTAACTATCATTGCAGTCCAGCTTGGCGCGAATCGTGGCCCAGGTCAGGACATCGGCCAGCAGCAGAATCAGACGGGCGTGTCGAGCGGAATCGGCCCGACTCTTGCTGGCTCTCGCTTGGCGCTGAAGTTCCAGACGTTCACTCTTGGTCAGTGTCATCACGTCCTCCATAGGCGTCATGATACTACCATTTCAACCGTTACAGTCCACTGGTTCGAACCAGTATTGAGAGTTCTGACATTTTTCAGCACAAATCTAGAACACGAAAACTTACAGAAATGTAGTCTGATCGTCACTCATTATTAAAAGGGGTTTCACTGCCCAGCTTCTCCCGGTCATCCAGCCCGCCAGGAAAAATGGTGAGGCTACCCCTCCTCGCTCAGTCCATTGATCTGCCCTGGTCCCTTTCCATGTTTCTCATCGCGTGAAAGGAGATGCCGCGGGGTGTACCGCCAGCTAGCAATCAGGGTGGGAACGACGGCGCTCGCTATAACGGCCGCCACTAAGAAGGAGTATTGTTCTTGAGTCACGATGCCATGTGCCAGACCATAGAGCGACGAGATGGTGCCGAATGTCAAACCCGTCGACATCAACAGCGTGTAGTACCACCGCTCATTTTGGTCCTGTCGAAACAGTCCAATGATCGGATACAGACCGAAGATTTTGGAGACGACCTTGCCAGCCAATAGCGCGAGGAACACCAGCGGAGCAGATAGCAACGCCGGCAGCGAGACGAGAGTACCGGCACGAATGAAATAGAAGGGCGTCAGCAGCCCCACGGTGAGTGTGCGCAGCCGACGAATCCAGTGCGTATCCTTGGCCGCACTCCCGGCAAGCACCATGCCCGCAATGTATGCAGGAAGCACGGCTTCGCTACCCGACCATAAGGCCAATGAGCCCAGCCCAAGCAAAATGAGCATCACCCACTTTGTACGGATGGCGGCGGTTCGGTGAGCCAGATGACGGGTTAACCATGCGGTAACTGTCGGCAATGACGCCAAGACCAGGGCGCTTCCGAGGACAAAGACGATCGTCTTGTAAGTAAATGGAGCGAAGAGTAGACCGAGGACAATCACCGTCCCCAGATCATTAATGAAACAGGACCCGAGAATCCCTTTGCCGTACTCGGTTTTATTTAGACCGGTTTCAAGCATCACGGCATACACTACCGCCATGGAGGTCGTCGAAAGGGCCACGCCACAGAGCCAGCTCGCTCGGGAATCCCATCCAAGGACATAGTAGGCAACAGCGGCACACCCGAGAAACGGTGCCGCGAAACCTACGAAGCCCACCACGTTGACTTCTCGCAGTTTCGACCGCAGTACCTGGGGATCAAGTTCCGCTCCAGCAAGAAAGGTGAGGACGACGGCACCAAACGCCGCAAGGAACCGTACCCATTCAGCATTTGGCGTGAGGATTTCTGGCAGCCCCCACCAACTCAACAGCGCGGCGGCGGCAACGCCCACACAAATTTCGACCAATGCGACCGATATGCGCAGTTGGAACGCGAGGAGGGAAGAGAGGACAGCGAGGGCCAGCCAAAGCGATGCAACCGTAAAGATCTGTTCCATTCAACAATCCTCCATCAATTCGACTGCTGGACATAAAAAAACCGCCCGGGAGCGGTTGTCACAGCAATAGGACAACTCCGCAGCTACATGAAGATAGCCTAGGAGTCATCAGCCTTCGGAAAGGCGGTTGACGGGGGACTCCATCCCCTGTTGCCTGTACATTACGCAAGTTAGCGGGAGAAGGCTAGCCCTGAAAGCCCTCTCGGCCCGTCGAGAATGATACCCGGCCAGCGGGATAGTCAAGGAAGTTTCCACTAAGCTATCTTTGTGCAAAACGATTCAGAAGGCACCTGGGAGGAGTTCGCTTTCAAAACATTTGGCGCTAATGCGGAGTTGCGCTACAGTCCTGAATATACTTGGCACATCGCCTCCCAGTTATTTCTGGCAATCAGACGGTAGCGCGCACAGCCACGTGCATCAAATTGGTACAAGATGCGTGAACCTGTCGGGATATGAAGGTCTCCGATCTGTTCTCCCGAAAGATTTCAGAAGGGGCGATTAGCCCAGGAGAAGGAGGTGCAGACCCTGCAGAACGTGAAACGATGGGTGAGCGACACCCTGACGCCAATGCTGGCGGTGATTTGTGCCGCCCCTGGTGGGAGGAATGGCTACAGCACGAAATTGTCAGGGGCATCTCCCGGTAGAAGGACCGACACCGGAACTTGCTCAAACAGCCACCCAATCGGTTTCACACGTCGGCTGCTGGCGGCCCACGCGGGCAGCCCAGGTTAGGGGGACTGGGGGTGTCGTCAGACTCCCCCGGGATATCTGCATCATGCTCACCGTCAAAGAGCTTTCGGCGTGGCTCAACATCAAGCCGTCCACACTCTATCTCTGGGTTTCACAGGGCAAGGATCCTTGCTGTCGCATCCATGGCCGCATTCGGTTCGAGCCTGAAGCCATCCAAAGGTGGCTGAACACCTTCAGTGCACCTAGGATTAACCTTCCTCGCTTCACTCGGCATGACGCCAGGGACGTAGGACCATTCACGTTGTTGGAGCAGAAGAATGGGGCCAAGGATACGCTTCCAGTCAACGCAAAGACCCTTGAGGTACTGAAAGCCAGAGCTAGGGTTCGCTCGCTCAAAAGCGATTACGTGTTCTTCAACGGCGCGGGCAATCTGATGGATGCGCGAGATCTCCTTCGCGTGTTCTACCCTGTCATGCGAAAGGCAGAGGTGAAACACTTTCGGTTTCACGATCTGCGCCATACCTTCGCCACCCGTGTTGTGCAAGCCGGGGGCGATATCTACACCGTGCAGAAACTTGGACGATGGAAAACTATCTCCATGGTAATGCGGTATGCCCATCATCATCCAGAGAGTTTGCGCGCTGGGGTGGAGGTCTTGGAGCGCATTCCGGCAGAAGTTAGCACAGTTTTAGCACAACGGGCTTCTCACGCGAGGGTCGATGTCCGGATCGAAACTGCTGTAAGTGGTTGAAAGATAGGAGGTAAGGGGTTGGTTGCGGGGAGAGGATTTGAACCTCTGACCTTTGGGTTATGAGCCCAACGAGCTACCAGGCTGCTCCACCCCGCGCCCGGATACTAACAGGCGTGTGAAACCAGAGTCAAGGAAGGCTGCGTGACAATTGCATTCGTGGGAGGAGAATGATAAAGCGTGACCATGCGGATTGTATTCATGGGGACACCTGACTTCGCGGTGCCGTCGCTCGAAGCCTTGCTCAAGTCGGACGACGAAGTGGTCGGGGCGGTCACACAACCTGATCGACCGAAGGGTCGGGGACAGGAGGTCATCCCACCGCCGGTGAAAGTAGTCTGCCAGCGCGAGGGCATTCCGATGTTGCAACCGCTCAAGATGAAGGCTCCCGAATTTCTGGAGGCCTTGCGGCAGTGGAAGCCGGATGTCATTGCCGTGACGGCTTTTGGCCGCATTCTGCCGCCGGCGATTCTGACGCTTCCGCCTCGCGGCTGCATCAACGTGCATGGGTCGCTCTTACCGAAGTATCGCGGCGCGGGGCCCGTCCAGTGGGCTGTCATCAGGGGTGAGCGAGAAACCGGCATCACGACCATGCTGATGGACGAAGGCATGGATACCGGCGCCATGTTGTTGCAGGAGCGGGTGGTGATCCGATCTGAGGATACTGCCGGCACGCTCGCTCCGCGATTGGCCGAAGTGGGAGGACGGTTGCTGGTGGAGACATTACGTCAGCTCAAGGCAGGGACGCTCAGCCCTCAACCACAGGACCCTTCGCTGGCGACCCTGGCGCCCTTGCTTAAGAAGGAGGACGGCCTGATTGATTGGACCTTGCCGGCCAGGGATATTGCGAATCGCGTGCGTGGGTTATCGCCCTGGCCGGGAGCCTATACCTATGTGAACGGGGAACGATGGATCTTGTGGCTGGTGGCTGTCAGCGAGGAGTCCCAGGGAGCGGTTGCCGGGACGGTCACGCAGGTGACGAAAGATAGAATCGACGTGGCGACTGGCGGCGGGACCATCCAGATTGTTGAAATCCAACCATCTAATAGCCGACGCATGACGATGGCGCAGTATCTGGCCGGCCATCGCCTGACCCAAGGAATCAGTCTGCAAGCCAATCCCCCGGCGCAAGGTTGACGACCGACTGAGTCACCGATGCGTTTCCCACAACCTCCCTTGTCTATGCCCGCATCCGATAGCCTCTGACCATATGGCACAATCATCCGTTACGGCCACACCCTCAGGACGGCACGCCGCAGCGAAGGCCTTGCTTGCAATCGACAAAGTGGGATTTCTGGTGGACGATCTGTTCGACCAGATTGTCGCGAGGGAATCGTTAGATCACCGCGAACGCGCCTTCATGGTGGAATTGGTGCGCGGTGTTTTACGCTATCGCGGGACGCTCGATTGGCGACTGGGGCTGCTGTCGGATCGACCGATCGCGCGACTGCCTACGCTCGTCCAGAACATCCTCCGCCTCGGCGCCTATCAATTGCTGTATTTGGATAAAGTTCCGGAGTCGGCGGCCGTCAATGAGTCTGTGCAGATGATGAAGCTGCACCGCAAGCGGTTGGGCCGTGATTGGAGCGGATTCGTCAATGCGGTACTGAGGGCCTTGGTGAGGTCGCCGAAACCCGAGTGGCCCAATGCCGCCCATGATCCTGTCGAGGCTTTCGCTGTCCGCTACTCTTGCCCGTCGTGGCTCGTCGAACGCTGGTGTCGACAGTGGGGGGCTGAGCGGGCGGAGACCTTGTGTCGTGCTTCGGTGGAGCTGCCTCCGCTGACGTTGCGGGTCAATGCGCTCCGGACATCCCGCAAGGAGCTGCTGGATGAACTGGCGGCGGCTCAGCGAGAAGCCAGCCCGACGACGGTCAGTCCTGCGGGCATTCAGGTGGCCCGCAGCAGTTCAGTGACCGATCTACCTCACTATCACGATGGGTGGTTTTATGTGGAAGACGAAGCTGGACAGCTCATTCCACTATTGTTGGATGTGCAGCCTGGACAGCGGGTCCTGGACGCCTGCGCCGCGCCCGGAGGAAAGGCGACGCACCTGGCGGCACTCATGGCCAATCAAGGAGAAATCGTCGCGGCGGACCGGGCAGCCGCCCGCCTGGATCTGGTGATGGACAATTGTCGACGCCTCGGCGTGACTCTGGTGACACCGCTTGTGGGTGATATACGTATGCTGATCACTCAAGGACAGCGGTCCTCCCAACAGGCGGCTCTGCGTCGGCCATTCGATCGTATTCTCCTCGATGCTCCGTGCAGCGGGCTCGGTGTGTTGCGGCGTCATCCGGAAGGGAAGTGGTATAAAACGCAGGAATCGATCGTGCAACATCAGCAAGTGCAAAGCGAGTTGCTTGCGGCGACAAGCCGTCTCTTGCGACCCGGTGGGCTGTTGGTCTATAGTACCTGCTCGATTGAACCGGAAGAAACCGAATCGGTCATCGACCAGTTTTGTCAGTCGCATCGCGAATTTCAGCGTGAGTCAATCGCGTCCTGGATACCGCCAGCCGGTCTGCCGTTCGTGACCCCTCGAGGGGACCTATCTACGATGACCAATATGAACAAGATGGATGCGTTTTTTGCCGCTCGACTGCGGAGGTGTGAATAATGGCCGGCCGGACCATCCGTATTGCGCCATCCATTCTATCGGCGGACTTTGCTCGTCTTGCAGAAGAGGTGGCGCGGGTCGAGCAGGCTGGCGCCGACTGGCTGCATATCGACGTCATGGATGGGCACTTTGTGCCGAATATGACCGTCGGTCCTCTGATTGTCGAAGCCGTACGAAAAGTCACCACGTTGCCGTTGGATGTGCATCTGATGATCACCAATCCGGATGCTTTTATCGGCGAATTCGCCGAGGCGGGAGCCGACTATTTGACGGTCCATGTCGAAACCTGTCCGCATTTGCATCGCACCATTCAGTCGATCAAAGAGCGGGGCGTCAAGGCGGGCGTGACGTTAAACCCTGCGACGCCGGCCGTCATGTTGTCAGAAATTATTCGTGATGCCGATCTGATTCTCATCATGTCGGTAAGCCCTGGGTTTGGTGGGCAGAAATTTATTCCGTCGTCATTAGAAAAGATTGCCGAGGTGCGCACGATGATCGACCGCACGAAGAGTCGGGCGCTCCTTGAGGTGGACGGGGGAGTCAAGCCGGACAATGCGGAGGCGATTCTGGCAGCAGGCGCAGAGGTGCTGGTCGCAGGATCAGCGGTGTTCTCCACGCATGACTATGCCGCAGCCATTACGGCGTTGAGAGCCGGCCGTCCACGTGCCGCACGCATCACGGGCATGGCCGCTGCTCAGCGATAGAAGAGGCGTCAGACCGCATCGTGGTTCATGGATAACCTTCATCCCCTGGAAAGCAACGTGCTGCTGGCGCTGAGCCGGCAGCCAGATTCGCCTCCCACGCTTGATCAACTTGCCGAGTCCACCGGGTTGGAGCCGTCACAGGTGAGCATGGCTGTTGAATGGCTGCTGGCCAAGTCGTTGATTGCTATCCATGCCGAAACGGTTGCGCACCTCGCCTCATTGACGCCGATCGGCGAATTATACTTCGAGAAGTATTCCCCCATTGAACGTGTGCTGTCGGCAGCCCGAGAGGCCAGCCAGACCGGAAAACGCCTTACGATTCAGGATATCCAAGCCAAGGAAGGCCTCGAACCGTCGGATGTGAGCAAGGCGGTGGGGAGTCTCAAAAAAGAGGGCGCGGTCCTGATCGTGCAGGGTGGGTGCGTCGAAAGTACCGGCCGCACGAGTCCCACGGCTGAGGCAATGCGTGCCCTATTGCAGGAATTACGGAGCGGGCAACGAGAGTTGCACACATTTGCCGAGCCTCTTCGGACTGTGCTCCAGCAGCATGCGGTGAGGCGTGGGAATGCGCGCGAGCCGTTCAGAATCGATGAGCGGGTCACGCGTTCATTCTTGCTGACCCCTGAAGGCCAGACTGCGGCGCAGCGACTCTTGCGCGATGGTGTGGCAGAGGAAGTGTCTCAGCTGACGCCCGAGCTTCTCAAGGAAGGTGCGTGGCGGAATAAGCGATTCCGAAAATATACGATCAGTTTGCGGGCACCGAGGATTGCCGCCGGGAAGCGACATCCCTATCGTGAGTTCCTCGACCTCGTCAAGCTTAAGCTGGTCAGTATGGGGTTTCAGGAAATGCGGGGGACACTCGTGGAAACCGAGTTCTGGAATATGGACGCGTTGTTCATGCCGCAATTCCACCCGGCTCGTGATATCCACGATGTGTATTTCGTGAAGAAGCCGACTCATGCCGCTATCATTGCCGAGCCCTATTTAACGCGGGTCACGCAGGTGCATGAGAAGGGTGCGGGAGCCGGATCGACTGGTTGGGGTTATACGTTCAACGCCGAGCGCGCGAAACGTCTGGTCCTGCGGAGCCAAGGGACGGCGGTGTCGGCGCGCACGTTGGCCGGTGGCGCCTCCGTTCCAGGAAAGTATTTCTCGATCGCACGTTGTTTTCGATACGACCAGGTCGACGCCACCCATGCCACCGACTTTTTTCAGGTGGAAGGGATTGTGTTGGGCGCGGATATCAACTTTCGGACCTTGCTCGGATTGCTGAACTTGTTTGCGCGGGAAGTAGCGCAGGCCAAAGAGGTCAAATTTCTTCCGGCCTACTTCCCCTTCACCGAGCCCTCTGTCGAAATGCATGTGCGTCATCCTAAGCTGGGATGGATGGAACTGGGCGGTGCCGGATTGTTTCGGCCGGAGGTGACGACTCCGCTTGGCGTGTCTGTTCCGGTCATTGCCTGGGGGCTTGGACTCGATCGCATGGCGATGGTGGCCTTGGGTATCCACGACATCCGTGATTTGTTCTCAGCGGATCTCGACTTTATTCGCACCATGCGGGGCAGTTTTTAGGACGATTACACGATGCCCACTATTTCCCTGCAACGAGATGACCTCGAATCCTTGATCGCCGGCCCGGGTGGGAAGCCGGATCGAATTCCGCTCGATCAGCTGGAAGACTGGCTGATGTTGGTGAAGGGCGAGTTGAAGGGGCACGATCCGGAGACCGGCGAGTTACGCGTCGAACTACAAGATAGTAACCGACCGGATCTGTGGTGCTGTGAAGGGATCGCTCGACAGATTCGGATCAAGCAACGTGGAACGGCGATTCCCTATCCCTTCTTCAAGAAACAGAAATCCGTGGTCGGCAAGCTGGTCGTGGCGCCGGGAATGGAAGAAATTCGTCCCTACGTGGCGGCCTGTGCGGCGGTGGGGTATCGCATGACGGCGAACGGCCTGACGCAGCTCATCCAGACGCAGGAAAAGCTGGCCGATATTTTTGGGCGCAAGCGGCGGACGGTGTCCATTGGATTGTATCGCTTGGCATCTATCGTGTTTCCCGTGTCGTACGATCTCGTCAAGCCGGAGGAGGTGCGTTTTACCCCGCTGGGGATGGAGACGGTGATGACCTTGAGGGAGATCCTGATGGTCCACCCCAAAGGGGTTGAGTATGGCCCGATTGTCGGAGGCCATGACCGCCTTCCCGTGCTGCGGGATGCGAAGGGACAAGTGCTGTCGTTCCCTCCCATCATCAATAGCCGGGAAATCGGGGAAGTCCAGGTCGGAGACCATGAATTGTTCGTCGAAGTCACGGGGACCGATCTGTCGATGGTCGCCCTGGCGCTGAACATTTTTGCCGCCAACCTCGCTGATCGCGGCGCCGTGATTACGCCGGTGGAAATCCAATCGCCGATGAAAACGACCTTTGGCCGGCGCTGGAATACCCCGATCGATTTTGGGAAACCTCGCACGATCCCCCTCATGGCCATCGAGTCTGCCTTGGGGGAGGCCTTGGGTGGAAAGGAAGTGACCACGGCTCTGAAGTCCTATGGCTACGACGTCAAGCTTGCCGGTCGTAAGTTGGCTGTGCGGCTCCCGCCGTATCGTAACGATCTTTTGCACGCCGTCGATGTGGTGGAGGATGTGGCGATTAGCCAGGGGTATGCGCGCTTTGCTCCGGTCATGCCGTCTCAGTTTACAGTGGGCGGCCTCTCCCGCTTGGAACAGATGGCTGACCGAGTTCGTCATCTCATGGTGGGTATGGAATTCCAAGAAATTATTTCCAATATCATGGGCTCTCACCAGGACTTCTGCACGAAGATGCGACTGGATGGCACGGAGTGGGCGAACGTCGTGGAAGTGGACAACGTGATGTCCCTCAGTTATTCCTGCCTGCGCCAGTGGATCACGCCGTCCTTGCTGCAGGTGGAAACGAATTCAAGCCGCGCGTTTTATCCGCACCGCATGTTTGAGGTCGGGGAAGTGGCCGTTCCTGATGAGACGGTGGATGTCGGGTCTCGAACGATGACGATGCTGGGAGCGGTGATAGCCCATGCCGGGGCTAATTTCTCAGAAATTCATTCCTGCCTGGATCTGCTGTTGTATTACCTGGATCGTCCCTTCACGCTGGAGCCGCTGGCGCATCCGTCGTTTCTGGATGGCCGGGTGGGGAAAATTGTTTCCCACGGTCGAGTGATCGGCTTGCTGGGAGAAGTGCATCCTGAGGTGCTCGAGCACTGGCAGATCGGAGTGCCGGCGGTTGCGCTTGAGTTGGAGATCGACCGGCTGCTGGATGAAGCGTGACGGGAAAATCCGTTCGATCAGGATCTTCCCGTCACAAACTGTCTGCGCAATCGAAAATGCTAGCTGGCCGCGGCCACGAGCTGCTGTTTGGCAACTCCGACGAGTTTCTCGAACCCTGCCATATCCTTGATCGCCATATCGGACAGAACTTTCCGATCCAATAAAATATTGGCCTTACGCAGGGCATTCATGAAGCGGCTATAGGCCATTCCATGCGACCGAACCGCGGCGCTGATGCGTGCGATCCAGAGTTGGCGGAAGTCGCGCTTGCGATTTTTTCGTCCGACATAGGCGTACGCCTGCCCCTTGTTGACCGATTCGGTTGCTGTTCGAAACAGCCGGCTCTTGGCCCCATACTGGCCTTTCGCCAGTTTCAGGCGCTTCTTTCGCCGCTGTCGTGTTTTCGGACCACCTTTTGTACGAGGCATGGGTCACTGCTCCTTTCAGATCCGGTTCACGGTACAATTTTCGTTATTGGGGAAGTAAGCGGTTCAGCGCAAGGGTCATGGTCGCCGACACTTCAACCGCCCCTTTCAGGCGTCGCTTGCGGTCTCGCGCCTTGCCGGTGAGCAAATGTCGCCGTCCGGCCTTTCGTCGGACCAATTTCCCTGATCCCGTGCGTCGGAACCGCTTTTTAGCGCCGCTGTGCGTTTTCATTTTCACTTTCATGGTCGTTTCATCCCTTCCTTGCGTGCGCGGTGCGCACTATTTGGGAGCCAAAATCATGATCAGGCTCCGGCCTTCCATTCTCGGCGCAAACTCCACGGTTCCCGCTTCCGTACATTCCTTGATGACACTGGTCATGATCGTTCGACCCATTTCCTGATTCGCCATCTCACGACCGCGATAGGTGAGCGTCACTTTGGTCTTGTTCCCGTCCGCCAAAAATTCTTTGATCTGTCTGATCTTGATTTCAAGATCGTGCTTGTCGGTACGTGGGCGTAGCTTGATCTCCTTCACCTGCGTCGACTTCTGGTGACGCCGGCTCTGATGATCTTTTTTGCTCAGCTCAAATTTATACTTCCCATAGTCCATGATGCGGCAAACCGGCGGCTGGGATGTAGGGGCGACTTCAACAAGGTCATAGCCCCCTTCCTGTGCCTTACTGAAGGCCTCTGCGGTCGGCAGTATACCTAGTTGCTCGCCTTCAGGACCGATGACTCGAACCTCACGAATCCTGATTTCCCGGTTTACACGTAATTTAGGGACGATAGGTCACCTCGTTTGTGAGTGGGTTGCCGTTGCACGTATTGCGTGATTTGCTTCCGTACGGAGAAGAGCGAGGAGGGCCTCGATCGGCATGGTACCGTGATTGGCGCCGCTCCGACCGCGGACCGCGACCATGCCACTCTGCACTTCCTTATCTCCGACCACCAGCATATAGGGAATCTTGTTCTTTTCCGCCTCGCGGATCTTAAATCCGATCTTCTCATTTCGGATGTCCGCTTCGACCCTGTAGCCGTGGCTCTTGAGTTCGGAGACGATCTTGGCCGCAAATTCATGTTGCTTGTCCGTGATCGTGAGCACGATCGCTTGCACGGGGGCCAGCCACAACGGAAAAGCGCCGGCGTAATGTTCGATGAGAATGCCAAAAAAACGTTCGATCGAACCCATGAGTGCACGATGAATCATGATCGGCTGATGGTATTTCCCGTCTTCTCCCGTATAGGCCAGCTTGAACCGCTCAGGGTTGTTGAAGTCAACTTGGATCGTCGAACATTGCCAGGAACGGCCAAGCACATCCTTGATCTTGATATCGATCTTAGGGCCGTAGAACACCCCTTCACCCGGGTCCACTTGATAGGCGACCCCGCGCCCTTTGAGTGCCGCTTCCAAGGCATTCGTGGCCAGAGTCCAATTCTCATCGGAGCCAACGGATTTTTCCGGACGGGTCGAGAGGTAAACTTCAAATTCCGCAAAACCAAACGTGCCAAGGATGAAGAACGTAAAATCCAGCACGCGGCTCACTTCGGCTTCGATTTGATCTGGGCGGCAGAACAGATGGGCATCATCTTGGGTGAAGCCTCGGACACGGAGCAAGCCATGGAGCACGCCGGTGCGTTCGTAGCGGTATACGGTGCCCAATTCTCCATAACGAATCGGCAAGTCCCGATAACTGCGCAGGTGGGACTTGTAGATCATGATATGGAAGGGACAGTTCATGGGCTTGAGCTGATACTCGCTACCTTCCAGCTGCATCGTGGCGAACATGTTTTCGCGGTAATAGTCGACGTGGCCGCTGGTTTTCCAGAGGTCCAACCGGGCGACATGTGGTGAGTACACGAGCTCGTAGCCGTCCTTGATATGTTGCTCCCGCCAGAAATTCTCGATGAGCAACCGGATGAGCGATCCCTTGGGATGCCATAAGACCAGACCCGGGCCGATTTCGTCCTGAGTGGAAATCAGGTCGAGTTCTTTGCCGAGTTTTCGGTGGTCGCGACGCTTGATCTCTTCCAATTTCGCCAGATGCGCATCCAGCTCTTTTTGCGTGGGGAATGAGGTGCCGTAGACCCGTTGTAACATCGGGTTGCGCTCATCGCCACGCCAATAGGCTCCCCCCGTGGACAGGAGTTTGAATGCCCCAACATGGCCGGTCGTGGGGAGGTGTGGCCCGCGGCAGAGATCGACAAACTCGCCTTGGCTGTACAGGGAAATGGGTGATTGATCGTCGAAGCCTTGGATCAATTCAACCTTGTAGGCTTCTCCGCGGTCCTGAAAAAACCTGATGGCATCCTGCTTGGAAAGTTCGGATCTGGTGACGGCCAGACCGCGTTTCATAATGTCTTTGGCCCGCGCTTCGATCTTTTCCAAGTCCTCGGGCGTAAACGGGCGCTCGAATGCGAAGTCATAATAAAAGCCTTCGTCCAGCGCCGGGCCGATCGTGAGCTGAGCGGTAGGGAACACCTCCTTCACGGCCTGCGCCATGATGTGGGTGCTGCTGTGACGGTGGACTTCTCGCCCTTCAGCAGACTCGAAGGTCAAAGGTTCGATGGTTGCGTCATGGTCTAATGACCGCGACAGGTCCATCGACTCGCCGTTGACTTTGGCAGCAAGCACTTTCGGATCGAGACGGCCTCCTGTAGGAGTGAGGGCATCGCGAACCGTGCATCCTGCTGGTACTTGTTTGCGAGTTCCGTCAGGAAGGGTAATGTGAATGAACTGTGAGGCCACTCCGGTCTATCCTACAAAAAATACAACGCCGTGCCGACTACCATGCTGCTGTCGGTAGTCGGAGCACGAACCTTCTATACCGCGTACAAAATGGTAGGCGCGGACGGTCTTGAACCGTCGACCTCTACCGTGTCAAGGTAGCGCTCTCCCCCTGAGCTACGCGCCTATCGCCCGGCGATGCTAATACAGCGTTACCGGGGGTGTCAAGGAAACGAGACGAGGCGGTGGGCTTTTCCTTGGGGCTCGTCGGAGAGTAGCCACGAGAACCACGCCGCGTCGTTCTGGTAGAAGGCGAGCGATTACTTGACGGCTGCCTTGAGTTCTTTGCCGGCCGAAAACTTCGGAATGCGGGCGGCAGGAATCTTCAATGCTTCACCGGTCCGGGGATTGCGCCCCATTCTGGCCTTCCGTTTCGAAATCGTGAATGTGCCGAAATTCACCAACGTCACGCGTTTTCCCTTCTTGAGGGAGGTGGTAACCGCTCCGGTGAAGGCTTCGAGTGCAACCGTCGCGGCGACTTTGGTGATCCCGGCGCTATTAGCCATTTTCGCAATCAATTCTTCCTTGGTCATTGGTTCCCTCCGTTATTGGTTGGCGATCTGTTCGATGCATGGACGTGCTGGTTGTTATGATCCTAATGCGACGCTGATGGGTTCCAATGTGTGTGGGCTAGTTGTCCCGTGCCCGTTTGACCGGGATACGCAGATCGAGAATCTTTTTTCTTAGGGTGTTTCGATTTAGCCCAAGAAGCTCCGCAGCTTGGATTTGATTGCCTTTGGTCTCCCGTAAGGTCAGCAAGATTAACGGGCGCTCGACGGCAGCAATCAACATCGGATGGAGATTTCTACCTGATCCGTTCCGCATCCCTTTTACGAAATCACTGACCTTGTGTTCGAGGTAGGATTCCAAGCACACCGATTGCTCTGCTCCATTGGGTAACGGCGAGTCCGCCTTAGGCATTTTGGCGCCATGCAGCAGCATTGCCGTCCGTTTCAAGAGGGTCCGAGATCCCACCAGCAGGAGCGTATGGGCGGGATCGATCGCCGCAAACAATTTTCCGAGTTCTGTCGGAGTGTGCCCCTTTGATTCTGCGATGACGGCATCATAGGTGCGCTTAGCCACGTCTTTTGGCAACGGCAATCCTTCGTGGATAATGGTAATCGCCTGTTCGCCGAAGAGGCCCGTATAGTGAGCCTGGATCTCGCTGTCTGCGCTGAGCAATAGAATAGTAAATGTCGATGAACGATGCGGCATGAAGGTACCGACGAAGAAGAGGGCGGGATTATTGCTCACCTCCTAGATGATGTCAATGAAGAAAAATGCGCCGGCATGCCGCGACGGGATAAAACAGTAATGCCAGCGGGCTCAGTTCGGTCGCCACCTCGACGGATGCACGTTCTCTATTGACTCGGCGTGACATGCTCACGAACGACGCCGATAGAGCGAGTGCATCGGTGGCAAATACGAAATCCGTGCTCTCAGGTTCAGCCGGATGTCCGGGTCAATCCTCCGTGCCGTCGTACGCCTCGTATGCAGCCATACTTGACAGGAGCGCGATGGGCAATGTATAGACTTTTATGAATCCCTATCGGAATACTCATGAATGAAGGTTAGTCTTCGATCAACCTACGGAATTATTGCCGCTGTGGATCTTGCGTTGCACCATGCCGATCAGCCTGTCTGTGCCAAATCGATTGCCAAGCGTCAATCGATTCCATCTCGGTTTCTCGAGCAGGTGCTCCATGCCATGAAAAAGGCGGGAGTGGTGACCAGTCAGCGCGGGGCTCAAGGTGGGTATGTGCTGAGCCGTAAACCCTCGGATGTCTCGGTGGCGGACATTCTCGATGCGTTGGAAGGCCCCCTTCTGGCAGCCAATGGAGCGACTGTTCGGAAAAGCGCCTCATCGCGGGGGGCCAAACAAGACGCTCTGCTGGCGCACATTTGGGATCGGGTGAAACGTGCTGAGCTGAGCGTGCTTTCCGAAGTGACCGTGGAAGAGTTGGCCAATCGCCAGCGGGCGCTCGAAGCGCAGCACACCTTGATGTACCATATCTGACCGCGGCCGTATCATGAGCAATCGAATTACCCCTAATCGACGAGGTCCTGACCATGAGTCCTAACAGCGTGGGTCTCCGTCCTCTGATTAAGACCGAGCCCATTCCAGCCCATATCGCTGAAGAAATCGAGACCTTCGAAGCCGAAGCTCAGCGTGTGCTGGGTGGAGATCTCTCCAACGATATTTTTAAGCCCTTTCGATTGCAATACGGCATTTACGGCCAGCGGCAATCCGGCGTGCAGATGGTGCGGATTAAGATCCCCTTCGGAGGGTTGACAGGGAATCAATTGCGCCAAGTGGCCGAGCTTGCAGACCAGTTCGCCACCGGCGTAGGCCATGTGACGACCCGCCAAGATATTCAGTTACACTTCGTCGAACTCAAACATGTCCCTGAAATGATGCGCCTCCTGGCGTCCGTTGGGCTGACGACCCGTGAAGCCTGCGCCAATACTGTGCGTAACGTCACGGCCTGCCATCTGGCGGGCGTGTGTCAAGGGGAAGTCTTCGATGTGACGCCCTACGCGAAGACGGTGGCCTTGCATCTCTTGCGGAACCCCCTTAACCAGAGCCTTCCTCGGAAATTCAAGATTGCGCTGTCAGGATGCCGGCAGGACTGCGCCCTTACGCCGATCCACGACATCGGGTTGCTCGCGGCGAAACGGGCAGACGGAGCAATCGGGTTTCGAATGGTTGCGGGCGGTGGATTGGGATCGACCCCTCGCATGGCCCAGGTGCTCAGAGAATTTACGCCGATGGACGAACTGCTTCCCACGATCGAAGCCGTCATCAAGGTGTTCGATACGCTCGGGAACCGCAAGAATCGCAACAAGGCCCGCATGAAGTTCGTCATCGAAAAATTGGGATTCGAGGAATTCAAACGACGCTGGGAAGCGGCCTATGCGGCCATGGGGTATGCGGTGCCGACGCATGAGCCGATCAAGTTGCTGGAGTATGCCGATGAACCTCCGCTGCTCATGCCGACCAAAGCGCCGGTCCTCTCCAGCGGGAACGGTCATGGCAATGGGGCGGTCTCGCTCAATGGAGGGGGGGCGTCGGGGTTTCAAGCTTGGAAGCGAACCAATGTGGTGCCGCAGCGCCAGCCAGGGTTTGCCACAGCGGCGATTAAATTGCCGATGGGGGACCTCACGGGCGACCAAATGTGGACAGTCGCCGAGCTTGCGGAGCGCTATTCTAATGGAAATATCCGCACCACGATCAATCAGAACATGGTCATTCGATGGATTCCCGAAGGACAACTGGAAGAGTTCTATGACGAACTGGTGACGCACAGCCTGGGTGATCCAGGTGCTGAACTCGTCGAAGACATCATCGCGTGCCCGGGCACCGACACCTGCGGTTTGGGAATTACCTCCTCCAAGGGGATGGCCAGGGCGTTGGCTGAAGTATTTCCAGCGGGGCAGGTGCCGGAAGATCTCAGGGATGTGAGCGTTAAAATCAGCGGTTGCCATAATTCCTGCGCGCAACACCACATTGCCACCATCGGCTTGCACGGAGTCGGCAAGCGGCTTGGTGAACATACGGCCCCGCATTATGAACTGCATCTGGGCGGGCATGTGGATGGCACGCCGAAGATCGGCCAGCTCACCGTGAAATTGCCGGCCAAGAGCGTCCCCGCAGCGATTCGGCATTTGGTGGATGTCTATCGCCGGGATCGGAAAAGCGGGGAGACTCTACAAAACTTCATCGCGCGAGTTGGTAAAGTCGCGCTCAAAGAAGAACTCATTCCCTACACGATCGTGCCGCCTTACGATCAGGACCAGACCTACTACTACGATTGGGAAGGCGAGGCCGAATTTGTGCTCGAAGACTTGGGGCCCGGCGAGTGCGCGGGCGGAGCATTGGAGATGATCGACGACCGTATGTTGGAGGCGGATCAGGAACTGTACCAGGCCAAACTTCTGGTTGAGAAACATCAATATGCCCTGTCGGTCAATAAGTCGTATCGCGCCGTCCTGGCTGCCGCCAAGGCCTTGTTGGTGACCGAGGGAATCGATCCCGCTACCGACGCCGACACGTTCCAAGAGTTTGATCTACGCCTGGCGACCAAAGGCATCGTGCCTGCCACATATAAGAATCTCGGAGCGCAAGTCGGTGATCTCGGGTCCAAAGACGCGACAGCCGGCGCAGCCATGGAGAAGATGGCGTTTGCCAAACAGTTCCTCGTTGTGTGTCGTACGGCCACGGAACAAATAGGCAAAGATCTCAAGTTGTCGCAAGTGAAAGAGGAAGCCGTGCCGGCGCCGGTTCCGAAAGTTGCGGCGGCGCCGGTCGCGGCGGTCCAGGCGCCCGTGTACGATTTGCGTGGTGTCGCCTGCCCGATGAATTACGTGAAGACCAAATTGAAGCTGGAGATGATGGATAACGGTGAACAGCTCGAAGTGTGGCTGGATGCCGGGGAGCCCATTCGAAATGTGCCGATGAGTTTGCGCAACGACGGACACAAGATCCTCAATGAGGGACCGCTGGAGCCGGAGGCGAAGCATTTCAAAATTCTGGTGGAAAAGGTCGAGGGGTAAGAAGGGTGAATGAAGAAAAGAAGCCTGCTGCGCGCCCATCTGACGAGGAGCTGAAAGCGCGCAGTGATTCGTTCGAGGCTAAGCAGCCCTGGGACGTGCTGGAGTACGCGCTCACGACCTATTCGCAACGGATTGTGCTCGCCTGCAGCTTTGGGGCAGAAGACGTGGCCTTGGTGGACATGATGCATAGTATCGACCCGAACGCCCCGCTCTTTTATCTGGATACCGATTTCTTGTTTCCCGAAACGATCGAGGTGCGCGATCGCATCATTGCGCATTATGGTTTGAGGCCGGCGCAAGTGATTCAAATGAAATCACTGTTGACTCCGGATCAGCAAGCCGTGCAGCACGGGCCGGCCCTTTGGGCAAGCAAGCCTGACCAGTGCTGCGAACTGAGGAAGATCGAGCCACTCAATCGCATCCTTGCGAACTATACGGCATGGATCACCGGGATCAGGCGCGACCAAGCTCCGACGCGCGCCAATGCTGGTCTCATCGAGTGGGATCAGAAGTTCAACCTGGTCAAAGTGAATCCACTGGCCCGATGGAGCAGTGAAGAAGTCTGGATGTATCTCCAGCTCCACGAAGTGCCCTATAACACCCTGCACGACCGCAATTATCCCAGCATCGGTTGTACGCATTGCACCGCGCCCGTCCTTCCGGGAGAGGATCCTCGCTCGGGTCGGTGGAAGAACTTCGGCAAGACCGAGTGCGGACTGCACAAATAACATCATCGTCACCCTGAAATCAGACAAGGTTATTACCATCACATGCAACATCTGCTCGCCAAAGTCGCCAAGGGTCAGAAAACATCGAAAGATCTCACCTGGGAAGAAGCCAAACAGGCGATGCGCTTGATGATCGAAGGGACTGCCACACCGGCGCAAGTCGGTGCTTTTCTCATCGCCATGCGCTTCAAGTCTGAGTCCGTCACGGAATTGGCCGCCTTCACTGCCACCGCGCGGCAATATGTTCCTCCGGTGCCGGTGCGCGCCGGGCTTGGGGTGGTTGATGTTCCTGTCTATGCCGGCAAGCGAGAAACGTTTCACGCGGTCATTCCGGCGGCAATTGTCGCGGCAGCCGCCGGGGCAGTGTTGCTGCTGCATGGAGTGGACGGGCCTCCGGATCGACGTGGTATCTCGTCCGTGCTGAAACTCGTGGGCATTCCGGTCGATATGACGGCCAAGTTGGTCGGGGCCGAGCTGGAAAAGAAGGGGTTCGCATATTTGGACCTGGCGCTGTATCACCCGCCCGTGTGCCGGTTTCTCGAAATGCGGCAGGAATTGGGGGTACGGAATTTCTTCCATCCGGTAGCCAGAATGCTCAACCCTGCTCGTGCGACCTCGCAGGTCATCGGCCTGTCGCATCCGCCATATTTTGAAAAGACGATCGAGGCGTTGCGCATGTTGAGTTGTCCACGCGCGTTGGTGATCCGCGGGGTCGAAGGCGATCCGGAACTCTCGATCGGCAATTCGACGCGGCTGCTGGAACTCAAGGACGAGCGTATTACGCCCTTCACGTTCCAACCGAAAGACGCCGGACTGACGATGGCCACCTTCCGTGAGATGGCCGGGTTTCCCGTCGAACAGCGGGAACGGGAAGCCGACCTGATCAAGCGATTGTTGGCCAATGAGGTTCAGGGGGGGCAGCGGGATTGGGTGCTTCTCAATGCCGCCATGTTGCTGTATGCGGCCGGAAAGGGAACCTCGATCTCCGGAAATCTTGAGATGGCTCGTCGTGCGCTTGAGTCCGGCCAAGCCAAGGCCAAGCTGGCCGAATTGGTGGCGGTCGCAGGATCTGATGCCGGGGCGGCGCAGAAGGTCGGCATTTCCGCGTAAACAAAAGAGTGTGAACCATGAAACATTTGCGTCAGCTTGAAGACCAAAGTGTCTACATCCTTCGCGAAGCCTACAAGCATTTCAATCACCTGGCCATGCTTTGGTCCATGGGGAAAGATTCGACGGTGCTGTTGTGGTTGGCGCGCAAGGCGTTCTTGGGGCATGTACCTTTTCCGCTCCTGCACGTGGATACGAGTTACAAGATTCCCGCGATGATCGAATATCGCGACCGCATTGCACGTGAATGGCGATTGAATCTGGTGGTGGGACAGAACAAGGCGGCCCTGGCCGCCGGAATGAACCACACATTGGGGCGGGATGTCTGCTGCACGGCCTTGAAGACCAACGCGATGAAGGATTTAGTCGAAGAGAAGGGCTACACGGGCATTATTCTGGGGGTTCGCGCGGATGAAGACAGCACCAGGGCAAAGGAGCGGTACTTTTCGCCTCGCGATAAACACGGGGATTGGGATTTTCGCGATCAACCGCCAGAGCTGTGGGATCAGTTCAAAACGACCTTTCCGCCCGGTACGCATATCCGGATTCACCCGCTCCTCGATTGGACAGAGATCAACATCTGGGAGTACATCAAGCACGAGAATATCCCGTTCATGGATCGATACCTCGACAGAGGGGATGGCAGGCGGTATCGCAGCTTAGGCTGTGCGCCCTGTACCATGCCGATCCAATCCACGGCGAAGACAGTCGACGAAATTCTCGTGGAACTCCGTGGGAGTCATGTGGCGGAACGGGCAGGGCGCGCGCAGGATGCTGGGCGAGGCATGGAGATGCTCCGTAAGAAGGGTTACATGTGAGTCGGGTCTCGCAACCCCATTCGGCTGATGAGTATCCGAAGGACGAAGAGCAGGAGATCAGGGCTCCATTACACGAGTAACGCATATGACACAGCACGAACAGACCAAGCCGCAGGAAAGTCTCAACATTGTCATCGTGGGCCATGTCGATCACGGAAAGTCCACGCTGGTAGGCCGACTCTATGCCGATACGGGCTCATTGCCGGAAGGCAAGTTGGAAAAGGTCCAGGCTATTTGCCGCCAGCAGGGCAAGGAGTTCGAGTACGCGTTTCTGTTCGACGCATTTTTGGAAGAACAGGAGCAGGGGATTACGATCGACACGGCTCGGACGTTCTTCATTTGGAACGGGCGCCAGTACATCATTATTGATGCTCCCGGACACAAAGAGTTTTTGAAGAACATGATTTCCGGCGCCGCTCGTGCAGAAGCCGCGCTGCTGTTGATCGATGCGTTGGAAGGCGTTCGGGAACAATCAAAGAAGCACGGCTATCTGTTGTCGCTGCTGGGCGTGACGCAGTTCGCAGTGGTCGTCAACAAGATGGATTTGGTTGGCTATCGGCAGGATGTGTTCGACGGAATCGAAAAGGAGTATCGAGAGTTCCTGGGCCAGTTCGGAGCGGTTCCGCAGCAGATGATCCCGGTCAGCGCCAAGCAGGGCGATAACATCGCGCTGCGTAGCGGCAACATGAGTTGGTATCAAGGCCCCACGGTTCTGGAGACGCTGGCCTTCTTCAAGAAGGAACAGGTTCGCTCGGAACAACCGCTTCGGTTTCCATTGCAGGATGTCTATAAGTTCGATGCGCGACGGATTTTGGCCGGGCGCATCACAGCCGGTCGTTTGAAGGTCGGGGACCAGTTGGTCTTCTCCCCTTCGAATAAGACGGCGGTGGTGCAATCCATTGAAGGGTTCAACGTGGATCCTCTGCCGACCGAGGCGCAAGCCGGACAGTCGATCGGGATCACGCTCGACGAACAAATTTTCGTGGAGCGCGGAGAAATTGCTTCCCACCGGGATTCGATTCCGTTGGTCTCGACAGCGATTCGCGTGAATTTATTCTGGATGGGGAGACGGCCGCTTGAAAAGGGCCGAAAATATTCGTTACGGCTCGCCACGCGAGAGGCAGTCTGCGAGGTCGCCGCCATCCATCGCATTATCGACACCGCCGATCTGGCGCAGTTACAGGAGAGCCAGTCGGTGACCAGGAACCAGGTGGCTGAATTGACGTTACGCGTCAAGGCGCCGCTGGCGTTCGATCTGTCGTCATCCTTCGAATCGACAGGGCGGTTCGTGCTGGTCGATGAATATGACATTGCCGGCGGCGGGATTATCACTGAGTTAGTACACGACGAGCAGGAAGGCCTGCGTGAAGAGGCCCGGCAGCGGGAATATGCATGGCTGACAGGGGACGTGCGGGCGGAGGATCGAGCCATACAGTATGGGCATCGGGCCGCCATTGTGCTGTTTACTGGATCGGCACAGACCGGAAAGACGTTTTTGGCTAGACGAGTGGAGTCGTTGTTGGTCGCCGATAGCCGGCATGCGTATTTGTTGGAAGGCGAAAACCTTCTGCAGGGGTTGGATGCGGATTTATCCGCCGCCGATCCGTCCTTCGCGGCTGAACGGGTGCGACGGTATGGAGAGGTTGCGAGACTCCTGATCGACACGGGGCTGATTGTCGTGTCGACAAGCAAAACCTTCGGCATCAATTATCAGCGCATGGCAGACATGATTCGAACATTGGTCCAACCGGCCCCTGTCATCGCCGTGCATATGAGCAGGGCCGGCGAAGAGGCACCGCCGAATACCGACCTGCATTTTGCCGGACCGCAGGATTTCGACGGGGCTGCCCGTCAAATTCTTGAGGAGCTGAAGCGACGGGGAGTGCTGATCCAAACATCTGGAACTAAGTCCACCAGTCAGTATTCAATTTAGTGAGCGCATTGGGTTGTTTGACTCCATCGAAACCCCTGTGGTAGCGTTCTTCATCAACAATTTCGAGGGTTTTTCATGACCATGGCGGCCGGCAACGATCTCAAGTCGATCCTCACAAAGCTTCAATATTCAGATGATGCCAAAGTCGTTCAGCAGATCACTGCGCAGATGAAGCAGGTGCAGGCGCGGATGGCCAGCGTCAAGCAGAAGCTGGTAGTGATGAGCGGCAAGGGCGGAGTCGGGAAGAGCATGACGACCGTCAATCTCGCGCTGGCGCTTGCGCGTCAGGGCGCGAAAGTCGGTTTGCTGGATGTGGATCTGAACGGCCCTTGTGTGCCGAGAATGATGGGGATGCATGGCCAGTCGCTGACCATGACTCCAGAGGGGGCGCTACCTCCGGTCGGCCCGCTCGGTGTTAAAGTCGCCTCGATGGATTTTTTCCTCGATGATGCATCTCCAGTGCGGTGGAAGGGACCGATGGACTTGAGCCCAGTCTGGCTGGGTTTGATGGAAATGAACGTCATTCGAGAATTTCTGGCCGATGTCATCTGGGGTGAGCTGGACTATCTCCTGGCAGACTTGCCTCCTGGCGCGGCTGCCGATAAACCGCCGGTCATCGCGGGATTCATTCCCGACCTCGCGGGCGCCATCGTCGTGACCACACCGTCCGAAGTCGCCTCTGATGTGGTGCAGAAATCCGTCACCTACGCCCGGGACATGGGTATCCGGGTGTTAGGCATCGTTGAAAACATGAGCGAGTACCGTTGCCCCTCCTGCGGGGCCGAGAATGAGCTGTTTGAAGGCAATACCGAGGCCATGTGTGAAGTGCTGGACCTGCCGTTGCTCGGGCGTATCCCGTTCGACCGCAAGTTGGCCAAGACGTTCGATAAGGGGCAGCCGCTCCTTGACCCTGACTATCCCACGATCCAAAAGTACCAGGAAATCGTCGGGCGGATTCAATCGTTACTGGATTACAAAAGAGTCCTGGCGGAAAAACTGTAATGCTCCGACCGGGAAGGGGGATCCTATGAAGTTCGTTTGCCTGAACTGCGAGACCTACATGACGTTTCAGAAGGTCGAAAAACCCGGTGAGGGCTCACTCGGTGTTTTCTTCGGTTGTCCATCTTGCGAAGCCAAGTTCTCCATGGTGACGAATCCGGGCGAAACTCAAATGGTGGCGTCACTGGGTGTGAAGCTTGGCGGCCGCACAGAGACGGCTGAGCCATTTGAAATGACCCGCGGAACCCTGAAAGACGAAGCACAGGCCGGTGCAGGGCAAATGGCCGCCTATCTCAATGAAAAAATCCAGGGTGGCGAGCCGGTAGCGGCTGCAGAAAAGCCAAGCGCTCCTCCCTCCGGCGGAGAGAAGACTTCCGGCGGTTGTCCATTCTCTGCCATGGTGGCGGAAATGGGATTGACCTCAGGCGGCAAACCGCAAAACGGCAACGGCACGAGCGAATTTACCTGGACGGCGGATGCCAAGGAAAAGCTGGAGCGCCTGCCGTCGTTTGTGAAGCCGATGGTTCAGAGCAGCGTCGAGGCCTATGCGCGCAAACATGGATACAAGAGCATCACGCTACAAGTCATGGATGATTCAAAAAACGATTCGCCCAACGGTATTCCCTGGACCAAGGATGCCGAGCAGCGTATGGACAATATCCCTGACTTCATCCGTCCGATGGCTCGGCGGGAAATTGAGCGGATTGCGAAGGAGCGCGGCCTGATAGAGATCACCGCCCAGGTGATGGATGAAGCCAAAGAGAAATTCATGAAGTTCATGTAGCCGGCGAATGCATGTGTGAGCCGAGTCTGTGGCCCATCCGGCAGTCCGGATGGGCCGTTCCATTCCCGCCATCCTCTTCTTCTCAACTGATTGTGTGTCTGAGACTCCTCGGGTTGCGGCTCGTGGCGCTGCTCTCTCTTCTCGTTCCGATGTGGGATGCCTCCTCTGTGATGGCCCAGCATGCCGAACAAGGCCATTTCAGAGTTCATGAGGAGCAGGCGCATCACCATGGAAGCGGGACAGCGACGGAGTGGGAGGGGTCGGCCAGAGGCATCGCCTACTCTGAATTCAACCACCATTTGGCCGGCGTTTTTCTCCTCCTGATTGGGCTGAGTGAAGTCCGCCAAGCATTGGGATGGCCTGCTCTTGTGTGGACCAGATTCCTGCTTCCCTGCGCCTTGACGGTGGGAGGAGTTTTTCTCCTTATTTGGAGTGATCATGATTCTTGGCCGATCGGGTCGCTGACGTTCGCTCAAACGTTCTTTGGCGATGATCCGGAGATTGTTCAGCACAAGACCTATGGGATTCTGGCCTGTGCGGTAGGAACAATCGAATTCCTACGGCGACTCGGCTGGTTTGCCCATGCGGCTTGGACCGTGCCGCTACCGCTTTTTGCGATCGTCGGTGGTCTCATGCTGTTCAGCCATTCTCATGGTGACCATCCTGGCGCCTACAAGATTGCGCTGCACCATGCGATCATGGGGACCATGGCTATCACGGCGGGCTCATCCAAGTTGCTATCCGGCTGGCGAGGAGGGGAACTCATGAGGGAGCGGTCTTATTGGGAGCTCATGTGGGCAAGCCTCGTGCTCCTGATAGGTTTGCAGTTGCTCATTTATACCGAGTAAGACAACGTCTGCGTCAAGAGTAATCCCCATAGTGAAGCCTCATCTCACGGCAGTCAGCGCCCAGTCGTCGGTCTTGTTGCGTTGACACCCCTGTCGGGTCTGTGTTAGCTGTAATTTTTTGAAGTCAGATTATGATGCGTGCCTGAACCGGCCGGGAGATGGCCAGTCCAGGAAAGAGGAGTCGCCATGGGTGGCCACAGTCATTGGGCAACGATTAAGCGCCATAAGTCGGCGGTCGATGCGAAGCGGGGCAAGGTTTTTACCCGCATTATCCGCGAGTTGACGATCGCGGCGAGGTCGGGCGGCGATCCCGACGGTAATCCACGCTTGCGGTTGGCGATTGCGAAGGCCAAAGAAGCCAACATGCCTGGCGATAATATGAAGAAGGCCATTCAGCGCGGCACGGGGGAACTGCCTGGCGTCACGTATGAAGAGTTTTCGCTCGAAGGATACGGTCCCGGCGGAACGGCAGTGTTGATGGAAATTACATCCGATAATCGTAATCGTACCGTGGCAGAAATCCGCAATCTGCTGACCAAAAACGGCGGTAACATGGCGGAGGCAGGTGCCGTGGCCTGGCAGTTTCACAAAAAAGGTGTCCTGGTTATCGAAAAGGGGAAGGTTGAGGAAGACGCGCTCTTGACCATTGCCTTGGAAGCCGGTGCCGAAGATGTCAAAGTGACCGACAAGGCGTTCGAAGTGCTGACCAGTCCGCACGATTTTGAGGCGGTAAAGAAAGCGCTGAGTGATGCAAAAATCGAGTGCACACTTGCCGAATTGAATTTCATCCCCCAGAATACGATTGCGTTGGAAGAGAGACCGGCTGAACAAATGTTGAGGCTCATGGAAATTCTGGACGAACACGAAGACGTGCAGAAGGTTCATGCGAATTTTGACATTTCCGATGAGGTCATGGAGAAGGTCGCCGCCGCCACCGCGTAATCCGGGAGTATCGGCACTGAGTATCGAAGCTCGCGCAACGCATTCAACCGTCCGACCCTCTCACTTCCCACTGCCGATCGCATGATCGCCTTACTGACAGGCCTCCTGGCCTTCAAGGCGCCTTCTCACGTGACGCTTGATGTCCATGGCGTCGGATATGAAGTGCTGATTCCGCTCAGTACCTATTATTCATTACCCAATCAGCATGAGCTCGTCACGCTCAACATTCATACCCATGTGCGTGAAGATGCGATTCAGCTGTATGGGTTTTTGACCGCAGCGGAGAAAGAAGCCTTTCTGCTGCTGACTGGAATTTCCGGTATTGGGCCCAAACTGGGTCTGAGCGTTTTGTCTACGCTGTCGGTCCGCGACCTGTTCGCTGCTATTCAGGCGGGTGACATAGAGAAACTGGGGACCGTGTCCGGTATCGGTAAAAAGTCAGCGGCGAGAATCGCCCTGGAGTTGAAAGACAAGGTAGCGCGACTCCATCCGGTCGGCGAAGCCATAGAGCCTGCGAATGGACCCGGTAGCAATCCTCTCTATGAAGACGCGTTGTCGGCCCTCGTGAATCTGGGATATCGGCTTCCAGATGTCAAAGAGACACTGAAGAGAATCGAGAAGTCAGGGGCAGCTATGCAAGGGTTGAAGGATGTGATTCGCGAGGCACTCAAAGATCTCGCCAAGGGGTGATGCATGACAACAAATTCTCATACAGGATGGACCTCCTGCCGCTTAGGCGGTGTGGCGGGACTCGCGCTGTGTGGATGGATGGTATGGTCAGGGGCGGCCGGCCTTGGTCACGCGGCTGAAGGGGAGGAAGCCAGGTCCATCCGGAAGACCTGCGGTACGTGTCCGGAAGGTTATGCCACTACAGGCGTGACCAACGCGCCGGAAATCTGCAAGGATGGGGAGCCGACGTTGGTCCAGTGTGTGCCATTGGGTGGCAACATGCTTTCGGTGTGCGGAGTGTGCCCGGAGGGGTACTCTGAGATCGGCCATTCGAACCTGCCGTCGCGTTGCGGGGCCAAAGACGGTGGTCTCGTGTCGCAGTGTCAGTCCTCGCAGATGGGATCCAGCCTGGCCGATCCAAATCAAGGCGGCGTGAAGTGCCCACCCGATTGCGGAAGCACGGCAGCTCCTGGACTCGGTGCCATACCGCCGCCCCCCAAATTCAGGCCAGCACCGGAACAGAAATAGCATTGGGTTGTTGATTCGCCGGAGCTGCTCATGTCAGATCGCACAGTGACGAACCAACTGACCGACGATGAGCGTGGCATCGAGGCCGCGCTCCGTCCGCAGAGCTTGCGTGAATATGTCGGCCAGTCACGCATGAAGGACGCTTTGGAGATCTGCATCGCGGCAGCCAAGCGCCGCGGCGAGGCTCTGGATCACGCTATTTTTTATGGACCACCGGGGCTCGGCAAGACGACGATCGCCCATATCATTGCGCGAGAGATGGGATCGGCCATTCGATCGACTTCCGGGCTGGTCCTGAGTCACGCCGGCGATCTTGCCGCCATTCTGACCAATTTGCAGGAACGAGACGTATTGTTCATCGATGAAATCCATCGGTTGCCCGCCTCTGTGGAGGAAGCACTGTATCCAGCGATGGAAGATTACCAGCTCGATCTCGTCGTCGGGCAGGGGGCGTCGACCAGGACGATCAAGCTCGAGTTGCCGCGGTTTACTCTCGTTGGGGCCACGACCAGGGCCGGAGCCTTGACCTCGCCGTTGCGCGACCGCTTTGGGCTCGTTCACAGGCTGGAGTTTTATTCTGCCTCGGAACTAACCGCCATCGTCACGCGGTCTGCGGGCTTGCTGAATATTCCGATCGACGCGGCCGGGGCCGCGGAGATCGCCCGACGGGCTCGCGGCACGCCACGCATCGTGAATCGTTTGATCAAGCGAATCAGGGACTACGCCGAGGTCAAAGCCGATGGACACATCACGCAACAAGTGGCGCAGGATGCCCTGGTCTGGCTGGCTGTTGATGCGGCCGGTCTCGATGAGATGGACCGCAAGATCCTCCTGACGGTGATCGAAAAGTTCAACGGGGGGCCGGTGGGGGTGGATTCCCTGGCAGCAGCCGTGCAGGAGGATAGGGGCACGCTGGAAGATGTGTATGAACCCTATCTTATTCAGGCAGGCTTTTTAGAGCGGACCGGCAGGGGGCGTCAAGCGACCAGACTGGCCTTTGAACATTTCAAGAAACACAAAGATCTCTTGTCCCTCTCCGATGAGGCCACATCGATCACAACTCCTTGAATCCTCTCGCCTATCCTTGCAATGGACTTGGTGGCTCCTGTAGGATACTCACTTGCCAAAGTTCGCGCAGTGAACCCGGACTCGTTTCACGATTACTCCTTTCTAGAGGCAGGCTCCGCGAGGAGGGCATCCCCCCAATCATGTCGGACGATTTACGAGAACATCGGCAGGAAATAGACCGGATCGACGATCAGATTTTGCGCCTCCTGAACGAGCGCTCAAAGTCGGTGATCGAAATCGGCAAGCTGAAGAAGTTGAGGGATGCCGAGGCCCCGCTCCACACGCCGGCCCGTGAGGCGGCGATTTTTGAGCGGCTCAGCCAGCAAAATACCGGGCCCTTTCCCACCGATGCCATTCGGGCAGTGTATCGGGAAATCATGTCCGCCTCATTGTCCCTTGAGGGGCCGCAGAAAGTCGCCTATCTGGGGCCGCGGGCCACATTCACCCATATGGCCTGCATGCAGAAATTCGGGTCCTCCGCGCAGTACATCCCCGTCAACAGTATTAAAGACGTATTCAGTGAAGTGGAGCGGGGGCGCGCGCATTTTGGCGTGGTGCCGATCGAGAACACCACTGAAGGCGTCGTGAACCACACGCTCGACATGTTCATCGACTCCAGTCTTTTGATCTACGGAGAGGTGTTGCAGGAAGTGGCGCACCATCTGATGTCTAAGAATGGGGTGGTCGGGGACATCACGAGAATCTATTCGCATCCCCACGCCATTGCCCAATGCCGAAATTGGCTGGAAACGAATCTGCCTCGCGTGCCCGCATCGGAAGTGGCGAGCACCGCCAGGGCCGCTGAGCTGTGTGTCGACGATCCGTCGGCTGCCGCGATCGCCTCGGAATTGGCGTCAGAGTTATACGGCTTGAAGGTGATCACGGCCCGAATCGAGGATAACATCAACAACTTCACGCGCTTTCTTGTCTTGTCGCAGAAGCCGCCGGAACGGACTGGTCGTGATAAGACCTCGCTGATGTTGTCGATCAAGGATAAAGTGGGCGCTCTCTATGATCTCTTGCGTCCCTTTGCCTCCCATGGCCTCAACATGACCAAGATCGAATCCCGTCCCTCCCGTCGGAAAGCCTGGGAATATATTTTCTTTGTCGATATCGAGGGACACATCGACGAGGAGCGGGTCAAAAAGGCGGCCGAGGAAGTGAAGAGTCGCTGCCTGTTCATGAAAATACTCGGATCTTATCCCGCCCATTCGTGAGGATGACGTAACACCATGGCGTTGAAGGTGCATCCCGATATTGCCTCCCTTGTTCCTTATGTGCCCGGAAAACCCATCGAAGAACTGCAGCGAGAACTGGGTTTGCCGCGCGCGATTAAGCTAGCGTCCAATGAAAATCCAATCGGACCCTCCCCCCAGGCCCTTGCCGTGCTGGCTGAGACGGCGCCAACGCTGCACCGGTATCCTGACGGCGGGGCGTTTCGATTGCGTGGGGCGTTGGCTGAACGGTGGAAGGTCACGCCGGACCATGTGATTCTAGGCAACGGATCGGACGAACTCCTCGGGCTTCTCGCGCGGACGTTTCTGTCGCCGGGCGATGAGGCCGTCATGGCCGAGCATACTTTCGTCATCTATAAGATGGAGGTCAAGGCGGCGCACGGCATGGTGGTCGAAGTACCACAGAAGAATTGGCGCCATGATTTGCCTGCGATGGCCGACGCCATCACCGACAGGACGAGACTGCTCTTCATCTGCAATCCGAACAATCCGACCGGCACCATGGCGACCAAAACAGAGGTGGCAGCGTTGATGGCACGCGTGCCCGAACATGTGGTGGTGGTGTTCGATGAGGCCTATTACGAGTATGTTCGGCATCGGGAATTTCCGGCGTCGCTCGACTACGTAAAAGCTGAACTACATGCCGTCGTGCTCCGGACCTTCTCGAAGATTTACGGGCTAGCCGGTCTCCGGATCGGCTATGGGTTTACCCAGGCCGAAATTACGAACGATCTCAATCAAAACGCTCAACCCTTCAATGCGACAAGCATGGCGCAACGGGCTGCGCTGGCCGCCTTGAACGATGAGGCGCATGTGACCGCTAGTCGGGCTCTCAACCATGCTGAGATGGATAAGGTGCGCACGGGCTTGCAGCGGCTCGGGTTTGAGGCATTACCGAGCGAGACGAACTTTCTATACTTCGATGTCGGGAGAGATGGTCGTGAGGTGTTCAACGCGCTCTTGCGAGAAGGCATCATCGTGCGCCATATCGAGGGCCGGATGTTGCGGGTGACCATCGGCCTTCCGGAAGAAAACCAATTGTTTCTGAGCGCGCTCCAGGACATCACACGCGCGTCGCGATAAGGAAAGCGAGACGAGATCATGATTATTGTCTTGAAACCCGAAGCCTCGGAACGGGAAGTCGATCACATCATTGATCGACTTCGGGAGCTCGGATTGAAGTCGCATATTTCAACCGGCCAAGAGCGGACCATTATCGGAGTGATCGGAGACGATCGGATTTTACATAATCAACCGCTGACCGCGCTACCTGGCGTCGAGAGTGTGTTGCCGATTCTGGCTCCCTGGAAGTTGGTCAGCCGGGAGTTCAAAAAAGAGAACACCATCATCGATGTCAACGGGGTCAAAATCGGCGACAAAAAAATTACGATCATGGCGGGCCCCTGCGCGGTCGAACGTTTGGAACTGACCGTGGGAATCGCCCACGAAGTCAAATCGTCCGGGGCCTCCATTCTTCGGGGCGGCGCCTACAAGCCCCGGACCTCGCCCTATTCATTTCAGGGATTGGGGCGAGAAGGATTGGATTACTTAGTTGAGGCGAAGAAGCAGACCGGTCTTCCGGTGGTGAGCGAAATTCTAGATACGCGGGATATCGAATTATTTCTTGAGAAAGCCGACATCATCCAGATCGGCGCCCGGAACATGCAGAATTTCGAGTTGCTCAAGGAAGTCGGCGCGTACGACAAGCCGGTGTTATTGAAGCGCGGTCTGTCTGCCACGATCAAGGAGTTCCTTCTCTCCGCTGAATACATCATGTCGCGCGGCAATCGTAACGTCATGCTGTGTGAGCGGGGGATCCGTACCTTTGAAACGCAGTATCGGAATACGCTGGACCTGGCAGCCATCCCGACCCTCAAGGATCTCTCGCATCTGCCGGTGATTGTCGATCCCAGTCATGCGACGGGCAAGTGGGATCTGGTGGCGCCGATGTCCAAGGCGGCGATCGCGGCCGGGGCCGACGGACTCTTGATCGAAGTGCATTCCAACCCCGAATGCGCGCTCTGCGACGGCGAGGAATCCATCCGGCCCTCCAAATTCAAGGAACTGATGGCTGATCTGCGGAGGATTGCCGCAGCAGTTGACCGGACGATCTGAGTCTCATTGCGAGTTTCCCGATGCAGGCACACACTCATTGAAAGCAGATAGTCGTCGAATGACGAGACCGCATTTCAAACAAGTTGCGATTATTGGCGTCGGACTGATCGGCGGTTCGCTCGGGATGATCTTGCGTCGGCAGAAATTGGCCGATTCCGTTGTCGGCATTGGGCGACGTGTCGAAAATCTCAAGACGGCAGTCGAATTGGGGGCCATCGATCGATACGTATCGGACCCGCGGGAAGGTGTCGAGGGCGCGGATTTCGTCCTCCTGGCCACTCCGGTAGATACATATGAACGACACCTCCAGGAATGGGCGGGCTGCCTCACACCGGGGGCCATCGTGAGCGACGTCGGGAGCGTGAAGGGTGATTTAGTCACGCGGGCAGAAGCGCTGATGCCTCCTGCAGTGCGGTTCGTGGGCGCACATCCGATCGCCGGAAAGGAGAAAACCGGCGTTGCTGCAGGATCGGAGACGCTCTTTGCGGGCGCACGCTGTATTCTGACTCCCACGGCCAAGACAGATCCGGACGCGCTGCGCATGGTCCGTGCTCTGTGGGAGCTCGCCGGGTCGATCGTGCTGGAAATGGATCCCTTTCTTCACGACAAGATTCTCGGAGCGGTCAGCCATCTTCCGCACGTGGCGGCGTTTGCATTGATGACGGCTCTTGCGGATGTGCGTGATCACGGTGTGCCGGAACTCGATTTGGCCGGCCATTCAGGCGGAGGTTTGCGGGATACCACCCGTATCGCGGCCAGTTCTCCTGAGATGTGGCGAGATATTTTCTTATGGAACCGGGACAATCTCGTGTTTCTGATCGAGACCTATGAACGGCATCTCGGCGAACTCAAACGGCTGATCGCGTCGGGCGACGCGGCGGGTATCGAGAAGCAATTGGATAAGGCCAAGCATGAGCGGGAGCAACTCACCGCGCGCGCGCCGGGGAAGGTCTAGCATACGATGGCGTCCTTGACGATTACCCCTGGCTGTTCGTTGAAAGGCACGATCACTGTGCCCGGGGACAAATCCGTCACTCACCGGGCAATCATCCTCACGGCTCTGGCCGAAGGGGTCAGTACCGTCTCGGATTATTGTCGCGGTGAAGATTGCCTGAATACCATGCGCGCATTTCAATCGCTCGGTGTGCGGATCGAGGAAACGGCTGAGCAGTTGCTGGTACATGGAAAAGGCATGTGGGGTCTTACGGAGCCATTCGGCCCGATTGACTGTGGAAACTCCGGCACCGGTATTCGTTTGATGACTGGATTGTTGGCTGGGCAGGATTTTTTTACGGTCCTCACCGGGGACGAGTCGATCAGGCGACGCCCAATGGGCCGGGTCGTGAAACCGTTGCGGTCGATGGGGGCGACGATTGCAGGAAGAAAAGGCGGAGAATTGGCGCCCTTGGCGATTACCGGTACGCGGCTGACAGGTATGTCCTATTCATCGCCGGTCGCGAGTGCCCAAATCAAATCATCGCTGTTGTTTGCCGCCCTCTATGCCGATGGCATCACGACCATTGTAGAGCCGCGCCTGTCGCGTGATCATACCGAACGCATGTTTGCCTACTTCGGGATTCCATTGCGTCGCGATGGTTGCACGGTTCAGATCGAAGGACGTCCGTCGGTGCGATGGAGCAGCAAGCCGGTCGTGGTGCCAGGAGACCTGTCTGCGGCGGCATTTTTTGTGGTCGGAGCGTTGATTGTGCCGGGGTCGGATGTGACGGTTCGCGGCGTGGGTATGAATCCGACTCGGACGGGCCTCTTGGAGATCCTGCGTCACATGGGCGCTCACATCGACGTGCTCAATCCCCGGGAAGAGGCCGGTGAACCGGTCGCAGATCTCCGTGTGCGTTCACGGCCGCTTCGAGGAGTACGAATCGGACCAGAGCAGATTCCACAGACGATCGACGAATTTCCGATCCTCTGCGTCGCCGCGGCCGTGGCTGAGGGTGAAACGATCATCACGGGCGCCGAAGAATTGCGGGTCAAGGAAAGCGATCGGATTGCCACGATGGCGACCGAACTGCGGGCCATGGGAGCGCGCATTGAAGAACGACCCGATGGAATGGTGATTCAAGGACTGGGGCGCAAGGACGCGAATGGGACGCTGACCGGCGCAACCTGTGCGAGCCATGGCGACCATCGTGTCGCAATGTCCGTTGCGATTGGAGCCTTGACCGCACACCAACCGACCCTCATCCAGGATACGGCCTGTATCGAGACATCATTCCCGCATTTCGATCGTAAGCTAATGGAACTGGTGACTGACACTGCGAAACGTCTATAGTGCGAGGATTCTGTGGGTGAGAGAGCTGAGTTGAGGCAGGGTAAGCAAGGGCTCATCATCGCGATTGATGGTCCTGCCGGCGTCGGGAAAAGTACGGTCGCCAGACTGTTGGCTTTGCGGCTCGGATATTTATACCTGGATACAGGCGCTCTGTATCGTGCCGTTGCCTGGAAGGTTCGAGACGCAGGGCTGGGTCCGGATGATCGAGCGGCCATTACGGCGCTGCTGCCTGAGACCACGCTTGGTATGGCCTGTGGCCCCGAACAGGCCCATGTCCTGATGGATGGGCGGGATATTACGGGTGAATTGCGAACGCCCGGGGTGACGGCACTCGCATCGATGGTCTCGGCGATTCCCGCTGTACGGGAATGGCTCTTGCCGGTGCAGCGGCAGATCGGCGCAGCCGGCTGTGTCGTGGCAGAGGGACGCGATATTGGGACCCGGGTGTTCCCGGAGGCGGACGTTAAATTTTTTCTCGAGGCGGATCCGGACATCCGTGCGACCCGACGACATCGTGAATTAGTGGCGGCAGGCCATTCGGTTCCATTGGACCAGACCAAGCGCGATCTAACAGGGCGAGACGATCGCGACCGGTCCCGGACGGTGGCGCCCTTGATCCCCGCGCCGGATGCTGAACATATTGATACCTCGAGCATGCCTGCAGAGACGGTCGTCGAGCACATGATGGCTGTGATCACGGCGAAATTGTGACCTCTGCACTGTATGGTTGCTTGTGGGTGCTCTCTCGTGTGGTCGGGTGGTTGTGTTTTCGGTATCGAACAGTCGGCAGGGTTCCCCAGCAAGGCGGATTTCTCATCGCCTCGAACCATGCCAGTTATCTGGATATCCCACTGCTTGGCTGCGGAGTGCCTCGGCGGGTCTGGTATATGGGGCGGCATGACTTGTTTCCAGTTCCCTTGCTTAATGGTCTGTTGCAGGCCCTAGGGTGGATTCCGTTACGGATCGGACGACTCGATCGTGATGCCTTCAGCAAGGCCGTCTCGCTCATCAAGGAAGGGAAGCCGGTGGCGATCTTTCCTGAGGGCGGGCGAACAATGACCGGTGCATTGAAACCTGGGAAGCCAGGAATTGGGGTGATTGTGGCGCAAACCGGCTGTCAGGTCGTGCCCGCTCATATCGGAGGTACGTTCGAGGTACTGCCGCCTGGGGCGAAGTGGCCCAGATTTTGTCGCGTGACTGTGGCCTATGGGGCGCCGATTGATTTTTCAGCTGACGCCGCACAGTTAGAGGGTAAAGCATTTTATCAGCATGTCAGTCGAACGGTGATGGAGAAGATTGCGGAGCTCGGACAAGTTCCGACTCCTGGGGACTGGTCGGCGAAAACCGGGCAGCACCACGATCTCGATACCAAACCAACGGCCAAGTCTTGCAACGCTGAGTAGGATTTGGTTGCTCTCACATTCAGCACCCGGCTCGAGCCGGAGGACGAGGATCTGCTCATGAGTACTGTCACACCAGAAAGCGAACCCAAACTCGATCGCGACGCCTTGGCGGCGATGTACGAGGAAACCTTCCGCAACTTTGAGGAAGGGACCATCACCGAAGGCATGGTCGTGGCCATCGGTAAGGACAAAGTGGTGGTCGATATCGGCTACAAGTCCGAGGGCATGATTCCGGGCGACCAATTCTCACACGAGGAATTGGCGCAACTGAAGGTGGGCGACCGCCTGCAGGTCTATCTCGAAGAATGTGAAGATGCCGACGGCAATCTGGTGCTCTCCAAAGAAAAAGCCGACAAGATGAAAATCTGGGAGGAATTGGAGACGCTGCACAAAGAAGAAAAAAGCATCGAGGGCAAGATTATTTCTCGCATCAAGGGCGGCATGATGGTCGATATCGGCGTCAAGGCGTTCTTGCCTGGCTCGCAGATCGATCTGCATCCTGTCCGCGATCTGGATGGGCTGGTGGGGAAGACCTTCCCCCTCAAGATCATCAAGATCCATCATCGCCGGGGCAACGTCGTCGTCTCGCGCCGAGTGCTGCTGGAAGAGAATCGCGATCGCCGGCGTCAAACGACATTGGCGACGTTGAAGGAAGGCCAGTTGATTCAGGGCATGGTGAAGAATATCACCGACTACGGAGCCTTTATCGACCTCGGCGGTATCGACGGATTGTGGCATATCGCCGACATGTCGGGGGGCCGTGTGGGGCATCCGTCCGAATTGTTCCAAGTCAGCGACAAGGTCGAAGTGACGGTGCTGAAGTACGATCGAGAGACCGGGCGTATTTCTCTCGGCCTCAAGCAGAAGTCGGCGGATCCGTGGACCGGCGTGGCCGCGAAGTACCCCGTGGGCACTCGCGTCCGGGGGCGAGTCGTGAGCTTGACGGATTACGGCGCGTTCGTCGAATTGGAGCCTGGTGTGGAGGGATTGGTGCACGTATCCGAAATGTCTTGGACCCACGAAGTCCGGCATCCTTCGCGGGTGGTCTCCGTCGGCGATCAGGTTGAAGCTGCGGTATTGAACATTGATCCGGGAAGCCGAAAAATCTCCTTGGGGATGAAGCAGACGGCACCGAATCCCTGGGACATGATCGAAGCCAAATACCCAGCCGGGACGCGCATTGAAGGAAAGGTGAAGAGCCTGACCGATTTCGGCGCGTTCGTTGGCTTAGAAGAAGGCATCGATGGATTGATCCACATTTCCGACATGTCCTGGACGAAACATATCAAGCATCCC
>CAZBNV010000039.1:0-40375 GCA_964493335.1 uncultured Nitrospira sp.
CGCGGGCGACTCGCGTCACCTCCGCGGCAAAGCTGCGTAACTGGTCGACCATCGGATACATGGCTTCCTTGAGCTCCAGACCCTCACCCCGCTCATCCACCGTAATCTTTTTGGACAAGTCACCGTTCGCCACCGCAATCGTGACGTAGGCGATGTTGCGAACTTGGTCGGTTAAGTTGCTGGCCATGGAGTTGACGCTATCCGTGAGGTCTTTCCAGGTCCCCGCCACTCCGGACACGGCCGCCTGTCCGCCCAGTTTGCCTTCGGTGCCGACCTCGCGGGCGACCCGCGTGACTTCCGCGGCGAAGCTCCGTAACTGGTCGACCATCGTATTGATGGCTTCCTTGAGCTGCAGAATCTCGCCCCGTACGTCGACGGTGATTTTCTTGGAGAGGTCGCCATTGGCCACGGCGATCGTCACATCGGCGATGTTGCGGACTTGGTCGGTCAGGTTGCCGGCCATGAGGTTCACGCTCTCCGTCAGATCCTTCCAGACGCCACTCACATCTCGGACCTGCGCCTGCCCGCCGAGCTTCCCTTCCGTGCCGACCTCAAGGGCCACTCGCGTGACTTCTGCTGCAAAGCTGCGTAACTGATCGACCATCGTATTGATGGCCTCTTTCAACTGGAGAATTTCACCTCGTACGTCGGCCGTGATCTTTTTGGAGAGGTCGCCATTGGCCACGGCCGTGGTGACTTCGGCAATGTTCCTGACCTGCGCCGTCAGGTTACTCGCCATGGAATTCACGCTGTCGGTCAGGTCTTTCCACACCCCGCTCACGTCTCGCACCTGCGCCTGACCGCCCAGCTTGCCGTCCGTGCCCACTTCACGCGCGACCCGCGTCACCTCAGCGGCAAAGCTGCGCAATTGGTCGACCATCGTGTTGATCGTGTCCTTGAGCTGGAGAATTTCGCCGCGCACGTCCGCGGTAATCTTTTTCGACAAGTCCCCATTGGCCACCGCGATCGTCACTTCCGCAATATTCCGCACTTGATTCGTGAGATTGCTAGCCATGGAGTTCACATTGTCCGTGAGGTCCTTCCAGGTCCCCGCCACGCCCGGCACCACCGCTTGCCCGCCCAATTTGCCCTCCGTGCCCACTTCGCGCGCAACCCGCGTGACTTCCGCCGCAAACGCGTCGAGCTGACCGACCATGCTGTTGACGGTCTTGGCTGTGCTCAGAAATTCTCCTCGGAGCGGATGGCCTTCCGCTTCCAACGCCACGGATTGGGTCAAATCACCCTTGGCCACCGCGCCAATGACCCGAGCCATTTCCGTCGTCGGCCGTACGAGGTCATCGATGAGTCCGTTGACCGCCTCGATGTTGGTTTTCCACTCTCCCCTGGCTTCCGGCACGGAGGCCCGCTCGGATAATTTTCCTTTTTTTCCTACGGCGTGACTGACGCGTTTAAACTCCTCCGCAAACAGCGCGTTCAACTCGATCAAACCATTAATTTCGTCCGCGATCTTCCCGGCCATCCCTGTCCACTCAGTCGGGAGCCGTACCGAAAAATCACCCTTTTTGACCGCCTGAAGGATGCTTAGGATGGCTCTATCATGATCGTTGTCGTGAAGGGCGCCGGACTTCTGCCGTTTACCAGATCGCGCATGCGGCTTGCTATTCATCTGTTCCCTCCGTCCGGCGGTTTGTCTAGGCGATGCTTGATGAGATGGATTGATGATTGAGACACAACGCCGGGGGCATTGTAGTCCGAAACACTATAAAGTCCACTCCTACGAGGAAGGACTAGGGGAACCCCTAGTTACGAAAAAGTGCGCTGACCTGTTCTGGTAGTCTCACTGATGGAAACGTTCACAGACAGGATGCGATGGCATGTCGACGATTGAGCAGCAAGAGGTCCTGATCATCGGGGGTGGACTGGCCGGTTTGTCTGCCGCCGTCTACCTGGGACGAAGCCGTCGGAAGACCCTTCTCGTCCATTCGAATCGCTCCATGGCAAAGTGGGAAACAGACGTGCAGAACTACCTGGGCTTTCCGGATGGTATCGATGGAAACGAGTTGTTACGCCGCGGCCAGGCGCAAGTGAAACGATTTCAGGTCACGATGGTCGAAGACGACATCCATTCTCTCCATACAGACCGAGAGGGAATATTTCGGGCAACTGGACAGACCGGACAGTACTCCGCCCTGCGGGTATTGATCGCGACCGGCCTGACGCATTTACCGCCGGATATCCCGGGCGTCAAAGAGTGTCTTGGGAAAAGTCTTTTTTTCTGCAAGGACTGCGACGCGTTCCGCGTGCAAGGGCAGCGCATTGTCATCATCGGCCATAGCAACGAAGCTGCGGACTACGCCCTGGCGATGCTGCTCTATTCTCCCAGCGTCGTGATCGCGACGAATGGAAACCGCCCGCGTTGGGATTCCGCTCACACCGCTTGGTTAGGGGAATATCGAATCAGGATTCGGGAGGAGCGTATTTGTAAGGTAGATCAGTCGGATGGACAGCTGCGCGCATTGACATTCGAACAGGGCGACGAGCTGGTGGTCGATGCCGTCTTCACCAGCCGGGGCGATGTGTATCACAGCGAGTTGGCCGAAGGGGCCGGGGCCGCCCTCGATTCCACCGGGCAAATCCTCGTTGACTCGGACCTCAAGACAACGGTGCCCGGCTTATATGCCGCCGGCTGCCTCACGCCGGCCAATTGCCAAATGATCATTGCGGCTGGTCAAGGCGCCACTGCCGCCCAGGCCATCAATAGGGACCTGTTTGAAACGAGCCTGCGCGAGCATTGCTTACCTTGCTTCAGTCAGCCCTTGGGAGAAGAGAGCGCGAACTGAGCCGTCTGATGGAGTTCATGGGTTCAGGATATTGTGAGAGCATAGACGGACCGGTAGGAGGTATCACCACATCGTGATGGATCGCCAGCGGTGGCCCAAGTCAGCTGTTGGAACAGAGATTCGCACGATACCACCGGCATTCTTCACCGTGGCGCGTTCAATTTCACCGTCGGTAGGAATGGGAATGTACCGTTGCACCATTCCATGTGTGATCACCACTCCCTGTCGAGCAAATTCAACCGAAGGTTCCGATGCTTCGACTGAGTCAGCTAGCAGAGTGAAGTCAGCGTAGATATTGAACGTGCCATCACATTCCGATACATCAATGATCGGAGCCCCCTGCCGACCGATCGATTCTTCCCTCGAAGGAGTGCGTGCGAGCGGTGAATACGTCTCAGTGCCGCTAGTCTGTTGTGAGGCGCCATTAGCCGTTCCACGAGGATTCATCAAGAGCTCCTTTCTTTGATAGGGCTAATGCCCGTTTCTGGACAAGTTAGCAGGTCCGCAAACGCAAAGGACTAGGCAATTCCCTAGAATCAGCACCAAACATCGCTAGCGCTTTGCCTAGTTGTGCGGATTCGGACATGGTTTAGGCTAAGCCTCAAGCTCGTGTCTTCGCCCGAACCACGTGCCCAACCCTGACGTGGGGCTGTAGCCTAAACAACAGGACTGAGTGAGTGTATGAACAATCAACAGACCTCTTTCCTTTCCAACAATCCTGAGTTCGCCCTCGCCCAGGCGGCGGCGATCATACAATTTTCAGACGACGCGATTGTCTCTAAGAATTTGAATGGCGTCGTTCTCAGTTGGAACCGAGGCGCCGAGTGTCTCTTCGGATACACGGCCCAAGAAATGATCGGCCAGCCGATTCATCGTATAATTCCCCGAGATCGCTGCCATGAGGAAACTCAGATTTTAGAGCGTCTTCATGCCGGTGATCGCATAGACCATTACGAGACAGTGAGGCAATGCAAAGACGGCCGTTTGGTCGAGATTTCCCTTACGGTGTCTCCGCTCAAGGATCGTGCCGGCCGTATTATCGGCGCTTCCAAAATTGCCCGGGATATTTCGCAACGCAAGCAGGCAGAGCGACAATTGCAACAACTCGCCGCAGACTCTGAACAGCTTGTGATTGAACGGACCCACGAACTGCGCTGCTCGCAGGATCGATTGCGGGCTCTGGCGTCGGAACTGACCTTGACTGAACAACGCGAACGGCGGAGACTGGCCACTGAACTGCACGACTATCTTGCCCAGTTGGTCGTGGCCAGTCGCATGAACCTCTCGCAAATTATCTTACAGACCAAGGACAAGGACCTGTCGGTATCCCTGACCCGCATAGATCACATGCTCGATCAGGCCCTCACCTATACCCGATCATTGGTTGCGGAACTCAGCCCTCATATTCTTTACCAGTTTGGATTATCAAAATCGCTGGTCTGGCTGGGCGATCAAATGAGACAACATGGTCTCGAGGTTACTGTTCAAATCGGTCCCGGCTCGTTTACGCTCGCGGATGACCAGGCAGTCTTGTTGTTTCAGTCGGTGCGGGAACTCTTGTTTAACATCGTCAAGCATGCCCATACCGACAAGGCCAGTATTACGATCACGATTGATGCGGACAATGAACTATGGATTTGCGTGGAAGACAATGGCAACGGGTTTGATGTCGCCACCCTCTCCGCCTCTGGAGAGGCACACAGCAAGTTCGGGTTACTGACCATTCGGGAACGAATGGGTTTGCTGGGTGGTGAGTGCGAACTGTCCTCCTGCACCGGTGTAGGCACCTTAGCCATTTTGCGCCTCCCGCTGACCCAGAGTTGCGTGGGGTCACCCCCAATTCTATCCACACCCACTACCGACGTGAAGACGGTTATGGAACGATCCCCCGGCCGCTGCGTGCGAATTCTTCTAGTGGACGACCATGCCATGGTCCGGCAGGGGCTTCGGAGCATCCTCGATAGTTATTCAGACCTCGATGTCGTAGGGGAAGCCGCAGACGGGCAAGACGCGGTCATTATGGCGCGTTTTCTTCATCCCGATGTGGTGGTGATGGACGTCAACTTGCCGCTGCTGGACGGCATCGAAGCGACTCGCATTTTACGCCGTGAGCAAGAAGCGATTACGGTGATCGGAATCTCCGTAAGAAACGATCCTCAGGTCAAGCTGGCGATGACCGATGCGGGGGCCGTGGATTTTCTTCCCAAAGAGTCGGCGGCCAGCTGTCTCCATGAGGTGATCCTCAGCCACTGCCCGGTCACATCGTGACAATTCTGAGAGGAAACGGAATGACAGGGTTCCCCAAGACGGATTTCACGTGTTATGGTTTCTTCGTGAGTGGGCAACTTACCTTCGGGGCATCCACGGCTGACCACTGCCCGAGGTTCGCCTGAGCGTCGGGGAGGATTCCTTCGCTGCCTTATATAAGACAACCGGGCTCTTGCCCTGGATCTCACTCACGAGACAGATAGCCGGTATCATGACGGTCGTAATTCAAGCATGACCACATCGGTTCTCGCACATTTTCGGCGACTTGCCTATTTCGCCGCGGTCTTCACCATTGTCCTGCCCGTTGGGATTCTCCTCAGCTGGATGGACGACTCCGCCCTCTTGTCGAGTCTGCCGTCCTCCTTCCACACGATCAAACCGAACACCGCCGTAGGACTCCTCCTCTGCGGCACGGCGCTTTTGCTTCAAATCCATCAGCCTCTCACGTGGCTCCGGCGCCGTACCGCGCGGATCTGTGGGTTGATCGCCTGCCTGTTGGCGGCGGCAACTCTGTGTGAATATCTCTTTTCCATCGATCTGGGCATCGATAGTTGGAGTCTCTTCGCACCGGACGTGACGGACGACCCGCATCCCTGGCGCATGGCGCCGCCCACGGCATTCGCGATCCTGATGCTGGGAATTTCGCTGCTCCGACTGGACCGAGCGCCTGTCACCCGGCATGACCCCGCGCAATATGCCGCCTTGATCGGCAGCACGATCGGTGGTGTCGCCTTGGTCGGATACCTCTACGGTGTGCAATCGCTCTATAAAGTGGGCGTGTTTCCCACGATCTCGCTCGCCACGGCGATCCTTCTGACCGCCACCGGCTTGGGCATCTTGAGTGCCCGTCCCGAGAGGGGCTTCATGGCGACATTGGCGAGCGAGGATCTGGGTGGGCTGATGCTGCGGCGCGTGCTCCCCTTTGCCATCGGCCTCCCGATTTTGGCGGGCTGGATCAGAATTGCCGCACAGCGGTCCGGACATTATGGCTTTAACTTCGGCGTCGCACTGGCTGTGGCGACGGTCATCTTGATCATGCTCGCGGTCCTTTGGGTCCTTGCCAGAACACTGAACCAAACCGATGGGCAAAAAAAACAGCTCCTTCAAATTCTCCAGCACCGGGAAGCCCGGCACCGCCTGGCGCTAAAGGCGGGACGCATGGGAACGTTTCACCATGATCTCGACAGCAACACCATGCTCTGGTCTCCCGAACTGGAAGGAATCTTTGGATTGGTCACCACCAGTTTCGGCGGGACCTTCGACGCCTTTGAGAATCTCATTCATCCCGACGATCGGGCACGGGTCGCCCAGATAATCCGGGAAGCCGTTCAACAGCGAAGCTCTTATGATATGGAGTGCCGTATCGTCCGCGCCCTTCCATCGGGTGAAGCCTGGATCGCCGTCACGGGACAGGTGCTCCCCGACGCGTCCGGACAACCGCGGCAAATTACCGGCGTCATGTTCGATATTACGGAGCGGAAGCGGGCGGAGACGGCCCTTCTGCAGAGCGAATCCCAATTGCGAGTCATTACGGACGCACTTCCGGGTTTCATTGCCTATGTGGACCGGGAGGAACGGTATCGTTTCGTGAACGCCGGATATGAACGGCATTTTGACTTGCCCCGGGAGCGCATTATCGGCCAATCCGTCGCCGACCTCATGAAGGGAGAGTATGACGGCGTGCAGCCCTATATCCGCCGTGCATTGGCCGGCGAAAGGGTGTCCTTCGAGACGACGAGTATGGGGAAAGAAAGCGAGGAGACATTCTTCGCCACCTATGTTCCCGATCGGACGAAGGATGGAGCCGTGGTAGGGTTGTACATCTTGGTCACCAATCTGACCGAGCGCAAGCGGACGGAACAGGCCCTCCGAGAAAGTGAAGGTCGGTTCAGGCATCTTTTCGAGCAGGCTTCCGACGGCATTGTCATGGCCGACATGAGGGGCCACTATCTCGACATCAATAAGCGCGGGTGTCAGATGTTGGGCTATTCACGTTCCGAACTCCTCGACATGCGGGTCGCCGACCTGCTCACACCCCAAGACTACGAACGCCTCAAATATATCCAGGCGGAGGTGCTTGAGGGCCACCGGCACTCCGGAGAATGGACGCTGCGCAGGAAGGACGGCGGACTGATCTCGGTGGAAGTAAGCGCCAAACTCCAGCCCGACAGGCGATGGCATGCGATTGTGCGAGACATTACAGAGCGTAAACGCGCCGAAGCCGGCTTACGCGAAAGCGAGGCGCATTTTCGCATGCTGGCGGATGCGACGCCTGTCCTGGTCTGTATGGCCGGGGTCGACAAATCGTACACGTGGCTGAACAAATCTTGGCTCGACTATACGGGCCGAACCTTGGAGGAGGAACTCGGAGATGGGTGGAGCTCCGGCATCCATCCGGATGATGTCACGATCTGTTTGAACACCTATGCGACGCATTTCGACCGGCATGAACCGTTTGAAATGGAATACCGTTTGCGCAGAGCAGACGAATCCTATGGATCGATTCTCCATCGAGGGGTTCCGCTGCTTACGTCCGAGGGGACGTTCACCGGATACCTACATGCGTCGATTGATATTACCGATCGCAAACGGTACGAGACACAACTGCAGCAGTGGACGCTGGAGCTTGAACAGCGCGTTCATGAGCGCACGCAAGCTTTGGTGCGGTCGCAGGAACGTTTACGCGCCCTGGCCTCCGACCTGAGCGCCACAGAGCAACAAGAGCGCCGCCGCTTGGCGACAGAGCTGCACGATTACTTGGCTCAGCTGCTCGTGGTCGGACGCATGAAATTGGGACAAGCGAAACCGTTGATCACCGATCCAAACCTACAAAAGATACTGGATCAAGCGGATGACGTCCTCACACAATCACTCAATTACACCCGCTTCCTCGTTGCAGAGCTGAGCCCCCAGGTGTTGTATCAATTCGGCCTGCCGGCGGCGCTCAAATGGCTTGGCGGACAAATGAAAACCCACGGGCTAAATGTGACGGTCCACTGCGAGGTGGATCAGGCCTCACTGGCGGAAGAAACCGCGGTGATTCTGTATCAGAGCGTTCGGGAACTCCTGTTCAATGTCGTGAAACATGCCGGGACCGATGAAGCGACCATTGATCTGATCTGTGACGGAGACGGCATGGTGAAGGTCACGGTGACCGATCAGGGGTGTGGAGTCAATCCCACCGCGATCATGGAAACCGACCGGCAACAGCCGGGGCGATTTGGCTTATTCAATGTGCAGGAGCGCATTGAAGCGGTCGGTGGGCATTTCGACATGATCTCCTGCGAGGGGGAGGGCACCTCGATCACCCTTTCCGCTCCGTCAGACAAACCTCAATCCTCAATCCAACCGCCCGCGATCAAGGATAGGAGGCATTCCGAACCCTCGCCCATCTCCGCCTCTCCACGGCTGCGCATTCTCCTCGTGGATGACCATGCGATGGTCCGGCAAGGGCTGCGCAGCGTGCTGGAAAGTTACCATGATTTGGAGGTTGTCGGGGAAGCGGGAGACGGAGAAGCGGCGGTGAATATGACCGCCGCTCTACTACCCGATGTGGTGGTGATGGACATCAATATGCCCAAAATCGACGGGATCGAAGCCACGCGTCAGATTGTTGCTCGACACCCTGATATCGTTGTGATCGGACTCTCCGTACAAAACGAGCATCACGTCGAAGAGGTCATGCTGAATGCTGGGGCGGCGGTCTTTGTTACCAAAGAACGCGCCGCCGGGCAGCTCTATGAGGCGATCATTAGCACGATTCGCACCCGCACGTGATGCTCGGCTGACTCAAACAGCCGGTGGGCGTCTACCCATGACCATGCCTACGACAGCCATAACCAGAAACACCACGAAGAGGATGTACGCGATGTTAGTCGCAGTTCCGGCCACTCCGGAGACTCCCAGCACACCAGCGATTACTCCAATCACAAGGAAAGTGACAGCCCAGCTTAACATGATGACACCTCATTCTAAGAGTGAGAACCCTCGAGCACATTCGCTGCAGAACGCCTTTACGCTACTAATGCTGCTTCTTTTTCGCACAACCCCCATGGCCGCACACACAGCTGCCACTCGGCGCCTTCGCATTGCGGCAGGCATCGGAACAGAATTCCTTGCCTGGCTCAGCTGGACAGGAACAGCTCGGATGCGCACATGATTTAGTAGCGGCTTCAGTTGGCATCTGATCCCCTTTCTTTCACCTTCCGGTGTGAGTAGTAATGGTCTTCTCGAGGTTCGGTGACCGGCAACAATTAAAACCAAAGATGAATCCCCATGCCGACCCATTCGACGTTCTGCGTGTAGAGCTGCCCATTCGGCGAAGGCCCTGAAAAATATTCCGCGAGAACCTGCAGCTTCCGATCTCCGATGGTCGCATTCTCAAACTGGAACCCTGCTCGCATCGACTGCCCTACTCTCCAATTTGTTCTAGCATTGGCCTGGAAATCTGCATAGGCCACCGGGCGAAGTTTCCCTCCAAACACCACCCATGGGCTTTTGAACTCCGCCCCTCCCTGACTGGTGTGGCGACCGAGACTGCGGGGATCCGTACGTATCAAAGTCCCCACCCCTCCATAGATGCGTAGCCACGTCGTTAGGTCGTAGGAGACCTTCAAGTCCACTTCTTCAAAGCTCAAGTTCACGCGGGTCACTTGTGGATTGCTCAACAGGAATTCGTCTCCCAAATGCGAACTCTGGTGATGAATACGGATAAAGCCGGACAATTTGTCGGCACGATAACTAGCCAGCAATCCAACATTGTAGTCGGCATTGATCAGGTCGATCGAACTTCGCTGCGTATCGAAGATCCCAAATACACCCGCTTGCATTCCCAACTCCCACTGCCCATGAAAGGGCGCCGCACTTCTGTAGAAGGCGAAGGACTCCCCGAAGGAACTGGCGAACTGTCTCCCCTGAGATAACCAATGGTAGGAGGCGCCAAAGTGCGGCCATCGCGGATCCGCGTGCAAGGGATCGAAGAGTAACCCGCGCGGGAGAAATTTCGATTCAGCCTCCGGTGTCACCGCTTGAGCAGAAGGAACGCCCCGCCTTCTCGCCGGCTCTCCCTCCCGCACATCAGCCCGCACCACACCCGGAATCCGTTCCACCGCCGCTGCGATTTTAGAAGGATCCTCTGCCCCTAATCGCTTCACATAGACCGTGACCACGCCCTGATCAACCTGTATCTCTGTTCCTGGAAGGTGAAATTCATGCTCCACCAGCGCCGCCGCATAGCCAGAGATATATTCATCCGACCCTTCAGCGGCTGCGTTCACTCCCTGCAGGAGCAAGCACATCACGCAGGCAGTGCGTATCAGCGAAACAATCCATCGACTATGCTTGCTCACAACACACGACTCACCGAAGCGCACCCACGGCTTTGCATCTACCACCCCGACCTCCCCACTCACTTAAAAGTGGAAGTTGATGCCTGCCGTGATCATATGACCGTTATCTTGGAATTTTTTCTCCACGATATTCTGATCTCTGGATTCGATCTTCTCCAACCAAATGTAGCGATAAGTGCCGTCGATCGACACATTGTTATTGAAAAAGAACTGCAGTCCTCCTCCGGCATGGGCACCGAATCGATTCTGGGTGTCGCTAAATCCCCCTGGTCCTTTGACAGTGGTGTAATACCACCCTCCACCACCTAGCAGGAATGGAGCCAATCGCGTCGTTCCCAGGGGGTAGATCAATGCTGACACCATGACCGGATAACTGTGCACGCGGGTATCACCGATATCATTTCGACGATAATCGGCCGAGCCCTCAAAAGCGAAGTACCGAGAAGGGTGCAGCCGCACTTGGCCGCCTCCGAACCAACGGCTCGATCCGTCTTTTGGATCCACATATGTCGCTCGGCCACCGATGGAGACGAGGCCAATGTCCATTTGCTGAAACAAGCCCTTATCATCGGCGGCCGTGGATGGAGACGGCGCTGTGAGAAGAGACAAGCCCATCACCGACCCTACCATCGACATCAATATTCTCTCGGACCATGATTTCATGGCGTTGACTCCTTTTTGTGTGCGCCTCATGTCGATCACGATTGCGATCCGTCCTTACGCGTTCCGTGAGTATCAAACCATTGATCCACCCATGCTTTGACTTCCTCACGCCGATCGCCATACCGCTCTTGAATCTTGCCTTCCAACTTATCCACGCGTCCTTCGATCGCCAGAAGATCGTCTTCGGTAAATTGGGCCCACTTCTCTTTCAGCTCACCTTTGAATTGCTTCCACATTCCCTCCAGCTGATCCTCATTCACCCCAACCCTCGTTGTGGCTTGCTGTGACTGTCCTCGGGGAACATGGGGTCCCTGGCTGAGCGGTGCGGCACCTGCGATTCCCGTGCTCATGACCACGCCCATCAATGTGACCACTGACAAGAGCCTCAACTTCACCTTCATGGTTCACCCTTCACGGTGGGCGCGTGCGGACAGCGAGTGGTCCGCACGCGCAGCCAATTTACTGGTCGATCTTCGTCTGACCGCTCTGAGCATCGACATAGACTTTGTGTGTCTTATTGCTCGAATCGATGATTTCCACTTCATACACCGTCCGGCCGTCTTCCTTGCTAATCTCGGCCTCGACAGCTCTGCCGGGAACGGATTTCAAGGCGTTACGCACGGCTTCTTCGAGAGTAATCGTGGCGGTCGCGGCCAGCTGCTGATTCGTTTCGAACAACGCCCAAGCAGGGCTGGAAACCAACGCGGACAACAGTGCGAGTACAAGAAATGTCTTCATCGCAACGTCCCCTCACTATGTGCTCACCCGAGGAGTGTTGGCTTTCACCGTGGAGGAAGAGCGTCTCCGGGCTTGGCTCCCGACTTACCCTGTTGCATATGCCAGTCGTCAGCCCAACGCACGACGTCCTCTTTCTTGTCGCCGTAACGCTCTTGCACTTTGCCGATGAACTTGTCGTAATTCCCTTCGACCTGCATGAGGTCATCATCCGTGAGCTTTCCCCATTTCTGCTTTACTTCGCCCTTGAACTGGATCCATTTTCCCTTGAATTGATCAGCATTCATAACATCCTCCTTATAGTTGTGACAGATAGTTGTGACAAAAACACGGTCACCGCATTCCCCTGGTGGCCACCGGCAAACTGCGAAGCTGCTGCCCGATCGGCTTAAAAAGACGACCACAGGGTGCGTGAGAGGCCAATCCCAACCTGCCTCCACGATAGAGCTTGATCTCTTCTCTCGCGTCAGCATTGGTGAGCGTGATGACAACCTGACCTTTTATTCCCTTTGCCTTCTCAGCCTTCATCTCGACCTCCTTGGCATTACGATCGTACCTGTACATATAACGCTCGAATGGAGTCGGTGCGACTGGACATATCCCTAGTTCGTCAATGGACGCACCCTGACACGCCGTATCGGATTCTGGTGTATACGTACTATGTGTCTTTCGGAGTGACCATTCAGAAAGAGGCGCCGGCTGTGATACGCAGGCCAGCAGAATTAAGGGAGGTACAGGCTGGCGATGGATTCTCGACGAAAGATGACTAATGACCGCGCGTGAATTTCATACTGCTCGCCTCCCTTGAAGGAGGGATTCAAAAACCGAGGCTGGCCGATCGCGGTGTCGAGGATCAGATGCCAGAGGGTATTCTCGTCGTGCTGCGGCATCACAAACTGAATCGCCTCATGATGGGCGTTCAACAACAACAGGAACGTGTCATCTACGATCGCGTTACCGCGAGTGTCCTTTTCTTCAATCGCGTCGCCGGCTAACACCAGTCCAATTGCGCGCAGGTGTCCTTGGCCCCAATCCGCTTCATCCATTTCTTTGCCGTCTGAATGCAGCCAGACAATGTCCTTGATCTCGCTGCCATGGATCTGTCGGCCTTGAAAGAACCGACGTCTTCTGAACACCGGATGCGCCTGTCTGAGCGCAATCAACTGTCGGACAAACGTGTGTAACGATCGATCGGCTTGGGACAAATGCCAATTGTGCCAACTGATTTCATTGTCCTGGCAGTAGGCATTGTTATTCCCCTGCTGGGTGCGGCTGATTTCATCTCCTCCGCACAACATCGGCACACCTTGTGAAAGCAGCAATGTGGCCAGCATGTTGCGTTTTTGCTTCATGCGGAGGTCATTGATGGCCTGGTCGTCCGTCGGGCCTTCCACGCCGCAGTTCCAACTCGAATTGTCGTTCGTCCCATCCTGATTGTTCTCGCCGTTGGCCTCGTTATGTTTTTCGTTATAAGACACGAGATCGTGGAGGCTATATCCATCATGAGCCGTAATGAAGTTGATGCTGGCAAACGGGCGGCGACCGCTCATTTCATACAGATCGCTGCTCCCGGACAAGCGATACGCAAGCTCGGCCACCTGCGATTCGTCGCCTTTCCAGTAGCGGCGAATCGCATCACGGTACTTGCCGTTCCACTCGGCCCAGCCGACAGGAAAATTCCCGACCTGATACCCGCCTTCGCCCAGGTCCCACGGTTCCGCAATCAGCTTCACCTGTGACAACACCGGGTCTTGATGAATGATGTCGAAGAACGCGCTCAGTCGATCGACATCGTGCAACTCACGCGCGAGGGTGGAAGCAAGATCGAACCGGAATCCGTCTACGTGCATGTCCTGCACCCAATAGCGCAGACTATCCATGATCAATTGCAACGTCCGTGGGTGGCGAACATTCAAACTGTTACCACAGCCGGTATAGTCCATGTAGTACCGAGGATCATCGGGCATGAGTCGATAGTAGGCGGCGTTGTCGATGCCTCGAAAAGACAAGGTCGGGCCGAGATGATTGCCTTCGGCCGTGTGGTTGTAGACCACGTCCAAAATGACCTCGATGCCGGCGCTATGGAGGGTCTTCACCATCGTCTTGAATTCCCGAACATGCCGTCCCCGGATAGGCGATAAGGCATACCGCATATCAGGCGCAAAAAAGCCAATCGTGTTATAGCCCCAATAGTTGGTAAGACCCTGGTCGGTCAAATGTTTGTCCTGCACAGCATGGTGCACGGGCAGCAGTTCGACGGCGGTAATTCCCAGTCCCTGCAGGTATTCAATGACGGCAGGAGTCGCGAGACCGGCATAGGTTCCTCGCAGATGGTCGGGCACATCCGGATGCCGGGCGGTGAATCCCTTGACATGCACCTCATAAATCACCGTTTTGGACCAAGGAGTACCCAGCAACCGGTCACCGCCCCAACTGAACGCCTGGTCAACCACGACGCATTTCGGCGTCTCCGCCGCATTGTCCCGTTCATCTCGCGTCAAATCGGCATCGGGATCGCCTAGGCGATACCCGAACATGCGATCGGACAAACGGATGGTATCCGCAATGGATTTCGCGTAGGGGTCGATCAACAACTTGGCCGGATTGAACCGATGGCCGGCAGCCGGATCATAGGGCCCATCGACTCGGTAGCCATAATGGAGGCCGGGGCGGCCCTCCGGCAAGTAGAGGTGCCACGTCTGATTGGTCCGTTCCTCCATGCGGATCCGATGGGATTCCTTTGGAGCATCTGGTCCATCAAACAGGCACAAATCCACCGACGTGGCATTTTCGGAGAACAGGGCGAAATTCACACCCTCTCCATCCCACGTCGCCCCCAGCGGATAAGGCCGGCCCGGCCATATCTTCATATGTCTTCCTTCCCCATTGTCTGACTCGATTGATAGCCCCTTATGACTTTAAGAGACTCACCAGATCTTCGGCATGTTCTTCTTCTTTCATCAAAATATTCTCGAGAATGCGACGTGTCGTCGAATCGTTGCTGCCGACGAAGTTGATCATATCGCGATAACTTTCGATCGCAATACGTTCCGCCACCAGATCTTCCTTGATCATGTCCTCCAGGCTCCCGCCCTCGACATATTCCGAATGACTCCGGGTTGATAGCCCATCGGGGTTCAGATTGGGTTCTCCACCCAGTTGGACAATCCGTTCCGCCAATTCATCCGCATGGGCCTGCTCTTCGCCCGCATGGGCCAGAAATTCGGCTTTGACACTTTCCGCGTTCATCCCCTGGGCCATGAAATAGTGCCGTTTGTATCGTAGAACGCATACGATTTCGGTCGCCAAGGCTTCGTTCAGCAGTTTCACCACGACTTTAGGATCGCCTTTATAATCCGCCGTCAAGGCACCTTCTTCGATGTGCTGCCGCGCCCGGTCCCGAATGGCTTGTACATCTTTGACAATCGACGCCTGGGGTTTCTCGTTTTTCATAATGACTCCTTTGAATTGGTTGACAATTGTGTGTGGCATCTCACGATGCCTGTTTTCACTTGATCGGAATGCCAAGATCCTGTCGAAGGTGTGGCCAAGCAGACTCCACGCCTAGCTCGGAGGAGATTTCTGGATCAATGGTTTTATCCGACGGCCGGTTGAGGAGAGTTTTTGATTGGGCGCAGACCGCTAGCGCACAGGTGGCAATCGACAGGAACAACCCGATCCGTCTCGTGATCGCATATAATGGCATCTCACGACTCCTTATTGAGAGCCTCAGGTGGTTTCCCCAGGCTAGTAGAGGGAGCCCACCTGCCTAACTAGGCAGACCCCTAGTCCCTCCCAACATATGGCCTGGTTTTGCATGATCCTTAAAGGTGGGCACCAATACGCAAGCCATGCGTCCCTACGGCACCGCATAGCGAGAGAGCACCCCCACCAATTGAGCCCCACGATCCAGCACAGGGAGCCATTCCAGGTTAGAGGCTCGTATGAGTGAGCTGGCGTCCGCCAGGCGATCATCCTCGCGGCAGGTGGGCACATTCGTTCTCATCACACTTCCGATCGGCATGTGCTCCGCGGTTCCCGGGATGGGACTGTTGAAAACAACATCGCGGTCGCTCAGTACTCCCACCAGTCGGTCGCCGTCATACACGACAATGACCGGCACGTCGAGTTCCTTCATCATCGTGGTGGCATCCTTCACACTCGTCTGCGGCGATGCCACTGTCACCGCAGAGGTCATGGCATGTTTCACCGCGCGGGCCTCGCCCGGCAGCAGTCCCAATTGCTCGTTGACCGTCGTTTCCAAATAGATGCTGGACTGCAGTCTCGCCTGACCGAGAGCCATCGGTCCTCGTGACCCGCGTGGCTTATTCGGAGAATCGCCAGACTTTCTCATCGAACGCACCTATACCGTCTGAGGTCTTTTTTCATGCACGGTCAAACGGAGTCGGCCATAACGGAGGGGCTTCTCCGGATCGCGCGTATAATGAGTTTTATCTTCACCGACCGCGAGCATACTGAGCGGAAGCGTGAGGTGTTGCTTGTAGTGTGGAAACGCCGTCTCCAACAGTACGGTGACCGTCTGTTCGTCACATTCGACCACCTCGGCATTGAGATCCTTCTCATTTTCGAAATCCACAGTGACTCGCTCTTCTGGATCGATCCAGCGACGAATCATTCCGGCCTTCTCTGAAGATTCCATAGGACGTCTCCCTTAAAGGATGTATCCCCTCCAGCCAATAACGCTCAACACTTGTCGTCGACATGACTGTCATACACCGCCTGGTTCCTCCAGTTGAGGGATCGGAGGACGCGTCGGCTGAGGAGGAATGGGCGGAGGAAACGGGTCTGGAGGCGTAGGATTCGGTTCGGGTTGGGGGAACGGATCCGGATTGGGGTTTGGATGCAATGGGTCAGGGCTTGAAAGATTCAGCGTTGTGAGCCTCATGATGTCACCACTCCTCCTCGGGGCACGACCGCTCCTGATGACAAGCCGGCTTGCAGACGCTCTTCAACAATGGTCCAATCGACATTGGAGAAGAATGCTTCGATGTATTGCTTCCTTTCGGAGGGTTTGTAATCCAGCAAATAGGCGTGCTCCCACACGTCCATGACCAAGACGGGCACGAACCCGGCGACGTTCCCATGCTCATGGAGCGTGATCCAGTGGTTGGAAATCCGGCCGCTGGAAGGATCGACGTTACAAATCGCCCATCCGACTCCCCGCATCATGCCCACACTGCAGAAATCGGCCTTCCATCGCTCGAAGCTTCCAAAACTCCGGTCTATCGCCTGGCCAAATCCTCCCATGCCAGTCGGTCGGTCACTCCCTCCCCGCCGCAAATTACCGAAATAATATTCGTGCAGCACCATGCCGTTGTATTCGAATCCCAGACGCCTGGTCAGCTCTGAATATGCCGGCATCTCTTCCTGATCGACTTTCCCGTCGCGCATGAATTCGTTCAGCTGAGCGCGTAAGCCATTTGAGGCTTTCACGTATCCTTCATAGAGTCCGAAATGAATCTGTAAGGTCTGATCGGAGATTCCTGATAGGCCATACAGATCATACGACTTGACTTGGTACTGTTCAGACGTTTTCATCTCACGCTCCCTCTTGTGCGACGCATACGCAAATGACATCTTTCCAGATAGCAGCTGCGGGGCTAAATTCTGTACGTTCACGCTAACATAGCGGTCCAACAGGGCCTACTAGGTGAAGCCCTGGCGCACCGACGTCTGGGGACTTTCCTAGGCGGTGGGAGGTTTGAATCATGGTAGGGAAGGAGATGAGATGGACCAGGGAGTCTATGAAATCCCTGTTGACCCTGCTAGTGTGAACCGAGACGAATGGAGGATCCTCGCATTGAGGGTCCGATCGTCTAAAAGGAGCGCCGTGTCCAAAGCACGACTTGTGATCGCAGACGACCATAGCATTGTGCTGGAAGCCTACCGGCAACTACTTGAACCCGAGTACTCGGTAGTGGGGACTGCAGCGAACGGCCAGGAACTATTGGATATTGCTCCCAAACTCAATCCTGACGTGGTCCTGGTGGATATTTCCATGCCCACGCTGAATGGCCTGGATGTGGCCAGGCAGCTGAAGGCCGCGGTTCCCCACGCGAAATTGATTTTCGTGACGATGATGAGCGAGCCTTTTTATATCTCGCAGGCCTTCGCCATGGGAGCTTCCGCCTACGTCTTAAAACAGTCGGCATCCACCGAGCTCCTCAGTGCGTTGACCGCGGCCTTGAAAAATCAACGTTACGTATCTCCACAACTCTCGCTTGAGGTGCAGGATGCGATCGAGACGCCGTGGGTTAAGCCGGAAGGGTTTTCGTCGAAACTCACACCACGGCAACAGGAAGTGTTGCAGCTGTTGACGAAAGGACTTTCAACGAAGGAAATCGCGGACAGCATGCAGGTGTCTACGAAAGCAGTGGAGTTTCACAAGGGGAACATCACACGACGGCTGGGCATTCGAACCACGGCAGAATTGACACGCTTCGCCCTGTCACAAGGCCTCACGAGGCTCGATGAGCATCATCCTTAAGGAACGGGCCCTGAACATCTCGATCACAAGGCTAATACGGTCCCCCAAACGAGCCGTGTCGTTTCCTACGATAGGATGCCTGGCAGAACTGCAGGCGCTACACAGTCATTTGTGAAAGCCGACGGCTTGAGACGGTGCGCGATAAGGTTGCGGGTACTCAACTAGTGCGGAGAACCACCGTAACGTTCTGTTGATTACGGTTGTGTTCCAGGCATGGTGGGCTGTTGCGGCATGGCAATCAGACCGATGGAGATCGCGTGCTTCGTGAGTTCAGCCGTGCTGTGAACACCGAGCTGTTTCATGATGCGCGTCTTATGAAATTCAATCGTTTTGATGGAGACGTTCAGTGTCGAGGCAATTTCCTTGGTCGACTGCCCTTCGGCAATCAACTGCAGCACCTCACGCTGGCGAGCGCTCAATTTATCGGATCCGCCTTGGAGGCCTCCTGACGGGCGGGCCTCCGCAGGGTTCAATGCCTGTTCGACGAGATTCTCTGCGACACTGGGAGAAACATAGAGTCGGCCCTTCAGCACTTCCTTAATCGCAAAGACTAATTCTTCCGCCACAGATTGCTTCAGGACATAGCCTGACACTCCGGCGCGAAACGCCTCGGTCACAAAATATTGCTCACTATGCATGGTCAGGACGAGCAACTTCACCTCGGGCATGGTTTTCCGGATCTGACGACACGCGTCGAGGCCGTTCAGTAACGGAAGCGCGATGTCCACCAGCGCAATATCCGGCTTCTCCTTCTCCACGGCTCTGACCAGCGCCCGGCCATCAGCCACCCTGCCGCACAATTGGAACTCATGCTCCAAAAGTTTTTCGACCCCCTCCGCAACAAGGGTATGATCATCAGCGATGAGAACTCTCGGTTTCATGCTTCTGCTCCCAGGTTTAGAAAAAGGGTAGCGAAATGAGACGACATTGTTTCACACTGCTTTAGGTTTCGTCCAGGAACGCGCGGGTCATTGTATCGCATCTCGGTATCGCATCTGGCGGAGATTTTACGATGGAAGAGATCCTACCATCCTTGTGTCCTGATAGCGAGGGGGCTTTCTAAATTTCGTTGAGGATGATCATGCCGGCCACCGGGAGAAGTGAGGATTCTGCCGCCGGTTCTCATTAACTGCTGCTGCCTATTTCCTTCGACCAGAACAAAATCAGCCCATGTCCGCCTTTGGTCGGCGGCGCCCCGCCCGGATCACGATAGATGCCAAAATTATACGTGTAATTCAGTTCAAGCTGAGATTTCCATGGCGCGCCGGTGACCAGCCCCCCTCCTAGCGTAGGCAGCGAGTCGGTGACACTTTTGATCGCCGTCGCGGCATTGTTGGTGAACACAGGCCGCTGGACCAATCCCCAGGTCGCTTCAACGTAGGGATAGAAAAAGAACAACGCCTCATAGCGATACTGCAGATTGGCCACGGCGTACTTTGTCGGAAAGAGTTCGTTAAACGCCACCCCATGGATCATGGGAAGGGAAATGGCCTCCCATTCATACCCAGTGGGCCGTCCTGGGAGTCGAAAGGCGGAAAAGCGGTCCAAATCTTTCCCGATTCCTCCGTGGACGCTCGTCAAGAGGCGGTGTTTGTCGCTCTCGATATACGGGAGGCCGGTTGCCATCAAGGCATAGACGGTACCCTGTAGGTAGGTCCGCTCTCTCTTCACATCAGGCCGGTCGAACGGTGCCCCTCCCCATTGATCCCATTTCGCCCGGTGGCCATGGATAAAATCTCCACCCATGGTGAAGCCCTCATGGGGCAGTTCCATCAGATTTCGCTTCATGGAATCGGCACGGATACGAAAATGGATCCGCCCCTCGTACGTGTCTTTGGGGACACCATAGTCCGCGGAGGTGTGACCGGTTCCCTTGAACCACCGATAGCCGGCTTCATACGTCAGTGACATATTCACCGCGCTGTCCTGGCGAAAGGGGTGGACCGGCAACCGATAGCCTAATCCCGCGCCGGCAAAGGCATAACTCCATTCCAATTCCGTTCCTCGCTGACGCTGGCCTTGGACATATTCCGAACGACCAAAGGGTAGAATGAAATTGTCCCATGTAAACAGCAGCGACCAGTTCGGGTAGTCGCGCAAGCCGATCGTGTAATCAACGTCGTTCACCACCCCGGAGAACGTACCGCGGAGCCGGCGGTTATCGCCATCCCAATTTCGCCAGACGTATAAGGCGCCAAAAGGCAGCACCTCCATTTGGCTGGGCCCGTTGGGAATGGCTTGAATACCGAAGCTCGCGGCCGTCACACTCCTGCGATCACGGGGCGGCACATAGATTTCTTCACCGAACAGAGTCGTACGAAATTCTTCACCCGCGATGGGAGTCGGCTCTTCCGCCTGTGCGGTCCGTTGCCCGATCTCAGGCATAGCAAGAATCATCGCTACACAGGTGGCGATCCTCCAGACATATGACACGAACCACACACGATGCTTCACACCCATATCAGATTTATAAGCTCCCTTGACGATCCCCGCTGATCTCAATGATGTTTCCTTATAAGACATGCGTTATCCAGGTGCCCCCTAGTGAAACCCCTGGAGACCCAGCCCATTTCGCCGGGTATTTTACTTGAGATAACGACAGGACACCCTCACATCAGAGAGATGATTCAAGATCTACTCCCCGCTACGCCTCGAACCATTTCCAGTGAGGACGTGCGGAGTACAGTGACTAGGCACATCACCAGTACTGAAACCCCGCGACTCGATGTATGGTTTTTAAGTGATAGCACGACAGCAAGAACAGCACCCCCTCCCCGACCGGATTTCTTTCAACTGGCTCACAGGCTTGATGACTTGCGCCTTCCTGGCCGGAATAATTGTCATTTGGTCCACCAATCTCTTCGCTGCGCCCGTTGAAGTGCGATACCCTGAAGGCGTCAGCCAAGGCTTCGTGACTCTCACAACACTGGATGGAAAGAAAATTGCGGATGGAGAGCTCAGTCAGGTCACGACAGGAGCCGATCGGCTCGCGAGTCGCCTCACTTTCCGCTTCACAGATGGTTCGCTCTACGACGAAACCGTCACGTTTTCGCAAAAAAAACACCTCGCCCTGCTGAGCTACCAATTGACTCAGCGAGGACCTGCCTTTCCCGAGCCTCTCACCATCTCATTAAATGGAGAGAACGGCCAATATCAAGTCCGGCAGCATGAGAAAACCAATCATGAGCAGGTGATTTCCGGCCATATGGACCTCCCCGCTGATGTCTATAACGGCATGACCATCACCGCGTTAAAAAACCTTCCCGGGAAAACCGGTGCGTCCATCCATATGGTGGTCTTCGGTCCGGAGCCGAAACTGTATGAGGTCGAGTTGAAGCTGATCGATGCCGAGGAAACCCGCAATACCAACAGGAAGGAAATCAAAGCCACGGCCGCTCACTATATTCTGAAACCTCGCCTGGGCTGGTTCCTTGGCGCCGTCGCTTCGATTTTCGGCAAAACCCCACCGGATTATCATTTCTGGTTGATAAAAAAGGACGTCCCAGCTTTTGTGCGTTTTGAGGGGAGTCTCTATCAGAACGGCCCGACGTGGAGAATCGAACAGGTGTCACCCAGAGTGAAATAGGGACGTGAGCGAGTTGTTCATCAAGGCAGGCCGCGAAGAGCCGCATCCAGCGGAACGAGGGATTTCATATCTCTGCCGATGGCAAGCGCCTCGATCGCGCGGCCAAACTTGTTGGTGGTCCCATTTCCCCTAATCGTCACCGAGTCACCGACATGCAAGGAACGGCGGAGCTCTGCACTGGCATCAGGCGGCAGGCGTATCTGCGTCTCATCCGACAACACCATTCCCTGCACGATCCCTCTCAATGCGTGGTACAGCAGAACACGAATCGTCCCCTTGGCATACATTTCAGTCACGGACAACCGCCGATCCTGCTCCTGCATGGGAAGATCCAGGCGTAACGGCACGACAAAGGTCGTTCCCTTGGTAAGGTTTTTGATCACATCGGCTTGCACCAGTCCTTCATCTTGTGTCCGACGGCCATAGACGCGCACACGATCTCCGGGTGCCAGGACACGGAGCAATTCTTTCTCCGCGCGCGACGTCACGTACATATGAGAGCCGTCTGCCAGCAGCAATCCTTCGATTTCTCCTCGCGGGTCGAGAACATACCGCTCGATGACCCCTTCTGCCACCGGCGATTGGCTCTGCCCATGCTCCATCGCGGCATCCGACCGTGAGGCGCCCTCGGCCAGCCCGGCAAGCAACCTATCAGGATATGCCGCCAGGGATGCAGCGAGGACTGCACTGAACAGGAATGACGTGTTTCGATCCATTGACTTCCTCATGACCAGGCACCATCGCGACATGGTTAGCTCCGTTGACGGTGTTCCAATGGACTCTCGACGCGCGAGAAGCCATAGGCCGAATCGATCAAGGACACGTGAGAAAAAGCCTGAGGAAAATTCCCCACCAGCCGTTTATGCTTCAGATCGTATTCTTCCGAGAGCAGGCCGACATCGTTGCCCAATCCAACCAATCGATTGTAGAGTTCACGAGCCTCCTCCTGCCGTCCAGCCAGCACCAAATTGTCGACCAGCCAAAATGAACAGGGCAGAAACACGCCTTCGCCATCGGGCAATCCATCGACTTCTACCGCAGGGCGATAACGCATGACGAGGCCTTCCACCTTCAGATCTCGTTCGATGGCTTGTAGGGTGCCGCGGACGCGCGGGTCGGACGGAGACAGAAATCCCACCAGTGGAATCATCAGCAGACTGCCGTCCAGCGCGCTGGAGCCGTAATATTGCACGAAGGTTTCGCGGTTCGAATCGTAGCCATCACGGCAGACCTGGTCGTGGATCGTGGCGCGGAGCGCGCGCCATCGTTCGAGCGGCCCCTCGACTCCACAGCGCTCAATCGCCTTGACGGCCCGATCGACCGCCACCCAGGCCATCACCTTGGAATGGGTAAAATGCCGACGCGGACCACGCACTTCCCAGATTCCCTCATCCGGACGATCCCATGCCGACTCGAGAAATTCCACGAGGGCATGCTGCACCCGCCACGAATCCTCATCCGGCGCCAAGCCCAATTCCCTGGCTTGGTGCAGCGTATCCATGATCTCGCCATAGACATCCAGCTGGAACTGCTGCGAAGCCGCGTTGCCGATGCGCACGGGGGCAGATTGTTCGTAGCCGGGAAACCAATTCAGTTCGATCTCGGGCAAGCGGCGTTCGCCACCGATTCCGTACATAATCTGCAAATCTGACGGTTTTCCCGCGACGGCTCGCAGCAGCCACTCGCGCCAGGCCTTGGCTTCATTTTTATATCCGGCCGATAGCAAGGCATAGAGGGTGAAGGTCGCGTCTCGAATCCAGCAAAAACGGTAGTCCCAATTGCGTACTCCCCCCAGTTGTTCCGGAAGAGACGTGGTTGGAGCAGCCACAATTCCTCCGGTCGGAGCGTAGGTCAGTGCCTTCAAGGTAATCAGCGAACGGACGACCGCATCCCGCCAGGGACCTTGATAGGTACAACGCGACGACCACTTCTTCCACCACTGTTCGGTCTCGGAGAGCGCCCGTTCGGTGATCACCTGACGCGGAGCACTGTCGTGGGACGCGCGCCAGGTGAGGGTAAAGGGAATTTCCTGTCCTTCAGAGACTGTGAAATCAGCCACCGTCGTAAATCCCTCCCCACGCAATTCAACCTCGGTCTGCAAATAGACCGAGTCCGGTCCGGCGACGGCCTTGAGCAGCCGTCTCTCGTGGCTGACCCACGGCACAATCGATCCATAATCGAATCGGATGGTCATCTCCATCCTCATCCGCACCGTGCCCTTCACCCCCACGACAATGCGAATCACATTGATCTCGCGATCGCGAGGCGGCATGAAGTCGAGGACCATGGCGGTGCCGGTCTCTGTCACATACTGCGTCTCAAGCACCAGCGTATCTCCGCGATAGCGCCGCCGGATCGTCGTGATCTCGCCGTTCGCTGTGAGCAACCATCGACCATGTTCAGTCGTCCCCAGGAGGGCGGCGAAGCAGGCCGGCGAATCAAAGCGCGGCAGACACATCCAATCCAGCGATCCCTCCCGAGACACGAGGGCCGCCGTATGGGTATCTCCTATGAGCGCGTAGTCTTCAATTCTGGATGGGACAGTCATGCACCTATCACCCTGAGCATGGTTGATGAGCCGCGCACAAGGTCTCTTCAGACTCTACAAGGCAGCTTTCTCCTAAACAACCCTTTTCATTGTTCGATCGGGTCATGGTTGAATCAGTTCTTGTGTGTGGCTTTTCAAACTTGTATGCTTTCGCCATTGTCGTGCGTAAACCCCTCATATCACCTTATAAAAGGAGACACCTTGAAAAAAGCGACCGCGAAAAAAACGACCGGCGCCCGCAAGACAGCTTCACCCAAGGCATCCGTACGCCGCCTGAAGGTCGGCCCGGCGGCCCAAGTCATCAAGCGGAAAACAAAGTCCGCGGTCGGCGCGGCGACGACCAGAGCCAAAAAGGTCGTCAGAAACGTGGTGCAAAAATCGAAGAAAGCCACTGCAGCGTCGACGAGCGCCACTCGCAAGGCTAAACAAATGGGTCGAGCGGTGGGCACCGTACTCGGCAAAGCGATTGGCAACGTCGAGCGCGCCGTGACGCGAGTCATGAAAAGTGCGAGCGTAGCCAAAAAGAAATAATCCTATTCTCTGTAGAATGGAAATTGGTCTAGGGATACGCCTAGTGCCACCATAAGTAGCCATTCGGTACAGTCACTGTACGAAGGATCTTTCTATCCGGAGGTACAGATGGTCGCACGGGCTCTCTCTTTATTAGCGGTAATTCTTCTTCTCACGTCTCCCCTGAAGGCGCTGGCGGCTGATCCTGGGCCAAGGCCGATGGAGCCGAATCAGCCACCGCGTGCTCAACCTCCACCACTGCCACCGGCGCCACCGTCAAAGATTGATCCAGGCATTCAAAAACAACCGGATACCGTTCCCAATCCGAAGGCAATCGTGACGCCGCCCGTGGTGGATCCTCATATGGCCATCGATCCTGAGAAGAAGACTAATCCGAGTGAGGCTACGCCCCCTCCCATGCCAGGCGGCTCACCATCTCCAAAGAAGTGATGTGATACTGCCGGAAGCTGAGGTGAATAGGGTCGAGGGCAACGATTGAATGAGGCGCCCGTTCACTTCATGGGCGGGCGCCTTTGCTCACCGCTGGCTGTTACGACGATCCTTCCAGTAGATCAACCTTGCCCCTGGTTTGAAGGTGATGTAGTACCAGATCCACTCAAACATCACCCTGAACCGGTTGCGAAATCCGATCAGAAAAAAGATATGAATGAATGACCAAGCCAACCAAGCGACCACGCCTGAAAAGGCAAAGGGGCCAAGCTGCGCCACGGCTTTGGCGCGTCCGATGGTCGCCAGCATTCCACGGTCTTTGTACACGAATGGGGTGCGGCTACCCTCTGGGATTTGCCTGGCGACGATTTCCCCCACATAGTGACCTTCCTGCATGGCAACCGCCGCCAAACCCGGCAACGGTCTCCCCTCTGCTGCGGGACAATGCGCTGCATCGCCGATGATAAACACCCAGGGATCCCCACTCAGACTGAGGTCTTGTCTCACGACAACGCGTCCCGAGGAGTCCAATGAGGCTCCCAGCGTTTGCATCACCGGTGACGCCACATTGCCTGCCGCCCAGATGACGTGCGCGGTTGGGATGAACTCAGAGCCTGCCAACAATCCTTTCGAGGTGACGTCCTTTACACGGCTGTTCAGCATCACTGTCACTCCCAGACTTTCGAGCGACGCGTGCGCCTTCCGAGACAGGTCGGGAGGAAAGGCTTCGAGAATGCGAGTTCCCCCTTCAATGAGGAGGATCCGAAATTCCGCTTGATGTAATACCCGAAAATCAGGCGCCATCGCCTTGCGTCCGATTTCCGCCAGGGCGCCGGCTAATTCAACGCCCGTGGGCCCGCCACCCACGATGGCAAACGTGAGCTGTTCACGCACCTCCGACACTTCCTGCGATCGTTCCGCCTCCTCAAACGCCATGAGCATGCGTTCACGAAGCTCCAAAGCATCCGGCAGCGTTTTCAATCCCGGTGCGTCTGCTTCCCATTCACTATGGCCAAAGTAGGAGTGACGGGATCCCGGCGCGAGAATCAGACAGCCATAATGAACCGGCTCGCCCTGTACCAGTTCAATGCAACGCGCAGCACGATCGATCTTCTGCACCTCGGCCAGCATCACTCGAACATTCTTTTGGGACCGTAACAAGGTCCGCAGCGGCCATGCGATATCGCCGGGAGAGAGCGCCGCCGTGGCCACCTGATAGAGCAACGGCTGAAAGAGATGATGATTGGCCTTGTCGATCAGAATGACTTCGATGTCAGCCTGATCGAGAGATCGCACGGCAGCAAGCCCGCCAAATCCTCCTCCGACTATGACCACTGGATTTTTTGATTCTGTCTGCAAGGCTGTCTCCTCATCAGCGGAACACTGAGTTGTTTGTCTTGAATTGACTGCGCCATCATCTCCGTAGAGGCGGGTGCATCAGTACTAGGGAGCCACCTAGTTCGGGCGCCCACCCACCGCCGCTATGATTGCCCTCACTATATGGCCGGTCGGCGAAATGAAGCCGATGAATAGCGATAGCGAACCGGCTGGGCTGCATCCTATACATCTCACTCATCTCATAAAAGGAGCTCCATTCATGAAGATCGCCCAAGTCGCGCCGTTGTGGGAAAGTGTTCCACCGGTCTTGTACGGAGGAACGGAACGGGTGGTATCCTTCATCACAGAGGAGTTGGTTCGACAGGGTCATGAGGTGACTCTGTTTGCCAGCGGCGATTCGACCACGAAGGCCAAGCTGATCCCCATGTGTCCTGAAGCGCTCCGCCTGTCCAAAGGCGTCACCAACTGTGACGCGCCCCTCATCGCTATGCTCGAGCGAGTGTTCAGCTCAGCGAAAGAGTTCGATATCATTCATTCACATCTGGAGTTCTTGCCCTTTCCCTTGGCCCGACGCAGCCTCACGCCGGTCTTGACGACCCTCCACGCGCGATTGGATCTCCCGGAGCTTGTTCCCCTGTTTCGACAATTTGCTCACATGCCACTCGTGTCGATATCAAACGCGCAGCGCGAGCCGATCCCCTGGGCCAATTGGCAGGCGACTATCCATCACGGATTGCCATATGATCTCTATGCTCCCCATGCCAACGCAGGAAAATATCTGGTCTTCTTGGGACGTGTCGCCCCGGAGAAAGGATTGGATCAGGCGATAGAGATTGCCAAGCGGGTGGATATGCCACTCCGCATCGGGGCGAAAATTGATCCGACCAATGCCGCTTACTATCACGCCGTGATCGAACCGCTGTTGGACCATCCGCTCATAGAATTCGTGGGCGAAGTCACGGACTTGGAGAAGGACGATCTCTTAGGCGATGCCTATGCGATGCTCGCGCCGTACGATTGGCCGGAGCCCTTCGGTCTTGTCTTTATCGAGTCCCTCGCATGCGGCACGCCGGTGATCGCCTATCGCCGCGGTTCTATCCCTGAAATCATCGATCATGGGGTGACAGGATTCACCTGTGACACTATGGAGGAGATGGTGCAATCGGTCAGCCACGTCTCGCTTTTAGACAGAACTCGTTGTCGGCAGGCTTTCGACGCGCGATTTTCGGCCGAGCGGATGGTTAAGGAGTATCTCCGGATCTATGAGCAGATGTTGGGAGTATCGGCTCAGATCCCCACACTTTCTGAAAGTGAACCCAGGAACCTTACCGCTTTGGGACAGAACTGAATTCCCCCACAAATACGAAGGGCAGACGCTCAGTAGAACGCCTGCCCTTCGGTCCTCCGCACATTTAGGGGAATTACCGCTTGCTGCTCGGGTTACCACCCTCAAATCCAGGAGCCTTTCCGGGAGGCAATCCGCTTGTGCCGCTCGGTCCGCCGCCGCCTACGGCTTCTTCTCCCATTGACCCAGTGGCCTCAGGCCCTTTCTGACCCGGGACGCCCGGGTTGCCGGGAGCGGTTGGCGCAGCCTGCACTTGACCCATCTTGTCCTTGTATTCCTTGAGGTCTGGAGATTTATCCTGGCTGCTGCTCATGGGCACGGCATTTTGAAGCTCTTCCTTCTTCAACGTAAGCTGAAGCTTGTCGCCTTTGGTTTTAAACTGACTCCATCTAATGGGTTGCGGTCGTTTGGATTCATTTGACACAAAGACGACGTATTCGATTTCGCCGGTCGTGGTGTCTTTCATGACCTGTTGGATTTTGCCGATCTCCTGCCCACTGGTGCTGTAGACCGCTGCATTGAGATATTTGCTGTCTTTCACTTCTACATGTTGGCCCTGTGCTACAGGGGTGTCTGCATATTCTTCAGGGATTCCCTGCTTCCCACCGGTCAAATCGGTCTTTTTGTCCGTTTTGTGTGGCTCTGTCGGAGCGCCTGTTCCAGCGCCTTTTCCCATAGTAGAGTCCGGAGGCGGAGCTCCCGACCCTGTCGAGACTTGGCTGAAACTTGGCGTCGCGATCGTAAGCGCCACCGCAATTGTTCCCGCATAAATAGCAATTTGACGTGTCATAGAGTACGCTCCTTTGTGAAAAACATTAAAAGCTGGCACTGTCGTCGACAACGAACGAACCTCTTACTGATTCCCCTCACCAATACGGCTTATATCCATAGTAGGTGTGCACGGTTTCGCCCCAGGAGGAATCCGCCCAATCGGGCCAATCGTCCTTATCGAAACCGGGCGCATTGTCCAATTTCTCCCGCGGGACATTGAGGATGAACACGTCCCCTTCAGGACCTATATTCAATGCTTCCCAGGGAAGCGCGAACAGTTTGTCGCCCATGCCGAGAAACCCACCGAACGAAAGTACCGCATAGGCTATACGGCCTTTCTCGAGATCAATCATGAGTTCATTGATCTCTCCGAGGTCCTCCCCCGCGGCGTTTTGTACCGCCGTTCCCTCAATGGTGGATGCGGGTAATAGTTGCCGCCCAATTTTTGTCGCCATTCTTTGGCCTCCCTTTGTAATATACGCGGCTTGAACCGCTCCTCATGACGCTGATGCTGTTTTTGCCTTTTTTGACTTTCCGATCCGTTTGCCGGAGCGTGCCACCTTGGTGGAAAAGTGCTGTCGGGCTTCTGAGGCTTTCTCCGCTAAATAAGCCCAATCGAGATCGGACTCCTCAACCTGGGGAAACATGTCGCCTTCTTCTTCCTTAATATGATGCCGCACATTTTCTGCCAGCACTGTGAATTTGGCATCGAATCGCTCGTCGCCCGACGACATCTTTTTGAGTTCCGCAATCAGGAGATGCACCACATGGTGCTCCTCCAGCGCTTCATCGATCAGCTCCGCCCCATCCAAGGCAGGCTCGAATGCCGGGTACAGCACCTTCTCCTCCACATACGAATGTTCCTGCAGCGCCGCGAGAGCATCCTCTACGATGCGCTGTTTCACGTCGTTCTCCGCCGAGGCCTCAAACTCTTCGAAGAGTTGTTTCACTTTTTGATGGTCCTCACGGAGAGGGCCCAACACTTGTGCGGCTTCTGCTTTCATCGTTCCCGTCTCGTGCATACGTCCTCCTTCACCACAGTCTTTATTGGCCAGATCGGTACCCTCGACTTGGCATACTTAGTCATAACGCCCTGGCATAAGAGCAACAGCTAGGAAGTACCCTTGAACTAGCGTGATTCCGCGATAGTCGAACCAGGGCAGAGGCGATGATGTAGAGCAAAATAGGAGATAGAGGACGCTGCCGATACGCCGAAGGCCTGTTGCGGCTCAATCGATTGAGCGATGACGTCGATCTCCTACGCTCGGGCGTCAGAGATTTGGCAAGTTATGAGAATGGAGAAGTCCGGTGAGAAACACTACGTGGACATGGTCAATCACGTTTATGAGCCGCGCTCGAGCAACGCCACGGGACAATGTTGAAGAATTCGGCCCAACGGCAGGACTTGCCGCTCGCCTTGCGTGATGGTTTCAAGTCGCTCCCCGGTCAGCAGATTGAGGTAGACCGATCCGGTTTTCCAGGACGGAACCGTAATCCAGGTGTCTTGCCACACCTCTTCGCCTGGCGCACCTGGCACGGCATTGAGCTCAACCACGAGGCGTGGAACGACGGCGACCACGGCCTGATCGTGATGCAGCCGCGCGTACGCGCAGATATGGGATCGAGATTTCCCCTCGCAGTCCAGCGGCACATAATCTCCCTCCAGATAAAGCTCTGCATTCGCTCGTCGATGACGAAGGACCGTATGGAGGACATAGAGCTTGATCCGGCTATCCTTCCATGAATTCATCAGGCCACGCACAAGATGGATTCGATCGACGCCTTCCTGATCGCAGTCATGGGTGAGTTGATCCAACATCTCCGTACGAAGGGCGAAGTCCACCGGCCGGCGATTGTCGGGATCGACCAACGTGAGCTCCCACAACTCCGTCCCCTGGTAACAGTCCGGGATGCCGGGAGCCGTCAACTTCAGCAAGAGCTGCGATAAGGCGTTGCTCATGCCGTACGCCGATACTGGTTCCTGAAACGCGAGCAGATCCTCGAGAAACAGATTGCGGGTCGAGCGATCCAGGATCGAACGCACGAAGCCGCTCACCGCCTCCTCATATGCCTCATGAGGATTGACCCAACTGGTGTGTGTCTTGGCTTCCCGAATCGCCTTGATCATGTAGGCTTGGATGCGCCCGATGAACTGGTCGTATTGGGCGTCATCCATGGTCGTGACCGGCCATGCTCCGACGAGCGTTTGATACAACAAGTATTCTTCGTTTCGATCGGGCGCATGTACCTCGTCGATTTCCGTTCGGAATCGTTTATTGAACTTCGCCCAGCGAGTGATCGCGCTTCTCCAGCGATCCGGAATCTCTGACAACACATTGATTCGTGCCCGCACATCTTCCCCACGCTTGGTGTCATGCGTCGAGGTCGCCAGCATAGAATAGGGCCAGTTTGCGCGCCGTTCGCGCAGCCGCTTATGGAACGCCTCAACGGAGAGACCAAACTGCGCCGGTTCCCCCCCGACTTCATTCAAGGAGACGAGCCGATTGTAGATATAAAACGCGGTATCCTCGATGCCCTTTGCCGTTACCGGGCTCGTGGTCTGTTGGAATTTGGTCACGAAACGAATCTGCTTTTCATTGGTCAGATTCGTCCGGTCGGCTAACTTTCTCAGCAGCAGGTCGCGGACAAAGTCGAACACGTCGCTGCTCAACGCCGGGTTGCGCCGCTTCGCGCGCGCCACCGCGATGCCGATATACGTCCGATCGCCCTCCAGCACTTCCTTTTGGTCCGACGTCACATAGGATCGGTACACGGGAAAGGAGGCAATGATTTCCCCAATCGCGTGGGTCAGGCTGTTCAGGGTGAAGTCCCGATAGTGCCTATCGCGTTCGGAGAGCAGATTCAATTGGTGCCCCAACACATTGATCTCACTGGACATGGAGGCGCGCATGATCAGCTTCTTCGTGAGATAGACGAGATCTTCAAACACAATCCGCTGACCGACGAAGCGGGTATAGAGTGCATCCATGGCCCGTTCCTGAGCCGAATGCACGAACAGGCCATTGGCCAGATTGAGAAAATCATAGCCAGTGGTCCCGGCGACCGGCCAGGTCTTCGGAAGCTGCTCTCCCTTGCCGAGAATTTTTTCGACCACGATAAAGAGCGAGGGCGGTTCACCCTGCCTGTCGGGCGCCAGCTCACGAGCCGCCCAATGTTGCAATTGAATGAGATAGTGCTCCGGGTCGTACAGTCCATCGACGTGATCGATGCGCAAACCGGTCGCCACACCGTCCTTGAGCAGTCGAAATATCAACTGATGCGACTCTAGGAAGACACTGGTCTCCTCGGTGCGTATCGCGGCTAATTCATTGATATCAAAGAACCGCCGATAGTTTATTTCCTCAGACGCCACCCGCCATGAGGCCAGACGGTAATTCTGCTCGTTGAGGAGCGCATCGAGGCGATCAAAGCTCGCTGAGTCGCCCTTCGTGCCGTTATACGCCGCCACATTGGCCAGCAAATGCTCCTGAATGGGTGGACAGTCTGTGACCAAGGCCGAGAGCCGGCGGCGGACAATATCCTTCTCCCGATACCGTTCGGCCACCCGATCCGCACCACGCTCATTGCGAGAGGGCAGATTTCGTAGGGCCGTGAGGATGCTTTGTAATTCAAGAACCTGTTCGTTTCCCGCCCCAAGACGGTCGACAAGTTCGCCCAAGCGGAACGACAAGATTGCGGTCCAAGACTTGGGCGCGATGGGAAACTTGTGATCGTAATACGTGATGATAAAGCCACCACCTTCATACACCAAGCGGATCTCTTGGTTTTCCAGGACCGTTCCATATTGCTCGCCAAGAATCGGCAGGAGTACCTTGTCTTCCAATTCACGCTTCAGTGGAGACCAGTCGATATCGAACGCCGTCGCATACTTCGAGCTGGGTCCGTGCTCCAACACATCCCACCACCAGCGATTTTCCGTGGTGCTGATCCCCATATGATTGGGCACGACATCTATCAACAGTCCCATATCATGTTGTTTGAGAGCCCCTGCAAAGTCCTGGAACTCTTGCTCCGTTCCCAATTCAGGATTCAAGACGCCAGGGTCCACAAGGTCATACCCGTGCATACTGCCGGGAACGGCTTTCAATAGAGACGACGTGTAGCAATCCGTGATCCCCAATTTGTGCAGATAGGGCACGATACTGGTGGCATCACGAAACGTGAACGTATGATTCAGCTGAAGGCGACAGGTGGAGACAGGGATACGTGGCATGTCATCTCACGATTGCAGAAGGGTCTGTTAATAAGGCGACAGTCGGCGTTTTCGCGCCTGGGGTGGCAGGGCCGGTTTGGGCAGGACCGTCAGACCTGAACTCGTCCACTCGGTTGTAGGAGTCGTTCCATCCTCACCGGTTCCCACCTCGACTCCGGCTCGAATCTCATTCTGACGATCGACAATGACACGATGCAACCTCGCGCCTGACCCAACATGAGTATGATCGAAGATGACAGAATCCTCAATCTGAGCCCCGGCCTCAATCCGCACGTTGCGGCCGATAATGCTCCGCCGGATATCCGCCTCTATCACTAGGCTGCCTTCACCGATCAGACTGTGATCGACATAGCAGTTCACCAAACTGGCGGGCGGACCGCTGGAGGGTTCCGTGCGGATGGGCCATTCCCGGTTCCGCAGGTCACAGGCAGGGGTGTCTCCCAATAGATCCATGTTGGCCTGCCAGTAGGCCTGGATGCTGCCGACATCTCGCCAATAACCCGGTTCTTCATAATACGTGATGCCTGGTACCTCATTCTCTTGGAAATTGTAGGCCATCACGCGATCACTCTGCAGTAGGCGGGGCAAGATATCTCGCCCGAAGTCATGCGAACCGCCGCTCCTCGAATCTTCCTCCAAGGCCTGGATCAACACGTCGGTGCTAAACAAGTAATTTCCCATGGAGGAAAGGGCGCGTGCCGAATCTTCCGGCATGGGTTTTGGCACCGGCGGTTTTTCTTCGAAACCGACTATACGTTCGTTTCGGTCGACCTCGACGATCCCAAATCCTTGAGCGGACGCAACGGGAACGGGAAGCGTGGCCACCGAGACATCGGCCTCGCGTTCCATGTGGAAGCGCAACATCTGACGAATGTCCATGCGGTAGATATGATCTGCGCCGAAGACGGCGACGATATCGGGGGCAAAATCACGAATCAGATTCGTATTCTGGAATACCGCATCGGCCGTCCCTTCGTACCACCCTGCGCCGGAATTCATTTGTGGCGGTACGACGGTTACAAACTGCCGCTCCCCGTCGCCGATTCTCCACGCTTTCCTCAGGTGTTCGATGAGGGACTGCGAACGATACTGAACCATCACATGCATACCTAAAATGCCTGAGTTGTAGAAGTTACTTAACACGAAATCGATGATGCGGTAGGAGCCTCCGAAGGGGACTGCCGGCTTGCTGCGGGCCTGCGTCAAAGGCATGAGGCGCTCGCCTTTACCTCCCGCCAAAATTAAGGCCAGAACTCGGGGCTCATGTACGCGCTCATCTTTTTCCATCTCATCCTTCCTGGTCCATCGCATCATCGAAGCAAGCAATGGATTGGTCATTGGAATGGAGTGTCGGGGCTCTTTACGGGACCTCCAGGATCGAATTGGAGGTGCCGAACTCATTCACAACCCGCTTCGGATTCTGGGGGTCTTCCTCCCAGCGATTTCCATCGATGAAGAATTTGTATTGGTAGGTTCCAGGCTTCAACTGTAATGTGATGTGCCAATTCTGGCCGTCTGTCATTTCCAAAGGATCCCGCGCGACACGCCAGTCATTGAAATCTCCCACGATTGAAACGGCTCTGGCTTCAGGCGCAATGAATGTGATGGCCATCGCGCGCATGGCCGCTTCCGCTGACGACGCGTCTGGTCCTACAGATTTACCGGTGGCTCCTACCGTCACACCGGAGGGGCCTTTCACTTTTTGCTTCTGCTTCACGGTGCTCCCTTTCGCAACAGTCAGGAGTGGTTTCGATGATTTTCAACCGGAAGACCGCCGTTCCCTGCATCCTGCTTGGGGTCGAGCTTCGATGGTTCCTCGGAGGTCGGCGGCGGCGTCTCATCCTCGCGCATCGTTCGCTTGAAACCATGGATCGCCTTTCCAAACCCTTCCCCAAGTTGCGGAAGCTTTCCCGCCCCATAGACCACGAGCACGATCGTAAGGATCAGTAGGAGTTCGACCCATCCGAAGGTTCCAAACACGAGCCCCTCGCTTTCGGTGCGTTGTCTGTCCCAAAGGTGACCTGCCATACATGAACAGCGGCCGCTCGTGGCAGGTTTGACCTTACAAAAATCGGCACGATGGGACTACTGGCAAAATCCCTAGGAAGAGAGTCGCGCTCTTACGCGTCACCATGGCATGGGGGAGCGCCGAGCATGGAGAATCATCGCTCTGACGAGAGATAGACTGCCACCGCGAAGGGTGGGCAAAGAATTGTCCGGCCTGGTTCGTGAGTATCGACGGTCGCGGGAAACGCGGTGCCGCCCTTCCCTCCCATGTCCGCCTGATCCCCACTCAGCTTCAATATCCAGGAGCCCACCGGTCGGCGAAGAGTAATGGGTACCGAGGCACTGTTCAGTCCAATCACGAGCAAGGCTTCCGGACCATTCTCCTTCCGGCGATGCACGATCAACACGGAGCCATCCTTTTCAGACCAGAGGGCATCGTGGTGACGGCCATTCGCACTGGCTCCAAGCACGGGGAATCTCTTGCGCAAGTTGATGAGCGCGCGATACCACCGCAACAGACTCGCTGAGCGCTGGTCTGTTGGGGCGCCCGGAGATACGCGACTTCGCTCAAAGGTGGATGGGGCATAGGGATCCGGAATGTCTTCCTCGCGCCACCCAAAAGGCGCGAACTCCTCCCTCCGCCCCTTTCTGACGGCCTCGACCAACCCCGGATCGCTGTGATCAATAAAATACAGGAATGGAGCTCGTTCACCGTATTCCTCTCCCATGAACAGCAAGGGGATGTTGGGAGACAGCAACACCACAGCTGCGGCAGCTTTCAAGGCGTCCAACGAGAGCTGCGTGCTTAAGCGCTCCCCGTCGGCTCGATTTCCCACCTGGTCATGGTTCTGAGAGAACACGATGAACTGCGATGGCGTGACCAATTCGGAAGAATGACCATGACGGCGGCGGCGGAACTCGGAGTATCGACCGGTATAGACAAATCCCTGTTGGATCGCCTGCACGAGATCGGCCATGCCGGTGAAGTCCTGGTAATAGCCTTGGTTCTCCTTGGTGAGGACGACCCGGAGCGCATGGTGAAAGTCGTCATTCCACTGAGCGTCACAACCATAGCCGCCGAAGGCCATTGGCTTGATGACGCGAGTGTCATTCAGATCACTTTCGGCGATGACCTGTACAGGACGATGCAACCGGTCGGCCTCGCTGTGCACCGCTTCTGCCAGTTCTTGCAGCACATGCCTGGCACTGAAGTCGAAGATGCCATGGATAGCATCCAGCCGAAGCCCATCAATGTGGTATTCGTTGATCCAGTACAACACATTGCTGATGAAATAGCGGCGAACTGCATCGCTGTCTCGACCATCGTAGTTGATCGCTTGCCCCCAGGGGGTTCGGTACCGATCGGTAAAATAGGGTCCGTAGTCGTGGAGGTAATTCCCCTCCGGGCCCAGATGGTTGTAGACCACATCCAACACCACGGCCAATCCCTGTTCGTGACAGGCATTGATCAATCGTTTAAGGCCGGCAGGACCACCATAACTGTTCTGAGGCGCAAACGGATGCACGCCGTCGTATCCCCAATTGCGCGCACCGGGGAATTGGGCGACCGGCATCAACTCGACTGCGGTGATACCTACGTCCTGCTTCAGATAGGCCAGCTGAGGGATGATCGCGTCAAAGGTCCCGGCCAGCGTGAACGTGCCGACATGGAGTTCGTAGATGACATAGTCCTGTAGCGCCACTCCCCGCCAATCCCGGTCTGTCCAATTGAAGGCAGCAGGGTCGACCACCGCGGAGGGACCATGCACGCCGTCAGGCTGCGAGCGCGAGGCAGGGTCCGGTCTGGTCTTCTCACCGTCCAGGACATAGAAGTATCGGCTGTCCGCCACCAGTCCTTCTGCGAAGCCTTCAAAATATCCAGATCGCATTGGCGCAAGGGGAAACAACAGCTCCTGCGGCGCCGTCACCTTCACCGCCACTTCCTTCGCATAGGGAGCCCAGACCTTAAAGCGCACGCCCTTTCCTTTAACGACGGTCGCCCCGATGTCGAGTGCATAGGATTGAATCTCTGTCATGCAGATACCTTGCTCCTCTAGCTATGAATCATCCATGATGAAATATGAATCCGATACAGTCTGGATCTCGTAGACCCATGACGACGACCAGCGCGAGCACCCCGCACTCAACCGACGACTGGCGCACCATGTTCCAGAACCGGGACATTGCGTGGCTCTGGGGAGGTCAGGTCATCTCCCAAATCGGCGACGGGCTGAGCAAAATGGCGCTCCTCTGGTTTGTCTACCATCTCACTGGTTCCGCGCTCAAGATGACGGTGATCGGCATCCTCGAAACCCTGCCTCCCCTGATCCTCGGTCCATTTATCGGGGTCTACCTGGACCGCGTCTCCAAACGCAGCGCGATGATCGTGATCGATGTGGCTCGGGCCTGTCTCTTAATTCTCATCCCCGCCTTGTATGCCCTCGGCTGGTTGACCCTCGGATGGCTCTATGTCCTCGTCTTCGTCATCGCGTTATTTTCGTCGGCCTACGGACCCGCCTTGAGCGCGGCGCTCCCCCTGCTGGTGGACAAACAACAACTCACCCGCGTGAATGCGCTCATGCAGAGTTCGATGATGTTTGGTCAACTGCTCGGCCCGGCGGCCAGCGGCATCCTGATTGCTACCATCGATGCGCAAAACGTGCTCTACGTAACCGCCGGCGCTTTCGTCCTCTCGACGCTGTGTAAAATCCCCGTCACCATTCCGCATCAGCCTGTTCCCCTCTCATCTGACGGCGTCCTGAGCCAGGCGGGACGCGCACTGATGGAAGGCCTACGGTTCATCTTCGTGCACGATCGCCTGATGGTGCTGCTCATGATCGTCGCCTCAATTTTCACCCTGGGATCCACCGGGTTCATTTACCTCCTTCCCATTCTCGGGCAACAGCTTCTCCATGTCGATTCGGTCGCATTGGGATGGTTGTGGTCATCTCTCAGCATTGGGATTTTAATCACGACGCTCTGGCTCCTGTGGAAAAAACAAGAAGGTCTCTGCATCCGACTCTGGACCCTCGTGGCGGCGGCGCTCGCCGGAGGAGTCGCGGTCCTCTTGCTCCCTTCCAGCAGTTCCTTGGTCATATCAGCCGGTTTGATCATCCTAATCGGGGCCGGTTCCGGTCTGGTGACGCCCATCATTTCGGCCTCACTGCAGGAGCGGACACCCAAGAACCTCATGGCCCGCGTGTTTGGAGCCTTCAATTCCGGCGTCATGGCCTGTGCGATGCTCGGCATGACGCTCTTCGGATGGATTGCCGATACCTTCGGCGCGAGCGCGAGTCTCTTTGGAATCGGCGCCGTGCACCTCGGCGCCGCCACGATTACCGCCACCCTGATACCCTGGTGTAGGCGACTGGCCCGCACGCCTGCCACAAGGCAAGGGGTTTCGAGATGACACTCTGTCTTCGAGGGAAGTCGGTCATTGTCGTCGGCGCAGGATTGGCCGGTCTCACGGCGGCGGTCGAACTGTCTCGCGATGGCGCCACGGTTCTCGTGCTGGAGGCCCGCGATCGCATCGGCGGACGGGTCTGGACCATCCGCGAGGGTTTCGTCGGCGCTCAACATGCCGAAGCCGGAGGGGAATTCATCGATGAAGATCAGGACGAGATTCGACAACTGGCGCGTCATCTCAACCTCGAACTGGTTCCCGTGCTCAAGCACGGCTTTACCTTTGCCTCCCGCCGACCCAAGGGCGCTGCGCCGCGCCTGACAGCCGGGACTGAATTGTGGGCGAGTCTCCATCGCCATCTCTCCCCGCTGATACGGGCCTATCGCCTCGCCGACCAGCGTTGGGATAGCTCCGTCGCGCACCAATTGTCGCGGATCTCGGCGGCGCAATGGCTTGAAAGCGTCGGCGCTCCGGATGAACTCGGTGCAATGGTCCGCGGCCTCAGAGGATTTTTTCTTGTCGATCCGACCGAGCTTCCACTCCTGCTCCTGGTCGAACAACTCATGGCCGGTTCGCCCGGGCAAGGCCGGTTGTATCGCGTGAAGGGAGGGAACGACCAATTGGTGCAAGGGTTGTCCGCCTTCTTGGGCGACGCTATTCATCTTGGCACCGAGGTGGTGAACATCCTGCAGTCCCCGAAGAAAGTGTTCGTCACGGCTCGCGAAAAGAACGGAAGGCCCAAGAAGCTCCGGGCGGACTATGTCGTAGTGGCAGTTCCTGCGACAGTCGTGCGCTCCCTGAGCTTCGACCCTCCCCTTTCGTCGCCACAGCGTCAGTCTATATCGACGCTCACCTATGGGCCGGCAACCAAAACACTGCTCCAATTCACACGACGATTCTGGCGCGGCAGGCATCACCGAAAGGCCTACGCCACTGATCTTCCCCTCGGAACGATGTGGGATGCCAATGAGGAGCAACCTGGCCGGACCGGCATTCTCACCCTGTTGGCCGGCGGGTCGGCCAGCCACGCCGCGCAAGAATCCCTGAGGACCGGAGGCATCGAACAAGTCCTGTCCGGCCTCACCTGGCTCGGACCTGCGCCCCGGGATTTGCTTGCCTTCACGCAGATTAGCTGGGAGACCGATCCCTGGGCAGGAGGAGGTTACGCGGCCTTTACGACGTCCTATGATCCGGCCCTTCGTCAATGGCTGATCCAACCTCATGGCCGCTGTTTCTTCGCAGGGGAACATACCAGCGTTCGCTGGCAAGGTTATATGAACGGAGCCGTTGAAAGCGGTCTCCGAGCAGCATTAGACGTGATCACATCCGCCCAAGGTCGCGTCTGGAATCGGCCATCCCCATAACCGGCACACAGGCATGTGCACATGAGGCTCGGACAACCCAGTGGAGGATGAATCAGAGTTTCCCGACCAGGTCAAGGCTCGGAGTCAATGTGGATTGTCCCGGCTGCCAGCTGGCGGGACAGACCTCACCCTGCCCCTCGCGCACCCGTATCGCCGCCTGGAGCTTACGCAGCATTTCCCCGGCATGCCGTCCGATACTATTGTCGTGTACTTCATAGGCCCGCAGGACGCCGTCCGGATCGATCAGGAAGGTGCCTCGTAGCGCCACGCCCTCATCCTCCAGATAGACACCAAATCCTCGACTGAGGGACCCGGTGGTATCGGCAATAAACGGAAATTCGACGGATCGTATCGTCGGGGAGCTGTCATGCCATGCTTTATGCACATAGACGGAATCGGTGCTCACCCCGCAGACCTCCGCTCCCAATTTTTTGAACTCGGGGTAGAGTCGGGCAGTCTCCGCCAACTCCGTCGGGCAGACGAAGGTGAAATCCCC
>CAZBNV010000040.1:0-37084 GCA_964493335.1 uncultured Nitrospira sp.
AGAATGATGTGGCTTCGCCTCCAAGACACTGCCGTCTCGCCGGCGTCCACAGACGCGGAGCTCATTATGCTTCGCGCCGTGGACCTCGCTGCGGCCTTGCTGGACGGTCTTTTTGAACATCCTGGAAGTAATCTACTAGCCGATTCCGGACGCAGGAACCTCTAGCGGTCATTCAATAGGTGATTATGGGACAGCGGTTTCAAAGCGGCGCCTTCGTGCAACAATGCTTCGCAGTCCACCCCCTGTGTTTATCGCTGAAGCGAATCGACGGTGAGGGGAGGCTGCTCGTCTCCTGTACGTCTTGTCGCATGGTGCATCACATGGTGACTGAACAGGTGGTGGCGCGAGTGGCTGCCGTCCCGCTCGGCGGCGAGGTGATCAGCACCAAGGCGATCCCGACGGCGAAGGAACTCCTCACGACCTGCCTGCAGGCCCACCCCGAGGCGGTCACCATTCGAGAGCTGGATGTGATCCGTGACAACGTCGGCTTGCGCTGCGCTGAGTGCCGTCGGATGTTTGATCTGCAAGTGTCGATGTTTGAATCCCACCAAAAGTCCTAGCCGGATGCTGAAAAAGTCCGCCAGCAGCGTTCTCGCCTCGTTCGGACCCTCAACGTACCCCAAGGGTACGCCTGCGGGCCCTCACTCGCTGCGGCCTTGCTGGACGGCCTTTTTGAGCATCCTACGAGAGAGGGCTACTATGGCGCCATACGCGCGGCCCTTCGGAATCCGCGCACATCAGTATGATATTCCCGCAAGCTGCTAGACTATATGGGTTTTCCTTCACATGATCTGTCCCTGACACCGGATGAACTCCGGCTGGTCGCGGACAGGGACCTGTTCCACACCAAAGAGCGCATTATCCTGAAGGTTCGGGAGGTGCTCACGGAGCTTCAGCGAGGTCTTCAGGAGGATCTGGGCCGGAGCACGCTGCTGTTGCCGCCGGAGTTCGAGCCGGGCAAGGTGCAGTTCGTGAAGGGCGAACGTCTGGAGAACTGTCCCTATCAATATTTGGACTATCCGAAACATTTTCTGGGGGATGATAAATTCACCTTTCGATCGTTGTGTTGGTGGGGGCACCATCTCGTCTTTGCGTTGATCATCGATGGCGGACTGGTCAAGCAGTACAAGAAGAACTTTGTCGATCGATTTCACCAGTTGGCCGGTCAGGACCTCGAACTCTCACTCGCGCCGACGCTCTGGGAATGGAAGCGTGGGGAGGGGTATACGCTGCCCATCACCCATGATCGAAAAGCCCAGCTGGCGGCAGTGTTGTCGGGGCGGTCCTGGTTCAAGATCGCCCGGTTCGTGCCCTTGGATGCGCCGGTTATGCGGGAGGGCCGTGTGCCGGAGCTCGGCCGGGACACCTTCCGAAGCCTGTATCCGCTCCTGACGCCTTAATGTGCCCTGTGTGCCCGATCGTTTCGGCGTGTTGCTTATCTGCCGTCTGCTCCGGATGTTCCCCTCTCCAATACTCGCTTCCTGTTTGTCATCCAGGTTGGAGTTGGGTAGACTGTGGCCCGTCTTAGGCGAACCCACTTACTGACAGGGAGGGATGTGTGATTGCACAGGGATGTCGAATCGCAAGTCAGGTCTGTATCGCGGTGGGGCTGGCGCTGCTCTGGGGCTGTGCCGGAAAAGGAGAGATGGTTTCGCTCAACGTGCAGCCGCAGCAGCCGTTTGTGCAGAGCGGCCAACCGGAGCCGTTGAAGATCGTGATCGAGCCGTTTGAAGATCTTCGCGCCGACAAATCGAAGATCGGCCAGCGCACTCACTTGGGCGGCGGGGTCACGAATTTCAACGTCAGCGGGGGAGTGCCCGGAGTGACGATTGCCGAAGCCCTGGCCGAAACCTTGCGTTGGCGGGGCTGGAACCGGCGTGGCTGGGATGCGCGGGTCGTGCAGTCCGGCGTCGCGATCTCGGGGGCGGATATTGTAATCGGCGGCGAAATCCGGGATTTCTCGGCGAATGCGAAAAGCCGTGTCTTCAATACCAAATTGACGGGCGAGAGCCGACTGGTGATCCGGGCTAAGAATCTCACGGATGACAGCAGCACGCAGCGCAACATTCAAGGCGAACAGAGCAAGCTCGTCTTCTGGTTCACCAGTGAAGATGTCGAAACCCTCATGTCCGGCCTCTTGCAGGATGGGATCGACCGCTTTCTCACCGATACGAAAATCGAGGGCCGCGCACTGAAGTCGGCCAAGTGAGGTGGGTCAGGTTCGCCAGCGGCCCGGTCGGGGCGGAGGGTTGTTGTGCGTGAACGACGGTGGGAAACCTCGGGCCGGCTGACCTTTCGAGATGTCATCGCGGTGGGCGAACGACTCGGAGCGTTGGGGTTGAAGCCGGCCCCTCCTGCCAAAGACGTCATCTGCTATGTCGAAGATTGGGCAGTCGACTCCCTCGGCGCGTTTGATCGACTGGATCATTGGTCCACGGAAGATGTGACGCTGCTCCATGTCCGCGAAGCGTGGCAGGGAGATTTTTTTCTGTTGGCTGGCGGATACCACACCGTCTATCAGCAGTATCAGGACGTCGGCACCTACTGCTCCATCAGTCATCCCTGGCGCACAAGCGGCCCGCTGCGGTTTCATTATCCGACCAGCATGTTGTGGCTGGGCTTCCGGCATAACCATGCGTTTATCCGCGTGCGCCTGCACACGCAGGAAGTCGTGACTCCGGGGGAAACGCGCGAGGACGCGCGACGGACCGACTGGGTCGATGAACGCCGGACCATCTTTCTGGACGCGATCGCCACGTTGGATCTTCCGGTTGAAACCTCGGTTGAGAAGGGTAGTCTGGTGCTGACACCGGCAGACCCCGCGACACCGTTTTTTTGTTCATGGCCGGATGCCTTCGGACCTTGCCAGTTCGAATACAATTCTTCGGATGCCTATGAATTTCTTGTGCCGGCGAGCAAATTGGCCGCGACTTTCGCGCCTCAAGCAGCCGGCGTGCGGGCCTACCTGACGGGATTCTCAGCTGAGACGCTCGAGAAATTCGCTGCCATTCAGCCAGGCGCGCGCTCCGTCTATCGTTGTTCCGTGCATTGCGCGTTGGGGGAATTGCCCGAGATACTCGCGGCGATTGAGCCGCAGGGACGCCTGTACAGCACACTGTGTGAATTCGATACCCAGGAACTGCTGCCGGACGGAGAGGATGCCTCGGCCATCATCGGCATTGTCGGCAGCGCCGGAAGTTTTCAACTTGAAATGCGGTTGAACCGCGCCCCGCTGCCTGAAGCACACATGGCCGCATGGTTGGAACGCCTGTTGGGGTATGCGGTCGCCTATGCGCCTCTCCCTCCCTTCGTCTGACAGGATGCTGAAAACGGCTCCCGGCGGCGTTCTCGCTTCGTTCGAGGATTCGACGTATTTCGGCAGAGTACGCCTCGCCCTCTCATTCGCTGCGGCCTCGCTGGATGATCGTTTTGAGTCGCCGCAGGATTTCGATTCTCTGATCTAACTCTCGTAACATGTGAGAGGTGACTCCAACGAAATCGCTCTTCGACTCCCCGGCCAAATCTTCTCTTCGTTTGACAATCGCGCGCTTCTCCTGAAATCTAGCCCATGGTCTCGATGCAACGGTTCCAGTCGGTCCTGGGGAAGCCCTATCTTCCGCCGCTGTTTTTCTTTAGCGGAGTAACGTATGACACGGTGACGCTGACCCGCATCGACCGGCTGCAGGATAATCTCCTGTTGTTGCTCTATCTTGTGTTGCTAGGCTTTTTCATTGTCCTGACTGGTCGGCTGGGGACGCAGGAGGCGACGGTCGAGGATCTTCCGCCGGATGTCCCGCCGCTCATGAAGTGGGTCATCCAGGCTAAGCCATACGCGCCGATGGCCATTCAGTTTTTGTTGGGTGGCCTGTTCAGCGCCTATACGATTTTTTATTCGAAAAGCGCCACCCTCACCGGAACCGCGGTGTTTTTCTGCCTGTTGGTCGGATTCCTGGTCGCCAACGAATTTCTGCGCGACCGGCTCTCGAACATTCAGTTGCTGGTGGGTCTCTACGCCCTCGTGTGCTTCGGGTTCTTCACGTTCTTTCTCCCTGTCATGACCGGTGTGATGAACGGGATGGTCTTTCTGGCTGGAGCAGGCCTCACGATCCTGGTCGTGTTGCGCGTGGTACACCTGGTCTATTGGCGGAATTCGGCCCGCACCAATCGTGAGGCCCTGCTGGCCGGTGCGCCGGCCTTGGCCCTGGTCGGCCTGTTGATCGGGTTCTATTTCCTGAACTGGATTCCGCCCGTGCCGTTGTCGATGAAGTTTGGAGGGATCTATCACGAGGTGAAGCGGTCCGGCGACCACTTCGAATTGTCGTACGAGCGAGCGTGGTATGAGTTCTGGAAACGGTCGAATACGACGTTCACTGCCGACGAGCCGATTTACTGTTTCACTGCAGTGTTCGCACCCGTAACGCTGAAGACCACGGTCTATCACCATTGGTTCTACCGCAGCGACAAGAGTAAGCCCTTCAGCCGTGCCGACAAGATTCCCCTCAAGATTGCCGGGGGACGCGAAGGCGGGTACCGGGCCTATTCCTTCAAGCAGGGGCTCGATCCCGGCGACTGGCGGGTGGATGTCGAAACCGAAGACGGCCGCGTCATCGGGCGGGTGGCAGTCCGGGTGGAGGATCGGAGGGAAAGGCCCCAGCCATTACACACGGTCGTCTACTGACGGGACGAATCGAGGTATTCCATGAGGCGCATCAGCGGACTTACGCTCCTTGAGGAACGCGAAGGCGACGGCAGGGCTGCGCAGAAGGGCAGCCTCGTCGTCTACAACACGCGCCATTTTCTCAATCGAGGTGACGAGGTGCCGTTGAATGAACGCCAGGCCGCAAACCTTCCTCGTGAGATGGTGCGGGTTGAGGGCGGCATGACGTGGATCGACCACACCATTGTGCTCGGGCAGCGTCAGGCCATCGCCGGCATCGAACAGGCCCTGATCGGCATGAAAGTCGGCGGCTACCGCAAGGTCCGCATTGGTCCTCATCTCGCCTATCGAGACGAAGGGGTGGCCGACCTGATTCCACCCGACGCGGTGCTGATTGTCGAACTCTGGTTGAGGGAAAGCCTGTATGATGAAAAGCCGAGTGGCAGAGAAACACGTGATGAGCCTGTGTAATGGAGGAATGGCTTTGAAGGAATATGAAGTGTGTATGCGACGACCAGGGGAGCACTGTGCACCGGTCATCCATGTGTCCGCTCTATATGAGAGTGGCTCTAGAGGAGTTTGGATGAGGGGGTGGTCTCGTTTTCAGCTGATGGTGCTGGTGGTCGCGATGCTGTGCGGCTGGACCCTTCCGGCGGTAGCGGATGAGACACCGACACAGGCGCTGCCTTGGCAAGTCGGGCCGACCGAGGCCAAGTTGGGCGATCAGGCGCTTCTCAAGGTGCCTCAGGGGTACCGGTTCCTCGGAGCGCAGGAGACTCAACATCTGCTCAAACAGATGGGCAATTTTCCCTCCGGGTCCGAGTTGGGATTGATCACCTCGGCAATCGAGGGGCAGCAGTGGTTCATGGTGGTGCGCTATATCGATGCGGGCTATGTGAAGGATGATGAGGCGGCCAACTGGGACGCCGATGCACTCATGGCCTCGATCAAAGAAGGCACGGAAGAAGATAACAAGACCAGGCAGTCGCAAGGCTTTCCCCCATTGGTCATTCGTGGCTGGGAGGAAAAGCCGCATTACGATAAGCAGGCAAACAAGGTGGTGTGGGCCATCTCGGCGCAGGAGCGGGAGACGGTGGGGGTGAACTACAACACGTTGGCCTTAGGTCGGCAGGGGTATCTCAGCATGAACATGGTCGGGTCTTTGGAAGAGCTGCCGACTTTGAAGCCGCATGTGGGGCTGCTCCTATCCAACGTGGAGTTCATCGAGGGGAAACGCTACAGCGATTTCGACAGCACGACCGACAAGGTCGCCGCGGTCGGTCTGTCGGCGCTCATCGCAGGTGCCGCGATCAAGTCCGGCCTGTTAGCCAAGTTATGGGCATTCATTATTCCCCTGGTGATAGCAGGGAAGAAACTGCTGATGCTGTTGGTGATCGCGCTGGGCGGATTAGCCGCGAAGTATTTCAAGAAGAAACCCAAGCCGGAACAATTGGGCGACGGTGGGGGACGCGTGTCGTGAAGGTTCTGCTACTGTTGCTCGCGGGGATTAAGTTCGGCAAGGTCGCGCTGACCGGCGGGACGATGCTGCTCTCCATGGTGGTCTACAGTTTTATCTTTGGCTGGTGGTATGCGGTGGGGTTTGTGCTGCTGATCCTGTTTCACGAGCTTGGGCACTATGCCGCCGCCAAGCAGCGCAATCTGAATGTCGGTGCACCCACCTTCATCCCCTTCGTCGGCGCTTGGATTCAGCTCAAAGAGCAACCGATGGATGTCGAAACCGAAGCCTATGTCGGGATTGCCGGACCGGTCGCCGGTACCGTGGCCGCCATGGCCTGCTACTATGCGGCGGAATATACCCATAGCCAATTGCTGCTGGCCTTGGCCTATGCGGGGTTCATGATTAATTTGTTTAACCTGATCCCGCTCTCACCGTTGGATGGCGGGAGGATCACGGCGATTATTTCCCCGAAGGTCTGGTGGCTGGGCGTGCCGATTCTCATCGGCCTGTTCATCATGAACCATAGCCCCATGCTGCTGCTGATCGCGATTCTGGCCATCCCCCATGTGATGTCTACGTTTCGAGGTGGTCCCCACGGCCTGCCGGAACGCTACTATGACGTGCCACTGGCGACGAGGATCAGTTATGGGCTGTACTATCTTGGTCTCGCAGCGTTTCTTGGTATCATGAGTTATGAGACGCATCTGCTGCTGCCCTCCTCGCAAGGCTGACCGACCCCGTTCAGTGGGTCATCAAGCACAATCACCTTATCCGCGGAGACACGGTGGAACAGTTCGCTGCTGAGGTGAGCCGCATCCAGGATTTGACGCACGACGTGCGGGCGATTGAGCTGCGTCTTCTGGAGCCAAGCGACATCACATTCAAGGCCGGGCAGTTTGTCTCGTTTGAGGTGCCGAAGGAGGGGCAACCTCGTCCCGTGACAAGACCCTATTCCATTGCGTCGCCGCCCAGCCAGCGAGATCGCACCCTTCTGGTTCTCAACCTGGTCCAGGGGGGGCCCGGTTCGAGTTACCTCTTCAGCTTGCGGGAGGGATCGCGAACTTCGTTCAAAGGGCCGGCGGGGGCCTTCTATCTACGGGACGATGGGTCGAGAGACCTGTTGTTTGTCGCCACGGGAACCGGCATTGCTCCGCTCCGAAGCATGATCCTGGCTCAACTGGAGCATGCACCGTCGCGGTCCGTGACCTTGTTCTGGGGGCTTCGCAGCCAGCGGGATTTGTATCTACAGGAGGAACTGCAGGAACTGGCTCGTACCTATCCCAAGTTTTCCTACGTGACGACGCTTTCCAGGCCGGAACCGGGGTGGAACGGGGCCATCGGGCGTGTGACGGCCCTGATCGACCAGCGCATCCCTTCCGTGACAAACCTTGCGGTCTACCTCTGCGGCGGGAGCGGGATGATCAAGGACGTCACGGCAAGGCTCAACGCCAAGGGGTTGTGTCCGATTTATCGGGAAAAATATTACGACGAATGATGGGCCGCTGAGAAAGGCGGTTAATTCCACCCACCCCGCCCCGACGCGCCGAGACGCGCCTTGGCCTCGGCGGCGTTCTCGCGTCGCTCGGAGGCTGCTCAACGTACGGCAGATCATGCTGAGCTATAAGACACTGCCGGCTCACCGTCTCGCCGGCGTCCACAAACGTGGCGCTCATTATTCTTCGCGCCGTGGACCTCTCTGCGGCCTTGCTGGCGACCTTTTTGAGCGGCCCATGTGGTTGTACCGAGTGTGAGGCAGTTGTCGGTCTACTCAGTCTTCGCGGCTCGTTTGGTGGTATGTTGAAACACGCACTTGGGACAGGTGTAGTGGATGAACTGGCCGCCCGCGACCAGGCGTTTGGTCATCGCGACCTTGCACCAGGTGCAGACGCGATCGGGCAATTCGGCGGTGTGGACGGGGGGGATCGATGGTGGTACCGATACGTCAGCCATGGTCGGCATTCTCGCTAAGGGCTTGAGAGTTTGTCAATGCGTTCAGTTACGACAAATTTCGGAGATAAATATTTACAGGGTTTCAAACGTTCAGTATATTGCAAGCATATGTTTTCCCACTCCCACCATTCCCAACAGAAAGGTCGTATCGCATATGCACAACGCCGAAGGTGTCAGCTCAGACGACATCTCATCATCTTCAGCCAGGGTTGCTGATTCCGCGGTCCACCCGGACTCCGTCGGACCCGGCAAAGCCTGGGGAATTTGCACCTCCGTTGACCTCCATGATTGCGTCCCCGACCGTATCCGTGATGCCAAACAAATCGAAGCCTACGTGGTTCAGCTCTGTGAGCTGATCGAGATGAAGCGCTATGGCGCCTGCCAGATCGTCAATTTCGGGGAAGGGCGTGTGGCCGGCTATAGCATGGTGCAGTTGATCGAGACCTCCTTGATCAGCGGTCACTTCGCCAATGACACAAATACCGCCTATCTGGATATCTTCAGTTGCAAGGGCTACGATCCGGCCATCGTCGAAGAATTTTCCAAAGCCTTTTTCGGCGCCCGTCGCTCAAGCCATCGAGCCATGTTGCGCTACTAATCGAGAGCCGTGGCATGCCCGGCCCGCGCAGGGCCTGGTGTCTTGCCAGGTATGTATGTAATGACTCAGAGTCCACCCAAAACCGTGCAGGCGTTTTTTTCCACCCTCGCCGGCAAGCTGGATCCTGAGGCGGCCGAAGGACTGGATGCGGTCTACCAGTTCGATTTAAACGGCGCCGATGGAGGACAGTACCAACTGCAGATCCGGGACGGTGCCTGTCAGGTTTCGGAAGGCACCCACCCGGATCCGCATGTGACGCTGGCGATGTCGGGGGAAGATTGTCTCCGGGTGTTGAACGGTCAGGTTAGCGGCACCATGGTGGCCATGTCGGGACGCTTGCGCATCAGCGGTGACATGGGGTTGGCATTGCAGCTGGCGTCGCTCTTTCCAAGTCTTCGTCCCTAGAGTCTATCCGAGTAATGCCTTCTACTGCGGCAAATGATCTGCAGCAGTCTGCGTCGTTCTCGGCGGACAGACTCCTAGCCACGACTATTTCATAAATGCCTACTCCGTCGTGCGATCCTCTCGCCCGGCGTGAATTTCTCGTTCGCCTCCTCAACGGACTGCCTGTACGCCTGCGTCGGCTTCACTTGCGAGAAGCCCCGGCGGGCTTCTGGCTCGAACACCTGGCAACGGCATTCATGAATAATTGACTTTTCGCTGGCACCGCTTCTCACGATCATGAATGGCCATACAGGATGCTCAAACCGTTCGTCCAGGAAGGCCGTAGCGAATGAAGGGCCGAGGCATCACGTTCTTACCCGTCCACCTCGAGCCTGCCGAGACAGGCTCTTTTTCCCATGGGGGTACGTCGAGGGTCTGAATGAAGCGAGAATGACGCTGGCGGACGGTTTCAGCATCCTATTACGTCTGCTGAACCGCCGGCTCGCCGGCTTGGGCTTCAGCCAGTTGTTCCGTGCTTCGCGGAAACCGTTCTTCCAACATCGCATAGACGGTCGGAACCAGGAACAGGGTCAAGATCGTCGAGACTGTCAGGCCGCCCACGACGGCGCGGGCCAGCGGCGCATTCGTCTCGCTGCCTGTGCCGAGGCCCAACGCCATTGGCATCAGTCCCACCACGGTGGCCAGCGAGGTCATGAGGATGGGGCGAAGCCTCGTGCGTGATGCCGTGACGACGGCATTCGCGAGATCCAACCCCCGGCGCCGCAGCACATTGGTGTAGTCCACCAGCAAGACGCCGTTTGACACGACGATGCCAAGCATCATGATGATACCCATCATCGATGAGGTCGAGATGGTGGTATTGGTCAGGTAGAGGATGACGATCACGCCAGGGATGCCCATGGGCACCGAGAACATGATGATAAAAGGATCGATAAGCGACTTAAATTGCGCCGCCATGACCATATACACCAGGATCAAGGCCAGGATGCTGGCAAACATGAGGCCCGCAAACGTCTCTCGCTGCTGCTGGATTTGTCCGGCGAGACGAATGCTGAAGCCCGGCGGCAATTGCAGCTGGGCGAACGCTGACTCCAGATCCTGGGCGATGGAGCCCAAATCACGGTCGACGGGGTTGGCGGTAATATGGACGACCCGCTGGAAGTATTTGCGTTCGATTTTCACGGGCCCGGCGTTGAGCTTCAGTGTGGCCAGGTTCTTGAGCAGCACCGGCTCTCCGTTTTTCGTCGTCAAAAGTACATTTTCGATATCCGTCAAGTCTTTGCGATGTTCTTCCGCGAGCCAGGCGCTGATGTAATACTCATTACCGTTTTGTGGGTCGGTGAAGATGATCGGGTCAGTCTGGCCGTTGCCGTTCAAGGAAAACAGCACGGCATTGGCGACGTCCGTTTCGCTGATGCCGAGCAGGGCCGCCTTCTCTCGGTCCACCACCACGTTGACCTCTGGGTAGTTTTCTTCCCGACTGACTTCGATATCCGCCATGCCCGGTATTTTGTGCATGATGTCCTGCACCTGCTGGATGGCGTGACGGGCTTTTTCAAAGTCGTACCCGTAAATTTCGACATCGATAGATTTTTGTGAGCCGAAGCTGGTCACTCGTTTGACCAAGCCTCCCGGATCGAAGAACATCGCCACGCCGGGGAAGAGTTTCAGGATCGCTGGGCGGACGGCGTTCATGACTTCAACCTGAGTGCGGCGTCGCTTGTCGGGCGACACCAAATAGACGGAAATGACCGAGGTGTGTGGCCCGGTGTTGGGATTGAACAGCGACGAACGCCCCTGTGTTAATACGCCGGTGCTGGACGCAATGGCTTCAAGTTCCGTCGGCGGAATCTTTTCCCGCAATACGCGTTCGACTTCAGCCACTTGGTCGACGGTCTTTTCTACCCGCTGGCCGACCGGCCCGCGCAGGACGATGCGGAATTGGCTTTCATCGGAGACCGGAAGGAATTCGGTCCCGATGAAAGGCACGAGGGCGAGAGAACTCACAAAGATGACAACGACCGAGATCAGCAATGTCCGGCGGTGGGCCAGGACCCAGCGAAGGCTGCGCTCATAACCTTCATCGAGCGCCTCATAGCGCCGTTGGCTCCATTGCATGATGGTCACGAACCAGCCCGGCAAGTGGCGATGGGCTTCCTGTTCCGATTTCAAAAATCGATAACAGAGCGCCGGGGTCACCGTGCGGGAGACGAAGAAGGATGTAAACAGAGCGATCGCGATCGTGAGGGTCAACGGAATGAGCAAGAGGCGCGCGATGCCGACGATGAAAAACATGGGGAGGAAGACGACGACGGTGGTCACCGTCGAGGCGAAGATCGGCATGGCGACTTCGCGGGCCGCATTCACGATGGCGTCCCACCGGTTCCGATCGACGTTCAAGTGGCGTTGAATATTTTCCAATTCAACAATGGAGTCGTCCACCAGGCGCCCGATGCCGAGCGCCAGTCCTCCCATGGTAAAGACGTTCAAGGTTTGATTCGTGAAGTAGAGCACGATAAAAGTCACCAGGATCGAGAGCGGGATGGCGACCGAGATGATCAGGGTGCTGGTCAGATTTCTGAGGAACAGGAGAATGACTGCCGCTGCGAGCAGCGATCCATGGAGGGCTTGCTCGATGAGGTTCTTGATCGACTGCCGGATGTAGACGGATTGGTCGAATGAAATGCCCAATTGGACGCCCGGTGGAATGCCGATCATGTTGGGGATCGCTTTCCGCAAGGCATCGACCACTTCCACCGTGTTCGCAATCGGCTGTTTGTTGACGCGGAGATAGACGGAGCGTTTGCCGTCGGTGCGGACCACGTTGGTTTGGATGTCTGAGGAATCCGTCAATACGCCGACGTCGCGCACCCGCACGGGATTGCCTCGCGGATCGATCTTGACCACGACGTCGTTGATCGGCTCCACCGTCTTGAACTGTGTGTTCGTGAACACGTTGTAGTCGAGGTTGCCCGCTTTGATGTTACCCGATGGCAGAATCAGGTTGGAGGCTTTGACGGCCTTGACCACGTCCAGGATTGAGAGTCCGCGCGCCTGCAGCAACGCCGGATCCAAGTTGATGTTGATCTGCCGAATTTTTCCGCCTTCGACTGTAGCGGCCGCGACGTTGGCGATTTGTTCGATCTGCGGCGCGATGGTGTTATAGGCGAGATCATAGAGACCTCGCTCGTCGAGGTCGCCGCCCGCCGCCGTGACGATGGCGACGGGAATGTTTGAGACATCGAATTTGACGATGAACGGTTGCAGAATACCGGGCGGCAGGCTGTTGAGGATCTGGGTGATGCGTTGCATCACTTCCATTTGCCCCACGTTGATATCTGCGCCCCAGTTGAACCAGATTTGAACCGCCCCAATGCCTTGCTTCGCGAACGACTCAACATGTTCGACGTTCGAGGCCGAACTGACGGCCTTTTCAATCGGATAGACCACGCTTTGCTCAATATCGAGCGGGGGAGCCCCCTTATAGATGACGCCGACAAAGGCGACCGGCACCTGAATATTGGGGAAGAGATCGACGGGAAGGCGTTCGAGGGACGTGGCCCCTAGAATGACCATGGCCAGGGACAGCATCAGGATGCCGATACGGTTACGAAGTGCGAGAAGTGTCAGCCACATAATGATGAAGGCGTCAGGCGTGAGGAGGATGATTCGATCGATTAAGCGAAGATCCCTGGGTGTCCATCGGTTTCATCCCTTCACCCGTCACGCCTCACGGCTTCAAGTGGTTGGACTTGCACGGTCGCGCCCTCGCTGACCAGATCTTTCCCGGAGACGATGAGTTGTTCGTCCCCGTTCAGCCCCTTCACAACCTCGACGCGGTTTTCCACACGCGCCCCCAGTTGGACCGGAACCTGATGCGCTTTTCCGTCCTTGACGACATACACATATTGCGACTCCTCCAGACGGCTCACCGCATCCAGCGGAATCTGAACTGCCTGCGGGTGTATGCCGACGAGGACCTCGACACGGGCGAACATGCCGCCCTTGAGACGGTGATCCTTGTTGGGGAGATCGACTTCGACGGTCATCGTGCGTGTGGCGCGGTTCAACGCTTGCACGATGCGGGTGACCGTGCCGGCAAACACCTCATTCGGATAGGCTTCGGCACGGACATCCGCGCGTTGCCCGATCTTTATCAGAGGCACGTCTTTTTCTACGACCTCGATGAGGGTGCGGACGGTTTCGACGTCATGGATGCTGAGAATCCCACGGGACATCGTGGAGGTGCTGGCGGTTGTGCCGCTCACATAGGCGCCCGGATCGAGATTGCGTTCCGCAATATACCCGGCAAATGGCGCGCGGATAGAGGCGTAGGTCAGGTTGGTTTCGGCTTGGGCCAGGGCCACCGCCATCTGTTGCACCTGGGCGCGCAAGGAGTCTTGCATGGCGAGTGCCGCGTCGCGATTCACCTCGGCCGTATCCAGATCTTGCTGCGACACAAACTGGTCCTTAATCAAGGCCTGCATGCGATCCAGCGTCAGCGCAGCGTTGCGCACGGCGGCGTCTTGCTGAGCGACCTTTGCCTTTGCGGACAGCAGATTGGCTTTGGCCTGGTTGACCGCATGGACGTAGTCGGTGTGATCGATTTCGACCAGCAGTTGATTGGCCTTCACCAAGTCGCCCTTGTCCACGTAAATCTTGGCGATGTAGCCGTCCACGCGGGAGAAGATGTTCACGAGTTGGTTGGGGATGAGGTCGGCCGTGTAGGTCAGCCGCACGTCCAAGTCTTGCTTGATCGGGCTCATGGTGCCGACGGTGAGAATGCGGTTTTTTCGAGCGTCGGTCTTGGCTCCGCTGCTGAGACGAAACAGGATCAGGGCCGTGACGGCCAAGAAGAGAATGACTCCCAGCATGACGATCGGATGCCGTTTGAGGGGGTTACCGGACACGGGACAGTCCTCGCGGTTTGTTGCTGGAAGGTGTTGCCAAGCCCTGAAGGAACAGCTCGACATACGCGGCCACGATTTCCTGGTGCGAGCAATGTAGCGGCACCTCGAAGATTTCATGCAGCAGACGATGGTGGACGACCATGCCGATAAACGCCCGCGCGGCCAGCAGTGGATCGGTTTTTCGGAAGGCGCCTTCCTTAATCCTGCTTTGAATGTATCCGGCGAGATATTCGTAAAAGACGCGGTGTTGTTTGCCGAAAAACATGTCGGCCAATTCGTGGCCTTCCAACGCGCTGAAAAGCAGCAGCCGCAGCATCGTGGGGTCGGCGCCAGGGCGAATGCGATAACCGGCGATGAGCGTAAAGACGCCATAATCGTCACGCTTGCGCGCGACCTGCTCGACGGCGCCGAGAAGTTCGCTGAGTGGGGCTTTCTCAGCGAGGATGGCCGCGTACAGGGCTCGTTTGGTCGGGAAATACTTGAACACCAGGGCTTCGCTGATGCCGGCGGCACGGGCGATTTCCTTCGTCGTTGTGCCTTTGAAGCCCTTCGCAGCGAACAAGGCGGCGGCGGATGCGATCAGGCTGGCCTGGCGGTCCCGACTGGGGCTGCGCGAAAGTGACGTCGTTGGGTTCATATCGTCCTGGCCAGGTGAGTGAGTAGTCACTCACCATGAAGCTATCACGTGACTGAAAGGCGAGACAAGGAGATGAAGAAATGAAGTTGAAGAGGCCCGTTCAAGCCATGGGGCCTTGGTTATGTCTGCCCAGGTCCACGGCTCTCTTTCAGCCGGCGCCTCTTTAGGGCGCGGGTGAGGCGCTTTCATTGAATTGGCTGCGGAAGACCTGGCTCTCAAAGAAGATGACCCCTTGGCTGGTGCGGACGTCGTAACGCAGGATGATCTCGCTGTCGGCGCCTTGCCAATCAAAAAACTTCACGACGCCCCCGGCAACCTGGCCGGGAGTCCGATCCAGCGGGCCGAATTTCTGCTGTAGGAAACCCAGGATGCGGTCGTGTGCTTCCTTGCCGCTGTACCGCACCATGACGCGCGCAAAATTGCCGTCGATCGTGCTGAATCGCATGGAATCGACCGCGGCCGGTCCCAATGTCGGAGGCGTCCCTTTGAGCTCGTACGTCTGTACCCGGCCGCTGTCTTCAATCTTGACGAACGTGTCGGATTCCGAGAAGGCCGCCCCCCAGGGAATGCCCTCGAAGCCATTCGAATCATTCTGCATGGGGACGGCCAGCGCGGCAGCCACTGGAAACCACATGGCTAGCATCACGCTTCGAGTAAGGACCGTCCAAGGTGTGCGAGGAGTGAAGACCCGTCTGCGCATATTACTCCGCCGTGTCCGCGATCCGATCCTGGAATCGAGGCGCCAGGTTGCGGCTTTCAATGAATACAAATCCACGGTCCCGGTTGGCTTCATAGGTGAGGCTGATTTCGGTATCCGGGCCGCGCCAGGTATATTGCTGATTGAGGCCTCGCATCATCTGTCCGGGAAGGCGCTCGATCACGCCATAGGAACGTTCGAGAAATTGCAGCATCCTCGCGTGGGTTTGCGCGCCACGATAGCGAACCGTGACCCGTGCGAATTGGGCATCGACCGTCGAGAGCTGCAGGCTTTCGACCGGGATGTCGGCATAGACCGGGGGGCGATCGCGGAATTCGTAATCGGTGGTATGAGAATTGGTGCGGGTGACGGTGAGTTCCGGGATGTCGGCGAGCGGAACGCCCCATGGAATCTGTTGAAACCCGTGCGGATCGTTGGCCATGGTGATGGCAAACGCCGGGCCGGTATAGGCGGCCAAGAGTGCACCGAGCACCAAGACGCGGCCGATGACGCGGATGGCTGACCATATCGAAGAGGCGTAGGGCATGGTCGAAACTCTCGTCCGGCACGCTACCATGGTTGTCTCGATGGCGGCAACTCTTCGGCGCCGTTCTTGTGAATGAATCACCCCTTGGCTATAATGCGCCTCTTGTGCGCATCATTCAGGCAATAGAGGCGCGTTCATGATCGACAGCGACGTATTTGTGCAAGCGCTCCAGGATATGGGTGTGAATTTTTTCACGGGCGTGCCCGACTCCATCCTGGGCGGGATCATAGAAGAACTGATGACGCGTAAAGTGTACACCCCTGCGGTGCGTGAAGATGAAGCGGTCGCCATGGCCGCGGGCGCCTATATGGCTGGGAAGATTCCCGCCGTACTCATGCAGAATTCAGGGCTCGGCACGTCTCTGAATACGCTCATTTCCTTGAATATGATGTATCGGCAGCCCTGCATCTTGCTCGTGTCGTGGCGGGGGTTCCAAGGCAACGATGCGCCGGAGCACCTCGTAATGGGCGAGACGATGCTGCCCTTGCTCGATACCATGAAAATTCCCCACCGCGTCCTGTCGGAACAGACGATGACGGAGGATCTCCGATGGGTCGGCCAGACCTTTATGAAGCAGCGGGTTCCGCTTGCGCTCGTGATTAAGAAAAGCATCGTCAGGGGACTCCACCCATGAGGCCGGAAGAAGGCACCATGCAGAGCCGGGCGCAGGCCATGGCGGTATTGCTGGAACTATTGACCGATCAGCCGGTTATTATCTGTAATGGCTTTCCCTCTCGTGAAGCGCACAAGATCGCCGATCGGCCGACCCATTTTTATATGATCGGATCAATGGGAAATGCGGCGGCGATCGGGCTCGGGGTGGCATTGTCCAAGCCTGCCAAGCAGGTCATCGTCTTTGATGGCGACGGCAATGTGCTCATGGGGATGGGGACTCTAGCGTCGGTGGGAGCCCTGAAGCCGAAGAATTTCATTCATGTCGTCTTCGACAACGAAGTGTACGGATCGACCGGTAATCAGCCGACCATCTCGAACGTGGTGCCGCTGGAGAAAGTGGCGAAGGCTGCAGGATATGTCCATGTCGAGCGGGTGCTTGATCGGGATGATCTCCTGTATGAATTTAAGGACCTGTTGAAAAAGGACGGACCGAGCATGTTGCTGGTCAAGGTCAATGAGTTCGTCGAGGATGCCGGCCGGGTCCTTCATGAGCCGCCGGCCATCACCGCTCGATTCATGAAAGCCATAGAATAGCACCCATGTGCTGAGTGCGATGTGTGGGGCCGCTCCGCTCAGTCCCGATCCACAGCCTGAGGCATTGAACATGATACTTTTGAATCCAGGTCCGGTGAACGTGAGCGAACGGGTGCGGCAGGCGTTGATGCGCCCGGATATCTGCCACCGAGAATCCGAGTTCTCCGAACTCTTGTGCCGCATTCAACAGAAATTACTGACGGCCTTCGTGCCCGGGGCCGAGGCCGACTATGTGGCGGTCATCCTGACCGGCTCAGGCACCGCCGCGGTGGAGTCGGCGGTCATGTCCTGCCTTCCGACGGGGAAGCGCATGCTCGTCCTCAACAACGGGGTCTACGGCGAGCGGCTTTCCAGCATGATCGGCCTGCATCGACTCGGCGTCTCTGAACTGAAGTCGGAGTGGCATATCAAGCCGGATCCCGAGCGAGTACGATTGGCATTACGCCAGCACCCCGAGGTGCATGCGGTGGCGATGGTGCATCACGAGACGACCACCGGGTTGATCAATCCCATCAAAGAGATTGCCGAGGTTGTCGATAGTCAGAACCGCGTGTTTGTGGTCGATTCCGTGAGCGGCCTCGGGGGAGAGGCGATCGATATTGCCGGGTCGCACATCTATATGGTGGCGGGCACAGCCGGCAAGTGTATCCAAGGCTTCCCCGGTGTCTCCTTCGTCCTGCTCCGCAAGGGGTTTCTGGAGCGGATGCGCGGCTATCCCAAGCGATCCTGGTATCTCCACATGACCCACTATGTCGACGATCAAGGCAAAGGGACCGTGCCCTTTACCCCCGCTGTTCAAGTCTATTATGCGTTTGAAGAAGCGTTGAACGAGTTGTTGGAGGAGGGCGTCGCCAATCGCATGCAGCGGTATAAGCAAACCGCCGCACGGATCCGGGAACGCCTGGGGCAGTTGGGCGTGAAGACGTTGCTGCCGCCGGAATGTCAATCGAACACGATCACGGCGTTTCATCTGCCTCCTGGCATCACCTACGCGGCATTGCATGATCAACTGAAGGCGCGTGGCTATGTCATTTATGCCGGACAGGGGCAATTGGAATCGAAGATCTTTCGCATTGCCAATATGGGCGCACTGACAGGACCGAACATCCAGGGATTTCTCGCAGCCTTCGAGCAGGTGCTTGCAGGTGCTGTCGTGCATACATGAGAGCCGTCATTCTGGCCGCCGGAGTCGGTAAACGCCTCTGGCCGGTCACACAGCATAAGCCGAAATGTTTGATCGAGATCGGGGGGCAGACGCTGTTGTCCCGCTATCTCGAGGTGTTGGCCAGCGTCCAGATCCGAGACGTCACCATTGTCGTCGGCTACAAGCAGGAGATGATTCGGGACGCGGTGGGCACGCAACATCGGGGGGTGAGCATTTCCTATCTTGCGAACGAGGAGTTCCACCGCGGCAGTATTTCGTCGCTGTGGATCGCTCGCTCGGCGCTCTCCGACGATGTGGTGATTATGGATGCGGATGTGCTGTTCCATCGTGAGATTCTGCGCCGTCTGGTGGCCTCGCCGTTCACGAATTGTCTGCTGATGGATGACACGGTGAAGCAGACCGGCGAGGAATGCATGGTGGTGGTTGCGGGTGGACGGGTGATTGCCTTGAGCAAACAAATGCCGGAGCGGTACGATGTCGCCGGAGAGGGCGTCGGATTTCTGAAGGTGCGTCGAGCCGATACCGCGCACGTGATCGGCTCACTCAAAGGCTACATCGATCAAGGCTGCTGGGAGATGGAATACGAAGACGGGTTGCTGCAGTATTTTCAGGACGTGAAAGTCGGGCATGAGAAAATCGGTGGACTGCCTTGGACTGAGATCGACTTCCCCGAGGATATTACGCGGGCCGAGCGCGAGATCTTGCCGCGGCTCTGAATCTTCGCGAGACACAAGCTGTCATGAGCGAAAGCACACTACAACGCGGGGCTGAATTACAGGGATTGAGCACGGCCATTCTGTTGCCGGGCGCGGGTCTGTTCGGTGATCGTCTTGGGCGTGGATTGACGGACGTTGGCCCGCTCACTCTCATCGGAGGCCTGAGTCTGTTTCAACGCACGGTGCTGACCTTGCAACGGGCGGGCATTCGCCAACTCATCGTCCTGGCGGGCGCCGACGAAGAGTTGCTGAAACATACGCTGGCGCGGGGGGCACGGGTCACGATTCCGGTCCGATGGATGCCGGTCCGGGAGTTCCCGCTCGATGATCCGCGCACCTGGGAATCGCTCGCGACTGAGGTGCCGGGCTTCTGTTTGATCGCCGGAGTGCAGGCGGTGTTTTCGAAACGGCTGATCGAGCACTTGCGGCAGACGGTGCGGGATGGGGAAGCGGTGGTCGTCACGCGGGAAGCCGGCTCGGTCGAACCGGCTATAGGTCGGCGAAACCCGACCGTGGCGTTTGAAGAAGGCCGGCTCATTTCTTTTCACCACCACACTGCCGATGAACGCCATCAGGTGGCGGCTGATTTGGTGGTCTTGCCGGCGAGCATCCTGAATCCGCCCAACGGGACGGCGTCCGCTGCGACTGGTGACGTAACGGACCGGCTGGGGATGGTTCCCGTGCGTCGTTGGCTGGAGCGGGCGGCGGCGGAAGGCCGCGTGCGAGTCGTGGCCGCTACCTCTCATGCTGGCCTCTGGTATCGCGATGTGTGGGACCAGGCGAGTGTCGGGATCGCCGAGCGCACCCTCTTTCGTTCGCTCAAGGGAGAGGCTGAAGGGTTTGTCGATCGGTATTTCAATCGAACCTTCTCGCGTCTGCTCACGATAGCCTTCCTGTGGATGAAATGTTCGCCCAATACGATCACCATGATTGCGACGACGGTCGGGCTGCTTTCGGCTCTCGGCTTCGGTTGGGGAACCTACCAAGCCGGGATCATCGCCGCGTTGTTGTTTCAATTGGCGGCGGTCATCGATTGCTGTGACGGCGAGGTGGCGCGTCTGACGTTTACCGAATCACCGTTCGGCGCCTGGCTGGATATCGCCATGGACAATGTGGTGCATATCGCCATCTTTGCCGGAATTGCCTGTGGAGCCTACCTCCGGCAGGCTGGGACGGACGGTGCCTGGGTACCCGTGGCGCTCGGTGGCGCGGCGGTGTTGGGCAATGCGATGTCGTTCTGGTTGGTCACGAAGGCGCAAAAAATCGGCGCCACGCGCGGCTGGAACACACCGAAGCAGGCAGCCTGGTCCGATTTCATCTTGAAGAATGTGGCGAGCCGAGATTTTTCCGTGGTGGTGTTCCTCTTCGCAATATTGGGCAAGCTCGACTGGTTTCTGTGGATGGCCGCGCTCGGCTCAACGGTGTTTTGGTTGTTGATGGTGTGGGTCATTCGACCTTCGGCACAGGCCCGTGCTTAAAGCGGCCCTCTTTTCCCTCGGGGCGCTGACGCTCTCTCTCCTGGTCTGGCATATCGGCATCGAGCGAATCTATGCCGCAGTCACTCAACTGGGTCCTACCGCGATGGCGGCGCTCCTTCTGCCGTCCCTTCTCATGTATGTGCTTGAAGCCTACGGCTGGCGTGTGACGCTGGGCGCCTGGGCGAAGGACGTGCCGTTTTGGCGGGTGCTGGCAATTCGCACGGCTGGGGAAGTTGTGAACATGACCACGCCCACGGCCTATGTGGGCGGCGAGCCACTCAAGGCGTACCTGCTCAAACGACAGGGTGTCCCGTTGGTGGAAGGGTTGGCCTCTGTGGTGACGGCGAAAACCACCATGACCATCGCTCAAATTTTCTTCATCCTTGCCGGGATTGGTTTGGGGTTTTGGTTGTTGGGTTCCGAGGGATCGGCCGGACAGACCATCACTGCCGGTTTGGTCAGCGTGGGACTGCTGGTGTTCGGAGTCGGCGCGTTTGTCATCGTTCAGCGGCAGGGCATGTTTACCTGGATTTTAAAGATATTGCGTCGGCTCGGCCTGCGACTACAGTTTCTGGAAGCGCGAGAGCACCAGCTACTCGAATTGGATCGCACCATCGCACACTTCTATGCGCAGCAGCGGCCGGCGTTCCTCTTATCCACGGGGCTGTTCCTTCTCGGATGGTTGGCCGAGGCCTTGGAAGTGTTCGTCATCATTCTATGCCTGGGACAACCCATCACCGTATTGTCTGCCATCGCGATCGGCGCGCTCTCGGTCTTTATCAAGGGCGGAACATTTTTCATTCCCGGCAGCTTGGGCGCTCAGGATGCGGGCAACCTTTTCCTATTGACGGCCTTCGGGTACGGGGAAGTCACGGGCATCACGTTTGCGCTGTTGCGACGCTTCCGAGAATTGGCGTGGATCCTGCTGGGCCTCGTCTGTCTCGTCGTTATGACAAGGGGCAAGGAGGTGATGACGTCCTCCCGCTAACAGACTCTTGGAAGCGTGGACGACCGCGTTTTGGTTTCTGGAATCGCTGAGGTCCTCAATCTCTTCTCCTTGCCGTGACGGTGGCAACATCCCTCGTCATGCTTCTATTCGTGATCGTGCAGTTTCGCTCATCCGCACGGGTGCGACTTCGCACATAGTGATTTTTCATCTCAATCTGAGGTATCGCCGGAAGGGCAAATGGCAAGAGAATTTTACTATCCGCTTCACTATATTCACTTATGCAAGTAAGCTTCAGGCGTGAGACGTTCCTTCGTGGCCGACGTGCTCAGCGTGAGACTTCTTAACCGGGACGCCGCAAACAATGACCCAACCCAATTTTCTACGTCCTCCGATCCAACCACGGCTAGAAGCTCAAGGTCGGGCTATGCCTACAGACAAGAAAGATGGGCAACTGGTGCTTCCGCTCGAGGATCCCATCGCGGCACTCAATTTTTGTCGAGCGGTGGCCGCGGCTATGCAAAGCGACCCGCAACCCACGCAGGATCATGGGCAGGTCTCACAATCACATCTCATCTCAAAGGCGCTCGATGGAGCACGTCCGCTCCCCCTGTTGTCGATCGTTATTCCAGTCTTTAATGAGGCCGAGAATCTGCCCACCCTGCATGCGCGCCTGACCGACGCGATGAACCGCTTGGAAGTCGACTATGAAATCGTGTTCGTTGACGATGGGAGCAAGGACCAGAGTCCTGAAATCCTGAAACGTCTGGAGGGTGAGGACCGCCGAATCGTCGTCATCGAGTTTGCGAGAAATTTTGGGCATCAGGTCGCCATTAGCGCGGGGCTTGAGCATAGTCGAGGCCGTGTTGTCTGTATTATGGATGCCGATCTTCAGGATCCTCCGGAGGTGTTGCACACATTCCTGGCCAAGTGGCAAGAAGGCTGGGAAGTGGTCTATGCCGTGCGCGCCGAACGGAAGGAATGGTGGGGCAAGCGGCTCGCCTATGCGGCGTTTTACCGATTGCTCCAACGGGTTGCCAATATAGAGATTCCCTTGGATGCCGGTGATTTTTGCATGATGGATCGCCGTGTGGTGGATGAATTGGTCGGAATGCCGGAACGCAATCGGTTCGTCAGGGGCATTCGCAGCTGGGTGGGCTTCAGGCAGATCGGCGTGCGCTATGAGCGTCAGGCCCGCCATGCCGGGAGCCCTAAATATACGTTTCGGAAGCTGCTCTACCTGGCGCTTGACGGGCTCGTCTCCTTCAGCCACATGCCGCTACGGATTATCACGATTCTGGGTTTTGTGGTGTCTGCGTTGTCCTTCATGGTGGCGATGTTTTATGTCATCAAGAAGATAACGCTGGGGATCGATGCTCCTGGCTTCACCACCCTCGTCGTCTCGATCTTCTTTCTCGCGGGTATTCAGTTGATGACCATCGGGGTCATCGGCGAGTACATCGGCAGGATTTCAGACGAAGTGAAACACCGTCCGTTGTACGTGGCCCGTCGCGTCACCAGGAGATAGCCATCATTCGCATTCTCATGTTCGATAACGAATTCCCTCCGCTCGGGGGCGGCACCGGAGTGGTCAACTATTACCTGTTGCAGGAGATGGCACGGTCCCAGGATGTCACGGTGGATTTGGTGACGTCGTCGCGCAGCGGGACGGCCTATGAAACCGAACGCTTCGCGGATCGCATCACGATCTACAAGGTGCCGGTCGACAACCGCAACATTCACCATGCGAGCAATCTGGAATTGCTCCGTTACAGCTGGCGCGGCCTGCGCATGGCGCGGCGATTGTTGGAGCAACATCGGTATGATGTCAGTTTCGCCTTTGCCGGTGTGCCCGCCGGAGCGCTCAGTTATGTATTGTCCTTGACCCACGGGCTGCCCTATGTGCTGTCGCTGCAGGGGCCCGATGTGCCGGGTTTTGAGGCGCGCTACAACTACCTCTATCCTGTGTTGACGCCCCTGATAAAAAAGATCTGGCGGCGAGCAAGCGCTGTGACTGCCATTAGCGCCGAGCAGGTGCTGTTGGCGCATCGGACGATGCCAGACCTGCCGCTGGTCACCATCCCTAACGGAGTCGAGACGGAATTGTTCGCGCCCGCTTCCGACGAGGCGAAGCGGCCATTCACCATAATCTGTGTGGCCCGCTTGATCGAACGCAAAGGGCAGCACCATCTATTGCGGGCCTTGGCGCAGTTACGAGTGAACTGTACGCAACCAGTGCGGCTGATAGTTGTCGGGACCGGCGACGCCGAGGCGCAGTTGCGGGAATTAGCTGACAGCCTGCAGGTGGCGGATGCCGTGACCTTCAAGGGGTTCGTGTCGCGTGAACAGATGCCGTCCCTGTACCGGGAGGCGGATGTCTTTGCCTTGCCGTCTCAGCAGGAAGGCATGTCGATTGCGTTGCTGGAAGCCATGGCCTCCGGATTGCCGGTCATTGTGACCGACACGGGAGGCACCGCTGAATTGGTCACGCAGGGACAGAACGGCGAGATCGTCCCGTGGAGCGATGTCCACGCCCTTACGCGAGCGTTACATAATCTGCTGAATGCGGAGAATCTCCGTGGTCGGATGGGGGCAGAGAGTCGGCGAAGAGCCCTGCAGTTCGGTTGGCCGGTACTGGCGACACGCTACATCGAGTTGTGCGAGCGGGTGATGCTCCCCTCGGCGGCGAGCCAGCGGACGATCGGTCGCTCACGGGTCGATGTCCGAGGCGATCTGCACAAGGAACCTCGGGCATGAGGAAGCAGCCCCACGTCTGTATTCTGACCAGTCAGTATTTCGATTGGGGCATTTATGGCGGGTTCGGCAGCATGTCGCGCAAGCTTGCCGAAAGTCTGGTGTGGTCCGGCTATCGAGTCAGCGTCATCGTTCCAGGGCGCCAAGGCCAGAAGCCGGTCGAGACGATCGGAGGAGTCGAGATTCAGAGCTTCTCGCCGCGCAACGTGCTCGAGGCCTGCCGGATCATCCGAGCCTCACGAGCCGATATTTTTCACTCGCAAGACCCGACCGTCCTGACCTACCTGGCGCAGCGCCTCCATCCACGCCGCACGCATCTAGTCACCAGTCGAGACCCCAGAGAACTGCATGACTGGTGGATCGAATTTCTCTATGCTACGCCGATGCGCCGCCTCCTGACGCCGTTCAACTACTTCACCGAATCGGGTCTCTTCGTCAGGCAAGCCGTGCGTCGGGCCAATGGTGTGTTTTGCCCGGCACATTTTCTAAAGGAAAAAGTGAAGCGGTTGTACGGCCTGTCGACGCTGCCCACTCTGCTGCCGAATCTCATCGATGTGCCCGCGACCCTGCCGCACAAAAGCGAACGCCCGACGATGACATTTGTGGCCCGATGGGATAAACGTAAGCGGCCGTGGATCTTTTTGGAATTGGCTAGACAGTTTCCGGACTACCGGTTTGTAGCGGTGGGACAGGGCAGCGCATCCGCCGAATCCGGATTCGACGCCGAGTTGCGTCGTCGCTTTCGCGACGTGCCGAATTTGGAAATGCCCGGCCTCATTAACCGTTTTCGCGAGCCGGAGCGTATGCACCAGATTTTGTCCGACACATGGATCTTCGTCAGTACGGCGGTGCGCGAGGGGCTCCCGTTGACGTTTCTAGAAGCGGCGGCCTACGGATGCCCGATCATTAGTCGTGTCGATCCCGATCAATTCGCCACGAAGTTCGGCAAGCAAGTCCACGACGACGACTATGCCGCCGCCATTCGAAGCCTCCTCGCAGACGCGCCGCTCGAGAAGGGGCGTGCCGCCTATGAATATGTGCGCGACACCTACGAAACGTCCAAGGCCTTAGCGGCCCATCGACAACAATATGAGGGTTTTGCTGACTGACTCGGCCTGACTCGTCTTGAGGTCGCCGCGCGAGCTCAGGGAGCGGCCTGTCCAGGTCGTGGATATATGCATGTCTTCTAAGGCAGTCTCGAAAGGGATCGTCTCGGTCGGAAGTTGGTCGGTCGCGAAACTGGCGACTGCGGCCGTGGTGTTGCCGATCTTCGCGCGGCTTCTCGGTATTGAGGGGTATGGGCAATATGCCTACTATCTCGCGGTGCTCCTTCTCGCCTCCCAATTTGCCAATGTCGGCATGATGCAGACCATGACCAAACGTGTGGCGGAGCGACCGGACGATCTTGCCTGGTGCCGAGCGGTGGCACAGGCGGGCGCTCTCATCAATGGAATAGGTGTGGCCATCGTCGGCCTCCTAGTGGGGCTGATCCTGGTCAGCGCCGCACCACAAGGGACGGCTGCCGTTGTCACCGCCTGCGTCGTCGTGGGTGTGTTGCTGTTCGATCAAATGTGGTTTTATGCACGCGGGATCTTATACGGACTCCGACGGGAGGAATGCGCGGCGATTCCCGGCATCATCGGCGTCGTGACGGCGGGCGCCATCGGCGTGACGCTTGCGATGAACGGCATGGGAGTAACCGGTGTCTTGACGGGGCTGCTCCTGGCGGATCTCTTTGTTGCGGTGGTGTGTCTCCGGTCGGTCATGTATGTGCTTCAGGGAACAGAGCGTGTCCGGTCGGCTCCCGTGGTACCTCTGCCGACACAAGAGTTGCTGCGCTTCGGCCTGTCCGCGATGGTCTTCTCGGTGTTGAACATGGCTCTCTGTTCACTCGATGTGATCCTGGTTCGCCATTTGGCCGGTGGAGCGCAAGCCGGACTCTACGCGGCGGCCGTCCAGTGGTCGCAGTTCGTGTGGTTTATCCCGATTGCGGTGGAGGGCGTCATGCTCCAATCGACGGCTCGTTTATGGGCCGAACAGCGGGTAGGGGACGTGAGCAGTTTAGTGAGTCGGCTCCTGCGGTATGTGATGTTGGGAACCGCCTTCCTCCTCGTAATTGTGTTCGCGTTAGGCGATCAGATTGTCACCCTGTATTTCGGACCGCAATTCGCCGAGGCCGCCTTGGCCTTGCGATTGCTGGTGCCTGGCGCGTTCTGTTATGCGATGGCGCGTGTGTTGTGGCCGGTGATTCAAGCCGGAGGCGACGGAGCACATCTGATCCGGGTGATGGGTGCAACGGTGCTGGTGGATGTCGGGTTATGCTGGGCTTTGGTCCCGAGGTGGGGAGCAGCCGGTGCGGCTCTGGCCACCTCAGCGTCCTTTGCGCTGGTGGCGGTTGGGTATGCCTGGGTGTTGCGCCGTCGGCAGGTCCGTATCTTCGAGGGCTGGGCCGTCTCCAGACTGATGGGTCTTGTGGTAGGAACAGGCGCGGCCATCGCGGGTGGCGCTGCAATGATCGACGCGCCGATCCTATCTGTGATGGTGGGGAGTGCCGTCGGTGCGTTGGTCTATTGGAGCGGTGTCTTTTGGCTTGGGCTCCTGGAGGTCGAGGAAGTCGAACAACTGGTGCACAGTCTGCCGGGTACCTTGCGGCGGGCGGGCGTGAAAATATTTCGCTGGTTGGAGCCGGCTCTGCTAAAACTTAGACCAACGGTATTGAATTAGGTTGAGTGTCGCATCATGCCGACTGATCAACATAGAATCTCGGTCGTTATTCCCACTCTTGGACGAGACACGTTGGCCTTGTGCCAGGCAGCCTTGGCAAAGCAGACCAGGCAGCCGGATGAGGTGATCGTTGTGGTAGACCAGCATCGGCGCGGGGCGGCCTGGGCTAGAAATGAAGGGATCGTCCGGGCAACGGGCGATCTCATTGCGTTTGCCGATGACGACGGAGTTCCGCCTGCAGACTGGCTGGAGCGGCTGGTCGCGGCGCTTGATCGTCACCAGGCGGCAGTCGCGGGAGGCACGTTTCAAGAGACCGATCCGCTCTTGGACGCGATTCGTCGTCGTACACTATTGCCAGATCATGAGCAGATCGACCGAGGAGGCCTGGTCGGCAACGGCGGCAACATGCTGGTCAAACGGGACTGGTTGAACCTCTGCGTGCGAGAGGACGGACATGCCTTCAATCCATCTTTCCCGGGATCCGGCGAGGATTGGGAACTTGTCTGGCGATTGCGGAAGCGCGGAGCGACGATGGTGTATGTCCCCAATGCAGTCACGCATTTGCGCCGGGCGACCGCAGGACAACACCTTCGCCACTCGTTCCAGCGGGGGATTGGAATCGCAATTCTATTTCTTCTGATGCGAATGGACGAAAGCGGCGTCATTCCTCAAGATAGTCTGCTATGGGGCCATGCTGGCAAGAAAACCCCTCCGCGATGGTTCAAAGCTCTGTGGGAGAAACTACTCGGCCCATTTGAATGGAGACGCTTTCAACAGAAGCGGCATTTTGGGCTGTTTTGGCTTGGCGAGAAGTGCCAGGCGGCCGGGTTTCTCTGGGGGCTGTGGAGAGGAGCGATGAGGGAAGGAGGTGCGCCCAATGCAGTCAAAACATCTGATCCTCATACGGTGGAATCCAAATCATGAGTGACGTGTCTTTGCGTACGAAGGCCTGGTTCGGGGATGACACTCTCGCGATCGACTTTCCACCCTCCTGGAAAGTCGTCGAAGTTGGCCCTTCGGACACACCGGCCTTGACGTTCCACGCGATGCAGGAGGCGTTGAGTCGGCCGATCGGTACGCCGAGGCTCTCTGCCATCGCAAAGGGAAAAACCAAGGCCGTCATTGTGGTCGACGATCTCACCCGGCCTACACCCGCTGCCGACCTGCTTCCGTTGCTTGTCGAAGAAGTGACCAGTGCAGGCATCTCGCCTCGCGCGATCACGATCATGCTCGCGGGTGGCACGCATCCTCCGGCATCCGCTGAAGAGATGGCAAAAAAGGTGGGCTCAGCACTTTCTCCTGAGATCAGGATCATGGCACATGATAGTGGTCGGGACCTGGTGGATCTCGGAGTTTCTCCAGGCGGCCTGCCGCTTCAACTCAACCGTACCGTGATGGAGTGTGATCTCAAGATCGGAATGGGATGCATTTACCCCCATCCGATCGCCGGGTTTTCAGGCGGAGCCAAGATCATTCTGCCGGCGGTCTGCGGCGTCGAGACGACGAGGATGATGCATGACTATCTGCGCGGGTCCCGCGAGCGTGGGGGCTCGATCCATACGGAGTTGCGGCGAGACATGGTGGCCGTGGCTCGAAAAGTAGGACTCGACTTCATCGCAAATGTCACGCTGAACCACCGACGAGCGATCAGCGGCCTCTTTGTGGGTGACGTTGTGCAGGCGCATGAGGAAGGCGTCCGTTCGGCACAGCGGATGTATGGGGTGTCCATCCTGCCTGACGCCGATGTGGTGGTGGCGGATATGTACCCCTTCGATACCAGTTGGCAATTCGCTCAGGATCGTGGAATGTGGCCCATCGAACGGGCGAAGCAGGGCGCGTCTCGAGTGGTAATTGCCGCCTGTCCTCTCGGATTGGGTACCCATGAGTTATTTCCGGTGGCCAGTCCCCTCTGGTCGCGTATCGCCCGGCGCCTCACGCACTTTCGGGTGGCCGATCTCGAACGACCATTAGAAAAGGTAAGGACGGTGGTCAAGCTGCTTCAGCAGAAACAGCAGCAGATGATGGTCCTATCGCCTGGCTTGAACCCACATGATTTAAAAGCTATGTTTCCCCATGCCCAATGGTATGGAGACTGGGCGACGCTGAAAACTGTCCTGCTGGCGCGTCATGGTGAGGGCCCGGTGACTGTGGCGGTCTACCGTTGTGCTCCGTTTCTCATTCCGAGCGGAGCGCTCGAGCCGCAGGCCCTCAAGGCAGACGGTCGCCATCCTCAACGACTGCCTGCCTCGACATGAGCGGTGAATTACCATGAATCGCGGCATCTGGCTCTTTTTCGAAGTGGTCTTCGATACGCTGATGTTCGCGCCCTATCTGTTGCGCGGAACCTTTTCGTCACGCATAAAGGCCGGCATCCTGCTGACCTACTTGCGCCTGAGCATCAAATTATTGCTGATCCATCCGCTTCGGCCGATCACAGAGGAGAAGGTATTCGGATTCGCCATCCGTTGTTTCAACTATCGGACCATGCATCTGTTGTTCAGAGTGATTCTGTTGCGCAATGAATATTATTTTGAGACGTCCAACGCGCGGCCGGTCATTTTCGATTGTGGCGCCAACATCGGCCTGGCCACGCTCTTCTTCAAATGGTTGTACCCGCAAGCTGAGATCTATGCATTCGAGCCGGACAAGGATACGTTTGCCCTGTTGAAGCGCAATGTTGAGGCGAACAATCTGACGGGGGTGCATCTCTACAATGTGGCGTTATCCGATAAGGCAGGCACGGCCGAGTTTCATGTGGATCACGCTAATCCCGGATCCTTGCGGATGAGTCTGAATTACCAACGTATGCCGAAAGACACGATTAGGGTCGAGACCCTCACGCTCTCAGAGGTGATCGGCAGACAGTTGCCGGAAACCGACATCGATTTTCTCAAGCTTGACGTCGAAGGTGCGGAAGATGCCGTGCTACGGGATCTCGCGAGCACAGGCCGACTGAAGGCGGTACGGGAAATGTTGATCGAGTTCCACCACAAAATCGGCGGCGAGCGCGCGAAGCTGGGGCTCTTTCTGGCCACGCTAGAGACGCAGGGCTTTGACTATCAAATGGATGCGGTGTGCATGCCGCTCTATGCTCCAGGCCGCTTTCAAAACATCATGCTGTATGTCTATCGAGCCGCGTGACTCGCTGCCGCTCGGTCGTGGCCTGGCACCGGCCTCTCTAAAGAATCTCCTCTATGGCACTGTTTGTCGCGACAGGTTCACCCAGACTCATAAGCCGGATTGAGCGCGCCCCCGCTGGGACGGACCGCGTCGTGGCCGGGATTCTTTTTCTGATCGTGTTCGGAAGCAGCCTCGTTCACCTCGAGAGCTTTCCCCCGCTCTGGTTCGATGAAGGATGGACGGTCTGTGTCGCGCGCACGTGGGTCGAGATGGGGCATTACGGTTGTCTGCTCCGCGGCGAACCGGCCGCGCCGGTGCTGTCGGCCCATTTTCCCGTGGTTGCCTCGGTGGCCGCGAGTTTCAAGCTCTTTGGTGTCGGCATCTGGCAGGCGAGAGTAGTCGGCTTACTGTATACGTTCGGCGCCTTCCTCCTTCTCTATACGATTGCGCGACGACTCTTCAGTCGGCCTGTGGCCATCGTGGCGCTCGGGCTCCTGATTTTCGTTCCAGTGAAGTGGTCGATCCATCCCCTATTTATAGGACGTCAGGTGTTGGGCGAGATGCCCATGTTATGTTTTCTTCTGGCCGGGTACGCCTGCCTGCTGCGGATCGATGATGATCGACGTTGGCTTGCCGCGGCGATCGCCTGCTGGAGTCTCGCGTGGATGACCAAGTCTCAACTGGCTCCGTTCTTCGTCGCTTCTCTGGCAGGGACGGCAGTGTTCGTTGGGCTTCGTGGAGACTGGTCCACCGCTCGTCAGCTGGCTCTGCTCTTGGGCGGCTCGTGGGCGGGGTATCGGCTCCTGGTGGTGACGAAGGAGCTGGTGTTAGCGGGTCATACAGTCCCGAATCCCCCGACAAGCGGAATGACGGAAGCGATTGCACTGGTCTTCGTTCCGTCGATCCGCCTGGAGACGATTCAATACATGGTGGCGTCCTGGCCGGAATATACAATCGGCTTGGGTTATGCTGCCTGGCGTCTGTGGCGTTCTGACCCTGCTCACGGCCGGCGACCGCTCGAACAGACCGTCCGCATTATGCTTCTGATGTTGGCGACTAGCTGGCTGGCGTGGTTTGCCCTGCTCTGTGCGGGCGAGGCACGATATGCCTTCCCCGGCCTGTTCATTGCCGCTCCATTCACTGCGGCTCTTTTCTACGAACTCACCAAAGGATTCGACGCAGCATGTGTGCGGGACGTCCTGTCGGCACTCGTGCGAACCAGACACGTGACCAGGGAGGGGATAAAAGTCGTGGTGACCGTCGCGCTCCTTGTCGTGATGGGGTGGGTAGTCGTGCAGGAACGGTATGCGTTTCGTGCGCGAGAGGATGAGCGCGACCTATTTGAGTTGATCGCCTATCTGCATACCGCCACACCGGCGACCGCGCTGATTGAGACGTACGACAGCGAGCTGTTTTTGTTTCTCAACCGCCGCTATACCTATGCCCCACCCCAGGCATTGGTAGAGGTGATTCTTCGCGAACAAAATTCAAACCAGCGGGTCACATATGATCCGTTGCAGGCGAAGCCGAACTACATGGTCGTTGGCGAGTACGGCCGCTGGGCAGGATTCTACAAGCCGCTGATCAAGCAGGACCGTGTGAGGCTCGTGCAGACTATCGGGCGCTACCAGATCTACGAACCGGTCGGATTCGAGTAGTCGACACCAACGCATTGCCCTCGCGATTCCTCATCTGTTCCCGGTCGATTTCTGACGAGCCGTCTCGACGAGCCGCCGAATGGCAGTGATGACGAGTTCCGGTTGGTCGAATTGAATGAAGTGGCTGCTCTGATCGGCGAAGACCTGGCGACTGTTAGATGAAAGCTTGGTCAGGTCTTGCTGGAGGTCCAGCCACATCTTCCTGAACTTGACGGGGTTCACGGCTCCGGGCATGTCCGGCCACCAGACAGGGCCGGTCGCAGTCAGGACGACTAACGGAAGATCGCCGAGGGGGCCGATGTGGCGCACTTGTTCCAGCGTTTCCACCAGCGCGTCTCCCTCCTCGCTCAGCGTCGTGGGATAGCTGGTCCGCAGCCAGCCGGCACGCAGCATGGGTCGAACCTTCTCGGGCACTTTTTCCTCCTGCTGACTTAAAAACGGCGGCAGACTCTCAAACGACGCGAAAAATCGTGGCATGCCGAGGATCGTCATCGCGCGTAGGAGAGGAAGCATCGACTTGCCGGTGTTGACGAAGGTTCTGAACTCGGCCTGCCGCATTTCCGATTCATGTCCCGCATCCACCAGGACCATGCCGACGATGTCAGTGGGATGCTCCTCCCGATAGAGTCGGGCGACGAAGCCACCGAGCGAATGGCCCACAAGAATATAGGGGCCGGAAATGCCTGCGCGCTTCAGCAGTTGATGAAGTTCCCGGGCCATGCGTTGTCCCGTGCGAGGTAACGGGCCGCGCTCGCTCCATCCAAGGCCGGCCCGATCATAGGCGCAGACTCTGGTCACCTTCGCCACTTCCGGCTGCACCAGACTCCAGTACAGCGACCAGCCCGGCGCCGCGGCCTCCAGCACAACCGTCGGGCTTCCTTTGCCGGTGCAATAGAGGTGGAGCCGGTGGCCGCCGACATCGACCATCTGGCCGGGAGGCGGGTAGTGCGATCGGTCGAGCACCATGCCGACGAGCTGATAGCCCATGCCGACGATCATTAAAAGAATGAGCGCACCGAACAGCCACTTGAGAATATGCATGGAGGCTATGATCCATCGTTATGGGTGGCGGAAGCAAACGGGACGATACTATGCCTTGTCCGAAGACCAGGTGGTCGGCATCACTCATCCGGAAAAGCGAAGATTCTGAAGGCCTCCCTCAGTGTTTGAAATGGTTTCGAACCTAACACGAACATCTATGCGAGTCCCGAAGCGCCTCTCTTCGATAGGCGGAGAAACGTAGGCTGCTGATGCAGGCGTCAGTCGCTGCTGGCGAGTAACGGCTCAATCCTGGAGTCTCACCGCACGGTTTAGACAGAATAGTGTTGTTGCAGGTGGTCGCGCTGAAAACGCACGATGTATCTGATCAGCAGCTCCCGGTTCTGTGTGGTCATCCTGATGAAGCGGGCGTGGAGGCGATAAGGATTACCTGGGAGCGTGGCGGGATCAAGCCGTAATGCTTCGATAGGGGATTTGAAGAGAACGTGGTCGGGAAGGCGCAGCGTGAGCGAGAGGACTTCATCGGGCTTGTAGATTGTCGTGACCGTCACGCCGATCCCGCCTCCACTGAGGTTGATGGATTTCTCGATGAACTCACCCTCTGTGTTGTCCGTCTCGAGCTGAATGCGGATGGGCAGAACGACGGTGATGCGATAATATTCGCGGCGTTCTCTCCCGGACGGCTGTGATGACGGTGTATCGGGCGACATGACGTGAGCAAGTATAGCAAAGTCGGCAGGCACGTTGCCCCTCAGGTAGGAACCGTTCATGGTTGCTCCGAAGCCATGCTGTTCTCTTTGGTGTTCGTGTGAAAGATGCGCGGTGGGGCAAACGAGGTTGCCTTGAGCAGGCGAATCAACCATCGCATGGGTTGGAAAGAGCGAGCGAGGTTAGTTGGACTGCTTCATCCTGCGGTGCCAACGGCGCAGGTGTTTGAGGCCGGGCAATCTCGTTTTTCCACTGAAGAGATAATTCCCGATCACCCCATAGAGATCGTAATTGACGAAAAGCGGGCGATCGGAGAGTAGATAGGGAGACGAAGCCAACACGTTGTCGATCGGCATCAGCAACTCGGTGAATTGAGTGGTGAGATACTTGCGGTGGCTGGTCCATTCCTGGAGGCAGCCCTTTCCAAACTTCCGTTCCTTGTGGCGGACCAGCATGACGCGTTCTACGAGAGGGCGTGAAGGGATGACGTAGGTGTCATTCACTTTGAACCCCACCGTTTCGAGGTCGTTCGATATAGCGAGATAGAATAAGCTGGATGCCTTCGAACGCTTTCGGAAATAGGCCGAGATTGTGGCGCCGATCGATGTAGCGCGCGACTTCTTGTCCGAAATCGGTGGTATCGCAGAGAGCGTGGTTGCCATCGACGATACAAGGCACGTTGTGCCCGCGCCCCTTTGTGGCGATGACAATGGAGTCGCGATCGTGAAAGGGAATATCGCGCGAGCGAAACGGGATTCCGTTCCGTTCGAGCATGCGCCGCACCGTGATGCAGAACGGCGACCAGGGAAACTGGATCAGGGTGAGCATGGGTCTATATGACGAAAGCGAGAGGGAAATTCAAGATTAGAGCGGCAACGCCTAGGTCAACGAGCGATCAGCTAGCGCATGGTGGTGTATTTTCTGCTTTCGATTGTGCGGAATCAAACGGCGGGATAGGCGTGATGTGAAGAATGGATCTCTCCAATGCCACATCAAATCATACTTGTTCAGGAAGCGGGCCACTTCCTGAGGACCTCAATGATGTAATGGATGCTGTCTACGCACGCGTGCAGTAGTTGATGGCCCTGAAAGACGTAAGGAGAGCTTTGCTCTACCTTTGCTAGCCTCAATGCTTTTTCAACCTCCGCGCTTGGCAAGTGAGCATCGGCATGGCGGAGTTCATAGATGCCCACGAGTGGCCCCATGATTATCCTTGCTATGTCAGGATTGACTTGGGTCGCGAGCAAGTTCTCAAGAGATTTCAACGAGCCCCATTTCACGCCGGCTGGCGGCTTCACAAATCTCTGAATGGCCCCCGAATCGAGTCTATCAGCGGTCAATCGTGCGAGATCCTTTGCTAAGGAAAATAAGCCCTCCTTGTCGGTTGATCGAAACCGGTGTGCGCGAGAAAGCAGATGAGGAATTTCATCGTGCGGTCTCAGGAGGCGTACTGCAAGCTTTTCGTTGAAGAGTTGTTCTAGCGTAGCCAGTCCTACACCAAGAAAAGCTTCTGGCGCGAGTGTGTCCGCTGGTTCCGCTTTCATCTGGGAAGCGAGTAATTCTTCCGCAACTTTTCCCTCGGGGCCGACATTGTGACCAGCCCAGATTTGCTGTTGCCACTCTGGGAGCTGTCCGATGTCCTTAGCATATACATTCACGAGCCCGATAGAGTTCAGGCCAAAGTGGACATCATAGCTTGGAGAGCATCCAACGGCCCCCGTATCTCGCGTATACCAATTTAAAAATCCGCCTCTCCGATGAGCAAGCTCCGGTATGACCTGTGGGCGAAACCAGAGCCATCGACTACCATTGACGAGCGTTTCTTCACTTTCCTTCTTGCCCTCTGGATTGGTAATGAAAAAAACAGTGGGACGAAGCTTGTCACGACGAACAATGGGGCTCTTAATCGCAGGCTCAATCCACTCATTGCGCCATAGTTTGCCTTCAACAAGATAAAGTTTTCGCCCGGTGTGTTCCTTCGTCCAAGATTCTGCTTTTACTTGCGAGTCAGTCGGAAGGTTAAAAGATGGGACATCCTCCTCCACATCCACATCAGTCCGTGCCACATGAAATATGGCTGTCTGTTCCCCATAGCCCATTCCACCTTCATGAATGGCTGAAACTCTGCCTTCCCACCGATCCGTATCGGTGGTCTCGTGATACGGATTCTGTGACCAATTGATATGGTTGGCATCTTCAACTACCTCAATGCGGCTTCTGTAAGATGTCACGTGTAGGCCCATCCCACGCGCACAAAGATAGTCCTTAAGATGGGATGCTCGTACCTCGAGTATGCGTGGTCTGCCGGCTCCTGTTCTCGCCAGTCGTGCGATTTCTAGATATCCCTCGTCAATGCGGACCCAGATGTCTTTTTCGCGTTTGAGTCCAAGTGTAATGACCAAATCTTGATGTAAGTGCCATTCAGGTTGCTCAGAGCTATTGCCTCGTTGATCGAGGACCAGGTGCAAACCCGAAAACTTCCCGCCATAGTCTTGGTATAGGTCGCAAGGTATGTACTTTTTTTGTTGGACCTGCCCTGAATGGTTGTGGCTGATTCCAACGTCCATCCAGCCGAGCTTTTCGGCGATTGGTTTCTTTTTCGTGGGGATTGCTAGTGTACCAACGCCATAAAATTCAGATCTATATCCCAAGTGCCCAAGTTGCCCAACCTCTTCAATACTATTCATCGCCCGCAAAGGAATCCAAACCGCTCCTGCAAGTTTACGTCGGCGCTCATCTGGCATTTCGAACCATGTCTGGTTCATATGTCTGCACTGCAAGATTTGAAATTACGCGGGCATTCTACTTTGGTATGTTACAAAAGAAAAAGTTCGGTATAGCGTCAAGGTTGCTTTACATCTTGAATGCCGATCACTCCCTTGATCATTATCAGTGTGGTAGGATGCGCCGCATGTCCGCATTAAAGCTAGTCTTATGGGCCTTTCTGGCTATTCTTGGCGCTCTGGCCCTCGCCCACGTCACTGGCGTCATCAATCCTCACGAAAAGGTAAACGGTCTTTGGCTGGTCGTCGCGGCGGCCTGTATCTATGTGTTGGCCTATCGCTTTTATGGCCGCTGGCTGGCCCGCAAGGTGGTGCAGCTGGACGATACGCGTCTGACGCCTGCCGTGCGGTTGAATGACGGCGTGAACTTTCATCCCACCAATAAAGTCGTGCTGTTTGGTCACCACTTCGCCGCGATTGCGGGTGCGGGTCCCTTGCTCGGTCCCGTCTTGGCGGCGCAGTTCGGATTTCTGCCGGGATTCCTCTGGCTGGTGATCGGGGCCGTGCTGGCTGGAGCGGTGCAGGACTTCATCATTCTGGTCGCCTCGATGCGGAGGAATGGTCGCTCCTTGCCCGAAATCGCTCATGACGAACTCGGTTCCATCACCGGCACTGCGACGGCCGTGGCGGTGCTGTTCATCGTGGTCGTGGCGCTGGCGGGTCTAGGCTTCGCGGTCGTCAACGCGCTCTACCACAATGCGTGGGGGACCTTCACGATTGCGATGACGATCCCCATCGGCTTCATCATGGGTTTTTATTTGCAGAAATTTCGTCCCGGACAGATTGCGGAAGTATCGTTGTTGGGCGTCGTGCTGTTGGTGGCGGCGGTTGTGTTTGGCCGTGTCGTCGCGCAGTCATCCGTTGCGTCATGGTTTGAGTTCGAACGCACCACGCTGGTGTGGCTCCTGGCGGGTTATGGTTTCCTCGCTTCTGTCTTGCCGGGCTGGATGTTGCTGGTGCCGCG